>JAZSIM010000043.1:0-66142 GCA_045533835.1 Acutalibacteraceae bacterium
CATCTTGATAAGGATCACAGTCCCGACGGATGTATGAACGGGGGCGGAAATTTTAATTTAATGAGGGCGCTCCGATGCTTTGATATCCCCGGAATTGACGTCATATGGCGTCAGCTTTATCCCGAAAATGAATCGTCCGTAAAAAATGATATGAACGCATACAACGGATTTTTTCCGAAATATGCTTCCTCTGCCGCCGCACAGAACGGCACAAAGCTTGCAATGAGTGAAATTTTCGGTGTTGCGGGACCGGGGCTTACTTACGATATTATGAGATACACGGTAGGCTATCAGGCTGTAAGGGGAATAAATATATTCAATCTCTTTAATTTCCCTCTGGGAAGAAAGGGACAGCTTCTTGCTCAGGAACTTCCCGTTTTTACCTGCAATCAGCCATATTACAGGCAGCTTTCACAGTTTAACCGCTACACGGAAAGGCTTTCATATATAGCCTCTGTGGGTGAGCGTGTATGTGACACGGCACTTTATTATCCCGTTTCCGATTTTTGGGGAAGCCTTAAGGAAGATGCTGTTGCAAGGGAGTTTGATGCTGTCGGAAGAAGCCTTGAGGATATGGCGGTGGATTTTGATATTGCGGATGATGACGTTATTGAGTCTGCCGTAATAACCGAAAACGGATATTTACATATAGGCAGGGCAAATTATAAAAGCATTGTTATTCCGAAGGGCGCGTTTATTCCCGAAAAAACACAAAAGGCACTTGAAAAATTCACCGAAAAGGGCGGACGGGTTTTATATGAGCTGTCCTCACTTGAGCCCGTTGTCCGTATTGACGGCAAGGGTTTAAGGGCAATGAGAAGGATTTCTGAGAATGCAGAAATCTTCTGTCTTTTCAGGGAGAAGGGTGAAAGCGGAGATTACCGTATTCATCTGCCCTCATCGAAGGGCTATCTGCTTGACCCTGAAAGCGGAAAATTGCAGAAAATCAAAGCAGATAACGGTATATTGAGCCTTTCTCTTTATATCGGCGAAACGGCTGTTATTCTGCTTACGGATGAGGAATTTCCCTCGGATGAAAAAAGAGAATATACATATAAAACGGATATTTCAGATTTGTTTACATTACGCAGGGAATCGGAGCTTTTATGTGATGAAAACGGTTTTTACAGCAAAAATCATGCTGAAACGGGTGTGCCCGTAAGGCTCGGTGACTGGTCGTATTTAATCGGTGAGGCCTATTCGGGAAGCTGTTCTTATGATGCAGAATTTACCGTATCCGATGAAAGAGTCGGAAAGGCCGGGGAAATCTGCCTCGGAGATGTTCATTATTCTGCCTCGGTTTATCTTAACGGCGCTTGTATCGGTACGGCTCTTATGCCTCCCTATCGGCTTCAGATACCGAAAGGACTTCTGCGAAAAGAAAACAAGCTGAGAATTGTTGTTACAAATACTTCTGCAAACTGGTATGTCAATACTGACTATTTTGATAAGTGGAGCATAAAAGAGCTTTCCCCTTACTTTGAAGCAGAGCTTTCTTATGCCGGGGATTTTGCATCAGGCGGACTGTACGGCCCTGTTACTTTATATACGGAATATTGACATTCCCGGACTTTTGTTGATGTATGGTGCCCGTGAGTGACATAATTATTTGAATAAAATTCCGGAAATCCTCAGTCGGAGGTCGGATGCGTATTTTTATTTCAAGGAGATTCAATAACCAATGAAAAGAACAGTTCTGAAAATTATATTGATTACAGCAGCCGTTTTATCGGCGGTCGGTGCAGCTTCAGTTATAATTCTTAATAGCAACAGAACAGATGCTTTGTATGTCTGCGGTCCCGTTGAATATTACATAAACGGTGAAGACGGCGCCTTGCGCTTCGGGGTGGAGGGTGACGGTAACCTTTTTGAACCCGGAGAAAAAATCAATATCGTTCTTGAATGTCTTGATGAAGGCTTATCCGGCAGTGGAGCTGTCGTTTCCGTTAAAAGTGAGCAGACAGGCTTCAATAAGTGGGCTTATATTACGTTTGATTATAACTTGCCTTACAGTATTTTAAGCCTTACCTCGCAGGAAAACGGTATTTTTACTATAAAAATCCGGCAGGCCGGTAAGGAAGTGAACAGCTTTACTGTAGGTGTTTTTCCGAAAAATGAGCAGGCAGACGATGATTTTTACTACGGAATTCAGCCGTATATAACCCGGGCATATACCTGGGGGGAGGGCTTCTGTGTTCCCGGATACAGCGCAGAGGAATCCGTTGAAATAATTCTTGATACGGCAGAATATCTTGGTGTTAATCTTATCCGTGAGGACAGCGTCGGCTGGGGTGCAATGCAGAGTGAGCCTTACGGAGATATGAATTATTCGGTTCAGGATTACCTTGTCGGTAAGGTTAACGAGCGTAATATGAAATATAACTGGCTTCTCGGCTACAATGCAGGTGAGTGGTCAGCCGCCGAAGAATACAAAAAGAATTATGATGAAGCAATCGGCTGGACCTATCCTCCCGATATCAGGTTATGGAATGATTTTACAAATAAAATTGCTGACCATTATGCAGATAACGAGGATATTTTATGGGAAATATGGAACGAGCCTAATCTGCATTTCTTCGCAGGAACAGCTGAAGAATATTTTGAGCTTCTTGAAAGCACCGCAAAAGCGTTAAAGGACGAAAATAAATCAGCTTTTGTTTATTCGGGCGGTCTTGCAACCGCAGAGAAGGAAGCTAATTCGGTGTACTATAATAAATCTGCAGAGCTGATAAATAATGGCATGCTTGATACCTTTGGCTATCACAACCACGACGGACTGGATAATTACTTTGACTATATGTCACAGATGAGAATGCTTACAAATGAAGCAGGACTTGCAGACGGCGGCTTCAACAGCGAAAGCGGTGTTGGCGGGGCAGATGCCGGGACAATTGCATGCAAGGCGCTTTACACCCGTTCATCAGGCGCAAGGGGATTTGTTTCATTTGCCTTCAGAAAAACCGTTACACCCGAAAACGATATAAATGATTTTGCGTTTTTTGACGAATATCTGCAGCCCTCCGATGCCGCAATAGCCTATGCAACGGTTATCCGTTTTCTCGGTAATGCAGATTTTGTGAAGAGTGCTTCAGCTGAAAAAGACCTTGTGATTGACGAATACACAAAAAACGGAAGAAAGCTTGAGGTGTATTACAGCCTTGGAGAAAAAAACAAGGTAACAGCCCCCGACGGTGAATATGCGGCTTACGATATGTACGGCAATCTCATTGAAACCGGTAAAAAAATAACTGTAAGCAATTTCCCGGTTTATATTGTTTATTGATGTCTTGACAGAAAACCGGGATTTTATGAAGGAGTGTAATTGTATGAAAAAGTCAATGATATTCGCCATTTTATTTGCTTTTGTGATTAGTCTGGTCGGTTGCGGCGGAGATACCGGTTCTGTTGGTGTTATCGGCGGGGCAGACGGCCCTACCGCTGTATTGATCACATCAAATTTTGATTGGGTGAGTATATGCTGTCTGACAGCTGTAATAGCTGCAGTTGTTCTGCTTGCACTTGTTATCTGTCGCAGCAAGAGAAAAAAATAAAACATTTACTGTCAGCTTGATAAAATCCGATTTAACAGGGAAATATGAGAAGGAGTCCGGTTTAAGCACCGGACTCCTTGTTTTACTGGAATCTTATTTTTACTGATAGTTATGATACACCGTCTGTTACGGCTTCCTCGGTAGGGGGCGCTTCTTCAGATAAAGCATCTCCTTTTTCGAGAAGTGCATTTCGTTTTGCAATCATTTCCGCGGACTTCACGGGAATGCCCGAATGAAGCTCACCCGGTTCTGCGAAATTAAGTCCGCCCTCGTAATCTGCAGGGAAATATCCTTCCTGTGCCAGCCTTTCCCGTTGCTTAAGCACCTCCATAACATATTCGTGCTGCGGGTTATTGAAGTCCCAGAATATATACGGAATAATCATCAGCACAAAGCCCACAAGGTCAAATGCCAGAGGAACGGCAAGAATGTTGAATCTTGCGGAGTCAATAAAGAGAATATCCCAGTTTGAATTGAATCCGCCTTTCAGGATGATTACGGGTATTATAAGGCTGACGAATGTGGTTACGGGAGAGATAATCCAGCTGAACACGCCGCTGAAATTCTCAAGGCGCTCACCTGAAAGATACATCTGATAGTCATTCTTTCTTATGCCCATATCGGAATCGGCAACATCGGGAATTGCTGTCGCAAAGCCTTTTATGAACTCACATGTGAAAATAACGATACCACAAAGATTCTGCTTTGTGGGGAATGCCATAATTGTCAGCATTTCCGCAACGGAATTTACCGCGCAAATAATCATCTTTGCAATTTTCAGTGACCTGTATGAGAAGCGCTTTACAAAGAAGGGGGCAATAAAGCTCAGCGGTGTTGACCTGAAGCTCATCAGCGTTTTCATCAGACCGTAAATTGCACACTGGGTGTACATACGGAACGAGAAGAAATACATAACGTTTGTAAGGTTGATCATACCGTTACCGAAGGAGTCAAGCAGAGAGGAAATGGTATTCAGCCAGTTATACTTGTTTTTCATAACCTGAGAAATACCGTACCAGAAGGATATCTTCTGCTTCTTCTCAAGGGGAGGCTGAGGAATTCTCTCGTTGATATTACGGACACTCAGAAGTGTCAATGCGCCCATGGGAATGAAAACTGCGGGAACAACGTACTTATAGAATCTTATGTCGTCAAAGGCAATACCGAAAAGCGGAACTATAACGTCAAATATGTTTTTGACAAAGTGGGAAAGCTTTACGGGCCAGGTTCTTATAAGCATTCTTTCGTGAGGATTGGGAGAAATATTCTGTGTGCACTGCTCAATAACGTTATCGAAGGGGAACATATCGTAGACCATAAACAGAAGATATGCCATCCACATTCTGTCTTCAACAAACTTAACGTCATAAATCGGAAGCCAGCCGATAAGTATTATCATGATTGATTTCTGGAAGAAGTTGGAGAAGAGCACGTATTTGTATCTGCCGTATTTGGGAACGAGCTTCTTTCGCCAGAGAATGTTTCTGAGTCCGCCGTAGGCGTTTATAAAAATCTGAATGCCGAATATCTTAAGAAAGCTTCGTGCGCTTATACCGTTTATGCTGTTAAGAAGATCTGCTAATCCTCCGGGAAGAAGAGGCGCAGCATCAAACAGTATCAGCCCCAGACCGACGGCGGCAACCGCACCGTAAAAGCACAGGAATTTTCTTTCGGTTTTCTTTTCAAGAATGCCGAGGTTGTCATTTACAATCCATGTCATAAGGCTCCAGAGGTAGCTCAGAGGAAGACCTATTAGTGTGATGACCGAAAATGCAAGATACGGCAGCTGGTAATGATACATTATAAGGTAGCATGACGCGCTGAATCCGAGATATGACAGAGGAGTTTTGATGCTGTAGTTCATGCCGACACCAAAGAAAACCGTGAGGTATTCCTTGAAGGGAACATAGTTTCCTTTTGATCGGTCAGGTTCATTCCAATGATTTTTTAAATTCTGAAAAGCAGCTTTTCCTTTACCGTTTGCCATCAGCTTGCCCTCCTTTTCTGTCCGTAAACTGCTTCAACATCTTTAAGCGATCTTTCGTTCTGCTTCGGAAGCCAGTTCTCGCCGGTTTCAACAGAATCTTCATTTTCGGCACCGAGATATATCTTATCGCAGCCGAGGTTACCGTAAAAAGCGTGATGGCCGATAAACTTTACGCTTTCGGGTACATAAATATAGGTGACCTTTGCACAGTATGAGAATCCGTCCGATCCGATTGACTCAACACCGTCGGGAATTGCTATTGTTTCAAAGCCCTTGCACTTGAAGAATGCAAGACTTCCGATTTCCTTGACGGAGTCAGGAATTTCAACGTGTGTCAGCTCTTCGCAATCGCTGAAGCAAGAGGCTTCAATTCTTGTGACCGTATCGGGAATTTCGTAATAAGCGTAGCCTGAAAACTGATTGTTGTAGGCTTCCGCATCCGCTGTTGCTTCATCACTGTATTTTTCCGTAAATGCGTTGAGGAATGCTTTTGCGGTTTCTGCATCTGCGGGAGCTGCAATGCCATCCGCTAAAGCTGTTCTGTACTGATGGTTTCTCATGGGATGAAGGATAATTTCTGTCATATCCTTAGAATACAGAACACCGTCAACGGATGTATAATTCTGATTTTCAGGGTCAACAATTACCGCAAAAAGGTTTTTTGTGTAGTAGAAGCAATGAGGCTCAAGATATGAAACGTCCTTGCCGATAAAGATAAAGCGTACATATTCATTACAGCTCATTGAGAATTCACGCACCCCGGTAACAGGCTTTGATGTGTCTGTTGTGCCTGCATCATCTCTTACGTAATCAATGTGAAGAGCTATATCGCTTTCCTGCCCGACAAACTGTTCAAGGGTAAAGCCTGTATCA
The DNA here is from genome assembly GCA_045533835.1 of Acutalibacteraceae bacterium. Lineage (GTDB taxonomy): Bacteria > Bacillota > Clostridia > Oscillospirales > Acutalibacteraceae > RUG806. The sequence goes on from JAZSIM010000043.1 coordinate 6,412, forward strand.
TTTTCCTTGTATGTATATTTATCGGAACTGATAGAGTTAAAGCTTAAGAACAGAGAGAAGCCGACAAAAACTGTTATTATAATTATAAACAGCAGCTTGAACCTTGTGTGTTCTCTCCCTTTCATCTCTATGTCCGGCTTCTGACTGAAAAGCGGATCATAAAGCAATTCTGAGTTGCTGATTCTTATGTTTTCATCCATCCGGTATGTCCTCCTTTTAGCCTGATCTTTGCTCATGCCCAGGCTTCATTGAATTCAGATGCAAAATAGCCTTTTTGTTATTATATACAATTCTTTTATAAATTACAATAAAATTTTGAGCAAAAAAGCAAATTGTAATATTTTTTTTACAAAATTATAATTCTTGAGCCGTTTATCAATAAGATTTACAAAAGAATTACATGCAGGATTTTATTGTTTCTTACATATGTAAGTGATATAATCAATCTGCAACCGGACTGCATGTCAATTCTCACAGGCGTATGGAACTTACGCTGTAAATGAAGCAGGCAGTATGATCGCCCTGCTTTATGTGGTGCAGTACAAAAAAAATATTGTATTATTGAATATCTTTTGCTATAATATAACAAACCATTATGAAGGAGAATATCAATGCAGGTAATAGTTAAATTTTTCTTTACAGTTTTTACAACACTTACAATGCTTCTCACGAATCTTCTGTGTCCCGTGACAATCAGTCCCGAGAGTGAAAATTTTGATTTTTCATATCTTTCTTATCCTGATGAAGCAATAATCACCCTTGAGGAAGCAGGTCTTTCAGAGGCTGAGCTTGTAGGACGAGCATCTGCTGAGCTTCCCGAATACGTGCAGTCGGGCGGATATGACGATATGAACGGTATCACTGTTTCACCCTATTATACCGCAAAGGTAAGCGGTGAGGAAATTCCCGTATATGCTTCTGTAGTGTTTATTCGTGTTGATGATACAGGCACACTTCATTCTTTTTCTGAAATTTATCTTGATGCTGATGAGGACTTCTCCTTCAATATTGAAATAACGGGTGCTGACGTAACGCTTAAAAACGCTGTTGTTCTTCCCGCTTCTCACGGTGTTAAGGCAAAATGCGAAAACAACACCGTAACCGCATCTATCAATAAAACAGGTGTTTATACCTTCCTTTTCAATGATGCAAATCAGTATTACGGCTATACTCTTATGGTGCGTGAAAAGATTGATGAGGACAAGGAAATTGCCGAATATGTAGCTGAATATGGCGAGGATAACGTAATTGTTCTTGATAAGGGTGTTTACGAATATGATTACGTAAATTTCGTTGCACAGAACAATCAGGTAATATATCTCAGAGAAGGTGCTTATGTTATAGCAAATCACCTTTTCGATATTAACAGCGCCGAGGATGAAAACAAATATTTTGAAGACAGCGCCTGGTATCACAATTCAATAGGGCTTACAAGATACCCCTTCCTTAATTTCTTCAACTGCAACAATCTGACACTTACAGGCAGAGGTGTAATAGACCTTACCCGTCTTGACAGAAGAGAAAGACGCGGTGTTGTGTTTACCGACTGCAATAATATTACCGTTAGCAATATCAAAATCATTAATTCTCCCGAGTGGTCATTTATTGCTTATTGCTGTAATGGTGTAAATATTGATAATGTTGATATTATCGGTAACCGCGGAAACTGCGACGGCTTTGCAATCTGCAACAGCCATAATGTAACTGTTGACAACTGCTTTGCAAGAGTTGCGGACGATACCTTTGAAGTAAAGGCTCTCGGCGGAAAAATGGGCAGTGACAACATTACCTTTACAAACTGTATTGCCTGGGGCGGTTACGCAAGATGCTTCGGCATTACAGGTGAAGTAAACAAGAGCATTACTGATGTAACCTTCCGTGACTGTGCGGTAATTTACCGTGACGGTATATGGAATAATGACAGAATCGGTTCCCTTGTTGTTGTGGCAGAACAGACCGAAGGCAGTATTGACGGTGTGCTTTTTGAAAACATTGAAATTTTCCGTGACGAGGGCAGACCTATGCTTGTAAAGATTTATGACGAGGAAGCAGAGAATTTTGAAATCAAAAACATTGTTTTCAGAAATATTTCCTACACCTCATATATGGCTCCCAAAATCGCAGGAACGAAGAGCGACACAAATACGGTTCAGGTAGAGCTTGAAAATATCACCGCCTTCGGAAAAACTCTCAGATACCCTAAAACAATGTTTGAAATCGGCAGATACTGTGATGTACAGTAAAAACAAATAAAGGTGATGTAAAAAGCGAAGACCGTATAAAACTATATAAATCAAGGGGTTCTGCAGGTTAAGCCTGCAGAACCCTATAAATCTGAGAGAAACCGAAAATCAGAAAATTTTTATGTTTTATACTGCAAACAAGCCTCGCTGCCCGACGTACCTTTGTACGCACCGGGCAAACAAAATCAAGTCTTACGCCTTGATTTTGCTCAGTTTGTCCGTTCTTCCTCTTTTTTCTCCCCTTAAAAGGAGCTGTAAAAATCTTTCGTTTTTTACAGCCCCTTTTTCTGATTAAGACGGTATGTGTAAAAGGAGCTTTCCTACTGATTATATTGATTTGTACGTTTGGTGTGTGATATAATTATTTCTTAAGAACAGGTATTAAAAGGGGATTGCTGTGAATCCGTTACTGCCGTGATATTTTTTTATGCCTGATGCAGAAGCGAGGGTAATGCCCGACGGCAGCCTGATGCTTGAAATCGGTTCTCCCGAGGACCCGAAAACGGAATTCCCGGTGTTGTATTCCTGTTAACCTCTGATGCTGTGCTCTGACAGCTTCGGAATGCACAATTCAGTACAGTTTTATTAAAAAGAAAGATAAGGTGATTTTATGGCGGAAATATGGGACGCATACGACAGAGATTTTAATAAATCCGAAAATGTCAGACTGATAAGAGGCGAGGCAATTCCCGACGGGATGTATCATCTGGTCTGCGAAATAATTGTAAAGCACGTTGACGGAACATATCTTCTGATGCAGCGTGATTTTGAAAAGCATTTCGGCGGAATGTGGGAGTTGACAGCAGGCGGCTCTGCATTGGTTGACGAAATGCCGCTCGATTGTGCAATCCGTGAATTAAGAGAAGAAACAGGAATTGTTGCTTCCGAATTGCAGGAGCTTGAAAGAGTTGTTCATGACGGACATCATTCGCTTTATGTTGAATACTTATGTGTAACTGACTGCGATAAAGATGCCGTAGTTTTACAAAAGGGAGAAACTGTTGCATATAAATGGGTCAGCAGAAGAGCTATTCTGGAAACGGAGGCAGATAAGCTTGCATCTTCAAGGGCATTGAAGCTTATGCGGGAAACAGATATATAAGCAGTAGTTTGTTTCATTGATACCTGACAGGGATGCAGTTTTTTTCGTTCTTCTTATGGAGGCAGTGATTTTGGCTTTAACTCTGTTTATAATAACGGACCGGCACACTTATTTTGTGTGTCAGTCCTTTTTTGTATTCAGCTTTTTGCGGGAATCCAGACGAGCATATCGGTTTCGCCTCTGTTTTCCATAGCGTAATAGGGAATAAATTTTATTTTTACGGTGTCGTATTTTACGTCACTGATATCCAGATAAAGACTGCCGCTGTGTACCTTCATAAAGCCGTCAGTCGTAATTACGGGAAGCCCGAAAAATGAATCCTGCTCAATCTCAAATTCAGAATCGGTATTGACTGAAAGTCCGAAAATATCTCCCTCGTTATCAACACCCTCAGCACAGTAAACTACGGGGCCGTACATAAGTGCGGTTTTTCCTGCGTTTTCGTGAACACCGGGAGCTGAAACGACAAACCGGGGAGAGATATTAAAATCAAAAGCGATAGCTTCGCAAGCATCAAAATATGCATAGCCGTCTTTTAATACGTAAGGCGCTGATGCCTCGAATTTTTTGCACCATAAGGGGACACGTACGGCAATTTTTTTGTAATCTCCCGTAACTGTAAGCTTTACCTTGCCGCAGGAGGGATAAAGTGTTTCCTGGCAGATTTTTTTGCCCTCATACTCTGTTGTACTGTTCATATAGTGATGTACGTAAAGGGTGTCGTCATCCTCGGTATAAAGGAAATCACCGATGGAGTTTACGTATCGGAGAATATTGGGAGGACAGCAGGAGCAGCCGAATACCTTTACTCTCTGTGTAATGGGATACCGCTCCTTTTCCCTTGTTGCGTTGTTTTTTTCGTGGTTGGCAAGGTCAATGGTAAGCGGGTTTTCGTAAAAGAATTCATCGCCCTTTACGGAAACACCCGAAATACTGCCGTTGTACATTGCAAGCTCTGCAACATCCCCGTAAAGACCTGCGGGCCTGATTTTTGACATTCTCTGACAGAAAAGGGAAAGTGCAAGGGTCGCACAGGTTTCCGTATAAGCCTGCTCGTTTTTAAGGTCATAATCCACGGTGAATGCTTCGCCGATATGTGTGGAGCCGATACCGCCTGTGATATACATACGCTTTTCCGCAACGTTGTGAAGAATTGTGTCACAAGCCTTAAAAAGCTCTTCATCCTTACATTCAAGAGCAAGGTCTGCCATTGCCATATAAAGATACATCGCACGGACGGAGTGCCCCTCTGCCGTTGTCTGCTCACGGACGGGAAGGTGGTCCTGAAGATAATGGTCGGTCATCCAGTCACGGATACCTGCACGGTCAATCTCGTTATTGCCGCGGCTGTTCACAAAAAACTTCGAAAGCTCAAGATATTTTTCCTTGCCCGTAAGTCTGTAAAGCTTAACAAGCGCCAGTTCAATCTCCTCGTGTCCCGGGGTGGTAAATTTCGCGCTTTTTTCTTCAACGAAGATTTTTATGACAAGATCAACGTATCTTTCAACCATCCCGAGAAGCTTATCCTTTTTTGTTGCGTGGTAGTAGGCAACAGCCGCTTCAATAAGGTGGCCGAGGCAGTAAAGCTCGTGATTATCTCTGACCGTGAAGCGCTTATCGGTTTCATATGCATTATAATAAGCATTATAATAGCCGTCCTCACGCTGACTGGTGCACATCATATCAACAAGCTCGTCAATTTTTTTCTCGAGCTCCTCGTTTTTTTCGTATTCGAGAGAAAATGCGGCACCCTCTATCCACTTGGCAGCATCGGAGTCCCAGAAAATATGCGGCTTCCAGCCCTCTCTCTCGTGCTGCTCACGGTCGCATTTCATTGCTTCAAAGCGATGGGTTTCTTTGAATCTGTCATAAACGGCAGCTACGGTAACATCTCTTGATGTTTTCTGCATTTTTCCCCAGAAGCCACCCTCAATTCTTGTGTTGTAAAAAGGTATCTGTTTCATAATTGCCACTATCCTTAAATAACAGAATAATTCTTGTAAATTTATTATATCATAAGGGCATTGTTCATTTCAATCTGTTTTTATTCCCCGTTATCTCCAAAGAATTTTTTTGTGGAAAAACAGCTTTTGCTGTGTTATAATTATATTAATCAAATGAATCGGGAGGATAAGCTATGAGCCTCAGTATGCTGCATTGTGAGGGTGAAAAAATTATTAATGCCGAGGGAAAACAGGTGTTTCTCAGAGGAACGAATCTCGGCGGATGGCTGCTTGACGAGTTATGGCAGGGATTTTTTAAGGGCGGAGAAGCGCAATGGGATATTGTAACCACGCTTGAAGCACGCTTCGGTAAAGAAGAGGCGGAACGCCTTATCGGAATTCGTGAGGATAATTATATAACTGAAAAAGACCTTGACTATCTTCAGACGCTTGGCTTTACCTGTGTGCGTGTGCCCTTCTGGTACCGCAATTTTCAGACGGATGATTCGGGTACGTGGAAGCGTAAGGAAAACGGTGAAATTGATTTTTCACGTCTTGATTGGGTTGTTGAAGAATGCGGAAGAAGAGGGATATACGTTATTCTTGATATGCACGGAGTGCCGGGATTTCAGAGCATTGCCCACCATTGCTGCCGTGTGAATCATTGCAGGCTTTATGACGATACCGAAGAGGGTGCCCGATTCCGTGAGCTTGCATGTGTTCTCTGGAGTGAAATTGCCCGTCATTTTGCAGGCAACGGCACTGTTGCTGCCTATGACCTTATGAACGAGCCTATGTGCGATTACGAGGGAGAAGACAAGGTCAACAGTAAATATCATGATGTTTACTCTCTGCTTTACGATGCTGTAAGGGCAAAAGACCCCGATCATATAATCACTCTTGAAGCAATATGGACTCCTGATGACATACCGCATCCCGAGGAGCGCGGCTGGGAAAACGTCATGTATCAGTATCACCTTTATGATGATTCAGACGAGAGCTTCAGGGAGGTAACCCTGCATCACGCAAGAGAGGGCTTTAATGTCCCCGTTCTGGTCGGTGAATTCTCTCCCTGCAGAGGAACAGCAGACTGGGAATATATATTAAAGCTTTTTAATGAGTGCTCCTATAACTGGCTTACCTGGACATATAAGGGACATTGCCCTAAGGGAAAAACCAGTGAGTGGTTTATGATGGGCTCGGATGATGAGGACAATGTTGTTGACATTAACAATGATTCGGCAGAGGAAATTGAGCGCAAATGGTCATCCGTCAAAACAGAAGGCTGCTGTAAGCCTATGAATAACCATGCGCTTCTTTCTGAATATGCAAAGGAAGCTTAACGGATTTAAACAAATAAAAGCGGATGTAAAAACGAAAGTGCTTTTACATCCGTTTTTTTATCTTATTACGGAAGAGTGGCTGTAGATGTAGAATTCTTCCCGGCTCGGCATCCGTTTCAGTTTCCTTCTTCTGAAAACTTATTTGCTTCATTATGCCGCGCGGTGCAGAAAAATTCAAGTTAATATGCTTAATTTCGTTTTTGCGGAAATTTTATGGTAATTTTTATCGGAGTATGCTATAATTATTTTATTGATTTCCCGTACAGGTAAGAATAAGGTGAAAGATAATGAAAATTTTGTTGGAATTATTTCTGACCTTTGCAAAGATAGGTATGTTTACATTTGGCGGCGGATATGCGATGATATCCGTAATTGAGAATAATTGTGTGGAGAGGAAAAAGTGGATTACACACGATGAAATGATGAATATGGCCGTTGTTGCAGAGTCTACTCCCGGACCCATTGCAATCAACTGCTCTACCTTTACAGGCTATAAAATAGCAGGCTTTCCCGGGGCATTGACTGCAACTGTAGGCATGATCGTTCCGTCCTTCGCTGTTATTTTTATAATTTCAATGTTCCTTGATAATTTTCTTGAGCTGACGATTGTTGCAAATGCATTTAAGGGTATTAAAATTGCCGTAGGACTTCTGATTCTTGATGCGGCAATCAATATGATAAGGAAAATGAAAAAGAAGCCCTTGCCCGTGGCTATTATGGTCTGCTCTGCCTGCGCATTGCTTCTTATAAATATATTTTCGCGGAATTTTTCGTCAGTAAGCCTTATGCTTATTGCCGCTGCGGTAAGCCTTGTGTTATTTGTTTTAAACGGTGAAAATAAGAAGAAGGGCGGTGACGGGCAATGATTTACCTTGAGCTTTTTCTCGGATTTCTTAAGGTAGGCTGCTTTACCTTCGGCGGAGGCTACGGAGCAATACCTCTTATACGTGACGTTGTGCTGTCCTACGGATGGCTGGATGAAGAAATGCTCACGTATATGATTGCAGTAAGTGAAAGCACGCCGGGTCCCATAATGGTAAATATGGCAACCTATATAGGAAGCAGTCAGGCAGGCTTCCTCGGTGCGTTAATTTCAACACTTGCAGTTGTGATTCCGTCATTTGCAATAATACTGCTCATAACCGCAATTCTTAAGAATGCAATTAAGAACAAATACGTTCAGGCTGTATTGAGAGGCCTCAAGCCCTGTGTTATAGGTATTGTGCTTGCAACCGGACTTTTTATGGTTTTCGGAAATCTGTTCGGCACGGTGAATGAATTCAGCATAAGCATAAGGGCAATTATTATTTTTTCTGTTCTGGTGCTTTGTATGGTACTTTATAAGCTGATTGCAAAGAAAAGATTATCTCCCATAATGCTGATTGTTCTGTCAGCTGTTGCGGGAATTATAGTTTACGGAAGCTGAAATGCAGAGGGGATCAATATGTTCAAAGAAATCAAATCAGGTAAGGATATAAAAGAATTTCTGGATACAACAAACTCGTTGCACGACGGGTATATAATCGGAGTTCAGTATGAAAATAACGGTATATCAGCAACGGAGTACGCACATTATTTTGATTCCGAAAAAACCGTGCTGATGCTCAGAATCCTGGTTACAAGCATCAGTGATGCCGTTGTTGAAATTGAATTTGAAGACATTCTTGAATGGCAGATAAAGGACAACCAATGCGAGATAACGGACACCTCGGTTATAATCAGCGATCAGAGGTATATTATATGGTCGGATGATGTTTTCAGCAATACAGCTGAATTGGATAAAGGGTCCTTTGTGATTGCAAAAGCAATGAAATGGCGGATTGCCGGATAACATTATCTGTTGACAGAACGGAGAGTATTATGCAGTTTTTTCAGACAATAATTTCTTATTTTGCTATAGCGGGAGCCTTGATTTCTTCATTGTTCTCGTGGGGGGATGTACAAATGACTCCTTTTTCTAATGATTACGATATACCTGAAGATATCCCTTCTTATTCTGTAATTCCGACTGAAGAAAAAGCGGACTGGCAGGCAAAATGGATATGGGACAAGGATAATATCAATAAGGAAAACGTGTGGATGTGCTTTTATAAAAGCGTAATGCTTGAAGCCGTACCCGATACGCTTACGGCACATATTTCAGCCGATTCAAAATACTGGCTTTATATAAACGGAGAAACTGTTGTTTCTGAGGGAAGCGTGAAGAGAGGGCCTGCCAAGGGCAGCGGCTATTATGACAGTATTGATATTGCACCCTATCTTAAGGAGGGTGAAAACTCTGTTTATGCTCTGGTGTGGTACTGGGATAACGAAAAAAGCTTTTCCTACAGCAGCAGCGGTCAGGGCGGCTTCATTTTTGAGGCAGTAAATGAGGATATTTCAATAGTTTCGGACAACAGCTGGAGAGTAAAAAGAAACGAAGCTTTCGTTGACAGCTCTCTTTATCCTCCGAATTACCGTCTGCCCGAATACAGTATTTATTATGATGCAAGGAAGGCTTCCGATGACAGGATAAGTGCAGCTTCCGATGCTGCAGCCTGGGAGAATGCAACCGAATATGCTCTCGGCGGAGAGGGTGTATACGGAAAGCTTTATCCACGGGGAATTCCGTTCCTTAAGGATTTTGGTCTGAAATCCTATGAAAACTCGGCGGAATATGAGAATTATACCGTAAAAAAGCTTTTCGGAGAAAAAATTACCGTGGATATTCCTTATAATGCACAGGTGACACCGTATTTCAGGATAAGTGCACCTGCAGGAAAAAAGATAAGAATAACCACGGAAAATACCCTGATAGGTGCCGTTTCAACAACCTACATAACAAAGGAAGGGGAGCAGGAGTTTGAAGCTCCCGGTTGGTTCAACGGTGAGCATATTACATATAAAATCCCCAAGGGAGTTACTGTTTTGTCGCTTCAGTACCGCGAAACGGGATATAATACCGAATTCAGCGGAAATTTTATATGCGACGATGAATTTATGAATTCCTTATGGCAGAAATCCCTTCGTACGCTTTACGTTACTATGCGTGATAATTTTATGGATTGTCCCGACAGAGAAAGAGCGCAGTGGTGGGGCGATGTTACAAGTGAAATGATAATGACCATGTATTCACTTGACAGCAATTCTTATCTGCTGTATCAGAAGGGCGTGGAGGCAATGCTGTCACACACGGATGAATCAAAGATTCTGCAGACTGTAGTGCCTATAAACGGTGAATTTTTTGAGTTGCCCGTTCAGCAGCTGGCAGGCATTGTCGGCTTTTGCACATATTATGAATATACGGGAGATAAAGCATTTCTTGAAAGGGTATATGATGCTTCCCTTGACTATCTGAAGCTCTGGGAAATAGGGGATAATAACCTTGTTGTTCACCGTGAAGGCTCCTGGGACTGGCCCGACTGGGGCAGTAAGGCTGATATGACCGCTATAGAAAATGCCTGGTTTTATTATGCACTCACCTCCGTGGAAAAAATGGCAGATATTCTCGGAAAAGAAGGTGACCTTCCCTTTATTTCCGAAAGAAAAGAATCAATCGGAAAGGGCTATGAGGCACTTCTGACCGAGGACGGCTATAAAAGCGGTGACGTAAGAAAGCCCGATGACAGAGCAAATGCCCTTGCTGTTTTATCCGGACTTGCGAAAGAGGAGCAGTACGGTACAATTAAAAAGGTTCTGACCGAAACAAAAAATTCGAGTCCCTATATGGAATATTATGTGCTTGAAGCTCTTTGTAAAATGGGTGAATATGAAGAAGCCCGCGAGAGAATAAAGGACAGATATTCAGATATGGTAAACGAGGATTATTCTACTCTCTGGGAATTCTGGGCGGCCTGGCAGGGAACTAAAAACCACGCCTGGAGCGGCGGACCTCTCGTTATTATGAGTAAGCACTTTGCAGGTATAGCTCCGCTTTCACCCGGCTATGAGGCTGTTGAAATTGACCCTCAGTATACTCTTTCCGAGGTTATGACCTGTACCGTGCCGAGTGTAAAGGGACTTATAACTCTTGATTATAAAAAAACTGACGGTGAATATGTTATTGACCTTACGTTGCCCGAGGGTATCAGGACGGTGTTATATGTGCCTGACGGGGCGGATGTCAGCTTGAATTCCGTTTGTGTATACACGGACGGAGAATATATAAACGCCCGGTATAAGGAAAAAATTGAAATTACTGAAAAAATTATCCCATAAAACGCAAAAGGCCCCTGAGCGTAAAAGTCAGGGGTCTTGGTTTTTTTTGAGCTGTTATGCCAAGAGCTTTATTACTCCGATGGCGGCAGCTATAAGTCCTATGGGGATAAGCAGGAGGAAGCCGCCTGCAAGGATAAGGCAAACGATGAATATCGGAACCGCTAAAACAAGAAGTATTGTCGCAACGATTTTTGCAAGTCCCCAGGTAATCTTGAATGTCAGGCTTATTGCCTTTATGAGTAAAACTACAGCTAAAATTGAGATAATTATTTCGGTCATTCTGATTTCTCCTTTTGTTGTGATTTTTTTATTTCGATACTATGCTTTTTTCGTAGAGCAGATATTGTTAAGCTTTATCGCTGATATTTTATGCGTCGGCGACATTCCGGATACTCCTTTTTTCTCTTTGATTCAATAATACCTCATTTACCGCAAAAAATGAATAGCACAAAGTGCATAAACGAAGGGCGTAAATTGTCAATTAATGCAAAATTTCAAAAAAGGGTATCGGATAATACGTCCGATACCGCTTTCTTTATTCATTTATGATTTCATTATATTTTTCAATATTGATTTTATCGCTTGCAAGCATCTGCTCAACCCAGAGCTGTAAGGTTTCCACGGTGATTGAAATTTTTTCCAGTTCTTTTTGTATATGCACAAAATCCCTTATTTCGTCATCCTCAATAACGCCGTCTGCGGTAATTTCAATGAGCCTCTCCTGATTTTTTTTCATTGAATTAAGCGAAGATAGTATTTCGAGAACAATCTGTGTGAGGTCCTTTACCTTTATTTCCGGAACGTATTTTTCACCTATGGGACATTCCCTTGAGCAGTAGTGATTGCAGAGAGTCGGCTCGCCGTAAATCTCAGAAAGAAGCATAACCTCATGGGGGGTTATGGGGAATTTTCCGTTTTCAATTCTTTCGAGCCTTTCAGGCTGAATGGGGGAGCCTGAAGACAAAGCGCTGTCACAGACCTCATCTCTTGTAAGATTGCGGTCTTTTCTTATTTTTTTGTAAACTGTTTCAGCCATAATGTCCTCCTGTGAGCAGGTAAAACGAATATTTTAATCCGTCCGTATTGTCAGGTTATCGTCATCGGGACCTGCATTATAAAGAAGCGGCTCGACAAACTCCGTCAGGGAATATCCTCCGAGCAGCTTTCTTGAATCAACGCGGAAAAGTCCGAGAAGCCTTTCAATTTTTCTGATCGTTCCCATTGTGATTTTGTATTCTACGGTTCCGGGGGAATAGGGAGCGTTTCCCCTGTAGAGATTTTCTATAAGACGAAGAAGCAGGTCTACAAATTTTTCATCCTTTTTATCTTCATAGTCCGCTTCCCTGAGGTCGTGGTATTTCTTTGAGAATTTTGCAACCTTTGCGTAGGTAAGTCCGTTTAATTTGCGTCCGGCAAGCATAACAAGCTTCGGATGCTTCATAATAAAGTCCTTTGGTAGAGATATGCCTCCCTGAGTGTTTGCAAAGGCTTCAACGTCGTGCTCCATATTGTAGGGGATTTCCTCAATTATACCGAGAAAGCCCTTTTTTGCATAATCGGTAAAGCTCATACCGAGATCCGGAAGCTCCATGTCAATGGTTCGGATGTCAATTGTGCCGTTATCCGTATCAATTGTGATTTTTCTCATTTTCGGAGGGAATGCCGCAAGGGAAGAGGTCTGCACGCTGTATATCTTATTGCCCTTATCGCTTACGATTTCCTTTATACACTGCACGTGTGAGTGACCGCTGAAAAAGAGCTTTACTCCCATATCGGCAAGCTCCTTAAGTCTTTTTTCACCGTCGATGAAGGTGTGTCCCTTTCCGATAACCTCGTAACCGGGGGAGGGAGCAACAACGGGTCTGTGTGTGCTGCAGATAACAACAGCGCCCTTTTCATTTGCTTTTTTAATATGGCCCTTTACCCACTCCATAAGCCCGTCAGAGAAGGAGGGATTGAGGAATGAATTTTCCTCTGCATCGTAGCCCATTGCTATATGATATAGACCCGGCAGAATTTCTGCAATAAAGGTTGTTCCGTCATCATAGGTATCAAACGCTTTATCTCTTCCGAAGGGCTTGAAGATCTTCCGGATTTTTTCCTCAGGCTGTTCATCAGCGGGGATTTTTGCTCCTATTGTAGCTTTTTTGAAGTCCTTCAGATGATGATAGTCATGGGAATCTGTATAAACGGACGGATTTCCGCCTTTTTTTGTGAACTCCCCGAGTAAAGCACTTGCTTCCTCAAGGCTGTATTCATCACCGTGATTTGTGATATCGCCTGTGATGATAACGGTGCTTGTATCCTCATCATTTTCGATTATCTCGAGAGCCTTTTTGAATGCTTCCTCACTTTTTAATATGCATATCTGAGTGTTCGGCTGAGGCATGGTGCGCCAGTCACAGGTAAAGTTTCTTTTGCTGTGGTAGTGTACGTCTGTAACATGATAAAAGTTGTAAATCATAACAGGCTCCTTTACTTTGTCGGGATATCTTGGCTATTATATCACAACCGGAAACCGAAAACAACCGATAGTATGCAAATAATATGTGATATTTACCTGATTTGCTTGAAAATAAATAATAATAGTGTTAAAATTGACTAAATCAGTACTGAAAGGATGATGGATATGATAAAAAGGAAAATCCCGGCACTAATCTTATGTGTTCTTACGGTTTTTTCTTCTGTGTTTACCGTAGCATCTGCCTCTGACGGAGGAGAAAAAGAAGTGCCTGCCGTAATTGAAGCATTTGAGGAGATTACGGGAAAGTTCGTTAATTTTGTTGTGAAGAATTGGAACAGGCTTGTAAAGACCGATGAAACGAATATTCCCGAAGCTGTTGTATCCGCTCCCTCCTGGCAGGAATATGACGGGGAAGCTATAGAAAATCCCGATTTTATGCTCAGCACCGAAGCGTGGCTTATGAACGAGCTTACCCTTGTAAGCGAAAAGGCTTATTCGGACCCATTTAATGACGTTGATATTGACCTTCAGCTTTACTGTGACGGAAGACTTTACACCGTACCCGGCTTCTGGGACGGAGGGAATACCTGGAAAATCCGCTTTGCCTGTCCCTTCACGGGGGAATGGTATTTCAGGACTGTCTGTACCGATACAGAGAATATCGCTCTTCACGGAAAAACAGGCAAGGTAAGCTGTACGGAATATTCGGGTGAGCTTGATGTCTATAAGCACGGCTTTGTTACAACAAAAGAGGGTAAAAAGTATTTTACCTATGATGACGGTACCCCCTTCTTCTATCTTGGTGACACTCATTGGAGTCTTGGCGGAGAAACTGCCGAAATGGTAAGAACCATCTGTGAAAAGAGAGTTTCTCAGGGCTTCACCGTAATTCAGAGTGAGCCTATTGACGAAAAATTCGATTTTTCAAACGGAATCACCGAGGAAGATATGGCAGGTCTTCACAGCTATGATGAGAAATTTGCAATCATTGCAGAGCACGGACTTACCCATGCCAACGCAGAGTTTTTCTTCCCTTATTCTATGGAGGTGCTTATAAACAACTTTGGCGGTGTTAAGGAAAACGGCGAGATGTCTGACGGAATTAAAGCATATCTTGAAAAAATCAGCCGCTTTTGGGTTGCAAGATATTCCGCATACCCCGTTATATGGACACTCGGTCAGGAAATAGATAATGATTTCTATTGGAATGACACCACTCATCCTATGTGGAATTACGAAAACAACCCGTATAAGCTTGTCGCTGAGTATATCGGCATTTATGATGCTTATGACCATCCTCTCACGGGACATCAAGAGAATGCAGGTGCAACAGCTGCCTACGGTAACGGTGACGGCGCTTCCGATGACTGCAAGGTTTATCATAAGGGGGCTATGTCCTCAGCCTTCCGTGATGTGAAGGAGCATAATTTCTATGCGGCGCAGTGGACACCTTCAAAAACTGAGCAGACGGATTTTGATATTGAAAAGGACTTCTGGTACAATTCACAGGGTAAGCCCTCAATAAACTATGAGGGACAGTACTGTTATCTCTGGACCAAGAATTTCGGTGCGAGAATGCAGGGATATCTTGCCTTCCTTAACGGTATGTACGGCTACGGCTGGGGCGGTCACGATACCTGGAGCTATCTTAATATTTATGATGAGCATAATGACAGCTCTGACGGAGTTGATACCATAACAAGCGAGGAAAAAATCAATGCAACCTGGGAGGACGCCCTGGAATACCCAAGCTCCTATCAGGCGGGATATATGAGAAGCTTCCTTGAAAAAACACAGTGGTATAATCTTATTCCCCGTTTCAATAATTTTGCGTATTTTGTTCCTGCTTCAAACGTTTATTACGTATACGCTTCGAATACGGATAATACGGAAATAGTTATCTATTTCTATTCATTTACCGATGAAGCGGTAGCGGAAAAGGCAAATGTCAAGGGCTACGGCGGAATAAAGACGGGCACCGTAGGAAGCCTTACTCCCTGCGGAGAATACACTTATCAGTGGTTTGATCCGTTAACGGGCAAATTGTCCCAGGAATATGAATTCACCGCCACAAGGCAGGGCACTTATTATCTCGGCTCCCGTCCCGATGATACAGATATGGCGGTAGTTATAAGAGCAAAATAAAATTTCAGCGGAGGAGAACGATTTCTCCTCTGCTTTTCAATTAACGGTATTCTCTGATTTTGCGAGATAGCTTTAAGCTTCAGTATATGCAGTAAAAGCAAATACCGTTCCCTTGATATAATAACGGATGCTGTAAAGGTTACTTATATCCGGGAATAAGTTTCATTTAATTTATGTATCATGGTTTCAGATAAAAAATACCGCTGAGAGGTTTTCTCAGCGGATTGTTTTTATTCTGCATTATATGCGCCTCTTGCATAAAGAATCCATTTTGAGCGTTCAAGGGGATTTACACCGTTGCGGGGATTGATATGCTCAAGACCGTCCGTGCATTCTCTGTAGCCGTAAAAGCTCTGTGAAAGCACAGCCTTTCCCGAGGTCATAGCTGCTAATTTTTCGGGAAAGCCCATAGAGGTTGCAACGGGTACAATCGCTTCTAGTGTAATCTGTCCTGAGCGGACAAGGGGAGTGTCATATTCACCGCCCATTTTGATTATTTCGGAGAAAATTTTTCCCGAAAGCTCCTCGGGCGCAATTATGCGGATTTTAAGAAGAGGCTCAAGAATCGTTGTTCCGAGGCTCTGCAATCCGTTCATAAATGCCATAGGAGTGCAAACGAAAAAGTCGAGGGGATGGGTGTGAATGGTGTGATGCTCTCCGCCCACAAGGGTGCACTTGAAGTCCGTTACCTCCCATCCGTAAAGCCCCTGCTTAAGACTTCTGTTGAAGGACGTTCTTATATGGGACTGATAACGGTAGAAGCATTGGTTATTCGGGAGTCTTCCGTGATATGAAACACCATAGCCGCGGGGCATAGGCTCTATTCTGAAATCAACCACAGCCCAACATGGCTTGGGCATAGTGTAGCTTGCGTGACCTATTCCCGATGAGGAGGGTGTTTCCTTGTAAATTACCGTAGGGGGAGAAAAGGCGGCCTCAAGGTTATATCTTTCCTTTAAGAGGCTTGACAGCACCTCAAGCTGAATTTTGCCCGTGGTGCTTATGGTGATTTCCTTCTGTCCGTTTTCCCATTTTGCGTCCATATATGGCTCTTCGTCGGATAATTCGGAAAGAGCTTGTGCCAGCTGCGGCACCTTCAACGGGTCAGAGTCGGCAGGAGTTACCTTAACTCGAAGGAATGGATTTACAAGCATAGGCTCAGCTGTTTTTAAGGGCTTTCCTATATAAAAGCCGTTTTTTGCAGAGGAAAGTCCGCAGACGGCCGCAACGTCACCGCTTCTGACAATGCCTGTGTCCGTGCTTTTCGCACCGCAGAATTTTTTTATCTGCGAAACCTTTTCTTTTATAACTGCCGGGGCTTCCGATTCTACCGCATCTGTGACTGCAGGCTGTTCCTTTTGGTGAGAAATCAGCGCAATTTCGTCACGGTTTGCAATTTCACCTCCGAAAAGACGGATGTGTGATATTTTACCGAGGGTCTTGTCGTGCTCAATCTTGAATATTATTCCGCTTAATTCATCAGTTTCTCGTCTTTTGGAATCGGGCATATATTTCACAAGAATATCTGCAAGCTCCTTTATGCCGACGGAGTATTTTGCACTGCCGGAAACCACAGGTGTAAGGGCGCAGGCAGATATTTCTTTTTTTATTATTTCATCCGCTTTTTCCTTTGTAAGCGCTCTGTCCTCAAGAAAAGCCTCAGCCGCCTCATCGTTTATGTCTGCAAGTATTTCCGAGGCATTAAGACAGAAGTCTTTTTCATCAGGCGTGAAGGCTCTGCAGTTTTCCGTGCCTTCGTTTTCAATGCCGGTCATTACAATATAAGCTGATTCCGAGATTCCCTTCAGCTCTTCGGTAACCTTCTGTATATCTGCACCTGCACGGTCGGCCTTGTTTATAAAAATAATCCGGGGAAGCCGTGCTGTGTCAAGGGCTTTAAGAATGTTTTCCGTGTGCGCTTTGACGCCCTCAACGGCTGAAACGATAACGACTGCATAATCAAGTGCAGTAAGGGCTCTTTCAACCTCTCCGGCAAAGTCAATATGACCGGGAGTGTCAATTATATTTATTGTAATACCCTGCCATGAGGCTGAAGCCGTTGCCGTACGCACGGATATGCCTCTTTGCTTTTCCACGGGAAGGCTGTCCGTGGCTGTAGTGCCGGAATCCACCGTGCCGGCATTGCGGATAGCTCCTGTCAGATACAGAAGCTGCTCTGTGAGGGTTGTTTTGCCCGAGTCAACGTGGGCAAGAATTCCTATGTTATGAAAAATTTCAGCCACAGCTGACTCTCTCCTTGTAAATTTATTCTGTGAAATTAACTATTTGCGTTTTTCGGTGCAAAGGGCAATCAGATTGTTGATATTTGCAGTTGCAAGACATTCGACCGTGTCGGATGCACCGTAATAAATTTTTACTTCACCGCTGTCCTCAAGAATCATTCCGCCGGGGAAAATAACCTGCTGACGGAAGCCCGCTTCTGTTTCGTAATAGTTTTCAGGCGCAATTAAAGGAAGCTTGCTCATACCTATAACCTTTGTAGGGTCATCAAGGTCAAGAAGCATAATACCTGCACAGTATCTCTTCTTCCAGGCGCCTTCCCAGCCGTTTTTGCCTCGGGCTTCATCCTTATCAACTGCGTGGAAAAGAGTAAGCCAGCCCTTATCTGTCTTTACGGGAGGTGCGGCAGGTCCTATTTTATCATTTGCATAAGGCACGTCCTCAACTGCAAGAACAAGCTCCGTTTCACCCCAGAATTTAAGGTCGGGGGATGTTGAAAGCCACAGATCAAAGCGATCTCTTCCCCTCGAATATACGGGGAAGGGTCTTTCAAGTCGCACGTATTTTCCGTCAATTTTTTCGGGGAAAAGCACCATATTGCGGTTATCGGGTGCAGAGGCGCTGATAATATTAATCTTTTCGAAATTATCGTCAATTTCTGCAATACAGCCTCTTACTCCGTGGCGGGTATCCATAGCCATACAAAGATAGGGCTTACCCTCCAGAATTGTTATTCTCGGGTCATAGAGTCTTTGTAATTCATCCTCGGGAAGAAGATTCTTGTTGTCGAAAATTGTAGTATCTCTGACGGTCCAGCTGATTCCGTCCGCACTTTCGGCAAAGCCGAGAGAGGTTCTGAATTTAACAGCGGGATAGGTTTCCTCGGTAGGACCGTAGTCATTACGGAAAACCATAACGTATTTACCCTTATATTTTGCAACACCTGCATTGAAAATCAGGGACGCTTCATAGGGGATATCGTCCTTTGTAAGTACGGGCTTTTCGATTTTTTTAATACACCTTGCGCTGTATAATTCCGGTTCAAGAATGTTCATAACGCGAAGCCTCCGAATCCTGAATTGATATAAACAGTAAAGCATTTTTTTTGTTTTTTGTCAATGAAAAGGGAAATATGTGTTTGATTCCGTTTATCTGTATGATATAATAAAGCAAATACGCAGGGAGAAGACTATGAAGAAGATACTTGAAACCGAAAGACTTATTCTAAGAGAATATACCGAAGAAGATTTTGATGCTCTTTATGAGATTCTTTCCGACAAAGAGAATATGAGCCATTATCCGAAGCCCTATGACGAAAACGGGACAAAAAGATGGCTCAGCTGGAGCTTTGACAATTATAAGAAATACGGCTTCGGACTCTGGGCAATTGAATTGAAGGAAACGGGACAGTTTATCGGTGACTGCGGTATCACAATGCAGAATATTGACGGTGAGGCTCTTCCGGAAATAGGCTATCATATACACAAAAGCCATTGGCGCAAGGGCTACGGAAAGGAAGCAGCAGCGGCTGTCAGGGACTGGTGCTTTAAGAATACAGGGTTTGATGCCGTATATTCTTATATGACGCACACAAATATTCCCTCGTATTCTACTGCCGCATCAATCGGTATGAAGAGAATCAAGGAATATTCCGACGAAAGCGGTGTGCTTCATTTTGTTTATGCACTTACAAGAACAGAGTGGAAAACGAAAAACGGATTCAGCAAACAAAGGGTATATGACTTGCTGACTGAAATTCCCGAGGGAAAGGTAATAACCTACGGGCAGTTAGCGGAAATTATGGGTAATAAAAAATGGGCAAGGGCTGTAGGCAATGCTTTGCACGATAACCCCGACGGGGATAAATATCCCTGCTATAAGGTGGTAAGCAGCAGCGGAAAATTAAGCCCCGCTTATGCCTTCGGCGGAATTGAAGCGCAAAAAAGTCGCCTTGAAGCAGACGGCATAAAAGTAGAAAATTATAAGGTCAACTTAAAAATATACGGAATATAAAAAACCGCTGAGATTATTCTCAGCGGAATTTTTTATGCTTTTATCCGTTAAGTGACCATTTCTGCTGCATTATGACTGCGGGGACATAGTCGTTTTCTCTTGTGTAAAATGCGGTTATCATACTGCCGTCATCGAGCTCGATTGTTGACGGATAACCGAGATCGTCTGTGTCCTTACCTTCAAAAATAACACTTTCGTCACTCCAGGTTTCACCGCCGTCCTTGCTGAAAATTGCCCATATTCCGTAAGGCTTCATTCTGTGTGAAAAGGTTGAAATCAAGGTTCCTGAGGAGTGCATGAAAAGATGTGCAGGGGCGCCGTCGTCATCCTTTATGATCTGTACGGGCTTGCTCCATGTTTTTCCGCCGTCGGCGGATACGGTCTGAAAAAGAGTCAGATACGAATCATCCTCTCCCTCTGCACGGAGATGGCAGATAATTCTGCCGTCCCGGAGCTCTATTGCATGGGGCTCGTAAAAGGGGATATTGTCAAACTCCGCATGCTTATAGATTTCCATATCGCCTACAAATGTCATTTCACCGTTTTCGGTATTTATTTTGTGTGCTTCAATATGATTCTGTATGCCGAGCCTTCTTCCTATCCATAAAACAGTGCCGTCATTAAGAACTATGGGACCGTGTGGGGATGATATGGGGGATTTATAAATTTTACTCCAGGTTTCACCGCAGTCGTTGCTGATTCTGAAGCTTACGCCGAGATCCCTTTTTTCGTCCTCGGGAGAAACGGAATTTATATAGTCGAAGCATTCTTTTGTCTGCGGCATATTTTCTCTCTGAAATTCGAGAGAGTTGTTAAAGGAAGTTGCAATAAGACCGCTTTCCCCGAAAACACAAAGACCTACGTCCCTGTCATCAAGCACCGTATCGAAAACGGGTACGGGCTTGCCGTAGGTTTCCCCGTTATCGTCGCTGAAGGCTATAACTCCCTTGCCGAAGGGGCAGATATGCTCAACTCTGTAGCCCGAAGCACCGACGCAGATTTTTCCGTTCTGAAGCCTTGCAATTGTAGGCCAGGCAAAATAAGCGTGATGGCTTTCGGTATTCGTCATAACAATTTCAGGCTTTCCGATTAAATTTATATTCATAAAAAACACCTCATAAAATCAATTGAACTGGGAATGGTAAAGGGAATAATAGAAGCCTTTCTTTTTAATAAGCTCATTATGGTTGCCCTGCTCGATAATCGTGCCGTCCTTAACAACCAGAATAGTGTCTGCGTTCTGAATTGTAGAAAGCCTGTGGGCGATAATAAAGCAGGTTTTGTTTTCCATAAGTGCCGTCATTGCATTCTGTATCTGTATTTCGGTACGTGAGTCAACGTTTGAGGTTGCTTCATCAAGAATAAGAATGGGGGCCTTTGAAAGGAATGCACGGGCAATGGTGATGAGCTGCTTCTGCCCCTTGGAAATATTAACACCGTCATCGGAAAGGACGGTATCGTATCCGTCGGGCAGGCTTCTTATGTAGGAGTCAATTTTTGCGGATTTTGCCGCGGTGTATACCTCCTCGGGAGTGGCGTCCTCTCTGCCGTAAACGATGTTATCGTAAATAGTACCGCAGAAAAGCCAGGTGTCCTGAAGCACCATATTGAAGGCAAGCCGAAGGTCTGTTCGCTTTATATCAATTGAGGGAATGCCGTCTATGAGAATTTCCCCCTTCTGATGATCGTAAAAGCGCATAAGAAGGTTGATTATTGTGGTTTTGCCGGCACCCGTGGGGCCTACGATTGCAACGGTCTGTCCCTTCTTTGCATTGACCGAAACATTCTTAAGAACAATCTTGTCCTCTGTGTAGCCGAAGGTTACGTCACGAAGGCTTACGTCACCATTTACCTCCTTGACTTCCTTTGCGTCTGCAGCATCCTCCTTTTCGGGTGCCTCGTCAAGAATTCTGAAAACACGCTCTGCCGCAGAAAATGCCGACTGAATTTCGTGAAGGATATTGGAAAACTCATTTATGGGTCCTGCAAATTTTCTTGAATACTGGACGAACTGAGCGACACCTCCGAGGGTAATAAAGAATGCTGACGTTGCAAGCACCGTGCCGTTCTGTGAATACATATAAAGAATTCCGCCCATTACTGCAACAAGGGTAAGGGAAATATTGTTTATTAAATTTATTGTGGGGAAGAGAAGGGCTGCATTGTATTCGGCCTTATAGAAGGCTTCCATTGCCTCACCGTTTATCTTGTTGAAGCGTGAGGATATTACGTCCTGACGGCCGTATGCGGAAATTGTACGGGAGCCCGTGAGCATCTCCTCAGCAAAGCCGTTCAGCTCACCGTATTTCTTTGCTCTTTTGCTGAACAGGGGGCGCACCTTTTTTGAACGGTATTTTGTGAAAAGCAATGATACGGGAACAGTCAGGGCAAAAATCAGAATCATAGGCTTTGATATCTGCCACATAAAAACAAGCGAGCCTACAACGGTATAAATACTTGTAAGTATCTGCACAAGGTCGTGGGAAAGGGTGCTGTTTATGGTATCGATATCGTATGACAAATGGCTTATGATATCACCCGTAGCATGAGTGTCAAAGAAGTTTACGGGAAGTGTGGTGAGTTTCTCGAAAACCTGCTTTCTCATTTTGTAAATGATTCTCTGGCTCAAATGCATCATAACGAGTGAGAGCACGTATGAGAGAATTGCCGATATTACGTAGCAGCCGAGCATAAGTGCTATATTTTCCCATACGGCAGGGAAGTCCACACCCGTTTCGGATTCTATTGCATCAATAGCGGCACCCGAATATCTCGGTCCCATAAGGGCAAGCTGATTTGAAGCCAGCGTCAGGCATACAGCCGGAATGAATAAGGGCCATTGCTCAAGGACGTATTTGCTGAGTCTTATAAAAATACCTTTTTTGTTTTCAGGCTTTAATTTTTTATCAGTCAAGGAAGGCACCTCCCATCTGAGAATCGCTGATTTCCTTATATTCGGGACAGGAGAGCATAAGCTCCTCGTGCCTGCCCTTCCCTATAATCACGCCGTTGTCGATAACAAGAATCAGGTCACAGCCTTTAACGGAGCTTACCCTCTGTGCCACGGTTATAACGGTGGAAGCGGGAAGAGCCTCTGAAAGAGCGCTTCTGAGAGCCGCATCCGTCTTATAGTCAAGGGCAGAGGATGAATCGTCAAGAATAAGAATTTCAGGCTTTCCCGCAATGGCACGTGATATAAGCACCCTCTGTCTTTGCCCGCCCGAGAGGTTTGTTCCTCCTGTAGAAACGCTGTGTGAAAAGCCGTCCGCAAAAGATGTGATAAAATCGTATGCCTGAGCGGTTTTGGTTGCAGCCACGATATCATCAATGGGAATATCTCTGCCGAAGCGGATATTTTCCTCTATTGTATCGGCATACAGAAAGTCATTCTGAAAAACAACACCGAACATAGAGGTCAGCTCTTCCCGGGTGTATGAGCGCACATCCCTGCCGTTTATTCTGATAACACCCTCATCCGCATCGTAGAACCGCATAAGAAGGCGGAGAACGGTGGATTTTCCGCTGCCCGTAGCACCGATAATTCCGAGGTTTTCACCTTTTTTGAGTGAAAAAGAAATATCCGTGAGATTATTTGTCTTTCCGAGATATGAAAAGGATACGTTTTCAAATGAAATATGTTTTTCCTTGTTATCATTTCCGATGTCGGGAATTACCTCAAGCTCATTTTCTTCCTCCAAAACCAATGAAATCCTTTTTGCTGATGCGGCACATTTTGTGTACATAACAAACATTCTTGAAAGTGACATCATCGCCATTGAAATAAGAGTAAAATACTGCATAAATGCAATAACCGTCGCGGCGGAGGACTGTCCCGTGGAAACAAAATAAGCGCTTACTGCAATGACAGCAACAATACCTATATTCATAAGAAGCGTCATAACGGGATTTACAATTCCCATTATCGTGCCCGCTTTTGTTTCTCTGCCCTTGAGTGCTTTATTTGCCTTGTCGTAACGGTTGTTTTCGTAATCCACTTTTGAAAGTGCCTTTATAACACGTATTCCCTGAGCATCCTCACGGACAACTCTTACCATAGCATCCACAGCCTGCTGTACCCTTGTGTAAAGAGGGACGCCCATGCGTGAAATGCTGTATACAGTTGCGAATATAAAGGGGAGGGTTGCAATCATAACCAGGGCTAATTTTCTGTCCATAAGAAGTGTTATGATACTTCCGCCCAGAAGAAGAATAGGTGCCCGTATACCCATTCTCTGCATCATACCGATGAAATTCTGCACATTGTAGGTGTCGGTTGTAATTCTTGACTCAAGAGAGGGGATAGTGAAGCGGTCCGTACTTCTTGCGGAAAGATAAAGCGTTTTTGAAAAGAGATTCTTTCGCATTTCTGTTGCAAAAAGCATTGTGGTTTTTGCTGCCATACGGTTGGCGATAATGTTTCCGAGGCTTGCCGTAACTGCACATACAGACATCAATGCTCCGAAAAAAACTATTCTGCCGACGTTATTGGATTCAATTACGTTCTCGAGGATGTAGCTTAAAAGAAACGGAATGATAAGCTCCGCTAAGGTACCGATGGTTTTTATTGTGATACCCACGGTAATCCGTCCCGTCAGCGGCTTCAGATAAGAAAACACCCATTTCATTTTACTGCATCCCCTTTTTCAATAATCTTTCTTGCCCTTTCCTGCATACGTGAAAGCACGGAATCAAATATTTTCAGCTCATCCTCCGGTATACCTGCGGACAAAAGTGTCATCCATTCGTCGGATGCACTTCTGATTTCGGGAAGAACGGAAAGCATCTTTTCCGTTGGGCATACGCAAAGCTGTCGCTTATCATTGGGAAGCGGCTGTCTTACAACATAGCCTTTTTCCTCAAGATAATTTATATTTCTTGCAGCCGTGCTTTTGTTGACACAAAGCTCCTTTGCAATGTCCTCCTGTGAGCGTCCGGGCTCACGGCATATTGTCAGCACATATGCATAATGGCTGCTCTGAAGATCCCCGGCAGAAATTCTGCCGCTTCTGTAAATTGCCTGTGAACGGCTTATGTTGTTAAGCATCTTCATGAATTTCGACATAATATACCTCTGAAAAAAAATAGTTGCATATGCAACGGTTTTGCATGCAACCATTATAAGAAAATATCTGCCCGGTGTCAATAAAAAACATCCCTGTACGGGTGTACAGGGAAAATGTTGTTATTCAAGAACGTATTCGTTCAGGTATTTCACCATCAGCTCTTCAGCATATCTTGCCTGTTCCGCGTCGCTTTCAAGTCCGTGACCCGAATTCGGATAAGAGATAAAGTCATGGGTAATACCGTATTGTGTAAGCTTTGCATCAAGGGATACTGCGTTTGAATACGGAACGACTGTATCCTTCATACCGTGGCAGATTATTGTAGGCACGGTGTCTTCGTTTACGTAATACAGGGGAGCAACCCTGTCAATCTCAGCTTTTCTTTCTTCGAAATTTTCAAGTGTGATCATTCTGCCCGTGGCATAAGAAACAAGCATAAGCACGTTATCTGTGCCGAGGTCATTGTCAATAAAATAATTTTTGTCATTCAGATCCGTAGGCCCGCTGAAGTTTGCCACCGCTGCAGGTGTTATTGCTGCCGTGTCAGCCTTGCTGTAAGCATAAAGCATTGAAAGGTGAGCGCCTGCGGAATGACCCGTAAGAAGCATTTTATTTATGTTTGTGCCGTTTTCCTTTCCGAGCTCTCTGATTTTTGCAACTGCCGCATCAACGTCATCGATTATTTCATACATAGATACATCAGGTGATAGATAACGGTAGTTGATTGTTGCCGTTGCAATATTCATATTTTTGCATAAATCCTTTGCGGATTCCGTATAAGCGCTCTTGTCGCCGCCTACCCATGCACCGCCGTGAATGCAGAGCACAAGACCCGTTACGTCCGATAAATTCTCGGGAAGATAAAGGTCAAGCACCTGTCTTTCATGTGTGCCGTATGAAACGTTTTCCATTTTTCTGATACCTCCGTTGTCAATCAGGTGTTCAAGTCCGAATAAGGATAGAATTGTCATAATTATTGACATAAAAAATGCCACGAATTTTTCCCACATAGATTTTCCTCCTTGTGAAAATAATGTTATGTCTTTATTATACATCAATACACGGGTTTATAAATACGTAAATATAGACAAATTTCAAGTTCATTTTTTGTTATCTCCGAATTTGTATGAAAATGTTGCACAGGGTAAATGAAAATGGTAGAATTATAAAAAACGGTACAGGAGAATAAAAGTGAAAGACAAAAGAAAAATTATAATTATTGTTACTGCGGTAGTTCTCGCTCTTGCGCTTATCGGTACGGGGCTTTATTTCGGGCTTACGATATACGCAAAGGACGACGGCGATACAGAAGAGTTTTACAGACAGAATGTTGAGGCTGTCGGCTATGAAAACACTATAGAGGCCGCATATCCTCAGACAGACCTTTATAAAATAATTGATGAGCATTTCCGTGCTGAGCTTCCCGAGGGTAAGACCGAAAAGAAGGCAATTGTTCTCGGCTATGACGGCTGCCGTGCAGATATACTTGCTGAACTGAAAACTGATAACAGCGCAATAAGCTATCTTCTCGCAAACGGTGCATCAAATAATCTTCTTTACTGCGGCGGTGTAAATTATCCGGAGGAAAACATCCAGAAGACCTCAACCGCTCCCGGATGGTGCTCTGTGCTTACCGGTGTATGGGCTGACGTTCACGGAATAACCGGTAATGATATAACAAAGAGCATGGATACTAAGACACTTATGACAAGTCTTACTGAAGATAAGGTTATTGACAGTGCATCCTTTATAACACGCTGGAAGGGGCATTTCAGCAGAAACAATGCGACCTATCTTCTCGAAATGGATTATTGTGAAGAGAATAATCTCGGTGTTTCCTTTAACCTATGTAAAAACGATGCCGCTTCTCATGAATTTGTTCTTGATGAGATAAAAAAGGAAGCTTGCCCTGATTTTATTTTTGTAATTTATGAGCACACAGATTCCACGGGACATGATCACGGCTTTACCTTCAACAATCCCGGCTATAAGGAAGCTTTTAATGAATCCGATGCCTGTGCATACGAAGCTATAAAGGCAATAGAGGCAAGAGAGAGCTATGAAACAGAGGATTGGCTCATTATCATAACAAGCGACCACGGCGGTATAGGCACAGACCACGGCGGCCCCTCTATCCAGGAAAGAATGACCTTCGCCGTAATGAACAGAGAATGGAAATAAAGCTAAAATAGGAGCTTGTTGTCACAGAAGCCTAATTGTTCCGAGGCACCGATTACCCCGTAATCGGTGCTTTTTTTGTTGACAAAAAATCAGTGTACTATATAATGAAACCAAATTATTATCAGGAGTGTAATTGCAATGAAATACATAAAGCAACTCACACTAATGCTTTTATCGGTAATTTTAGTTTTTGGTGTTTCAATTTTTCTGTCGGGAAGAAATAATGAGATTTCTCTTGTTTCTATGATTTCTGCAGCAGAGATTGCCGGCTCCGGCTTCTGTGGGACTGATGCTGCTTATACGCTTGACGGTATACTTACGATTTCAGAAAACGGAGCTGATTGTTCAGTGCACAAATGGGACGGCGGTGTTATAACCACATTTGCAACCTGTAAGGTGAATGGTGTAAGGACCTACACCTGTGAGAATAATCCCGCACATACGTACACCGAAAACCTCGGCCTTAATGCAAATAATCACGTAAATACTATGAGAGTTCCGGCAATTGAAGCCACTTGCTCGTCAGTCGGATATACAGCAGGTATTTATTGCGATGACTGTGGGCAGTACATCGCAGGACACCGTGAAATCGCAAAGGACACTTCTGCACACAAATGGGATAACGGTGTAATCACCACTCCTGCAGCCTGTAAAACGAGCGGTGTGAAAACATACACCTGTCAGCACGATTCCTCTCACACTTATACTGAAAAAACCGGAGTTGACAGCGCAAATCACGTGAATACTACGAGAACTGCGGAAGTTGAAGCTACCTGCTCGGAAATCGGATACACGGCAGGTGTTTACTGTAATGACTGCAGGAGGTATGTTTCAGGTCATAAAGAGGTCGGAATAAATGCCGATAATCACAAATGGAACGGCGGTGTGATAACCACATTTGCAACCTGTAAGGTGAATGGTGTAAGGACATATACCTGTGAGCATAATCCCGCTCATACTTATACAGAAAGCCTCGGTCTTGATGTAAATAATCATACTGATACAAGAATTGTGCAGGTGGTTGCTCCCACCTGCTCGGACGTAGGATATACAGCCGGCAGGTACTGTGATGACTGTGGGATGTATATTTCCGGACATCGCGAAATCGCAAAGGATTCTTCTGCACATAAATGGGATAGCGGTGTGATTACCACTCCGGCAGCCTGCAAAACGGGCGGAGTGAAAACCTACACCTGTCAGTATGATTCTCAGCATACATATAACGAGAAAACTGCATTCAATACAAGCAATCACATTAATACCGTAAATGCTACGGCAGAAGAGGCTACCTGCTCGGAAAACGGATACACGGCAGGTGTTTACTGCAACGATTGTAAGAAGTACGTTTCGGGTCATGAAAAAACCGGAATTAATGCCGATAATCACAAATGGGACGGCGGTGTGGTAACCACATTCGCAACCTGCAAGGTAAATGGCGTAAAGACATATACCTGTGAGAATAATTCCGGGCATACGTACACCGAAAATCTCGGTCTTAATGTAAATAATCACAAAAATACAAGAATTGTGCCGACAGTTGCACCCACATGCTCGGAGGTCGGATATACAGAGGGTGTTTACTGTAATGACTGTGGGCAGTACGTTGCAGGACACCGCGAAATTGCAAAGGATATCTCGGCACATAATTGGGATGACGGTGTGATTACCACTCCTGCAGCCTGCAAAACGGGCGGAGTGAAAACCTATACATGTCAGCACGATTTCTCCCACACTTATACTGAAAAAACAGGGTTTAACGGTGCAAATCACGTAAATACTGTGGGTACTGCGGAAATTGAAGCCACCTGCTCGGAAATCGGTTATACGGCAGGCGTTTATTGCAATGATTGTAAGAAGTACGTTTCGGGCCATGAGGAAACCGGAATCAATGCCGGCAACCACAAGTGGGACGGCGGTGAAATAACCACATTTGCTACCTGTAAGATAAATGGCGTAAAGACCTATACCTGTGAGAATAATTCCGGGCATACATATACAGAAAAGCTCGGACTTAATGCAGATAATCACGTAAATACCGTGAGTGCTTCAGCAGTTGAGGCAACCTGCTCTGAGGTCGGATATACTGCAGGTATTTACTGTGACGATTGTCATAAGTATATTTCGGGGCATAAGGAAACTGAAAAGAATCCCTCTGTTCATAACAACACAACGATTGTTGATGAAATTCCTGCAACCACGGAAAACGCGGGCTATACGGCAGGTGTTTATTGCAGCGATTGTCAGAGGTATATTTCCGGTCACACGGAAATTCCGAAAATTGAGGCTACCTTTACCGATTCTGAAAATGCAGTAAAGGCAGGGAAATATATTTTTGTCAATTGCGGTCTTCCGGTTGCGGATCTTCTTTCTCAGGCAGGAAAGAATGCTGTCATTAAGGACAGATCCGGTAGTGCTGTGTCTGCAGACAAGCTTCCCGGAACGGGTATGACGTTAATGTTTTCAGACGGTAAGCAGTATACTGTTATTGTTTTAGGTGACGTTGACTGTGACGGTGCTGTAACTGCCGCTGATGCAAGGCTTGTACTTCGTGCAGCTGTCGGACTTGAACAGTATAAGGAGAATTCTTATCAGTATGCTGCCGGAAATGTTGAAGCTCAGAATAAGCTTTCGGCTGCCGATGCAAGAAGGATACTTCGCACAGCGGTAGGACTTGAAAAGCTTTGCGTTACAAAAAAAGACAGTTGAAATATGAGAGAGAGGCAGAGTAGGGCTTCTCTCTCTTGCTTTTTGCAGAATGGATGATATAATAATTTGTAAAAGTAACTGTTTGCGCTGAAAAATAAAAACACGGACGGCGGTGGAGTATGAAACACAAGGTTTTGTGCGGTGCGGATATAATTGCACGTGACGGATGTGATTTTAAGGGAAAATGCGGTCTTATAACCAATCACACGGGTGTGCTCCGTGATCTTACCTCAACTGCGGATTTATTAAAGGGAATGTGTAACCTTGTTGCGCTTTTTGCACCCGAGCACGGTGTAAGAGGCGACCGTCAGGCAGGGGATGATATCGGTTTTTACTGTGATGAAAAAACAGGGCTTCCCGTTTACAGCTTATTCTCTGAAGACGTTAAAGAGGCTGAAAAAATGCTCTCAAGACTTGATACCGTGATTTTTGACATTCAGGACGTTGGTGCCAGGTTTTACACGTATCAGTATACAATGACTGATGCTATGAAGCTTTGTGCCCGAAGCGGGGTAAAATTTGTTGTTCTTGACCGCCCTAATCCTTTGGGCGGAATAAGGGCAGAGGGAACTGTCCTTGACAGAAATTATTCCTCTTTTGCGGGAAGATTCCCCATACCCACGCGACCTGCACTTACAATAGGTGAATTTGCCGTTATGATGAACGAAACCGAAAGCATCGGCTGTGACCTGTCCGTAATCCGGACGGAAGGCTGGAAAAGGGAAATGTATTACGATGACACCGACCTTGTTTTTATTCAGCCGTCCCCGAATATCCCCACGGTTGATACGGCTTTCTGCTATATAGGTACCTGTATTTTTGAGGATACTAATCTTAGCGAGGGCAGAGGTACTACAAGACCGTTTGAAATGATAGGCGCACCGTGGCTTGACAGTGAAAAAATAATTAAATGCACGGGAAAGCTGGATGGGGTGATTTTAAGGGCGTGTTCATTTATACCGACCTTTTCAGACTATAAGGATACCTTCTGTCACGGAATTCAGCTTCATATAACGGACAGAAATGCATTCAGGCCCTTTGAAACGGGGATAAGAATTCTTGATGCCATAAAACGAACTCATAAAGAATTTGAAATATATCACGATATCGTATATCTTTTAGGGGCTGCTGACGTTTTTGACGAAGATTTCGATGCGGATTCATTCCTCAGAGAGCACAGAAGAAAGACAGAAGAATGGCAGAATTGCTCTGAAAAATGGTATCTTTACTGACATTCGTCAAAATACTCCGTAAATCGGCAGATGTTAATTTGTGTTGCTTGATGCAACGGGATTCTGTTAATACAATTGTTACCAGAATTCTATATAAGGAGGTCACCGCTTATGCTAAGTGACAATATTAAAAATCTTCGCAAGGCAAAGGGCTTATCGCAGGATGAGCTTGCCGCAAAGCTGAACGTAGTAAGACAGACTGTATCAAAATGGGAAAACGGATTGTCCGTTCCCGATTCAGAAATGCTGATAATTATTGCAGAAGAGCTTGATACCTCTGTCAGCGTTTTGCTGGATGAAACAATAAAGCCAGATGAAGAAACCGAGCTTAAAATTCTTTCATCTAAGCTTGAAATTATAAATAAACAGATTGCGGAGCAAAATGAAAACCGCAGAAAATCACGGAGAACTGTTTTTATTGCCGCCTTTGCCGTTTCGGTTTTTGTGTTTATCTGCGAACTTGTGAAATATATATTTTTCCTCTGCTCGATGAATGACATTAATTCAAGCATCGCAATTATAGGCGGAGCGGACGGCCCTACTGCCATAACGGTTTCCGATAAAATATTCAATCTTCCGCTGCTTTTCATTATGCTTATTCTTACAGGAGTTTCTGCATTCGGTATATACAAAAACCGCAAGAATAAATAACTGTTTTACTGCTCTCACTCAGGTGGGAGCAGTTTTATTGATTCCCGTACCGTTGGCGGTGCCGCCTTTGACGTTATTATAAAAATCTGTTTGAACCTACGGAATTTTACGGGGAATGAAAAAAATGTATTTATTTATCATTCGGACGGTGATATAATAAGCTCATAATCTTGAAGGAGTGTGATTATATGAATAATCTTACAATCAGGGATAATGAATTGCTTTATATGCGGTATACGGAGCTTATAAGAATCACCGCCTGCGGTAATAATGCTATCCGTTTTCAGGCGTTCCCCGACTGTCAGGTCATAGAGGAAAACTATACCCTTATGCCTCGAGAAATGACCGCTGAGATTAAAGAGTATGACAATCACGTCACATTCAGAAACGGTACGCTGACGGTAAGGCTTGACCCCGACGGAAAGCTTACCTTTTATAAAAACGATAAGATAATTTTAGAAGAAAAGCCTGAGCTGACCTTCCACAGCAATTATCGCCATTTTGACAATAAGGGAAGCGGACTGTGGTCAGCAAGAGTTATGTTCGAGCCTCAGAAAAACGAGCATTTTTACGGGCTGGGGCACAGCTGGGACAATGAATTTGACCTTAAGGGCTCTTCCGTTGATATAAGAAATGTAAATGCAAAATGTACTATACCTTACGTATATTCCTCTCTCGGCTACGGCTTTTTGTGGAACAATCCCTCAACGGGTCTTTGCGAACTGTCAAATAACCGTACCCGTTGGAGCTGTGACTGCTGCAGATTTATGGATTTTGTCGTTATTGCAGGTACTCCGAGAGAGGTATGTACAACCCTTTCGGATTTAACGGGCTATGCTCCGGAAATGCCCGAATGGGCAACGGGCTTTTGGCAGTGCAGGCTCCGCTACGAAACTCAGGAGGAGCTGCTGTCGGTCGCAAGAAAATATAAGGAGCTCGGCATTCCTCTTTCCGTTATTATTGCCGACTATTTCCATTGGACCGAGCAGGGGGATTATAAATTTGATCCGAAATACTGGCCCGACGTGAAGGCAATGACCGACGAGCTTCACTCCATGGGGACAAGGCTTGTGGTTTCAATGTGGCCTACAATCAATAATAACAGCGAAAATTATTGGTTTATGAGAAACAATAATATGCTTATGCGTACCACAAGAGGCCCCGACAGAGTTTTTGATTTTTACGGCTGGCAGAATGAAATTGACGTTACAAATCCTGCAACAAGGGAATTTGTATGGAAGAAGCTTAAGGAAAACTACATAGATAACGGTGTTGATGCATTGTGGTTTGACGAAGCAGAGCCTGAAATTCACCCCGAGAATTTTGATAATCTTATATGGTATAAGGGCAGGGGAGATATGGTAGCTCTCTTATATCCCTATTACTACTCAAAAATGGCTTATGACGGCTTTAAGTCCATAGGACGGAACGATATAATCACCCTTACGAGATGCGCATATCTCGGCAGTCAGAAGTTCGGCTCTCTTGTGTGGTCAGGTGATATTGAATCCACCTTTGAAAGCCTAGCCTGTCAGGTAAAGGCAGGACTTAATATATCTATGTGCGGAATTCCCTGGTGGAATACCGATATCGGCGGTTTTTACGGTGCAGATATCAGAAGTGATTATTTCAAGGAATTAATTGTCCGTTGGTTCCAGTTCGGTCTTTTCAGTCCAGTAATGCGTCTTCACGGCTCAAGAATCCGCCATTTTGAACCCACTCCCGGGCTTATTGAGCCCAGCGGCGATCCCAATGAAATATGGAGCTTCGGTGAGGAAAATTTTGAAATTCTCAGAAATCTCATTTTCATCCGTGAAAAATTAAGACCCTATATAAAATCACAGATGGATATTGCAGCTGAAAAGGGTTATCCTGTAATGCGCCCCATGTTCTTCGATTTTCCCGAGGACGAAATCTGTTATTCTCTTGATTCTCAGTATATGTTCGGCGATGATATTCTTTTTGCTCCCATTGTCGAAAAGGGTCAGAGAGTAAAATCCGTTTATATTCCCGACGGCGAATGGATACTTACAAAGGATAAGAAGCTTTACACTAAGGGCACTTACGAAATTACCGCCGAAATTGATGAATTCGTTGCATTTGTAAAATCAGGCTCAGATGTAATTAAGTGCTTCGAATAATTGTTGAAATTCCGAAAAAGCTGTGTTATAATCTCTCTGACAAAAGAATAGACGCAGATCATCGGGTGCATTCAGCACCGTTGTCGGGTAAAGAAATTTATCCGGGGATAAGGAAATTGCGGTGCAAGTCCGCAGCAACAGCCATTACCGTAACTCCGTTTTTTTCGGTCAAGTCGGAATGCTTATCGGTCTGTGACACGTAAAGGTCTCTTGGGCAAAGAAGGGGAGGCGGTGTGAAATTCAGTCGGACTTAGGTCTGACCTTTCCGGTATGGCAGGATACCGCAGTTTAATCACAAAGTACCCTTTCTGAAGGGTACTTTTATTTTATCCTTTTGTGCTGTTTTTTTGAAAAATGAAAGGATTGAAAAAAATGAAAAACGTAAAATCTCTTATTGCATTGATTCTTGCCGTTTTCTGTATTTTAAGCCTTGCCTCCTGCAGCAATACAGAAGAAACAACCACGGAAGCTCCTGCGGCAGACACAACCGCTGCAGCTGAAAACGATACTGCCGAGAGCGGTGCCTCGGAAGAAACAGGACTCTGGGCAGACGCTGCTTATACCGAGGATAAAGAATTCGGTGAGGGTGCAAAAACTCTTGTCTGTGAAGTAAAGGCAGAGGATAAGACAGTTACCTTTACGGTAAAGACTGACAAGAAAACTGTAGGCGAAGCTCTTATAGAGCACGGTCTTGTTGAAG
Organism: Acutalibacteraceae bacterium; assembly: GCA_045533835.1. Lineage (GTDB taxonomy): Bacteria > Bacillota > Clostridia > Oscillospirales > Acutalibacteraceae > RUG806. Next base: position 40,777 of record JAZSIM010000043.1, read on the forward strand.
GAGACGAGGGCCCTTACGGACTTTATATCAAAAAAGTAAACGGTATTCTTGCTGATTATGACGTAAATCAGTGCTATTGGGCTTTTTATATTGACGGTGAAATGGCAATGTCGGGTGTTGACGGAACAGATATTACGGAGGGTGTAACGTATCAGCTTGTTTACTCGAAATAAAAACAATACGGGCAAAAAGAAAAAAACGCTCAGCGTTCAGGAGCTTGTCATTTTTTCAATGATGGCAACTCTTATGTTCTGCTCAAAAATATTAATGGAAGCTCTGCCGAACATACATCTTCTGGGAATGCTTACAATGACCTACACAATTGTTCTCAGAAAAAAGGCTTTGATTCCCATCTACGTATATGTGCTGTTAAACGGTCTTTACGGCGGTTTTTCAATGTGGTGGGTGCCGTATCTTTACATCTGGACAATTCTCTGGGCGGTCACTATGATACTTCCGCAGAATATGCCGAAGAAAATTGCGTGCATAGTCTATCCTGCCGTCTGCGGACTTCACGGCTTTCTTTTCGGCATTCTCTATTCACCTGCTCAGGCGGTTATGTTCGGGCTTGATTTTGAGCAGACAATTGCCTGGATTGCGGCGGGACTGCCATTTGATTTGTTGCACGGTGTCGGAAATCTGATCGCGGGACTCCTTATTTTCCCCGTATCGGAATTCCTCAAAAAGCTTTTTTCAAGGACGCGTATGTATTTATAATTCTGTTAAACTGCTCTTTTTCGAAGGGGCAGTTTTTTTGTTAAGTTTATTTAAAGTTTACCTGCTAAAATATGTAAAAACCAAGACCGAAAGGGGAAAATTATGAAAATTCTGAAATCTGCGTTTGTCTTTATTTTTATAGCTGTTATGCTTGTATCCTGCACCTCTGTTCCGACAAAAACTTCGGATGAAACAACGGAAGCACAGGAGTTTTCCGATGCTGTCAGCATTTCATTAAGTGATGATGTAATTTTAGTTGACGGAAAAAATGTGACTGCTGATACACAGCAGGCGGTTTATTCTGCAAATGACATAGTGTACTATGAGGAAGGCAAAGACTTTACCTACGGTGAAGGCAGCAAAAGTGATGCTCACAGTAAGGCTGAGGCAGATGCACACACGGTTGTACACATTACCGCACCCGGAAAATACTTTCTCAGAGGAAAGCTGTCTTCGGGACAAATTGCAGTAGATTTGGGTGAGGACGCCGAGAAAAATCCCGATGCAGTTGTAACGCTTATTCTGGGCGGTGTTGATATAACCTGCACCGTTGCTCCTGCCGTTATTTTTTATAGTGTGTATGAATGTTCGGACAGTAGTGAAGAAAACGCAACGAAGGACGTAAATACCGAAAATGCAGGTGCAAATGTCATAATTGCCGACGGAACCGTGAATAATATTAACGGTGCCTATGTCGCAAAAATCTATAAATCCGTTGAACTTAATGAGGACGGAACTGAGGTTATTGACAGCAAAAAGCTTCATAAGTATGATGCGGCATTTTATTCCAGGAAAACAATGAATATTACGGGTGGAGATATCGGTGACGGTATTCTTAATATCAACGCTGAAAATGAAGGTCTTGACAGCGAGCTTCATCTTACAATCAACGGCGGAAATATCAACATAATTTCCGGTAATGACGGAATAAATACCAATGAAGATAATGTTTCCGTAACAACAATAAACGGAGGAACTCTCAGCATTATCTGTGACGGCTCAACGGGTGAGGGCGACGGAATTGATTCAAACGGATGGCTTGTTATCAACGGCGGTACCGTGAAGGCAGAGGCTTGTTCAACAAGCGGAGATGCAGGCATTGATTCTGATATGGGCATTTTTATAAACGGCGGCAATGTTATTGCTACGGGTAATATGCTTGACCGTATATCAGGGGGAGACGGTACCTTTGCCGTGTTCAGCTTTAATTCCCGTCAGAACGGCGGCGTCAGCTATTCAATTAAAAGTTCAGAGGGTGAAACCGTAAGTGAATACACCCCATCAAATGCATTTACTTATCTGATAATTGCAGGGGAGAAGCTTATTCCGGGTGAATATACCTTATGGCAGGGTAGTGAGCAGTTAGCTGTAAGTGCAGAGAACGGAATGGCAGGCGGATTTTCTCCGGACGCAAGACCCGAAATGCCCGAGGGAGAGAGCTTCCCGCAGATGCCCGAGGGAGAGAGCTTTCCGCAGAAGCCTGAAGGTATGACACCTCCTGAAATGCCTGAGGGAGAAGAACCTTCATCAATGCCCCAAAACGGAGACAAACCTCAGCGACCGGATGACTTTTCCGGTCCCGGCTTCAGAGGTCCTGAAAATCAGGTAAGCGGTGAAAAGTCAACGGTTTTTTCTGTCAATAAAGGCGCCAATTATTTTTCAGGTGTCGGTCTTTATGAAAATGCTGAATAATTGTTCAGTTTTCTCTTGCTTCAGGAGTTTTTCTGTGATACAATAACTATGTTGTTCAGAAGAACAGCGTCGGGACAGAAGTTCCTTTTTTCATTCTTTTTTGTAAAAGATACTACGAAGGTATCATTATCTCAGAAGGGATAGTGATACCTTTTTCTGCATGTTGAAAGGAGCTTATAATGAAAAACAACTCAAGGCTTATTAAAATGGTGCTTGCCGCATTCTTTCTTGCCCTTTCCTATGTGATGCCCTTTCTTACGGGGCAGATTCCCGAAATCGGCTCAATGCTTTGCCCTATGCACATTCCCGTGCTTCTCTGCGGATTCCTGTGCGGATGGCATTGGGGGATGGCTGTCGGCTTTACAGCTCCGCTTTTCCGCTCGCTGATTCTCGGAATGCCTCCGCTTTTTCCTGTGGCAGTCTGTATGGCATTTGAGCTTGCGGCTTACGGACTTGTCTCGGGACTTATGCACAAATATCTTCCGAGAAAGAAGCCTTATATTTACCTTTCGCTTCTTACCGCTATGATTGCGGGAAGACTTGTCTGGGGAGCTGCTATGTTTACGGCTTTAAGCATAAACGGCGGTGCTTTTACCTTTTCCGCATTCCTTGCAGGTGCAATTACAAATGCCGTGCCCGGTATCGCATTACAGCTAGTTGCTGTCCCCGTTGCGGTAATGATACTTGATAATCCCAAAATTCTTAATCTGAGAGACTGATATGAATAAAAACACACGTGAGCTTCTGCTGAAGCATTATAAAAGCTTCCCCTGTCTGCAGGCAGAGGATATCTTCAAATTTCTTTTTCAGAGTGCATTCGGCTGTGAGCATCTTGCAGCCGATGAAGCTTCTGCTTTACGGTACATAAAAGAAGAATACGACGATATTTCAGGGTCGTCAGCCGGATTTACAGATCCCCTTGACGGCAATTACAGCCGTGTTTATCTTTCGTGGCTGAATGAAGGGCTTTCTCCGGAAACCCTCACGAAATTATTCTGTCTTTCCGCAAGGCCCGAGCCGGGCGGTAAGGCCGTGCTTGCAGAAAAAACCGAGGTTGCCCGTGAGCTTATTGCGAGCGGTGCAATTCCCCTTGATAAAGAAGAATTTGAAAAAAAGCTTTCGGACTGGCAGGGGAGAGGCTGTCCCGCAATTCACCACTCTCAGGTGTTCAGAAGCACTTACAGGCCCGCCTACAGGGTAATTGATAACAGATATGCTGATTTTATGAGAATTTTTGCCGAAATTGATAAATTGTCGGCAGACGGCAGCGTGATTCTTGCGATTGAAGGCGGAAGCGCAAGCGGAAAATCAACTCTTGCTGATGCATTATCTGAGGTATATGATTGCAATGTATTTCATACTGATGATTACTTCCTTCGTCCCGGACAGCGCACGCCGGAGCGTTTTGCCGAAATCGGCGGAAACCTTGACAGAGAACGCTTGCATGATGAAATAATCCGTTCCTTACTCAAAAATGAAGCCGTGTGCTACCGACCCTTTGACTGCTCTTCGCAGACCCTCGGAGAAGCGGTAACCGTGATGCCGAAAAAGATGACGGTTATAGAGGGTGCTTACTCTATGCATCCGTATTTCGGAGAGTATTATAATTTATCCGTTTTTCTTGATATTGACTCCGGTTTTCAGAAAAAACGCATAGAAAAAAGAAATTCGCCTGCCTTTGCAAAGCGTTTTCTGGAGGAGTGGATTCCTCTTGAAAGAATTTATTTTGAAAAGACGGAAATAAAAAAACGTACCGACCTTGTTATCTCAATAAATGATCAAAACCGATGAGAAGAAATTTTCGTCGGTTTTTTGTATTTAACGGCAATATTGAAGTATTATGATTATTGTTTTGCGCATACTGCTTATATTGACAAAATAGTAACAAACTTCTTGCTTGACTTTAGCTTTTCGTTGACTTATTATTAACATGTATATCTATGCGGAAGCAACAAAAACAAATTACGAAGAAAGGTATATTTTTATGGGTTCTTATCTTCTCGGAATTCGCACGCCCCACAGAAAAGGCACGAAAGACAGTCCCGTTGCACGTCTTACTGATGTGAAGACTGTAACAATTCCGATGTCTATGCATATCGGTAAGCCTGCAACACCCGTTGTAAAGGTTGGCGATGTTGTCAGAATCGGCACAAAAATCGGTGAAGCAGACGGAAAGGTTTCATCAGACATTTATTCAAGTGTATCGGGTAAGGTTGTAAAGCTTACTGAGTTTCTGCTTGCAAACGGTAAAGGAACCACCGCAGTAATTATAGAGTCCGACGGCGAAAATGCCGTTGATGAAGCTGTCGCTCCTCCCGTTATCAGCGGCAGAAACGATTTTATTGAAGCTGTTAAGAAAAGCGGAATCGTAGGACTTGGCGGTGCGGGCTTCCCCACGCATGTCAAGCTTGACGTTCCCGTTGAAAAAATCGAATATCTTATTGTAAACGGTGCAGAGTGTGAGCCTTACGTTACAAGCGACTCGGTAAATATGCTGACCCGTGCGGATGATATGGCTGTTGCACTTAATGCTATTAATAAATATCTCGGTGTCAGGAAGGTTATAATCGGCGTTGAAAAGGGCAACAAAAAGGTTGTTGCCGCTATGCAGGCTCTTGCTTCCTCAATGAGCGGCATTGAGGTTAATGTAAGCGTACTTCCCGATAAGTATCCTCAGGGCGGCGAAAAGGTTATGGTTTATCATACCACGGGCAGAAAGATTGCCGCAAATAAGCTGCCTATAGATGTCGGCTGTATTGTTCTTAACAGCACAACCGTTGCACAGCTGGGCTCATTCCTTAAGACAGGAATGCCTCTTACAGAAAAGCTCGTAACAGTTGACGGTGAAGCTGTCAATAAGCCTCAGAACGTAATTGCCCCCATCGGCACGCCCGTAAGCGTACTCTTTGATTTCTGCGGCGGTCTTAAGGATGACCCTGCAAAAATTATTTATGGCGGTCCTATGATGGGTATTACCGTTCCCAACGCGGACGTTCCCGTTCTCAAGAACACCAATGCGGTTCTTGCACTTTCAAAGAGTGAGGCAAAGCTCCCGAAAACCACAGCCTGCATCCGTTGCGGTGCCTGTGTGAATACCTGTCCCTTCAGCCTTGCTCCCGTAAATATTGCGGAGGCTTATGCCAAGGAGGATATCGACGAATTGAAGGCTCTTGCTGTTCAGTCCTGTATGGAATGCGGCTGTTGCAGCTTTATGTGTCCCGCAAATCGTCCTCTTGTACAGATTAACAAGCTTTCTAAAAAATTATTAATGGATGCTGCGGCAAAGGAGGGAAGTAAATAATGAGTGCTCTTACTAAATTAATGATATCTCCCCATATCCACAGCGGCAAGTCCACTACGGGTATTATGGCGGATGTTCTGATTGCGCTTCTTCCTGCAACAATCGCAGGTGCTGTAATTTTCGGTTGGCGTGCCCTTCTTGTAATCGCCGTATGTGTTGTCTGCTCTGTAGGCTTTGAAGCAATTTTCAATCTTATTGTAAAAAAGGACCAGACGGTAGGGGATTTGTCTGCCGCTGTTACGGGACTTCTTCTTGCTCTCAATCTTCCTGTTGATGTACCGCTCTGGCAATGTGCAGTAGGCTCCCTGTTTGCAATAATTGTTGTAAAATGTCTTTTTGGCGGAATCGGTGCCAACCTTGTAAATCCCGCAATCACGGCACGTGTATTTATGCTGGTTGCATTCGGTTCAATGGCAGTGCCCTCATTCCCCGTTGATTCCGTTTCCTCGGCCACACCTCTTTCGGCAGAAGAGATGCCCGGTCTTCTGGATTTATTCCTCGGCAGACACGGCGGTGCTATCGGTGAAACCTGTGTTGCCGCACTTCTTATCGGCGGTATTTATCTTCTTGTAAGACGTGTTATTTCCTGGCAGATTCCCGTTTCTTTTATTGCTACGGTTTTCCTTTTCTCATTATGTATGGAAGGCTTCGATGCCGTAAGCGCTCTTTCTCTTGTTATGTCTGGCGGTGTATTCATCGGCGCTGTCTTTATGGCTACCGACTATACAACCTCTCCCTATACTCCCTGGGGTAAGATTATTTTCGGCTTCGGCGCCGGTTTTCTTACCTACCTTATCAGATACTTCGGAACGTATCCCGAGGGTGTTTCCTTTGCAATCCTCTTTATGAACATACTCAATCCCTATATCTGTAAGCTGACAAAGCGTAAGGTATTTACAGCAGGAGGAGATAAATAATGAAAACTTATATTAAGAATCTTGCTGTTTTTGTCTGCATCTGCTCGGTAATAACCGTGCTTCTTGCAGCAACAAACTTTATTACGGCTCCCGTTATTGCAGAAAATCAGAATGCAGCCGCAAATGCTGCACTTTTAGAGGTTATGCCTGAGGGTAAGGGCTTTGAAACGGCAGACCTTACGGATATTGCTCTTCCCGCAACGGTAACTGAGGTGCATAAGGAAACCTCAGGACTCGGCTATGTTGTAAAGCTTACAACTGCCGGCTACGGCACGGATTTTGTCATTATGTGCGGTGTCAGCACGGATGGTGTTGTAACAGGTGCTGTTTGTCTTTCCTCAAACGAAACACTCGGTAAGGAAAAGGTCTATGGCGAAAACTTTACTGATAAGGATGCTGCAGGTGTTGATGCCGTTGATATTATTTCAGGCGCAACAAAGACCACCGAAGCATATAAGAATGCGATAAAGGATGCTCTTAATACCGCAATTATCCTCGGCGGCGGCTCCGTTGATATCCGTACAGAGGAAGAAATTCTTGCAGATAATCTTGATGCTGCCTTCCCCGCAGGCGAAAAGGCATTCGAAAAGCTCTTTATGGTTGAGCTTATTGAAGGTGTTGATGCCGTTTACGAGGCAACAAACAAGGCAGGCTACGTTTTCGTTGCAGGTGAACAGTTTATCGGTGTGAATGCCGACGGTACAGTTGTTACAGAGGGTGTTGCGGATACGGCACTTTATGCAGATGCAGTCGCAGCTCTCAAGGCAAGCTCACTCGAGGATATTGATATTTCCGTATATGAGGACCTTCAGAAGACTGTAGTTTCTGCAAAGAAGACGGCTTCCGGTAATTTCGTTCTCGAAACAAAGGGTGCAGGCTACGGTATCAAGGGCGGTGACGAATATCATCCCGCTTCAGGCGAATATATTATCGTACGTGTTTCTGTTACACCTGATTTCAGAATTATTGACTGTATTACGGTTTCCGAGGCAGAAACCGACGGACTGGGTGACGCCTGTGCAGAGGAAAGCTTCTACGGTCAGTTTGTAGGTAAGACAGAAGAAAACTACAAGGAAATTGATGCAATAAGCGGTGCTACCTTAACTACAAACGGTTACACCCAGGCTATTGAGCGTGCATTCAATGCAATTACAACAATGAACGGAGGTGCCCGATAATGAAAGAAAAGTCCTCAATGTCTATACTTCTTAACGGTATATTGAAGGAAAACCCCGTTTTGGTGCTCATTCTCGGCACCTGTCCCACACTTGCCACAACCACTACAGTCAAAGGTGCTGTAGGTATGGGACTTGCAGCTATGGCTGTTCTTATCTGTTCAAATGTGTTTATTTCTCTTCTTCGTAAGAAAATTCCCGAATCAATGCGAATTCCCTGTTATATCGTTATTATTGCAGGCTTCGTTACTATTGTTAAAATGATTGTTCAGGCATATCTTCCCGAATTGTATTCAACACTCGGTGTTTACCTTGACCTTATTACCGTTAACTGTATAATTCTCGGACGTGCTGAAATGTTTGCAAACAAAAACCGTGTTGTTGCTTCCGCTTTCGACGGTATCGGAATGGGACTTGGTTTTACCCTTGCACTTACAATGATGTCAACCATCCGTGAGGTATTCGGTGCAGGCTCGTTCTTCGGAATGGAAATTCCCTTCCTTCAGAATTACAAAATCGAATTCCTTACAAAGGCTCCCGGCGGACTTCTTGTTTACGGACTTCTTATTGCATTTATTTATGCCGTTACACACGGAAAGGCACCTCTCAAAAAGTCATTTTCCTGTGAGGGCTGTCCCAATGCAGCAAATTGTCAGGGCGGAAATTGCTCAGAGAAAGGGGATGAGAACTGATGGAAAGCTTCAAGATTCTAATTATAATACTTCTTTCATCCGTGCTTGTTGATAACTACGTTCTCAGCAGATTCCTGGGTATCTGTCCCTTCCTCGGAGTTTCCAAGAAAATTGACCAGGCAGTAGGTATGGGTGTTGCCGTAACGGTTGTTATGCTTCTTGCTACCGCTGCAACCTGGCCCATTCAGAAATTCGTTCTTGATACACTCGGGCTCGGATATCTTCAGAATATTGCTTTCATTCTTATTATTGCAACTCTTGTTCAGATTCTTGAGCTTGTTCTCAAAAAGTTTTCACCTTCACTCTATAAGGGACTCGGTGTTTACCTTCCCCTTATCACAACGAACTGTGCCGTTCTCGGCGTTACAATCAATAACATAATTGACGGCTACAGCTTTATTGAATCAATGGTAAGCTCTCTCGGCTGCGGTCTCGGGTTCCTACTTGCAATGGTTCTCTTCTCGGGAATCCGTTCAAGAATCGACGATACCAAGGTGCCTGCTCCCTTCCGCGGTCTTGCCGTTACTCTCATTGCCGCTTCGTTTATCTCCCTTGCATTTATGGGCTTCAGCGGTATTGTTGAAAGTATTTTTGCTTGATAAGGGGGACATACAATGGATATATTAATTGCATTTCTTGTAATGTTAGGCGTTGCCCTTGTTGCAGGTGTTCTGATTACCGTATTTTCTCATTTCTTTGCGGTTCCCGAAAACCCCCTGAAGGGTGAAATACGCGCCTGTCTTCCCGGTATCAACTGCGGTGCCTGCGGATATAAGGGCTGTGACGATTACGCTGCCGCACTTGCCGAAGGCGGAGTTGCCCCCAATCTCTGTATTCCCGGTGCTCAGAGTGTTGCCGACGAAATCGGCGGTATTCTCGGAGTTGAGGCAGAGCCCTTCAAGGATGTTGTTGCTTTTGTTTCCTGTAACGGCACTTGTGAAGCTACCTCTAAGATCGCAGAATACGAGGGTGTAAGCTCCTGCTATGCCGCATCAATGATTTACGGAGGCAATAACTCCTGCCGCTTCGGCTGTCTTGGCTTTGGCGACTGTGCGGCTGCCTGTCCTGCAAAGGCCATCTGTATCAAGGATGGTATTGCACATGTAAATACTGCCCGCTGTCTTGGCTGCGGCCTCTGTACAAGAACGTGTCCCAAGGGTATCATAAATATGATTCCTCAGGAAACCGCTACTGTTGTAATGTGCAGTAATAAACAGAAGGGTGCCGATGCAAAGAAGGCTTGTAAAAATGCCTGTATCGGTTGTAAAAAATGTGAAAAGGCATGTCCTCACGGTGCCGTAAAGGTAATTGATAATGTTGCTGTTATTGATTATGAAAAGTGTGTTCACTGTGAAGCCTGTGTAAAGGAATGTCCTACAGGCTGTCTTAAAACCGCATTCTTCCCCGATATTCCTGCTGATGTCAGCAGTGAAGATCTTCTCGACTGATATGCATAACAAGGAAAATATAAAAAAACACAGTCTGAGAAATGATATAATTCTGATTACCGCCGTAATTCTTGCGGCGGTTATCGGTCTTATATATCTGAATTTCTTCCGCAGTCCCGGAGATACCGTTACCGTTACCGTTGACGGTGAGGTTTACGGGGTTTATTCTCTTTCCGTGAATATAACCGAGGATATTTATACCGGGGAAAATAAAGAGAATCTCAACCGTCTTGTGATAACCGACGGCAAGGCTCTCATAGAAGCTGCAACCTGTCCTGACGGTATATGTGTCGGGCATAAGAGTATTTTCCGTGACGGAGAAAGCATCGTGTGTCTTCCGAACCGTGTGGTGGTAACCGTTACCTCAGGCGGAAAAACAGACAGTCCCGATGTGATTATATAGGAGGGACCGGAGTGAAAAAGAAGTCGAAAACCGTCGCTTTCGGCGGAATATGTGTGGCTCTTGCACTGATATTTGCTTACATAGAAGTGCTGATTCCGCCTTTGGTTACTGCTCTTCCCGGAATAAAAATGGGGCTTCCCAACATTATAATAGTGTTCCTTCTTTATAGAAAAGGCCCCGTGTTTGCAGGAATTGTTTCATTTGTAAGAATTCTTCTTGTGAGTATGCTTTTCGGAAATATGATGGCTCTTATGTACAGTCTTGCGGGCGGTGTGCTCAGTCTTCTTGTTATGATAATTCTCAGAAGGCTTGATTTTCTTTCTCCCGTGGGGGTAAGCGTTGCGGGCGGTGTTACTCATAACATAGGGCAGATTATAATGGCGGCATTACTTCTTGAAACGGCAGAGCTTGGCTATTATCTTGTTGTCCTTGCTGTCACGGGAACCGTTGCAGGTATATTCATAGGGCTTTGCGGAGCCTTACTTATCAAGCGTATTCCGGCAAAATTACTGTAATTGTTTTTTTGTTAAATAATTAATTTAGAATAAATTATGAATTTTTTTAATAGTGCTTGACAATTTTATTAATATATAGTAATATCTGCGAGGCTAAAAAAATAAACGGAGGAATTTTTCAATGAAAAAGGCTTTAGTTATTGCATTATGTCTTATTATGGCTGTTTCCGTAGTATTCGTAGGCTGCGGCAACACAACAAACACAGAAGAAACAACTGCTCCCGCAGAAACAACCCTTAAGTTCGGCTCAGCTGTTGCTGTAGGCACTCCCGCTGTTACAGATGCAACTGCCGACAAGGACGGCTCAGGAAAGCTTGACTTTACTGTTGCTGCTGTTACTGTTGATGCTGAAGGCAAGATCGTTGCATGTGCTCTTGACACCGTAAGCAACACAATTAACTTTACCGCTGACGGCAAGGCTGTTGCTAAGGAAGAGTTCAAGACAAAGTATGAGTTTGGTAACGACTACAACATGGTAGCTTACGGCGGCGCAACAAAGGAATGGTTCGAACAGGCTGATGCTTTCGAAGCACTTGTTGCAGGCAAGACTCTTGATGAGGTTAAGGCTTTAGTTGCTGAAGAAAACAAGGGTACAGATGAAGTTATCAATGCAGGCTGCACAATCATGATCAACGAATTCGTTGCTGCCATTGAAAAGGCTTACAATGCTGCTGCAGATTCAAATGTAACAGCTGCTGCTACACTTAAGGTTACAGCTTCTACAGAGCTTACAACTGCAGATGCAACAGAAGAAAAGGACGGCTCCAGCAAGGTTTCCGCAACTGTTTTTGCTGCTGCTGTTGATGCAGAAGGCAAGGTTGTTGCTTGTGCTTCCGACTGTGTAGAATTAACTTACACATTCACAACTGCAGGTGTTGCTACTCTTGACACAACCAAGGAAATCGTTTCCAAGAAGGAGCAGGGTGCTGACTACGGTATGGTAGCATACGGCGGTGCTGCAAAAGAATGGAATGAGCAGGCTGCTGCTTTTGATGCTGCTTGCGTTGGCAAGACCGCTGCAGAAATCGCTACTCTCGTTGCTGAAGACGGTCACGGCGTTGCTGATCTTCAGACTGCAGGCTGCACAATCTACGTAACAGGTTTTGTTAAGGCTGCTTCCAAAATCTGAGTAAAGCTTACAGACTAAAAGAAGAGAGAGAGTTTTCTCTCTCTTTTTGTTTTATTGATTATGAAAAAAAGAGTTTTATGTATTATTATGATTCTTTGTGTTACGGCATGCAGTCTGTGTGCCTGCACGGGGAATAAAAAAGAAAAATATTCCACTTACACAATGGACTATTTTGATACAATTTCCACGATAACCGGGTATGAAAAAAGTCAGGAAGCCTTTGACGAGGTCGCAGATGGAATTATTTCGGAGCTTAAAGAATATCACCGTCTTTATTCCATTTATCACAGGTTTGACGGCTTGGAGAACCTCTGCACGATAAATGAGCTTGTTGACGGCGAGCACCGTACCGTAACGGTTGACCGACGCATTATAGATATGCTTCTTTATGCTAAGGAGATGTATTACAAAACCGACGGCATTATGAACATTGCAATGGGTAGTGTTTTGTCTTTGTGGCATGATTACCGTACTGTCGGCAAGGATAACCCCTCGGAAGCCTCTCTTCCTCCTATGGAAAAGCTTAAGGAGGCGGCCCTCCATTGTGATATCGAAAAGATAATTATTGATGAAGAAAACTATACGGTTACTCTGGCTGATCCCGCTATGTGTCTTGACGTAGGTGCTGTAGCAAAGGGCTATGCCGTGGAATGTATTGCAAAAGGTCTTGAAGAAAAGGGGATTACGGGATACGTGCTGAATGTCGGCGGTAACGTGCGTGCAATCGGCACAAAGGGCGACGGTACTCCGTGGACTGTAGGTATAGAAAATCCCGACGGGGGTGAGTATCTCTCTTATCTCGGACTTTCGGGGCAGTCGCTTGTTACGAGCGGCTCATATCAGCGCTTTTATTATGTTGACGGAAAACCCTATCATCACATAATCAATCCCGATACGCTTATGCCCTCCGAGGGATTTTTGTCGGTTTCCGTTGTATGTAAGGATTCAGGGCTTGCCGATACGCTTTCGACCACTCTTTTCTGCTTATCCCTTGATGAGGGGCTTACTCTTCTGGAGAGCTTTCCTGAGGCTGAGGCTATGTGGGTGGATGAAGACGGCACAAAGACATTTTCCGACGGCTGGAAAAACTTTGAAAATTAAGGAAGGTGCATAAAATGCTCGAAAATTTTGCAGTATTGTTCAAGGACTTTCTTTTTCCTGTTGCTGAAATTACCGCAAGCACTCTTGAGCTTATCGGTATTATCATTATTTTTATCGGCTCATTCCGTGCGCTGTTCCGGGTAATCGGCTGTCTTATAAAAAAACAGCCTCTGAATATAGTTATTGAGCTCGGTAAGGCATTGGCGCTTGCTCTTGAATTCAAGATGGGTGCCGAGATTATAAAAACTGTTATAATCCATGATCTTGAGGAGCTTGCAATTCTCGGTGTCGTAATTATTATCCGTGCTCTTCTTGCTGTTATTATCCATTGGGAAATGCGCCTTGAGGAAAAGGAAAACGCCGCGGAAAGAGAAGTAAATAAATAAAAATAATGGGCTGAAAAAAACGAAAGTTTTTTACAGCCCATTTATCATTTGATGCTTTTCTGCATTTTTTTTGGGGAAACACCGTAAATTTCTTTGAATTTTTTTGAAAAATAATTGCTGTCCTCAAAGCCACACCTTTCTGCAATCTGAGTAATATTCTGTGCTGCATCCGACCTGAGAAGCTGTTCGGCATACTGAAGTCTTAAGGAATTCAGATATTTTGAAAAGCCCAGACCCGTTTCCTTTTTGAAGCTTCTTGAAAAATGCTCGGGGCTTACGGAAAACTTTTTTGCAAGCAAGGAAAGGCTTATATCCGAGCGGAAATTTTCCCGTATATATATCACTGCCTTTTCTATTGCGGAGTTGCCGTCATCTATGGTGATGCAGGAATCCTTATTTCTCATAAGAAGATAGAAAAGGGCGTGCGTCTGACAGATAAGAATTCCGTCGGAAAGATTATCATTCAGCTTATATTCGGGCTCAATTTTTTCAAATATCTTTTTGGCTTCCTCGGAAAGGAAAGGACTTCTGTAAAGATAATTGTCTTCTGTAAGCTCCTGACTGAAAACAGAGGGAATATATTTTTCCGTGCAGTTCAGAAGAACACGGGAATGTCTTATGTTCTCATATTTTGTGTGATGAATGGTTCCGCCGGGGATAATCACTATGTCGCCTGCCTGTACGTTATAAACCTTATTGTCAATAAAGTAGATGCAGCTGCCCTCCAGCATAAAATATATTTCAAAAAGACTGTGATAATGCGGCCACGAGGTTCCCGTTTCGGACACACGCTTGCTGATGCCTTTATGAAAATAAAAGCTGTCATCGGGGTCAAATTTAATAAAATTCATAATACCGCTCCCGTATTTTATAAGCTGATAATAGCATCTGATATCAAAAAAGTCAAGAAATCACATATAATATGTCAAAATATTCAAGGAAATCTTAATAAATTAGATGTACTATAATAGTGTATAAATAAAATGAGGACAGTATATATGAAGAAGGCTTTAATTGTAAATCACAAATAAATCACGGCATATAACATCTATTAAGGAGAAATACATATGGGAAAGCTTAAAGAAAAATTTCTTGAAATAAAGAATAGCCCTGATGTCGATTTTAAGGAGCAGGTAGGTTACGTTTCGGGTGTTTTCGGCAACTGTATGGGGCAGGACTCCGTTTCTACGTACACAGACCAGTTCATGTACGACTATATGGGGCTTGAATCAAAGCATCTTGTTGCAATGAAAACCGCTACAACGGGTATCAATATTGTAATTGCACCTATTGTCGGTGCATTGCTTGACGGCAACCGTTCAGGTAAGGGCAATGCAAGAAGCTTTATGATGGCATCGGCAATTCCCTTTACTCTGTCATCAATACTGTTATTCCTTGTGCCCTCTGCTTCGCAGATGTTCAATGTTATATGGAGCATTATTCTTTATCTGACCTTCAATATTGCTGATACGTTCTTTGATGTTGCTCTGTCAACGCTTTCCGTACGTATGACGCCTAATGCAAAATCAAGAAAAACATTCTATACAATTGCTCAGGTGGCATCCACGCTCGGATCAATGCTTCCCGGCGGACTTGTTCCCGTTATCATAGATTTAATGGGTGACGATTATTCAAAGGAAAAGTGGGCCTTTTTCTCCGTTGCACTTTTCTTCGGTATTTTAGGTCTTTTCACAATGCTTGTACCCTGCCTTACTCTTAAGGAGAAAAACCTTGTTCTCCCTCCCAAGGATAACAAGAGAACAAATATTGATTTCAGACTTATTGCCCTTAACAGACCTCTCTTACTCCTTTGCTTATGTAATGTTATTGACTCCGTAAGACAGGTTTGCTATAATTCTCTTCCTTTCTTCTATAAGCAGACTCTCAATAATTACGGCATGAAAACCTATGTAGAGGTAGCAAGCTCAACCCTTTCGTACTGCGGTCTTGCATCCGTTCCCTTTGTAGGCAAAAAGCTTTCTTCCCGTGATATTGTTGTTGCAGGTTATATGCATACGGGTATATGCTATACTCTTCTTTCAATATTCGGCTATAAGCATCTCTGGATTGTTGGTATTCTCATCGCTCTCGGCGGTCTTCCCAATGCCGCAATGAGTGCAGCAAAGAGAATTCTCCTTGCAGACTCCACCGATTATATGGAGTGGAAGAGCTATCAGAAATACGGTATTGCATCCCGTAACGAGGGAATGGTATTTGCATTCAGTACAATGGTTTCAAGAATTTCCGCTCTCTGGAAGGAGCTTCTTATCAACGGCGGACTTTCCCTTATCGGTTACAAGAGTGCACAGAACGTGAACGGAGTTATGGTTGAGGCTGTGCAGACACCCAAAACCCTTCACGGTATTTTCTTGCTTGTGGTTGTGCCCGGTATCCTCGGCAATCTCTTGCCCGGTCTTATTATGATGTTTGATAATTTCACCGGTAAGCGCAAGGAAAAGATTATGTCTGAGCTTGATGTCATCCGTGCCGAAGCCAAAGCAAGACTTGCTGAAACAGAATAACTGTTATTGTTGTCCTCACTTTTTGTGGGGACAATTTTTGTTGAATTGTGTTTTTGAAAGTGATATAATTATTATAAGAAGGTGATGTTATGGCAAAGCACGAATTCGGAATAATGGAGGCGGCTCCCGAAAAGGGAAGACGTTATGATGAATATGAGCCGCAGAAATACAACTGTATTTCCGTAAATGATGATTATTTAGAGGATATTATAGCGGAATTCGATCACATAGATTTTTATTGGCACACAACGGACATAAAGAGTAAGGGTATATGTTATGTCGGAATAACGCTGATACCTCCCGAAGCATTATCTTCTTTTGCTGAGGTTATAAACGGCAGAAACGGCTTGTCGGAGCTTTATGAGCTTACAATGAAGGCAAAAAGAGAAAATAAATGGATTATCCATTTCGGTTTATAATGACAACCTGACAGAAAATAGCTCTGTCAGGTTGTTTTATTTTAAATAGTATGATAAAATTACTCCAAAGGCGGTGTTTTTATGAAAAATACAAAAACAAAACAGATAATTGAGCTTGTTGTCAGCTTCATTTTCTTCGGGCTGACGATTTATGCAGCTTATTCCTTATGGTACATATTCTACGGTACGGACAGCGGTGCCGATGTGCACCTTTATACGGGACTTACAGGGCTTTGCCTTGGTTGGTTTATGGCTCTTTTTGTCGGTGAGGTATTACCGAAAACCGGTATAATCGGAAGACTTATTGCCTTTTTTGCAGGAAACGGCTTACTTCACGGCTTTATATGGGGACTTAACGCTAAAATAAATGAATCCTGTGTTGATAATGAGCCGGTAGTTGTAAAGACATTTACCTTGGTTTTTATTCTTACTGCAGTGCTGGGGCTTGTGACGTTTATTTTAAGGGCAAGAACGAAATATAAGGCTGTGAACATAATCTTTGCTCTTGTTTATTTCATTGTTTCAGCAGGAGGACTTGTTGTTATGAATGAAAAAAACATAAAAGCTCTTGAGTATAAAAAGGATCTGCAGTTCGGCACTCTTACTGCAGAGGAGATAAACGTTACAGCTGCGGAAAATGAGAAGAATATCGAATGGGCAGAAAATAATCTTTTGTCTTCTGAAAGCTTCCCCTTTACATTCTCAGTTGACGGCGAAAGATTCAATCCTTCAGCTTGGGAAAAGACCGTAAAGGAAGCGGAAAATGAGGTTTACCGCGGCGGAAAAACAACTTATATCACCTTTTCGAAAAATAATCTGGAAGTAACCGCGGAGGTTACCGTATTTGAAAATAACGCATCCTGCCAATGGACGGTTTACATTAAAAACACAGGTAATGAAAACTCAGGTGTCATAAGCGATTTCTATGCACTTGATTCAAGTTTTGATACAGGTAAAGCAGATATTTATTATTCTATAGGCAGTGACACCAATGCAGGGGACTTTTCTCTTGTGAAGAAAGCTCTTTCCTCTTCCGGAAAATACTTTTCCGGTAATGAGGGAAAGCCTACCGAAAAATATCTGCCCTATTTTAACGTAAGCGGTGAGAATACAGGAATTGTATTCGGTATCGGCTGGACGGGACAGTGGGAGGCTGAATATTCCTGTGCTGACGGCAAAACTGCAGCTAAAGTCAGACAGCAGAGCTTTAATGCATATCTTCTTCCCGGTGAGGAGGTACGCTCACCTCTTGTTTCTCTTACCTTCTATGATAATGAAAATGCGCTCAAGGGCTTCAATCAGTTCAGGGGCTGGATAACAGACTGCGTATATCCCGAAGAGGTCACAAAGGGACACTACACCGTTATGGAGATTGCGGGGCCTATGTCAACAAGAACCTCTGATGAAATTATTGCAATTCTTGATGAAATCAGTGACGATGTGTTTACACAGACGGATGCCTTCTGGATGGATGCAGGCTGGTACAGCTATAATGAAGGCTGGTATGACGGTGTGGGCAACTGGACGGTTGATACATCGAGATATGATAACGGTATTATTGAGCTTTCGGACTATGCAAAGAACAAGGGTCTTGGTCACGTGCTGTGGTATGAACCCGAAAGAGTGTTCCGCAATACTGTTTTTTATAATACAGGTATTGAGCATGATCAATGGCTTATTGATACGGGTGATGATCACGTAATGTGGAATCTTGCCGACGAAGAAGCACTTAAATACTATTGTGAATATCTTACCGCTTCAATGAAGGAAAACGGAGTTACCGTTTACCGGCAGGACTTTAATTTTGCCCCTTACGAATACTGGCAGAAGGCAGATAATGAGTATTACGGCGGCAGAACAGGTATCTGCGAAAACCATTATGTAACAAACCTTTATCGTTTCCTTGATTATATTACGGAGAATATTCCCGGTCTTGTTGTTGATAACTGTGCATCGGGCGGTAAGCGTCTTGATCTTGAAATGACATACCGCAGTATTCCCTTCTGGAGAAGTGACTACAACTGTGCCGTTCATTCCGATCTCTTTGAGGCAACACAGTCACAGACCTACGGTTTATCCTTCTGGCTGCCCATATCAGGTACTGCACAGAATGCGGTAAGCGAATATTCCTTAAGATCTGCAATTACACCTCTTGTGCTTATGGATTTCTATGCAAATTACACGGAGCATTTCAATCTTTTCCATACTCAGAGAGAGCTTATGACGGGAAATTATTATCCTCTTGATTTCGGTTCATTTGATAAGAACAAGATGCATTCTATGCAGTATATGTCGGAGGACGGATTTACGGGTGTTGTTTTGGTTTATAAGAGAGCTCAGGTTAACAGGTCCGAATATAATGTTATTCTCAACGGTCTTAACCCCGATACGGTTTATGAAATCTCCGACTTTGACGGCATTATTGAAGCTATGGAATACAAGGGAAGCGAGCTTATGTCCGATGGTATCACAATACCTCTTCCCGACGGAGAAAAGGCTATAGTTCTGAATATCAGCGCAAAATAAGGAGATATAATGATTATTCTGATTACAGGAGCCTCTCATACGGGCAAAACTGCCCTTGCACAAAGGCTTCTCGAAAAATATAAATATCCTTACCTTTCAATTGATCACCTGAAAATGGGGCTTATAAGAAGCGGAAATACGTCACTTACCCCTTTAAGTGATGATGCTTCGCTTACAGAATATCTCTGGCCCATAGTCCGTGAAATGATTAAAACAGCCATAGAAAACAAGCAGAATCTCATAGTTGAGGGCTGTTATATTCCTTTGGATTGGGATGTTGATTTTGAGGCGGAGTATCTTAAATCTATCCGTTTCGTCTGCCTGATAATGAGTGAAAATTACATAAGAAATCACTTTGAAGATATAAAGGGGTATGCCGGCATCATTGAAAACCGACTTGACGACAGTGACTGCACAATTGAGGGTGTTATAAAAGACAATGCTCAGATGCTGAAAGCGGCAGATAGGCATAAGGTAAACTACGTTCTTATTGATGAAAGATACGATTTTGATATTGATTTCGGAGAGTGATAATAATGGCAAAGAACAACAGATTTGAAAAAGTTTATTCACAAGGTCTTGGTTCTACGGAAATATGGGTTGATAAGGAAACCGGTGTAAACTATCTTTTTCACGCAAGCGGCTATGCAGGGGGACTTACCCCATTGCTCGGCAAAGACGGAAAGCCTGTTATTACACCTGTATACGATAAATAATCCGGTGCTCGACTATGTACAGAGAATTACTTGAAAACTACATAAAAGACCACAATTGGGCAAAGCTGCAAAAGCCCTGCTCCGAGGAGGAAATACTGGACACGGAAAAATGCGTAGGCTTTTCCTTCCCCGAAGACCTTAAAAATCTTCTTCGGGAAACTGACGGTGATCATTGGTTTTTGATGTCCTCTGAGGAAATCAGGGAAAATGTAAAAACAAACCGTGAAATTTTCCCCGAATATCTTACTCCGGATGAATTCGAAGAAAAGGTCAACCGATTTATTTTCTTTGCCGCTAACGGATGCGGGGACTATTACTGTTACAAGGTTTTTCCTGACGGCAAAACGGATGACAGTGGCGTATATATCTGGGAGCATGAGCTTTTTGAGGTTCACAGGGTTGCCGATAATATTTTCGATCTGATAAAAAAATATTACAGCGACGAAATATAGTATTTACTGTAACCGTGGAAGAAGAGCTGTCAGATGAAAACGGTTGGAGCATACGTCTTGCCGTGCAAGGGAAATAACGAAAATAAATAAACGGAGTAATTTTAATGGATATTATTCTGTATGCTTTTCTCGGTATTGTCGGTTTTATTGTATTACTGACAACAGCCGAGTTTATAATATTAATACTGAAAAAGCCTGTTCCTGAGCTTCCCGATATGAGTGAAAGCAGGTATTATTCCTCATTCTCTGACGGCAGAACATTTGAGGAGCTTTATATGTTCCTGTCAGGTGATAAGAATGCTCCTGTTTTTTCAGAGGAGGATTCATACGAAATGCTTCTCCGTCAGTGCCGTTATATTGAAAAACGCTTTGACTGTGCGGATTTCCGCTGTCAGCTGCTTTTTAAGATTTATAAGGACTGCGGTGAAAAACTAAGCGACAGATGCCGTTCGCTTATAAAAAACACCTTTCTCGGCTTTAAGTATTTTATGGATGAGCCGGGAGATGACAGCATGTGCTTCTGGTCAGAAAACCATCAGATAATGTTTGCCGTGGCTGAATACCTGGCAGGGCAGGAATGGCCCGATGAGATTTTTATAAATAACGGTATGACGGGTGAGGAGCATCGCAAAAAGGCAGAAGAGCGCATTGAAATATGGATGCGGCACAGATTCAATTACGGCTTTTCGGAATACCTCAGCAATAATTACCTTGCCGAGGATATTTCACCTATGGCAAACTATATAGCCTATTGCCGTAATGAAGAATCGGTAAACAGAATGAAAATGATTATGGATATGCTGTGGCTTGATGTAGCGCTCAATTCCGTCAATAACCGTTTTGTTGCCGTCAGCTCCCGTATGTACGGGAACAATAAGGCAGGTAATTTTTACGGCAACAGCATACAGAGTGCGATGAATGCTCTGTGGGGTAAGGAGATAGCAGATGTGCTTGTGAAAAGCTTTCATTTGCCCGAATCGGAAAAGGAGCTTATCAGGCTTTCTGCAGAAAAGGCTCCCAATCACATCCTTATTTGTTTTACTGATATTGTCAGAAAAGGAATTTATACGCTTCCCGATGCTATAAATGATATTGCCCTTTATAAAGGAAGCTTTATATCAAAAATGGGATGCGGTCTGTCCCCGGAGGATATAGAGGAAGAAGGCTTCCCCGGCAGAAATCCCGAAGGCATTATGGCACAGTGGGGCGCCGAAACCTTTACAAACCCGCAAGCAATTGAAAGTACTCTGAAGTACATAAAAGACAATAAGCTGTACCGCAATGCCTTTATAGGGTATTTTAAATTTCTGAATATTACCGTGTTAAGATTTCTTGATTGGAGAAAATTCGCAGAACGGCACAATATAATGCCCCACGGTATTGCAACGGGCAGAGGAAATGTTTATACATACCGTACTCCCCGTTATATGCTGTCCTCTGCTGTGAACAACTCTGTCGGTATGTGCGGAGCGCAGGACCATGTATGGACTGCAGATTTGGGTGAAAGCCTTACACTTTTTACAACTCACCCGGCAGGAAACGGCAAGGGGAGATACGGCTCTTCTCCCGGCTACTGGATAGGAAACGGCAGACGTCCTCAGAGCTTCCAGCATAGGAATGTCAACATCACAATATATAAGCTTCCCGAAAAGCCAAGGCTCGGTGAAACGGGTATTTCCGATATAACCCACGCTTATATGCCGAAATGCTTTTATGATGAATTCATTCTGTCGGAAAATACGGTATTTGCAAGAAAAAACGGTGTTTTTGTTGCTCTTATTTCCGACGGTGAGCTGAGCTTCAGACCCTTTGATGCGGACAGCCTGAAGGGACTTCTGAAGAACAAGAGCTTCCCCCGCGCGCTTGTTCCGACGGGAGAATTCGATTTAATAAGAAAAGGCGGAAAATACCATATTTATATTACGGAGCTTTCCGATGAAGAGTGTGAAACCTTTACCGCATTCAGGGAAAGAATAATAAAAAACAAGGTCCGTTTTGCGGAAAACGGATGTGCTTATTATGAAACTGCGGCAGG
Source organism: Acutalibacteraceae bacterium (assembly GCA_045533835.1). GTDB lineage: Bacteria > Bacillota > Clostridia > Oscillospirales > Acutalibacteraceae > RUG806. The sequence goes on from JAZSIM010000043.1 coordinate 62,923, forward strand.
TTCTTTTGTCGCATCCTATGACGGTGAATTTATGCTTGACGAAGAAATGCAGAATACGGAATATGACCGCTATGACAGCATATTCTGCCACGCGCCGCGAAAGGCGGAGAAAATAACGATAAACAGCGGAAAAACCGGCCTGATACTTGATTTTAACGGGAATCAGAGAAAAGAAATCCGGGGAGAATAAAATGTACGAGCTTATAAAGGTTACCGAAAGCTGTTATTATATACAGTGTCCTTCAAAAATCGGAATAGTAAAGCTTTCAGACAGCGAGGTGTTTCTGGTTGACAGCGGAAATGATAAGGATACGGGAAAAAGGGTGCTGAAAATTCTTGAAGCAAACGGCTGGAGGCTTAAATTTATTGTCAATACCCATTCGCACGCAGATCATACAGGCGGCAACAGATTTTTGCAGGAGCGAACGGGCTGTAAGATTTATGCCCCTGAAATTGAATGCTCATTTGTAAATTCCCCCATTCTTGAGCCAGCTTTTCTGTGGGCGGGAAACCCCTTCCCTGAGCTGAGAAACAAATTTTTAATGGCACAGGAGTGCTGTGCTCAGCCGCTTTCTTCTGACGTGCTTCCCGAGGGCTTTGAGATCATAAGCCTTAAAGGTCATTTCTTCAATATGATAGGTATCAGGACTCCCGATGATGTTGTTTTTCTTGCAGACAGCTATTCATCAAAGGAAACTCTTGACAAATACCGCATAGGCTTTCTTTATGACGTGAGGGAATATCTTGATACTCTGGAATACCTTAAAGGTATTAAAGCAAAAAGCTTTATTCCCTCGCACGCAGAGGTGTCGGAGAATATCGGAGATATATTGCAGTACAATATTGACTGCACAGCGGAAATTGCAGATAAAATCTGTGAGCTGATTGCTGTTCCCGTATGCTTCGAAAAGCTTCTTAAAATGCTTTTTGATGAGTATGGTCTTACACTTTCCGCTCAGCAGTATGTGCTTGCAGGAAGCACTGTACGCTCATATCTTACCTATCTTAAAAATAACGGCAGAGCAGATTTTATTATTGAAAACAATATGCTTTTGTGGAAGGCTGTATAAATCCCTTTTGTGAGATTCCACTTTCCGTAGGTTGCGTTTTTCTGAACGGTATTATAGAATGTCTTATGAGGAGTGACTGCTATGGATAATTATATTACCGGTGCCGTAATAAAGCACTTACGTGAGGAGAAGGGGATTACGCAGGTTCAGCTTGCCGATATGATCGGTGTCAGCTGTAAAGCGGTATCGAAATGGGAAACTGCGAAGGGGCTTCCCGATATAAGCCTGATTGAGCCACTTGCAGGTGCTCTCGGTGTTTCTGTTATGGAGCTGATGTCAGGGGATACGGTTATCAACAAAAATATTTCCGCTAATATGCTCCGTTCAAGGTTTTATGTCTGCCCTGTCTGCGGTAACGTTATAAGAACAACGGGAGAAGCCCTTGTGAGCTGCTGCGGTATAACTCTCACGCCCCTTGAAGCAGAGGATACGGACGAAGACCACAGCATTGTGATTGAAAAGGTTGAGGATGAATATTTTGTAACCGTTAATCACGATATGACCAAAACACATTATATTTCGTTTATTGCCCACATCACGACGGACAGAGTGCATTTTCAGAAATTCTATCCCGAGGGAAATGCGGAAACAAGGTTTTCGCTGAGAGGTCGAGGCTATCTTTATCTTTACTGCAACAGGCACGGACTTATGAAAAAGAAAATATAATTAAAAATCCCGCTCTCGGAAAGACATCCGACAGCGGGAAATTTTTTATGCAAAGTATTTGATAAGATAAAGTATGAGCATATGCACGGGATAGAATGCATAGAAGCCGTACTGCAATGCTTTATTTGAACGGCCCTTTCTGCCGCCGTAAAGCCATATTGGAATAAGAGAGAATACAGCAAAGCCCTGAGTGGGTATTTCAAATGTGTATCCGGAAATTTCAACGGGAACAACAAGTCCCTCAAAGAAAACGATATTGATAAGAACCATCGCAATAAGCTGACAAAGCCAGGCGAAGGGGAAGTTTCTTAACAGGTAGAACATTACGACTGTTATCATTCCGAGGAAGCCGTAATCAACAAAGCCGATTGTTGCGCCAATACAGATAAGAGCAAGCCACAGCACGGAAAGTCCGATATTTTTTGCGGTGTGATTCTTTTTCAGATTATCAATCACATATATCGCAAGAAGACCGAGAAGGAGTGTGAAAAGTACGTTCTGATGATAAGGATTGAAGAAGCGGCTGCTGTAGAAGAGGTTGAACGGGATTTCCGTAATAATGGCAAAGCCTAAAAGTCGCATTGCGTATTTTTTGAAATTCGAGGTATGAACAAAGCCTTCGGCAATAAGAAATGCAAAAATCGGAAATGCCATTCTTCCGATATATGTCATCCAATTCCCGAAGCTCATTGCGGTTGCCCATATATGGTCGCTGAGCATCAGAATAACGGCAATTAATTTAAGTATATTTGATGTGATGCCGCCAAAGGGTATTTTATTCCCGAGGGGACTGTTTTTCGGTAAGCGCATAATGAAATCTTTCATTGTTTACTCCTTTTTATTTTCTTAATTGTATTTTAGCATAAAAAATTGCTTATAACAACCACAGAATTGGTAAGAATGTATGCAATTTAACGGAAATATACTTGTTATATGTTTTTTTGTATGATATATTTTACATATAAATGAACGGAGGGAAAGTTATGAGCAAGTATGATATAGCAGCATTTATATGGCCGTCGTATACGGGAGATGAACCGCGTTCACGCATTTTCTGGCCTGAGGGCTACGGTGAATGGCAGACTGTAAAGGCAATGACCGACAAGGGCTATAAGGGCTGCCGATGGCCGAGAAAGCCATTATGGGGATATGTGAATGAGGCAGACAGCCGTATTATGGAAATGCAGATAGACTGTGCCAAGTCCTACGGAGTAAATGTTTTTATTTATGACTGGTACTGGTTCGATAACCGCCCGTTCCTTGAAAACTGTCTTAACGACGGCTTTCTTAAGGCAAAAAACAATAAGGATATGAAATTCTTCCTTATGTGGGCAAACCACGATGCCACCCATTTGTGGGACAAGAGAAATTCCGACAGTGATCTTTCAACGGTTATATGGAAAGGGGCAGTAACGCCCGAGATCTTCTCTGATATCTGCGACAGGACCATTGAAAAATATTTCTCCCGAGAAAACTACTATATG
>JAZSIM010000085.1:0-68992 GCA_045533835.1 Acutalibacteraceae bacterium
GAAAAAGTTTATAGCAAGCATAGTCAGTATGGCTGAGGATAAAGACAGATTTGTTGAACTTTGCTATCTGGGTAAAGATTTAATCGGTTTTGCTTATGGCAAGATTGACAGTGACGAACACCGAGGTTATGTTCGCCCCGGTTGGGGATATGTAATGGAGTTTTATGTTAAACCTGAATTCAGAAGATCCGGTTATGGTAGAAAGATATACAAACATCTTGAAAACATATTCAAGTCAAATGGTGTTAGTAATATTTGGTTGACCGCTGATCCGGTAACCGGTGAACCGTTTTGGAAGGCGGTAGGTTTTACTAACAGCGGAGAGAAATCTCCTGAAAACAATCTGTACATATATGAAATAAGTTTTGGAGCAAAAATGATTACACTTACCGAATATTTAAATAATCCTTGCGGTACTCTTTCTATTCCGTATTGGAAAACTAAAAATATTACAATACCGCCTGATATGAAAATTCTGCACGATAATGATTTCAGTGCGGAGATATTATCAGATTATATAGACGAAAAATATTTTCGCTTGTACCACAATCTCAAAGAAATACCGAAAGTTATAACTAATGATCTTGAGATTACAACAGCAACAAGGAAAGATATTAAAGCAATCGTACAAATAATTAACGATTCATATACGGATATTTCTGTAAATAAAGAGCTTATTAAAAGTTATACCAAGACACCTGTTTACAATGCTGCTTTGTGGATTATGGTCAAGGAAAAAGCAACAGGTAAATATGTAGGTTGCGGTATAGGTGATTTTGATATAGAAACTAAAGAGCTTATACTTGAATGGATACAGGTATTGCCACAATACAGAGGAAAGAAAATCGGTCAGTTAATAGTAACAGAACTACTGTTCAGAATGAAAGATGTTGCAGATTTTGCAACTGTTTCAGGCAAAGTAGATAATACGACTAACCCTGAAGCACTATATAGAAAATGTGGATTTGCCGGTGATGATGTATGGCATATTCTGCATAAGAAATGATGAGGTGATGCTTATGGCAAAAGTATATTTAATCTGCGGTAAAATCTGCTGTGGTAAAACCACATATTCACAGAAGCTTTGTTCCGAAGCCAACGCTGTATTGCTTTCAATTGATGAAATAACACTTGCTCTTTTCGGGCAGCATTGCGGTGATAAGCACGATGAATATGTAGAACGAACTGAAAAATATCTATTGAACAAATCTTTAGAACTTATTCAGAAGGATATTAATGTCGTTCTTGATTGGGGCTTCTGGACAAAAGCAGAACGATTGGCTGTAAAAGAGTTTTACAAATCCCGTAATATTGAATATGAGCTTCATTATATCGAAATCAGCGATGAAACTTGGAAACATCGCTTGAATAAGAGAAACAACGCTGTGCTTGCAGAAGAAACAAGTGCTTACTATGTCGATGACAATCTCGCAGCGAAATTTGCTTCAATATTTGAAGTTCCGAGCAAAGCGGAGATTGATGTTGTTTATCAAGGTGATACGAATGAATAAATTTGAATTTATGAACGACTTTGATATTTTGTCTAACGATGAAGTTACATTAAAAATTTCGCAGAAATATAAGGGCGATGATGAATTATTACCCTTTTATTATTACGATATTTTTGCTGGAGATACAGTTGTCGGGAAAATAAGTATTCGTATAGGCAATAATTATCATTCTTATTATAACGGTAATATCGGTTACGAAATTGATAAGGAATACCGAGGCAATAATTATTCATACAAGGCCTGCAAGCTTGTATTTCAGGTTGCAAAAGCACACGGAATGAACGAATTGATACTTACTTGTGACGAAAGTAACATTGCTTCATACAAAACCATAGAAAAACTCGGTGCTGAACTCGTTGAAATAGTTAAACCACCAAAAGATTATTTTGCTTACCGTAAAAATATGGAGAAGCAAAGAATTTATAAGCTTCATATCTGATAAAACGTTTTTGTTCAAGAAATCATTTTCGTCTGCAGATATAATGGTGTTGTAAAGGTCGATTTTTACACACTATTATATTCAGGAGATGTTACTATGGAAAATACAGAACTTATTTTCAATGCGATAAATTATGCCAAGCAAAATGCTACCGAAAACGGTATATCCGTGGAAGATGTTGCAAAGAATGCAGGCTTTTCAATTGACTATTTTAACCGCATTTTTCTTTCCCACACGGGCTTTACCGTTACTGCATACATCAATTATATCCGCTTGAAGCAGGCAGCTTTCCTTCTTCGTACTACTGATAAATCTGTTCTTGATATTGCCCTTGAAATCGGCTACGATTCCCACGAGGGATTCACAAAAGCATTCAAGAAAAAGTACGATGCTACTCCGAGTGAATACCGTACCGATAACAAAAGCAGAATAATGTATATGGGTGAGATAACGGACAAATCCGTTGCAAGCCGATTCTTGCACAACAATCCCGATTTTAAGATTGTTGATTCGGATGAAGTGATTGATTTTCTTCTCGAAAAGGATGCAAAGCGATACGGATATTTCTGCACAACAATCAAGTATTGCGGTCTTACAATTGTTGCACCTGACGGGAACTATGAAAACGGTTTTATCGGCATAGGTGATGATTTTAACGGCGGTTATTATCTTGAAATGCAGACGGATGATTTCAAGCTGTTAACCGATTGGATAAAACGTTTTTCACAAAGAAAAACATTTTATTCAGATAAAAGTGAAGCAAAGGTTAAAGAAATTCTTTCTTCTTACGGTGTTTCGGAAAATCTTAAGGTCACACCTCATGCATTATATTTCGGTGAGCCATTTGAATGCACACTTCCCGAGAATTTCTCAATCAGACTACTTACATCTAAAGATAAAAAGGCAATCACAAAATGGGCAAACGGCAGAAAAGACGGATACGTAAAGCACTTGCTGAACGGGCAGGATTATCTTGATGAAAATAATCTTGAATACGGAGTTTTTGATAAAGATAACCTTATTGCCGTTGCAGGCTGCGGAATTGATGAAGTACACGGCATGAAACTCAACAATTGCTGTGCAATCCGTTTTGCTGACGGCAAGGAGAACGACAAGCTTTATAAAACAATCTTTAAGTTTGTCACAAACGATATTCTTTCAAAGGGTGCTTTGCCTTTTGATGACCTACAGCACGGAGAATATGCAAAAACACACGGAAATTTCACTTCCGCTGAGTTAGGATATATTGCTACAAACAAAAGATTTGATGTTATTTCCGAATAAAAATAAACATATCAGAATAACATCAAATTACCTTGGTGTTTATGATACACACCAAACAAACACCAAGGCGGATTTTTCCGAGAAAATGAAAAGACTCTGAGCAAGTATAATAGGCTTGTTCAGAGTCTGATTTTTTTTGGTGAAAATATATTAGAAACCGTTGATATATAAGGGATTTGGGAATTAGTGAAGAGTGAATAGTGAAGAGGTAAAAAGTAAAAATCCCCGTTCGATAGAACGAGGATTTTTGGTCCGAGTGGCGAGACTTGAAGAAACCACGCTTGATTTAATGGTGTGAAATCAGGCATAAAACCCCTTATTTATAGCCATTTTTGCAAAGTCTCGGTTGAATTAAACTCAATTAAATTGCAATAAAAAAATAAAACTAAATTATCGTAATTGACTAAATAATGTCCAAAACATTATGACAAAGAAAGCGATAATACATTGCTATAAATTAGCATCTTTTGGATATACCTGTACATATAAAAACAGGTGGTTTTCCGACTGCAACTATCCCCTATTGTTCAGAGAAATATTATCATAATTCAGTTAAATTATCAACTACTTTTTATATCAATTACTATTTTCTATCATAACAGAAAAAAAGAAACAGAGCGAACACGATTTTGTGTCCGCTCTGCTGCTTATGACAAGAGAATATGAAGATATAAAATTAAGATATAGATTTAGCTTTTACGGCTCTTATAATCGTCGCACATTTTTCGTGCGGTCTCTATGTACTTTAAGGGTAATTCTAAACCGGGCTTTGAATAAAGGTACAAAAATCCGGGCTTTACCAAAAATCTGTTTAACACATAGATGTAGTTCAGATCCTTCTCGGCTTCCTCGCTGACCTCATAAAGCTCAAACAATAAATCTTTGATGTCGATTACGCGGTAAGACGGGATTCTTCCCTTATCCATACAGGTTTTATTAATAAAAAAGGAGATTTCATCCGAGAGTCCGTAACCGCAGATTACGTCGGTTTCTTCCATAAACTGATAGAGATCATCAAAAGCCGATTCTTCTGTTGTTTCAAGATAAATTGTTTCAAAGGGTTCCTTCACTGCCATGAAGTACATTTTCCCGTCTTTATCCTCATACATATGAACCCCTGCTATAGAAAGCTCCGGCTTTTCAAGAATGAATTCCATCAGATTCTCCGTGAACTGGGAATGCTCATTTCTTGGCTTTATTTCAGAAGTCAGCCTCTTGAAATGAAGAAGAAAATTGATTGTTCGGCGGAAAGCCTCACTCCATTCATGTGAATCAAAGGTCCTCAGATCCTCATATTCGTAAAATACACTTGCGACATCAAACAATGATTCAAGCAGGACATCTTCTTCAACATATCCGTTCAGAACAGACTTTGCAAAATCGGACAGTAGGTAAATACCTTTTTCAAGCCCAAAGTCCGTTTTCAGATATTTCGCAGTCGCCTCTTCATCGGTAATTATGAGTATTCCGGGCTTGTTCAGTATCTCTTTTACAGCCTCTTCATCAGAGTCCGGCACCGTAAATTCAAGCATCAGTCTGCTCCAAAGAAACTCCCCTTCCGGATCGTTTTTGCATAAACGGATTATGAGCTTTTCCGCATCAGTCTTTTCGTCCGTTTCCTCTCTTTTCTCTTGCATTACAATTGCAACGCTTTCTGCTCCCTTAAATATGTTGTCTGTTTTCAGTATCGATTCCATATCAATACATCCTTTCATAATTATTCGCTGCAAACTCCATTTGTCTATCAGCTATAATAAATATGATATTTAGAAAGAATGAATAACTGAAAAAATCAAACTAAGCATCAACAAATTATATTACATATTGAAGAATGCATATTTAAATTATATAATATTTGAAAGATCATTTTCTGGAGGTTTTCAAATGAGTAATACAAGTGCCACACAAATTGCTGAAGATTCTTTTTTTCTTATGGATTTTGAACACACCGATGTTCCCGGTATAGAATATATAGCAAATCTGAATGATATTCAAAACTTTTACGAATACACATTAAAATACGCTAAAAAATGTGGCTATTCTGGTGGCGATAACAATGCAGATAACTTAGCCAGTTTTATTTTTGAAAGAAGCGAAGAACTTCAGACAGAATTGAGCAGTTTAAAAACTGTAAAGAACTGGTTAAAAAAAGCTGCTCCTACCGGAACTAAGGAGGGAAGAGAAAATGTATATAAATTATGCTTCACATTAAACTTAACTGCCCAGCAAACTAAAGAATTCTTTTTGAAAGCTTATCTTGAATGTCCTTTTAACTATAAAAATGTAAACGAAGCAGTTTATTTCTTTTGTATGAACCATGATATTCAATATATTGAGGCAAAAAAAATCCTAACAATCATCAACGACACAGCAGATATAGAAAACAATTCCCCCACTAATGATACTCAGTTAATAGGAAAAGAAATATGTGACTTAACGACTCCAGAAGATCTAATTAAATACATTTGCGAAAATCGCTTTTGTTTTTCTCAACAAAAAACAAAAGCAAGAAAAAAAATTGAGGAACTAAAAAAAAACTGCTACGAATTAGCAATAGAAGAATTTGAATTATACAACAAGCAAAATAACAAAAACAAGAATGATAAAAAAGCGTCTAATGATACTGCTGACTCAATTGATAACATCGATACTGTTTCCTCTGTTAATAATTCAGATGAACCTAAGAATAGTGATGATTATTTACTCAATCTGATTTACGGCTACCATGCAAGAGCAAATGAAAACTATAAAAAAGTTTATGCAAAAAGCATAAGCAAATCAAGTTTTCCTAAAAAAATCAGAGAAAACTTCCCACAGCGAGAACAACTTGAAAACATAAAAAAGGGAAATGCAAGTTCTGATGTTATAAGAAAAACATTACTCATGCTACAATTCTATAGCTACTTTGCTGATGCATTTCTTCATAAAGCTGAATTTGAACGTGGATTGTTCGATGAATTTGTTGATGAAACCAATCTGCTACTTGATGAATGCGGTTATGTTCAGCTTTACTGGAGAAACCCATATGACTGGATGATTGGATATTGTGCTTGTGCCCCCAATCCTATTGATGAACTCCGAAATCTAATAAGCGAATTCTTTTTAGATAATGAGGATGTGTGGACATAAAACGATTTTTACAAAACTCAAGTTTGTTATGCTATAGTTATTTTCAGAAAGGAGGAATTACCCATGAGCCGAATATTACTTAATGATTTAAAAAGCAATATTGTACTTAACAGAATTGACGGTAGCACTGTAAATTTTTTTATAAAAAAATTCATTGGAAGCGGTGCATCATGTCTTGTCTATTTGGCGGAAGCTGAAGATGAAACTGAACACTTGCTTAAAGAGTATTACCCACAAAATCTATTTCTTGAAAGAGAAGCAAACGGCAGATTAATTGTCCCTGAAGAAAAACAGGATAAATTTGATGAAGGGCTAAACCGCTTCAAAAATCGTTGCAAAACACAAATAGAAATCCGAAAAAACGAAGAACTCAAAAACTATACTTTTGACACTAAAGGATATCTTTACGGCAACGGAACAGAATATATTGATTCGGTTTATCAGTCAGGAAAGTCATATGATACTGTAGAAGAAGAATCACTTGTTAATCTTATTCAAAGAATAACCAGACTGACTAAGGTTGTGCAGATTTATCACGAAAAGTTAGATTTATTACTTCTTGATCTCAAACCCGGAAATATTTTTGTTCGACCTGAAAAAGAAACAACTGATGATATCATCCTTTTTGATTTTGATAGCATAACATCAAAACACGACATAATGAGCAACCATTATCATTCATTTACAAAAGGTTGGGCTGCTCCTGAACAACTTTTGTCTTATAAAAAGACACATATCTGCGAAGCCACAGATTTATTTTCTATCGGTGAGATTCTTTTTGTGAAAATTTTCAGACGCCATTCCACAAATACAGAACGCCGGTCTTTTGCAAATTACGCCTTTGACCCGAACAACAAACTGTTTAAGAATATATCTCCTGAAGTTTTTGAGCTTTTGACACAAGTTTTCAGAAAAACTATAGCTACCGATATCAACAAACGTTTTCATACGGCTGCTGAACTTATTAATGCTCTCGATATCATAAAGGAGAAGGCAGAACAAACGGTATATATAAAAACCACATTACCTTCTGTTACTGCAAAATTCATCGGAAGAACCGAGGAACTTAAGAAAATTGATGATATTCTGAAAACAAGAAACGTGGTTTTTCTTTCAGGATTCGGCGGCATCGGAAAAACTGAAATTGCATTAAAATATGCACATGACAGATTAAAAGAAGAATACGATACTGTTTCATTTTTATCATTTAACAAAAGCATCAAAGAAACCTTTTGTTCGGATGATTTAAATATTGTAGGATTAAACGAATTAAAAGTTGAGTCTGAGGATAAGTTGTTCGAAACAAAGTTAAAAGTATTCAAAGACTTATCTTCCGAAAAAAATTTAATCATATTGGATAACTTTGATGTAATGAATGACGCAAATCTTGGAAAATTCTGTGAAGAATTAGGTTGCAAGATTATTATTACAACACGAAATAAAGGCATTTGCGATGAATATGATGAAATAATTATTGAAGATATGGGTGAGCAAAAAGCTGGGGACTTGTTCTGTCAGTATAATCAATCCGATTATTCATCAGAAGAAACAAATGCTCTTAACAGCATATTCAAACAAATAAACTATCATACAATGCTTGTTGTATTAATAGCAAAGCATTTGAAACTTTCCGATCAATTGCCGTCTTTTTTGAAAGAAAAACTTCAGGAAAAAACCGGTGTTACGTCAATCAATGAATCGGATATGAATCAAAAAAAAGATAAAAAAATTATTTCAGATACGGTTATCGGACATTTGCTGAAACTTTTTAATTTATCGAACTTTTCAGAAGTTCAACTTGAAATATTAAGAAGTTTATCGTCATTAGGTTTTGTGCGTATTAATAAAAATTTCTTTTTGGAATTGTTATCATTGGAAAATGCACAGACAGAGTTAAACAAACTGGTTGAATTAGGTTGGATTTATTTCGATGGCCTGGCAAATAAAATTCATTTACATCAAATAATTTTGGATTTAATTTACAATGAAAAAAATCCGAATACTGAAAATTGCCCTCATTTAACAACAGGAATTATTGACTTGCTGGAACAACAAACAAACAGCTATACAGAAAAAAGAAAGCAACACAGATTAGCTGAAGCTTTTTTTGAAAGAATAAAAGGCAATAATGTTTTATATGCCGACTTTATTATTTCCCTTTATAAGAATGTGAGTCATAAAATTGATTTACAGATAGCCGAACAAATATATTCTTCTGAAAAAGAAGACGCAAAAAGACTTTTTGAAATATACAGTCTTATGCTTAATGAATACAATTCTGATCAAGAGAATATAGAAAGCATTTTTGCAGAAATAATTTGTCCGATTCATGAACTTACCGAAAAGGCTAAGAATCTTTGTTTACAGCAAATTGAAATTGAACCAGAATGGGCAATTAAGTCACTAATAAAATTAGCCTTTTTACTTGATTCTATATTTTCAAGTATAACAATGGTTTCTTTTCCGGAGGAGGAGTGTAAAGACATTCTTGATTATGCGGCCTCCATTCTTTATAACACTAAAAACTATGTTACAGAAGTTGTTTTGCCCAATAACACTAAAATAAATCTTTTGCATAATATAATGGATTTTTTCTCCGGAACTGACTACACCTCATTATACCGAAGTGAAAACTATATGGATTCTGAATTCATTCTTGAATGCGAGCAAATTATTGATTCTCTGAGGGAAAAAGAAGCTGGAATTATTTATGTTGGTGGCAATAGTTACGAATCTTTAGCTTTTGAGGAACATTTAAACGGAAACAGCCACAAAGCAATAAAGCTGTACAAAAAAGCATTATCTGAAACTATTTATTCCAAATCAGATATTTACACGGATATTGCAAAAGTATATTTTGATATCCATAACCATTATCAGTGGATAAAGTATCTAAAACTGGCTTTTGAAGATCATATTAACCAAAACAACTTTTCTTCATACAAATGTATTGATCTTATTGATGCTTACATTATGTTAAAAAAACTAAGAAAAGCTAAAATGTATTGTGAGCATCTGATTTCCTATTGGGAAAACAATGAAGATCAGGAAAAATATTTCTGGCTTGTCGTCGGATTTTCAAAGTCGTATTTAACAACAGCTAATGTTTCAAAAAAGAAAGAATTTCTACAAAACTGTGTTGAAACACTAAAAAAACTAAGCCCAGAAAAAATCTGTAATTCAGAATTGTGTGATTTTTGGTTAATTCTTTTGCAAAATGCAATTGATACTGAAAATTATACTGATTTCAAGAAAGTGTTATCTGTTGTCGAAAAAGCAGAGAACAAAATTCCCGAAAAGATTTACAATTTTATAGCTGATTGCGATAGTTCTTTTATCCCTACAGAAAACAGAATTCAAGCTATTATTTATCTATGCTCAACTACTTATGACGAAAATAAAAAGCTGGAATTTTGTCAAAAAGCAATGTTGTTATACAAGGATAAAGAAGTGCAAAATGAATACTTATACAATTGTATAATCGAACAATTTGCTTCTTGTTACGAATATAATGATTTATACCATTATGATGAAATTTGTAATCATTATCTACTCGCAAAAAAAAGAAGCGAAGGAAAAACTCCGGAAGAATGTATTGAATTATGGAGCAAAGCAGCCAATAATTATATTTGGTGCAACAACAGCAATTACAACGATGCATTGAAATGCTATAAAGAATATTTTTCGCTTGTGGCTGACTTAAAAAAAACTGTTTCTGACAATGAAGCAAAAAATATAGTTCTTGCTGCGGAATGGAGAATGATGTGCTATTATCATTTGAAGAATCAAGATGAAATGAAAGAATGGGCAAACAAATGCCTAAAAGCAATCAGTCCTATTTTATATTCCAATGCATATGAAACAATTCTTGCAAAATACACCGATGCAAATATGAATTTCGCAAAAAAAATGCAGGATTTAAAAAATTTGAAAAATGCATTAGTTTTGTATTTTATAACTGTCATTATTCAAAATCAATCATCTGAAGAACAGTTAAGTATTCTTGATGGCTCTATCTTTGACGATAGCAATTTTGTGTCTATTGAAAACTTATTCTGCGATTGTATTCAAAATATATTTCCAGCCCATCAGATTGATGATGTTGCATCCTGCTGTAAATATATTAAAGAGCTAAGTCAAGAAACTGCTGTTGCTGAAAAAACGCTTAACTGCATTGAAATGTTTTTTAAGCAACAGATTAATAATCTGTTGGATTTTGAATAATTCTTACCTCTCAAATGCACTAAAAGCATATACATATATAATGTACCGAAATATCACTACGATATATTTCGGTACATTTTTTTTGTTAAAAAAACCGTTTTTACAAACTAATTTCTTTCTTGTGATAAACTTAATCCACAGTCAAATGACTAATAAAAAACAAAGGAGATAAAAAAATGAATGATGTAACAATTATCGCAACAACAGAAACACAGGGAAGCACTTTTATCAAAGAAAAGTACGATATAGTTTCAAAGGTAGGATACCTTATCGGTGTACACAAGGGGATTTTTGAAAATGAAAATGAACCTCTCAGACTCGAAACTTTTTATGAATTGCAGAAAAACAAAAGCTGTCGTATTATCCGAAACTTATCTATTCTCAGAACCAACCTTGAAAGAAATTTTTCAACAATCAATTCTTTAATGAGATACGACTTCAAAAATCTTTACAGCTTACCCGAATATGTATCTCAGGATAGTCTTAAAGAATTAGCTGATGATGGAATAAATATTGTAAAAGCCAATCACAATACACAGAAATACATAATTGACATCAACATGCTCATCTGCAATCACATAGGTAACTGCAAAGAAGTTTTCCCTTTATGGCTCAATTGGGAATATGTTAAAAAGCTATTCATTATGCCCAAAGGGTCATCAATTACAGGAATAGAAAGTGCGGCTCAGTATTACTATTCAAATCCCAATCGCTATCCTTATCAGCAATACATAAACTGGACTGGCGAAGAACAGGGAAACATTCTCTATAATGATAAAAAATTTGTTACATTACTCTACAAAAGCAACAACAACACCTTCTGGGATACCAGCAAAGTAACCGATGCAAGTGAATCATCAAAAACTAATATCTACAATTTTCTTAATGACAGTAAAAATGCAACGATTGTTGTAGACTGCGAAAATTCAGATCCATACAAGCTTTACGCAATGCTTAATAATCTTGACGAGCAGGCTCTTATCAACAAAGTAAAAAAGCTCATTCTTTGTGATGATGTTCACACGACAAAAACATGGAGCATTTTGGAGCAGTTCACCGAAATCCCTGTTGAATATGAGCTCATCGAAAGAGTTAAGGAAGATAAATCGCTTGTTGATCACAAGTTAATTGCAAAAACCTGCAAAGAGGTTTACAGAAATGATATTGATTCCATATTGCTTTTTTCAAGTGACTCAGACTATTGGGGATTAATCTCCGGTGTTCCGGAAGCGAAATTTATGGTTATGGTGGAAAGCGGAAAATGCGGTCCCGATATAAAAAATAAATTAGTAAATAACGGTGTCCCTTATATCTACATTGATGATTTCTGCACAGGAAACTGTTATGAAATGACAGTTTCTGTGGTACTTTCTGAATTCAGACATCGACTCAACGATATTATGAATATCAATTTGAATGATATGCTTGATGATGTTTGCAGAGAGTTACGAACCAATATGAGCAGTGATGAGAAAAAAATGTTTTACAACAAATTTATCAAAACAATGCATCTTTGCATTGCAGAAACAGGTGATGCAACACTGGAATTAGGGAAATAAAAATCCATTTTTACAAAACTCATTCATCAATATGCTAAACTAAGGTCACAACAGAGAAAGAGAGGTTTTAAGTTATGAAATTTGTAACACCAATTAGCCACAAGCTTTGATGAACTTGACGCAGCAGAAAAAATTACAGGCATAGCAGCAATGCTCTGTAAAAATCCCAAAAAAGCAGAAAAGTTCAAGAGAGCAAACAGTAAGCTTGCTTCTATGAATGAGAAGCGAATGAGATTTCCACGGATAATCATTTTTTAATCAAAAAAAATTCAAGAAAAAACGAAAGGTGAAAAAGTTATGGAAAAAAACAAGACAAACAACTACGCAGGAGCTGCAAGCACAGCAGCAAGAGAGGTTTACGAAGCAAAGGCAGGACTTGAAGCAGCTGCCAGAGTCGGCAAAAATCCCCAGATTAAGGGAGTTATTCATGAAGTGCTTGTAAAAGACAGTTTCAATGCAAATCCCGCAAACATCATAAACGGCAAACAGGCAGTTCTCAGCCAGTCAACAACTGCAATCCGTGATGATGTCCTCATTAAGCAGGGCGGCAAAATAGTAGGCAGAATGCAATTGAAAGACACACCTGCCTCAATTGCAAAAACAGTTGAACAGGTAAAAAGCGGACATTATGCCGGCACAAAGCTTGTCGGAACCAAGGAAACCGTAAACGCGTACTCTAACGCAGTTTCAAAAGCTGTCGATAAAGGTGTCAAGATTACCCAGAAGATGTCCTCCTCAAAGGTCTCTTCCGCAGATACTGCAAGAATTGCAGGAAAAACAATCGGAACCACTGCCGGAAAGCTCACGGCAGGAACACTCGCAAAGGCTGCCGGCAGTTCAGGTGCCGTAGGAGCAGCCATTTCAGGAGGAATCGAAGTAATTTCTTCTGCTAAGAAATACCATGACGGTGACATAGACGGAGGTGAGTTTGTGAAAAACGTAGCAAAAGAAACTGCAGGCGGAGGCCTTTCCGCTGCAGCAGGAAGCGTAGCAGCAACAGCTGTTGCAACAGGAGCAGCGACTGTTTTAGCTGCAACTACAGCTCCCCTGTGGGTAGCACCTGCTCTTGGCGTAGCTGCTGCAACAGCAGTAGGGTACGGAGTAAAGAAGGTCTGGGACTTTTTCGTAAAGTAAAGATACATAAAGGAGGAAATCATCATGAACAACGAAACTAACGCAATTGCCGGAAAGGCTTGTGCAAAATTAAAAGAAAATCCTACCGTTACAACTGCCGTTGTAACTACAGCAACTGCTATGGCGGTCACTGCCGCACCGCTGTGGCTTGCTCCTGCTGCAGGTTTAGCTACCGCAGTAGCTGTAGGATCAGCTTGCAAAAAATTCTGGGATAAGATTGCGGGGTGATAAAATATAACCATACCATAAAGAAGCTTACAGTATCATCAAAGCATTCTCCAAAAAAAGCAGAAAAAGGAGATTATAAAAATGGAATTACCATACGACGATTATAGAGCCTATCGAGCCTGTCACACACTGAAGCCGGAGTACGATGCGGAATGCGGAGTAGATCTTTTTATTCTCAGCAATTACATTAAGCTGACGAGAGATTATCCGAATAATCATAGTCAGAAGTACAAAGACATTCTCAGCTTCAAGGCTGAAATTATAAGTGACAATTATCTTGTTGACTTATGCAATGAATGTCTTAATTATGATAATACACACGCATTGGAGGTGTTGCTCAAAGAGATCATTAAACGCAATTCTGACAGGCCCTCAGGAAACAGAATACTTTTTTATAGGGAAAGGAATAAAGAAAATGAATACATTTTTACCCCGCCTCGACAAAAGCATCCCCTGCAAGAAAGAATCAACATCCGAAAAAAAGAAGACTGTGACATTAAAGGATGCTATATGCAAAATAAATGAAACAGTAAAGCAGATTGATGATATCGTAAAAATCAACATTGTTTACTGAAAAATTAAGGAGTGACAATATGAAAAAGAAGTTTACAAGCTGGCAGTTTATTTATCAGCTTTTGGTGAAGCTTATTATTTCAATAATTACATTGCTTTTGCTGACTCCCTGTATGAATCTGGTTGTGGAGATTATCACAAATACAGAGCACAAGGAAGCTTTTTACCATGCACACTACAAGGACGAGCCCGAAATATTCTTTAATTCAATTCTCGGAATTGAAGACGAAACGGAGGTAAACTGATATGTTCTATCATGATTCTACAAGACCGATTAAGGAACAGCTGAAAAACGTACACATAAGCATACCAAGGACGATAATTTTACTTATGACAGAAATTATACTTATGACCTCAGCCACATTTCTTGGAATTATCGGTGCATATACAATATGTTCAGTTCTGGCTCTCGGAATGTTTCTTATTTACCTGTTCTTTCCAATCGCAAAGCATAAGAACATAAAAGCCGAGCCGATTATCTGGACGGTTCACAAGAATAAACCCATCAAAAAGCACCCTACAGAATAAAATCTGCAGGGTGCTTTCAAATTAGAGAGTGAAATAAAAGAGTGTTTACATGTGATTAAAAAGGATTTACCATTCAGCAATATCAAACTGCTGCATATTATTATAAAGAAAAGCTTCACAATCTTCAAAATGAGGATATTTATGTTCTTCAGCCTTAAAATATTTATCGTGAGAGTGATTATCTCTGTGCAAAAGCTCGTGATAAATAACGAACTTTACAACCTCTCTCGGTACATCCTTTGAATTAAGAACTGAGTTGATAAATATTGAATGGTCATCGTGATAATAAATACCGTAATATATTTTATAAGCTCTGTCTGTCCAGTTAACAGGTCCGATTCCGTCATATACACCGCCGAACATTTCGTCCTTTACTTCCTGAACAAGCTCGTCAAGATTATAATACGGTGTACGATCAAAAGGAATAAGCTCAACGGGCAGTTCTTCAATTTTCAGACCTAAAATTGCATTTTTGCCTTTATAAATCTTTGCTCTGCATACTTCCATCTGATAATTTTCCACACTACCGTATAAGTCACGAACAACATCGGATGATTCATAAACAATTGAGGCAAAACTGAAAACATCCTCCCCCGACTCTTCAGCTTTTATTGCAACATAATAAGGATCTGCATTTTTGCGTTCCGCCAAAAGTTTTAATTTCGGACTTTCTTCGCAATTTCTGATATTATCAATGAGTAATTCTATGTCATAGACAGAAGGTCTTGTACAAAAATATGAAAAATACTTCTTTATTACATCTTCCGCTGTTACATTCATATTATTGAGCCAGTATTCCTTGTTGCTTTTCATAGCCAGAAGTCCTTTCATCTGGTCTTCAAAAACAAGCATTCTGTGAAGCTCGCCTTCTTCATCAATCAGAGTGTACCAACCTACAGGAAGAGATACAGTTTTTCCGAAAGGCTTAACCTTTGACTGCAGGGAATTATATACATCTTTACAATCTTTCCAGTCATATTCCTCATACAAACGTTTTTTATATTCTCTGAACGCAGGTGCTTCTTCCTCGGATTTTTCATCAACGATAATCCATTCGGGATTAAGCCAAGAATTGAAGGTATCCCACTGATCATAGAAATCTACAATATTAACGGTTTCAGTTCCGCCTGAATATTTACCTCGCATACCTCTGCCGATCATCTGCATAAGAAGACCTTCGCTCTGAGTAGGCCTCGTAAGGAAAACAGTCTGAATATCGGGCACATCAGAGCCTTCTGTCATAATATTCACATTCACAAGAACATCAAGTTTATTATTCTTGAATGCTTCAATAACTGCATTATTATCATCTTTACCTGAATATATGTGACCGCACTTTATTCCTTTGCTCTGAAGTTCTTCACAAAGAAGCCTGCAATGGACAACATTCATAGCAAAAATCAAAGTTTTTCCGTATTTTTCTTTGTTTTCAATAAATTCTTTGACAATTAGCTGATTTCGGGCATGAGATGATGCTATCTTGCTGACAAGAGATTCCGGCAAATCGTGTTTTTTGCAGATATGAATCTTTTCTTCTTCACTGATATCCGGCTCAAAATTTTCTCCGGTTTTTATTCTGCTGCAAAGAGGGTCTGCAAGAATACCTTTGGCAATCAGATCACTCATTGAAACATTAAAAACGACATTTTTGTCATACAATTCAAGAAGCTTAGCACTGTCTTTCTCGTTTGCACGGACAGGTGTTGCTGTAAGCCCGAGAAGCTTTGTGTTCTTTCTACATTTTCTGATAAATTTTATAACATCCTGATAAGTCGGAGCAAAGGTATGATGTGCTTCATCAACAACAACCATCACTTTTTTACCGAGAATTCTTCTCAGATGTTCTTTGCTTCTGCATATTGAACTGATACTTGCGACAATAATTTCGCTGTCATCAACCTGCTTGATACTGAGATGTTCACCTGAAATACAATTAATACGATAGTTTCTTATTTTAGGATTCTCTTCTTTTGCAAGTCCTGCAAATTTATAGAAACATTCTGCAGCCTGATCAATAAGCATATATCTGTGAGCTATCCAAAGAATCTGATATCCGCAGCTAATCATTTCTCTTATAAGAAAATACGTAGCAGTTCTGCTCTTACCGCTGCCTGTGGGCATAACCAGCATACCTGAAGAATTATCTTTATCTACAAAATAATTTTTCAGTGATTTAACAGCATCCTTCTGAAAATCGTATAACGGAACTTCTTCTGTCTCAGTTTCAGCCATATTGAGTGCAACGGTATATCTGAATCTGCTGTATTCATTAAGAGCTATATCCATACCGCTGATATTAAGAAGGGCTGCTATGTATGCACCTATCAAAGCGGCGGAAAGAGGTTTTTTAGTCATATTTGCCTGCTTGATATTGAATGAAGCTCCTGTAATACCAACTGATTTACAGATTTTTCTCACCTCTTCAGGATAATGCTTCAATAAATCCTGTTCTATAATGTTTCTGTATTTCATTATAAACTTCTTGTCAGGATAAACACAGATTATATTCATTCTTGCGACAAGACCGATTATGTCATCTTCCTGCTTGATGTCTTCATACTTATCCGCAAATTCACCACTTGCAAGAAGAACTGTTTTAAGAAACGACGGATCAAATTTTTCCCATGAAAATTTCATTTTTATCAAACCTCCTCATCCATAAGATTTTTGCCGTTATAATTTTCAATATTTTTTATCATCTGCTGTGCAAAACCCTGCTCATCCGGGTTAAAATATTTTCCGTTTGCAAACCAGACACTTGAATGTCCGAAACCGAAATCGTATCCGTATTTTCCGCTTAAGGGCACAAACCACTCACTTTTCATAAATCTTTCCCTAAGAGGAAGTAAAACACAATCTTTCTTGTCTGCGATAAAATTATAGTACTGTTCTGCAACAAAATTACCTTCCTCATCATAAAGATCAACATGCTGAGTACGACGAAATACTGTAGCGTTCTTATAAAAACCGACAACACGCATTGTACGTGCTTTTTCATTTGGTGCACACCATACAACAATAACGTCATCAACAGATTCTTCTTTATTAAAGCCCTTGCAGCCAATGATATTTTCAAGCTTAATCTGAATATTCGTATTGCTGGAATTACCTATAAGCATAGCGAAACCGAGACAAACTTCTTCTCCGTTAAAATTAACAGGATCAAAATTATAGCATTCATGAGCTTCACCTGTTTTTTGAACAAACGAACCGCCCTTATATGGCTTATCTGTATCTGTAATTCCTCTGTAATATTCCATTTCAGTGATTTTCACAAAAATTATTGGCTTCATAAAATCTTCCTTTCTTTACATACGCTATATTGTCTGCGTCCGTGTTGACATTAGATTAACATAGAAAATGAAGATTTTCAGCACAGAACTTCTCCCCTTTTTATCAGTCAAATTTTTTCAGTTTGTCACCTTCCTGCAACGGGTCATATTCCCTTGCATACTCATTAAACTGGTCAATAAAATGAATTATGTCGTCTTTATCTTTCAGTGCCTTATAACAAACATAATCCTCATGAAAATTCTCATTCAGCACACCGCCGCAAAGAGCAAAAAGCTCATTCGCTTCTTCGACATCCATTTTCAAACCGACTGTCAGCTTATATAAGAACAACCGCGTTATTCTGATTGTGCCGGCACAACTTTTCTTCAATGCTGAAGCACTGAGCTGACAGATATCTTCAAGACCTTCATATTTAGGTTTGATGTTATGTGTTTTTGCGTAATCACTTATAACCTTATAAACCTGATTATTCAAATCTGCATTAACGGCAAATCTCTTCATTTCATCAGCAGTTACATGATATGAGGCTTTTCGTTCACTGCATGAAGCCGTAAAATTTCTTGCAGCCATTTCTTTTTCTGTTACCATTAATCTCAAACCTTTCAGATGATTTTACTATTACATTTTATCATATCAAATTGTTTTATCAATCTCAATGTTTTGAATTATTTATATTGCAAATATAAAAGAGAATGAATTATAACAAAAAATCTCCTGCCAGTAAAAAGCAGGAGAAAATTCAGAAATCAGCCGGTATTTATCTTCAGTATCAGTTTACAGACAAAATGTCATATATGACGGGATGCAGATTATGTCATCCTTAATCATCAGGTTTTTCGGGTGAATGATATATGCGTTGCCTATGCGGTTGCTGTATTTTTTAATAAACCGCTTGAGTGACTCGGTTGTGTACCTTTTGCCGGATTTCACTTCAATTGGGAATATTTTAGGTTTAATTTTGCTGCCGTTGGATATAAGAAAGTCTATTTCAATATCATTCCTATGCTTTTCTTCGTTGTAATGTGTATAGAAGAATAACGGGTACCCGTTTGCTACAAGGCACTGTGCAATGGCGTTCTCAAAAAACATTCCTTCATTGATTGACATATTGTCGTGAAGAATCTGCTTGTAAAGCTCTTCTTCTGCGAGCTCGTTTTCGCTGAAGGTATGGCTTACAAGAAGCCCCGTATCACCCATATAGCACTTGATATACGTCCTGTCTTCATTTAATGACAAGCCCACATTGGGGTCCTTACAGCTGAAGCATTCATTTGCAATCATTGAATTACCGAGCCAGAAGAAGGTATCCTGATACATCGGGAACGTTGAATTGGGCTCCAGATTTGACAGTCTGACTCGTTTTTCATGCTGAGATAAAAATGACGGTATCTGCTCAAAAATAGAACTGACCCTTGAACGGTACTTTACATCAGCCTTGCTTATATCGTTCTGATACAATGTAAGAATATCTCTTTTTTCAGCATCTGCAGCAGCGAAGCTCCGATTGTTTGATATATACTTTGAAACACTCATCGGCATTCCGCCTACAAGCATATACTGTTTGAATAACAGCATTGCTTTATGGTGGAAATCATCCTCCAGCGGCTTTTTCTCGTTGAAGCATTTTCTGATGTATTCTATCATCTTCTCTTCATTGAGAGCTATGCAGAATTCCTCAAAATCCATAGGATACATCATTATCCTGCGTTCTTCTGAGGGGATTGTGATATCCTTTACATTTTCCTTTATGGAGATAAGGGAACCTGTTTCAATATAAGAAAAACGGCCGTCCTTCACAAGCTTTTTAATTGACTGTCTTGCTTTCGGATATTGCTGAATTTCATCAAAGATTATAAGGGATTCATGAGGATAAAGCTCTGTGCCGTATTCTGTGCTGAGTAGCATAAAAAAGGTATCAAGATCATTAAGGTATTTTTCAAAAGCATCCTTAACAAGCTGACTTGCATCATTAAAGTCAATGATAATATAGCTTCTGTATTCATTTTTCCCGAATTCTTCAGCAATTGTTGACTTGCCTATTCGTCTTGCCCCTTCAATAAGCAAGGCTTTTTCACTCGAATAGTTTTCTTTCCAGTCTAAAAGCTTATCATATATCTTTCTTTTGAAAATCATAGAAAACACCTCTTTCAATGGCAGTATAACACATATCTCAATAAAACGCAATATAATATTACAAGAATTCTATATAATACGCACTTTAGTGTTTATAGTATTTACATACAATACGCGATTTACAACAAAACTATGTATTACAAATGATAATCAAAAAAAATCCGAATATAGCACAAATCGCCTACCCATGATGAGCAGGAGATTTTATCTAAAAAGCAAATAAAAATCAAAAAGGCTACTTCCAAAAATAAAGGAAAGTAGTCTTTTTTCAATTATGTTCTTTTTTATCATAGTAAATTATAAGCACAAGGTGTGTCCGTCATACAGACTCCCCTTACGCCCTCCGCAGGAGC
Organism: Acutalibacteraceae bacterium; assembly: GCA_045533835.1. Taxonomy (GTDB): domain Bacteria; phylum Bacillota; class Clostridia; order Oscillospirales; family Acutalibacteraceae; genus RUG806. The sequence goes on from JAZSIM010000085.1 coordinate 20,390, forward strand.
TTACCACCAATTCATTGGTGTAGTAAGTTTAGACTTTGTATTCTTCATGTTATTGTTATTGTTAAAATGTCATATTATACATGAGAAAAATTAAGGAGGTGAATTAAGATGGGATATGCGATTATGAGATTTTCAAAGCTGAAAAGGGATGAAATCCAATGCACTCTTGATCATAATTTAAGAAAATACGATGTAAAGACATTGACGGATAAAAACAAGAAAAATGTGCAGATTTATACACAGACAATGATAAAAAATGGTTATGACAGAAAAACATATGAAGAAGTACTACATGAAAAGCTAACCGTGAAACCGAAGTCAAATGCAGTTTACGGAATTGAATTTATTTTCACTTTCACAAAAGGCAGCATCAAAACAAAGGAAAGTTTTATTGACTTCACAAAATCATCTGTAAAATGGGTTGAATCAATCTTCGGAGAGGATTCAGTTTATCAGATCGTGGTCCATAACGATGAATCCACGCCTCATATACATTGTACTGTACAGCCCGTATTTGAGGGAAAACTTAACTGTAAGCACTTCATTGACGGTAGACGTTCCTGTCAGGAAATGCAGGATTCTTTTTATGAAGCAGTCCGCCATACAGGTGACCTGCAGCGAGGCATAAATTCTAATATTACACACGCTAAAAATGAAAAAGCAAAGCATTTCTGGGGACAATTAAGCGAAAATCAGAATTTACTCGATACTTATAAAGAAACATTCGGCACAGCAAAAACTTGGGATACAGATACAAGAGAAAATTTCTTTGAAAATTATGACAAAATCAAGAAAAAGAATGAAGAAAAACCGATACAAACAGAAAACCTATATCACAACATCTGATATAAAGTGAAGCCCGTTGCATTTTAATTTGCAGCGGACTTCTTTTTTTCGTTAAAATATTTGTAATTTTTTATTTGCTGTGTTATTATATAAATAATTATAATTAAAATTGGAGCATTTTGGCTTTTTTATATTGTTTTTAGGTTTTACGGGGTGAAATATATGGATTTAATAGATAACTTAAACCGAACATTAAAAGATGATTTGACTCTTGAAATCCATGAAGGAAGTAAAATCAGCATTGCTGCGGCTTGCTTTTCAATCTACGCTTTTCAGGAATTAAAGCAACAACTGAAAGACATTGATGAGCTGCGATTTATTTTCACCTCCCCTACTTTCACAACCGAAAAAGCAAAGAAAGAAAAAAGAGAATTCTATATTCCCCGCCTTAACCGAGAAAGAAGCCTTTACGGCACCGAGTTTGAAGTTAAGCTCCGCAATGAGCTTACACAGAAGGCAATTGCTAAAGAATGTGCGGAATGGATCAGAAGTAAAGTTACGTTCAAGTCTAATATAACAAATGAAGTTATGCTGGGCTTTATGAATGTTGATGAGAGCTCATATATGCCGATTCAGGGCTTTACAACCGTTGACCTTGGCTGTGAACGTGGAAATAATGTTTACTACCCTATTCAAAAAACAGAAAGCTATGAAAATACAAATTACTACCTGAATTTATTCAATGAATTATGGATAAGCAAAGATAAGCTGCAGGAAGTCACCGACGAAGTTATTGAGAACATAACAACTGCATATAACGAAAACTCCCCTGAATTTATCTATTTCGTGACTCTCTACAATATCTTCAACGAATTTCTGGAGGATATTTCAGAAGATGTGCTTCCGAATGAAGCAACAGGCTTCAAGGACAGTAAAATATGGAGCCTTCTCTACAACTTCCAGAAGGATGCTGCACTTGCAATAATAAATAAGCTTGAAAAATATAACGGATGCATCCTTGCGGACTCCGTCGGTCTCGGTAAAACTTTTACTGCTCTCGCTGTAATTAAATACTATGAATCAAGAAACAAATCCGTTCTTGTGCTGTGTCCCAAGAAACTTACAAACAACTGGAACACCTACAAGGATAACTATATAAATAACCCTATTGCATCCGACCGCCTCGGATATACAGTGCTTTATCATACGGACCTTAACAGAAAACACGGTTTTTCAAACGGCTATGATTTATCCCGTATAAACTGGAGCAATTTCGACCTTGTTGTTATTGATGAATCACATAATTTCAGAAACGGCGGCAAGCTTTCCGGTGAGGACGGCGACAAAGAAAACCGTTATCTGAAGCTTCTTAATATGGTCATCAGAAAAGGTGTTAAGACAAAGGTACTTATGCTTTCTGCTACACCTGTAAACAACCGTTTTAATGACCTTAAAAATCAGATTGCTTTAGCCTATGAAGGCAATCCCGAGCTTATAAACGGAAAGCTTAATGTTTCCCGTTCAATTGATGATATCTTCAAGAATGCACAGCGGGCATTCAACACTTGGAGCAAATGGAAGCCGGAAGCAAGAACCACCGAAAACCTCTTAAAAATGCTTGATTTTGACTTCTTTGAAGTATTGGATAGTGTAACTATTGCCCGCTCAAGAAAGCATATTCAGAAGTATTACGACACAACGGCGATAGGTACATTCCCGAAGAGAAATAAGCCTGTTTCAAAAAGACCGGAGCTTACAGATTTATCAACTGCTATTACATATAATGAGATTTTCGATCAGCTGATGCATCTTTCATTGGCTATTTATACCCCCTCGCACTATATTCTTCCGAGCAAGGAAGAAAAATATGCCGAGCTGTTCGGTGATGATGCCAGTCTTACACAGGTTGGCCGTGAACAAGGTATCAGAAGACTTACTGCAATTAATCTTATGAAGCGTCTTGAAAGCTCTGTTTATTCTTTTAATCTCACCCTTCAGAGAATTGACGAGCTTATTTCAGGCACAATAAACACCATTGATAACTTCAAAAAGATAGATTCCGCAAAACTAACACTAACGGATATTTCACATCTTAACGATTTTGATTTTGAAGATCAGGATAATGACGACTTATTCTCTTTCGGCAAAAAAGTAAAGATAGATCTTGCCGATATGGACTATCTCTCTTGGAGAAAAGCACTTATAAAGGATAAAGAAATTTTCGATTTACTTATCCTTATGGTTAAGGACATAACACCTGAGCACGACAGCAAGCTTCAGGAGCTTTTCTCTATGATAGAGAATAAAATTACCAATCCAATAAATGACAACAATAAGAAAATAATAATCTTCACGGCGTTTGCTGATACGGCAGCATATCTTTATGATAACATAAGCCGCTTTGTTTCAAACAAATTCAGGCTTAATACCGCAATGATATCGGGCTCAGTTGACGGTCGTTCCACAGTTCCCGCCCTTCGCAATGACCTCAACACAGTCCTTACCTGCTTCTCCCCTGTTTCAAAGGACAGAGATTTATTCCCCAATATGCCGCAGGTTGATATTGATGTTCTTATTGCAACGGACTGTATTTCTGAAGGTCAGAACCTTCAGGACTGCGACTATCTTATTAACTATGACATACACTGGAACCCCGTCAGAATTATTCAGAGATTCGGAAGAATAGACAGAATCGGAAGCAAAAACAAGGTTATTCAACTTGTTAATTTCTGGCCTGCAGTTTCACTTGATGAATATATCGACTTGAAGGCAAAGGTTGAAACACGAATGAAAATTGTCGATATGACTGCAACGGGCGACGATAATCTTCTGAATGAAGAAGAAAAGACAGACCTTGAATACAGAAAGGCACAGCTGCAAAGATTGCAGGAAGAGGTTGTTGACCTTGAAGATATGTCAACAGGCATTTCAATTATGGACCTCGGCCTTAATGAATTCAGACTTGATTTGCTTGAATATGCAAAAGCACATCCCGATCTTGACAAAACACCCTTCGGCTTACACTCTGTTGCCCCCGCAACGGACGAAAACCCTGCAGGGGTAATCTATGTGCTTAAAAACCGTTCCGACAATGTGAACATAGACAATCAGAACAGGCTTCATCCCTTCTATATGGTCTATATCAGTAACGAAGGCGAAGTTATCTGCAACCATCTCTCCCCGAAGCAAATGCTCGATAAGATGAGGCTTATCTGTAAGGGTAATTCAGAACCTATTCCCGAGCTATATAAAGAGTTCAATAAAGAAACCCGTGACGGTAAGAATATGACTGCTCTGTCAAAGCTTCTCGGTAATGCAATAACATCAATTATCGAAGTAAAAGAAGACAGCGATATTGACAGCTTCCTTTCCGGCGGACAGATAAGCTTTTTAACCAATAAAATCAATGGGCTTGATGACTTTGAGCTTATTTGCTTTTTAGTAATTAGAAATTAGAAATGAGGAGCAACTAAGTGAGGAATGATGAGTGAGAAATGAGGGATTTTCTCTTTATTTCATTCCTAACTCCTAACTCCTAATTCCTAATTTTTAACGCCTAATTCCTCATTAACGAAAGGTCGTGATAATGTGTTTGGCTTACCGAAATCTACTGAAATTTCAAAGCAGGTTGCAAAAACTGCTATATATGCAAAGTTCAGTATGACGAATTCTGCTATGGAAAAGTTTGATGCGGATGTTTCAAGAATTTCTCTCATAGGTGAAATTTCACCGGCATCCGTCAGCATTGCTGCGGGCAAAAATGTAAAGTCGATTTTTGTTATGCTAATAAAGCTGAAAAAAGCAGATTTCAATCCAAATAGCATCACTCTCCTTTCAAAACTCATAGATCAGAAGATTTTACTTATGCTGGAGTTTGAAGACAAAACCCGCCCTGCAGTTTTTCATAATAAGCTTATTTTAGGTGAATGGAAGCAGACTGATGATGTGTCTGTTTCTTTGGAAGGACTGGACCTTGATGGGGTGTGGGAGAATATCGTCAAAAACATAGCGGAGGTTAAAAATGAGGAGTCAGGAATGAGGAATGAGGAATTGTCCCTCGACGAGCTCCTTGCACAACAAGAAAAGCTGAAAAAGATATTGAAAGAAATAGAGAAATTAGAAAAACAGGTAAAAAACGAAAAACAGCCAAAGAAAAAGTTTGAGATTGTTCAAGAAATACATAAACTAAAAAAGTTACTTACTAAAACGAATTAAACAAAAACGTACGGAGTGAGATTATTGGATTTTGAACAAAAGGCAACTGCAGCAATAATTGATATAATTTCAACAACCAGTAGGTTGAAATCTTTTATAAATAGCAATGATAAAGAACCTTCTTTTGATGGAAATATTTACATATATGACAATGATGAGTACCAAAAGAAAAACTTAAAAAGAGTTTCAGTACAAATTAAAGGCAAAGGTGTTCAAGCAAAACCAAAAGCCACCATTAAGTATCCTATCTCTGCTGTTGACCTTGATATTTTCATGAGAAACGGTGGAACAATGTTTTTCGTTGTTTACATTGATAAAGCTACAGGTGCAACAAAACAAATATATTATTCTGCATTGTTGCCATTCAAAATAAAAGAGATTCTAAAATTAAATCAAAACAATACTGGTAATATTAGCGTAAATTTCAGTAAGTTTCCAACAAACTTAAAAGATATAACAGATTTATTTTTGTGGTTTCACACGCAATCAAACAAGCAAATAAGTTTTATCGAAAAAGACACGCCTTCAATCAATGATTTACAAGAAAAAGGAGTATTGGAAAGTCTATCTGTATCATTTATGGGTTCAAATAATGAGAAAGGTTTTAATGAGTTTCCCAAAATTCTCGACGGGAAGGAAATGTATCTATACGCTAACATCAAGGATGGGGTTGCTCCCATTCCTGTTGACTATTATTCACAAGTCAGTCAAATTCAAATGAGTTGCATAGAAGAAAGTCCAGTAGGAGTAAATGGAGAATTATATTATTTGAACTTTGGAAAAACAATTACTGCAGAAAAAATTGTATTTAGAATCGGAAGTAGTGTTACAATCTCTTTTCCAAACATTGATGAATCTGACGAAAAAAAAGATTTTAAGGTGACCATTAGCGTTCAAATAAAAGGAACTCTTAAACAAAGAATCAAATCGTTAGAATTCTTAATTGCGATGTTTGAAGCAAAAAGCTTTGAAATAGGAAAATTAAAACTCCCTGCAAACTTTCCAGAAGAAGAATTAAAAAAGTTAAATGCAAGTGAATATCCCGATGCATTAGAATCACATAAGAGAATTTTAAATGCCTTAGAAAAACTCAATATCAAAAAAGATATTTCGCTTGACAATTTTACAAAAAACGATTACTGGAAATTGAATTCACTTGTTGGAGCAATAGAAGATGAAGCACCAATTTACAATGTTGAAGGTGATTTGCCTTGGTTAGTAAATCTTGATTTCGGTGAATTACACCTTTTGATGATTTGTAAAAAACAGGATGATGGTGCTTACAAAATATGGGATTTCTTCAACAAACAAATGGATGTTTATTACCTTGGTAAAAATAAAGAAAAACTACCAACTTCTCAATATGCAATTTTAAAAGAAGATGCATTTTTAACTGTTGATAACCTCAACCTGCAGAGTATTGTAAATGACTTCAAAAGAATGGAATCACATAAATATATTGCAGAAAATGGCAATATGGTTATGCTCGAAATTTTAAAAGCTTATGACAAAGAGAATAAAATTGATTTACTTGATACCGCTAAGCAGCTTTTTGAGTGGCTTGAAACAATCGATCATTCTCTTTCATCTGAAATAATGCTAATAAATAAACTGCAAATTGCTCTTCGAGAACGTGATTTAACTTTTGCGGAAAAACAAGAATTATCAAAAATTGCAGTTGATTCAGATGAAATCACTTGTAAGATTGGGGCATTTATTTTGCTAAATGAACAAGACGAAGCAGAGAAATTGATACAAGAAATGCCCGTTAAAGAAAAAGAAGACTTTATGTCTTATCCAATATTTAAGTTTTACACAAAGCCCAAGGAGGATCAAAACAATGGACAAGCTTAAGATGCATAGTGTTAATAAGGTTGATGAGAATATACGAAAGATTGGGGCGTTGTTTCCTAATTGTATAACTGAACGCAAGAATGCGGACGGTGAGGTTGAGTATGCTATTGATTTTGATATGTTGAGGCAGGAGCTTTCTTCTGTTGTGGTTGAAGGTAATGAAGAAAGATATCAGTTCACTTGGCCTGATAAGAAGAAGTCCATTCTTCTTGCAAATGCTCCTATTTCAAAGACTCTTCGTCCTTGCAGAGAAGAAAGTGTTGATTTTGATAACACCGAAAATCTCTATATTGAGGGTGATAACCTTGATGTATTAAAGCTTTTACAGGAAACATATCTCGGCAAAATCAAAATGATTTACATAGACCCTCCCTACAACACCGGTAATGACTTCGTATATAATGATGACTTTGCAGAAAGTGCTGATGAATACCTTGCAAACAGCGGTCAGTTTGATGAAGAAGGTAACCGCCTTGTGGAAAACACCGAGAGCAATGGTAGATTCCATACAGACTGGCTTAATATGCTTTACCCAAGACTAAAAATTGCAAAAGATTTGTTAACTGAAGATGGTTCAATATTTATCAGCATCGATGATAATGAAGTTGAAAATTTAAGAAAAGCGTGCGATGAAATATTCGGAGACGCTAACTTTATCGCACAAATCTCAGTTATAGTAAAAACAGAGGGAAGACAGTACGGCCACTTCGCAAAAACTCATGAATATCTTTTGATTTATGCAAAGTCCGCTGAAGCCGTATCAATGAATGAAATCAGAGTTGCAGATGGAGAGTTCAAATATTATGATGAAAAAGGTGGATTCAACACCATCGGATTGAGAAACCGTGCAGTTCGAATTTTCAACTCAACAAATAGACCTAATTTGAGATACCCTTTCTATGTAAATGTAAAAGAGAAAGACCAATACGGCTTCTCAAAAGTATCTACAATCCCGATTGAAGATTGGCAAGAAGTCTGGGCAAGCGTTGTAGACGGTCTTGAAAGCGTATGGAGATGGGGCAAAGAAACTGCCGAAAAGAACAAGGATGAATTAGTTGCCCTTCAAGGAAACGATGGCGAAATAAGAATTTTCAAAAAAGATAGAGATTTAACTACACTACCAAAAACTGTTTGGTTTGAAAAAGAACTCAATTCAATCGTGGGAACACGAGAAGTAGCGTCGCTTGTAGGAAAAGGAATGTTCGACTTTCCAAAACCGCTCTATTTATTGAAGCGTATTGTCGAAATCGCAACAGACGAGAATTCTCTGGTTCTTGACTTTTTCTCTGGTTCATCCACAACGGCTCACGCAGTAATGCAGATAAACGCATTAGATAATGGAAAGCGTAAATTTATTATGGTTCAGCTTCCCGAAAAAACTGCTCAAAAATCGGAGGCATATAAAGTAGGATATACAACTATTTGCGATATTGCAAAGGAGCGTATTCGTCGTGCCGCCGTGCAGGTTAAGGAAGAAGGAGGCATGATGTGTCCCGATATTGACACCGGTTTCCGTGTATTAAAACTTGATAGCTCTAATATGAAAGATGTCTACTACTCCCCCGCTGATTACGATTTTTCATTATTTGACAATCTTGCTGACAATATAAAAGAAGACAGAACCGCAGAAGACCTCCTCTTCCAAGTTATGCTGGACTTGGGAATTTTACTTTCAAGCAAAATTCAAATGAGGAATGTGGAATTAGGCAACAGGAATTATACATACTTTGATGTTGCTGACAATTTCCTTATCGCTTGCTTTGATAATGATATTGATGAAGAAGTCATAACTGAAATTGCAAAGAAAAAGCCTTATTATTTCGTTATGCGTGACAGCTCAATGTCCTCCGACAGCGTCGCCACCAACTTCGACCAAATCTTTGCAACCTATTCCCCTAATACAGTTAGAAAAATATTGTAATAAAAAGGTGATTTCAAATGAGTTCATATAAACCTAATGATTTTATTAACGCTTTAATCCCCCAAATTAATGGAAAACAAGTTCCAAACTGCAGATATTGTGGTGGAAGTAATTTTACAACTACTGAAGATTTTGCTACTATTTTAGTCGGAAAAGAAATGAATTCAATATCAATTGGACCATCAATACCAGCCGGAATGCTTGTATGTGAAAAATGTGGTCATATCGAATTTTTTGCACTTGGTGCATTAGGAATTTTAAATAACAAGGATGGACAAAATAATGGCGAACAAAAAAACTAATAATGGCTCCAGCATAGTTACAGATTCTGAAAATATTGTTTGCCATGAAAGAAAAGTTGAAATTTCGGACGAGAAACTTAAAAGTCTTTTGATGCGTTCTTATGAAACTGCAAGAAAAGATGCTCGCTCATTTAAGTTTTATAAGCTACACAACGTGTTTCTTTCCATTGCCAGTACGCTATTTATTACATTGTTGACCTCAGACTTCAAATCCTTTGATGCAATCCAATCATCTACTATTTCAACTATCGCTTGGGGGGTCTTTGTATTATGCTTACTTTTAGGAATAATAACTGCTTCTGTAAGTGGATCTAAAGGAAATACAAATGAAGCAATTGAACGAAATCAAGCTGTTGATACAATTTTAAGTGAAATTAAAGATTCAAAATAAAAAAACCGTATGGTGATAAAAATGAAGTTTAATTTTAAGATACAACAATACCAGACCGAGGCTGTTGAGGCTGTTGTTAAGGTTTTTGCGGGACAAGGTATGCATGACGGTGTTTCGTACATACGCGATGTAGGCAAACAGAAAACAATACGCACGGTACAGGGTGAAGAAATTACTCAGGGAGAGCAGATAGGTAATCTGTTTGATGAGGATATTGATTATTATTCTGATACCGGTTATAAAAATGAAGCTGTCGCCCTTTCCGATGAACAGCTACTCACAAATATTCAGGAACTGCAGAAGGAAAACAACATAAAGCTTTCATCAGAGCTTATAAAGGCTCTCGGTGCCTGTTCCCTTGACGTTGAAATGGAAACAGGTACGGGTAAAACATATGTTTACATTAAAACTATGTTCGAGCTTAATAAAAGATACGGCTGGACAAAGTTTATTGTTGTTGTGCCGAGTATTGCTATCCGTGAGGGTGTAAAGAAGTCCTTTGAAATGACCTCAGATCACTTTATGGAGCATTACGGCAAGAAGGCAAGATTCTTCGTTTATAACAGCTCGAATCTTAATCAGCTTGATAATTTCTCTTCAAGCTCGGGTATTAATGTAATGATTATCAATACTCAGGCATTTGCTTCTTCTCTTAAAGAGGACGGTAAGAGTAAAGAAGCAAGAATTATCTACTCAAAGCGTGATGAATTCGGCTCCAGAAGACCTATTGACGTAATAAAGGCAAACAGACCGATAATCATTCTTGACGAACCGCAGAAAATGGGCGGTGATGTTACTCAGAAGGCTCTCAAAAACTTCAATCCCCTTTTCAGCATAAATTATTCTGCAACACACAAAACACAGCATAACCTTGTTTATGTTCTTGATGCACTTGATGCGTTCAACAAAAGACTTGTTAAGAAAATTGAAGTCAAGGGCTTTGAAGTCAAAAACTTCAGAGGAACGGATAAATATTTATATCTTGAACAGATAGTTCTTTCCTCAAAAAAGCCTCCGAGGGCTAAAATCGAGCTTGAAATAGCATATAACAAGAGCATTAACCGTGAAACAAGAGTTTTGTCCGTCGGGGACAACCTCTACTATATTTCACAGGAAATGGAGCAGTACAAAGGCTACACTATTTCTGATATTGATCCGTTCAGAGGTACAGTTACCTTCACAAACGGCGAAACAATTTCTGTTCACGATGTTGTGGGTGATGTTTCAGAAAAAGATATGAGAAGAATTCAGATAAGAGAAACAATTCTCTCTCATTTTGAAAAGGAAGAAAAGCTGTTCAAGAAAGGCATAAAAGCATTATCACTTTTCTTCATTGACGAGGTTGCAAAATACCGCCAATATGACGATGACGGAAATGAAATACTCGGAGAATACGGCAAGATATTTGAAGAAGAATATGTAAGTGTACTCAATGAATACAGATCCTTCTTTAATAAAGATTATCTTCATTATCTTGATACAACCTGTGTTGACGTTTCAAAAACTCACAAGGGATATTTCAGCATAGACAAAAAATCAGGAAGAAGCATTGACAGTGCCATAAAAAAAGGCAGCGAGTTTTCCGATGATATTTCCGCTTATGAGCTGATATTAAAGAACAAGGAAAGACTTCTGTCCTTCCAAGAGCCTACAAGATTCATCTTCTCTCACTCTGCTCTTCGTGAAGGCTGGGACAATCCTAACATATTCACTATATGTACACTCCGCCATTCTGACTCCAACACAGCAAAAAGACAGGAGGTCGGAAGAGGTCTTCGTCTTTGTGTAAACAGTCTCGGAAACCGTATGGATGCTGAAACCTGCGGTGAAAGTGTACACGATATCAATGTATTGACGGTTGTTGCAAATGAAAGCTACAGCTCGTTTGTACAGGGACTGCAGTCTGACATCAAAGAAATGCTTTACGACAGACCGCTTGCTGCTACAAGTGAATATTTCACCGGCAAAACTGTTCGCATTGGCGACGAAAAGACAGAAATTACATCTAAAAATGCGAACAGCATTGAGTTCTATCTCATCCAGAACGGCTATGTTGATATGGACAGAAAGGTAACAGACCGCTACAGAAATGACCTTGCTGCAAATACGCTTGCTCCCCTGCCTCTTGATATTGCACCTATGGGCGAAGATATACATAAGCTTATTCAGGCAATCTTTGATGAAAGCGTTCTTAAGGACTATATCACAGACGGCTCCAAGCCCAAAGTAACCGAAAATCCCCTTAATGATAATTTCTATAAGAAAGAATTTCAGACCTTATGGAACTACATCAACCATAAATATGCATACACTGTATCCTTTGACAGCGAAGAGCTTATCAGAAATGCAATTGAGAGCATAAATGCAAATCTTTTTGTTTCAGAGCTCAAATACACTGCAACAACAGGACAGCAGAATGCGATAATGAATGAGCACGAGGTTGAGCACGGTACATCTTTCAGAGCAAAGAAATCCCGCACCGTTACACTCAAGCATGCAGGTACAAGCTCCGTAAAATATGATCTTATCGGCAAGATTGCAGAAGATACGGTTCTTACAAGAAAAACTGTAGCAAGAATTCTTTCAGGACTCCGTGAAGATAAAATATATATGTTCAGGCTTAATCCCGAAGAATTCATTTCGCAGGTTTCAAAGCTCATAAAAGAGCAAAAAGCAACAATGATTGTTGATCATATTACTTATGACGAAATCAGCGGAACATATGATAATGATATTTTCACCGCAGAAAAGAGCAGTCAGACCTTTGATAAGGCATTCAGAGCAAACAAAGCTATACAGGACTATGTTTTCACTGATGGCATTGCAGAGCAAAGCACAGAAAGAAGATTTGCAGAATCCCTTGATTTAGCGGATGAAGTCTGTGTTTATGCAAAGCTCCCCAAGGGCTTCCATATACCGACGCCTGTAGGTAACTATTCACCTGACTGGTGCATAGCATTTAATGAAGGAACAGTCAAGCATTTGTATTTTATTGCGGAAACAAAGGGTTCAATGGACAGCCTGAACCTCAAGAAAATCGAAGCCGCAAAAATTGCCTGTGCAAAGAAGCTTTTCAATGATATTTCTTCAAGCAGTGTCAAATATGGCTATGTAGACTCATACGAGCATCTGCTTTCAATTATGAATTCAGTTGACTAAAAAAGGAAAAACCGTAATTTCACTTATGTGATTTTACGGTTTTTTCAGTTATTGTATGTGTTCATATTTCATACTTTATATGAGAATAAATCCACGGCCGGAGCTCAAAAAAGATTAACAAAAAAAGGAGTAATGCAATATGAACAGCAATTTTTGTACATTAAAAGGAGAAATCAAATACATTTTCAGGACACACGAGGGGCACATTTTGGTGCGGATCCACACAGGCAGAAGCAACGTACCTGAGGTACTTATTACCAATCCGACCTTGAAGGAGAATTTCAATTTCAAAGTTGGTGACAAGATTATCGTATTCGCAAACATCCAGAGCAGCATTCATAAAAACAGAAGATCCACTACCCTACTCGCCTTCAGCATCCGTGAGCTGGTTTACGGTAACCATGAGGAATATAACAGTTTCGAGTTATCGGGCGAGGTTGTAAAAATCGTATCAACCCAAGAGTACCTTACACTTGTCATACGCACCAATCAGAATAATCACGAATCCTTTGTACCCACAGTTTTCTATCACAGGGATAGATACTTGGAAACAATAGAAGTAGGTGACGAAATTTCTGTGTCAGGCATTATTCAGACAAGCAAAAAGGAAATAAACAACGAAATCAGACACTATCAGAACTATGTAGGCTCCACTAAAAGCCTGTTGCGTGTAAGTTAATCGAAAAAGCCGCTGCAATCACAAAACTGCAGCGGTTTTTCATTTTTGTATTTACAAAATACATTCAAATAACTCTATTTTTGATTGAGTGTTTTTTTCGTAGGCAATAAAACAATCATTTTCAATCAACAATTCATATTCCAATTGATTTGTCGTTTTTCTTTTTGTTTGTTTATAAATACTTTCTCGTATTTCCATCTCATTGTTTTTCAGCCATTCTTCATAAGCTTTTAGATTATTAAAAATATCACAAGCCTTTCCAACAGAAAGTGAACTGTGCCCCGATGTAGCAACACCTATATTTGTAGGCATTAAAACTTTACCATGAAAGTTAATTGCTCCTACAGCATGTTTTGAAAGCGAGTACATATCCTCATTTGAAATATCTACAACTGATTTAATTCCGTTAAGATATCTCAAAAGCCACGGCCAATTATTATAAATTATTTCCAACAAATCACGAACAAACCACTCGGAACCTTTGGGGTGTTTTCTTACATCTATAAAATGAATGATTTTTCCTTTTAATTGAAAAAACAGAAGATTAGGCATTGTATAATTGCATTTAACCGCAGATAGCTTTTCTAAATGCAAATGATAAATATCCCAATTTTTAAGAAAAAAATCAGATTTTTTCATTTCTGTGCTTGTAATTAATTTACTCATATAGCAGGTAACCGATTTACATTCAATCAAACTTTTTTCGATATCCTTTATAGCATCTTGTTCCTGTTTCGTTAAGGATGATATTTTGGCTAATAATTCTTTAGAATAAACAACTTTATATGGAATATTGCTGTTAAACCATCTTTTAGTTAATTCTATATAATTCAGACATACCGTATAATCGTCCCAATTGGAATCAAAAGATATTCCCTTGTATGCCATATCTTTTTTTAATATTTCGGCTAAATCTTGCTTGAAATTCACTGTTTTCTCCTTTTTTTATATTTTTCGTTATTATCGAATAATTATTTACTAAATTTCAAAAGAAGGTTCAATATATTTAAAAAACAAGTCTTTAACAAGTCTAACCCCTTTACTTGAAGTACCACCAAAGAATTCTATTGTTTTATCTGCAAGAACAAATTTAACTCTATAACTCATATCATTAAGAATACATTCATCTATGTCAATTTCTTCAAATCTCTCTTGTTCCCAATTAATAATGTCATTAATGATTATAGCTTCATCAAAGAATTGTTCCCATAATTTTGGTAATATTTCACACGAGGTATATATATCCTCATCATATATGCTTTTAGTGGCGACAACTTTCCCATTAGCGTCTATTGAGATACACATTTCTATTTTATCGCCAAACAATCCATCAACCGCAGAAAAAGTAAACTGTTTGATAAATTGATAGTAAAATAATTGAAGTTTAGAATTACTTGTTCCTGTTCCACAAAAATACAACCCCATTTCATGCAACTTGTTTTCAATTTCTTCAAAACCTTTTTTGCCCAAATTACGGACTTTCCTCATATCATCTTCGCTACGACACAACAAATCTTGAAGAGTATTTATTCCCGCACGTTTAATACAATTATACGATCGAACACTTAAATCAAGCTCTTCAACCTTAACTTCAAGCATATGTTTTGCTAATTTTTTATGCTGACATTCAACATCTTTTGATTTATTATATCCATCTTCATAACCATCTTTATATCCGTGTTCATATTCTTGTATAATAGATGTTTGAATCAACGATTTTACTCTACTAATTACTGTATGATTCATATACCCTTTTAATCCATACTCTACATATTTTATATCACCTGTTTTGAACCAAGAAACAATTGAGGCATTAATAATATTAGCAATTTGGGAGCCTGACAATGAAAAACGAGCACCTATTTTTTCAAGGGTTTGGTGACACTCAAAACGCAAGTATAGAGTTGCTTGTTGTTTTTCGGTTAAAGACAAACAAGCATAATGTATTCCATCAATTATATCTTTTGTAACATTCTCAGGACAATTAAAGTTAGTTTTATTCTCCGCAATATATGCAAGTAGATTATTCGGAAAACCTGTTTTGATTACAGGTGTTTTAGATAATGATTTTGGGGTTCTTGAATCTGGAATAGATAATCCCATTTCACCAAGTGCAGAAATTATGATTTCAACCTTCTTATCACCTATTCCATATATTTTAAGTAGATCAACAACATCAGTTTCAATTAGTTTTTTCAAAGTTTTGATATTTCCATACCATCTTAAATCAGAAGCAATATTATCAGGAAGACCAATATCTTCTATTCTTCTTAACAATTTGATATCTTGAATACTTTTGTCCATTTAATTCTCAATCCTTTTTATGTAAGGTTTATAAATATCTTAACATATTTATAGTTTTTAAGCAAGCAAATCAACTCACGCAATGATATTCATAATTCTGATGGATAGTAGTTTCCGTGCTGATATCTTTGGTAAAGGAATTGCTGTAAAAAACAGTTTCATCATTGAAGCCGAATTTTTCTTTCGCTTCGGCGTAGGTCATCACAACGGGCTTGGCTTCTGTCATACCTTCGCTGTGAAAAAATATGCGTTTATACTCGCCGAAACAATCAAGTCGGGCGTGTTTGACAGCCTTCTTCTCCTCTCGGGTTTCAGGTATTATGTATTTATTTATAAACTCCGAACTATTGCACATGCCGTATGTTACATACGCTGCGAGATAAGTTATTTTGTAATCATCCGTAAAGGGATCGGAATAATGAAGCATTCCGAATTTCCAAAGCTTATTTTTATCAGCTAAAAACTTATCAGGAACAAAGCTGTCCCAGAATAAAAGCAAATGAACATGAAAGAAGCCTGCATAGTTCTTTTCTATTGTGTAAAGATATTTGAACTTATTATCTTCTGTCGTATAGTTTCTTTTTATCTTCTTTATAAGAGCATTCATATTCAGCTTCACTTCATCAAGCTCAGGCTTTGAATTATCGTATCTCAGCGTAATAAAAGAGAATTTGTCATTACCGTTATAATTTGAAATAATGAGATTCTTATTATGCTTGCGTGTATAAGACAGAGCTTTCGGATTTGAAAGTCTTGTTTTCTTTTTATGGGAAGCATCATTTTCAGCTGTCTGAAATGCTCTATCATTATTATCTTTTGTTGCAGGCATTTCAAATTCATCATACTTATGTGATAAGATTTCTCCCGTATCGGCATCAACAGGAACATTATTAATCCTCACGATATTTCTTTTATGCCAGCTTGTCTTTTTGATCTCCGCAACCTTGTTCATAACTCTGATCTCAACCAGAGTATCATCATTAAAAATACTATTTGTTTTCATTATTTTTTCCTTTCATATTTTCTTATTAACCGGTTTTTGTCCGACTTTTAATACCAGAGTAAAGGGACCTGCATTTTTCCGGTCATAAGAAGTATGAAAGATGCAAACGAATTTAAGTGAAAATTTTAGCGAAGAGGAAGGATTTTTCACAAAAAAAGCATATATAAATATAGAAAGCCTCCCGAAATACCTTATCAAAAGGATTTTTTCGGGAGACTCAATTCATGAATAATCGCTATTAATAAACTCCGGCAAAGCAAAACTTATAGCCAAAGCTCATTTTTTCGGTTATATACATTATTTATAAGTCATTTTATATATAGCAAAAGATAATTGGAGTACAGGTGATTTTGTGCATTATTGCAAATGTAAAATTATATTAATATCATATAATTTTGCTTTTGTCAATAGGTTTTTAGAAATTTCTCAAAAAAAACTATTGACTTTTTTGTCAAAATCACGTATAGTATAAGTGTAAAGACAAATTTTGGAGGTAATTCAGCCTTTACACCAAACAAAACGATAGGAGGAAATATTAGTAAGAAAGGTGGTGAAACCACGATGACAAACGAAGCTCCAAGACTTCGTACCCTCCCTGTTGCATTGGCAATTATGAAAGCTGAAGATCCGATGACTGCGATGAATATAACAAGCTTAAGAACTTTAGCAAAAACAAATAAGATATCCACAATAAAGGTGGGAAAGAAGTTCCTCGTAGATTACGAGACTCTGATGCATGAGCTTAAGAATATGTGTCAGTAAAATTAAATATGAAAATTATAGGCCTTGTTAAGAGGCAAAAGATAAACTCTTCACTCGATTAAGACAGTACACAGAAAACCGCAAGAACCGTGAATGGTTCTATGGGAAAATTGCGTCTTTTTCAGGTGAAGAGTTATTTGTCCCTTTAGGGACAAATAATATAAAACAAAAAAAATAAATAAAGGAGAAAATAATCCTATGCAAAAAGTCCAGAAAACCGACCTTAACGGTCAGAAATATTATTTAATTGAAGTTTCCGGTCCTGTAAGCGAAGACGGAACAAAAAATTTCTTTGTTACATCATGGTATCCTGACAACAGACTTGATAAAAGGCAAAACAGAATAAATCTTGCTAAATTCATAAACAGCTTTGATAAAAAATGTAAATCAATCAGGCTTGATGAAATTCAGTCCGGTATAAAAATTGTTGAAAACGAATATGACGGCAAAAAATATTATACCTTACAGTATTTCAATGAAAATACAACATCAGGCACTCCTCTGAACACTTCAGTATGGCTGCCTAACAAAGATTTATCCTATAACGACAACATCATAAATATGCTCGCATTCTCACATGACTTTGAACTAATGAACAGAAAGGAAAACACAATATGAATATAACAAAACTTACTAATAAAAAAGGTGAAATATATTACAGAATAAGAGTCTCTGACGGATATACGGAAGACGGAAAGCAGAAAATATATTCCACAAACTGGAAACCCAATCCCAGATACAGCGAACAGAAAAACGAAGGACTCTTACAAAAGTTTGCCGCAAGATTTGAAATTGAATGTAAAGAGAAAAAAACAGTTCAAAAAACTGAAAAAAAACTGTTTAATGAAGTAGCGGAGGAATGGTTCCGGTTTATAAAGAAAGAAGACAACTTAAAATCAGGAACAATAACAAGATACGAAAACTGCAAAACCAGAATATATGAATATTTCAAGGACAGAGATATTAAAACAATACTGCAGCAGGATATAAAAGACTTCATTGCTGAAATCGGACAGACTCCCCCGACACCCTCTGCACATTCAAAAAATAAAACATTATCAAGAAAAACGCAAAGCTTATATGTAACTGTCTTATCAAATATATTCAAATTTGCTTATGACAAAAAATACATAGACGCAAATCCTTGCCACGACATCAACTTAAAGAAGGAAGAGCCCAAGGAAACAGAAATAATGACTGCAGAAGAAATGAAAGCGATCTTGGAAGCTCTGGAGAAAGAACCGATATTATATAAAACATTCTTTTATATGGCAGCATTTACCGGCTGCAGGCGTGGAGAGCTGTTAGGCTTGGAATGGAAGGATTTCAACTTCACAGAAAAATACTTCAGAGTAAGAAGAAATTCCATAAAAGGAGAAAAAGGTCAGGGCCCTGCTACCGGCACTCCGAAGAACAAACCAAGTAACAGAAAGATTTATATAGAAGACAACTTAATAGAATTGCTTAAGCTTCTGAAGGAAGAACAGGAAAGCAACAAGAAAATAGCAGGAAAATCTTGGGTTAATTCAGACAGAGTGTTTGCCTATCCCGATGGTTCTCGCCTTGCTCTTGATTCAGCGAGAAAGTGGTTAAACCGCTTTTGTGAGAAGAATAATCTGCCAAAGCGTAATATCCACTCATTCCGTCATTATTTCGGCTCCTTTCTCATTATGAATAATGTTGACATCGTAACAGTATCAAAGCTTTTAGGCCACAGTCAGATATCAACTACGATGAACACATATCTTCACGAGCTTAATAGCGATGTTGCAAGAAACGCAATAAAAATTATCTCCCAAAATACATCAGCATAAATCACCAAATGCAAGAAGTGCAGCAGGCAAATAACCTGCTGCACTTTCTTTTATGCCTCTAATTCTACTAAAAATTGATCTAAAATGGTGTTCAATTGTTCTTTAATAACATTAAATTCACAATTTAAGTCAAGCGTTTTTACACTTATTTTATTGCCTCCGATAACATAATCGTTATCAGGCTGTATTGCTTCGTTAGTACGAGCATATAGGAGCATACCCGAAACATTACCGGTTTGTTCTTTATCAAAGTTTTTGACATAAGTAAAAATCTGATACATATTTGCAGAATGAAAAGTATTTGAATCAAAATGATGTTGCATAGTATGACTGTAATACTTGGCATCAATGATTAAAGTTTTTTCACCTTTTTGCAAGGTTATATCAGTTTTCATTTTAGGTAACAGTTCTATACCTTCGGTGCCTTCGGGCACATCCCAATCAACAAAGGAAGCAGATACCCTAACTTCATTACCGTAATGATAGCGATAGTATTCTCTTATAAAACTTTCATAAAGACTGTGCATATGTTGGTCATCGATAAATGTTGCCATACTGTACTCGCCACTCTGCGTTGAAAGCAATAAACCGTCAATAACAAGATAGCAAATATTCATCAGCATTTTGTAACTTTGATTGTTACGCTGAAATCTGAGTGTTGACCATTTTATCACTGAAACGGAAATGTCACTTACATTACCAAAATACAATAATGATTTTTTAAGTTCTGATTTGTATTCAGACTCTACATTGTGATTTTTAATAAGTATCGTTGCAGTAAGTTTAAGAATCTGATTGAATATATTATCTTCCGAAAGTTCATCAAATTCACAGGAAAGTCTCTGCTTATTCTGAACACGGTTTTTAATTGTACCTTGGATGTTCAGTTTTCCTCGAAGAACAAAAAGGTCATCGTATCTTTCAATATACTCTCTGTACAAGCCTTGTTTTAATTGTTGAGAAATCCCCTTTGACAATATAGCCGCAAGCAGATTATGTATATTTTCAAAATCTTCTGTTGCAACCTGACTGTAATTAGATTGTTTCAAGACTCTGAATGCGTAAGCGAGCATATGATAAATGTTTCGGATTAAAACATTTGAATTAGCCATTGAACACACCACTCAAATCGTTGCTCCAGTTTTTTGCTTTTACTTCATCATCAAACCAATATTCTTCTAACATAGGAACAATATCATATTCAACAATTTCCTTTAGAACTGTGTCAGAGCAATTTTCTTTAAGGTTACAGAAATAACTGTGACCTATACAGAACCCTTTGCCTAATGATGCATCATTTTCAATATCAGCGTTGAGTGCCTTAATTCTGCCAATCAATTTGCCAAAGGTATTATTGTTAATGGTGCTTTGGTATGCTTCAAATCCTTCCGAATCAAAGCCCGGTGTCATTTCTACAAAACTGAAACGTCTTCTTAAAGCATAGTCAATCATAGCAAGGCTTCTGTCAGCGGTGTTCATCATACCGATGATATAAAGATTTTCGGGAACACTGAATGGTTTTTTATCATAAGCGAGTGTGATTTCCATATCTCTGTAATCGTTTTCAATAAGCATAAGAAGCTCACCAAAAATTTTGCTCATATTGCCACGATTGATTTCATCAATAATAAAGAAGTAATCTTTATACGGGTCTTCTTTTGCTTTGTTGCAGAAATTGTAGAAGATACCGTTTTCCAAACTAAATCCGTTTCCATCGGGTTTATAACCCATAATGAAATCTTCATAAGAATAGCTCTGATGGAATTGAACAAACTCAATTCTGCTATTGTCCTTAATTCCCATTATAGACCAAGCAAGTCTGCGTGCGGCAAAGGTTTTACCAACACCGGGAGCTCCCTGAAGAATAAGATTTTTCTTATGCTTCAAACGTGATACACAAGTATCATACTTGTCATCTGATATATATACGTCTTTAAGAAAATCGGCCTTTGTATAAGGTTCAAATATTGCTTCATAATCTTCTGTTTCATCATTTTCGGAATTGTAATAAGGGGAAACATCGGAAAGATCAATTTCCGTAAGAGCATCAAAAAGTTCAGGTCTGATTTTATAAACATATTGATGTCCGTCTTCATCATCAAAAGCTTTTCCAAAAAATGGCACAGGAAAATACCTTTCCTGATCGTTATCCATACAAGGAGGTAAATCAAAATACTTTTTAACTCTTCTGCCAAGATTCATTGTGCACCCCACATATCTGTATGGTGTACCTCCATATGTCTCAGAAAGCTTTTTACAACTTGCAACTCCACCAAGTTCGAGCATTGCCTTTAACATCTGCATAGGTGCAGGATGAAAAGGAAGTTCAACTTTAATAATATATTTTTTCCAATCTTCTTTTGTCAATTCAGGATTATATTCTTCAAGAGTAGGCCACCAACCATAAAATTTATCATTTTTCAAAGTACTTCCAAAAAACATAATATCAAACGCCAACATCCTATGTAATCGATCTGAATAGCAAGCATTATCAAGCCTTGATGTCGACATTGAACATAATTCAGCATCCTCTACCACTAATCTTAAAATATCATCACACAACTTGTTACTGCTCTCAATTTTGAATGTTTCATGTTTTCCCTTAGAACTTGGTATCTGCTCCCCTATATTGTTCAAAAAACCAACCCAAACACCATACTTATAAAAATAGTACTTTTCAGGATACTCTAAGGTAAGATAGACAGAAACAGCATGCAAATCCTGATAATGACTAAGATTATCTTTTTTTACAAACTCATCAAATCCCGAACGAAAATCATCAAAACGTTCAGATAACGGTACACTTTCATCATAAAGCATCCTAAAAAGTTCTCGTACTTCTTCAGGATGTTCTGTAGATATAACTTTAAGCATTTTTAATGGATAATACTGCCCTGCCGCGAGTAGATTATATGTTTTAGCAAAAGATTCTTCAAGCATCTTTGCAAAATCAGGAGCATTTATATTCCAATTATCCTGATAATGCTTAACAGCTTCCCATTTGTATCGTTCTTCATTGTTTATTTTTGTAAAGTTCTTTTTGTATTCTTCAATAATATCAAGAATCTTCGATTTAACAGGCTCATCATTTGCTCTATCAGCATGTTCAAAAGCTTGTTGAGAAAGTTCATAAAAACTTTTAGCCATAGTATATTCACTTGAAAAGCTTTTTTTCACTTCCTTTACATCCCACAAATATTTTTCACCATCAGGCAATTCATGTTCTGCAACAACACGACCTACAGGTGGGTTAAATACAGGCAAATAGTTGCGACTTACAGAATCTAAACTTAAAAATGAATTTGGTCTAATCCAATATAAACCTATTGTAATATTCCATTTAACTTGTCTTTGGGTTATAACCTGATTATAGATATCTATAAACTCTTGTTCTTTGGTTTTATCACCATCAGCAAGTTTAATTGCAGTTTCGCAAAGATGCCATAAATTATCAATATCATTTTTATTCCGATTTTCTTTGTATGCAAAAAACCACGCAGAAAGAGGCATCAATACGGGTATTCCAGTAAAATCTTTTGGAATATCAGCATCAACAGAAAAAACTTCCTTATATTTTTTCGCTATCTCAATTCGATTTTCATCTCGCATACTTTTGTTAAAAGTTCCGAAAATTGTAAAAGGATCAATATCGTCATATTCATCCTCACCTCGTTCCTTGAATGGATATTCGAAGGGAAGCTCTTCATAACAAAGCTTAATAATCTTAAGTAATTCTATACGATTATTCTTATATGCTAAAAGCTTAGTTGCTAATTCCTCATAAAAGGGTATCCAAGTAAATTTTGTTAGACTTTCCCTTTCAGTTAAAAATGACAAATAAAACTCTAAAGCGTTTTTAAAATCATAGTTACTGTTTTTAGCGTCATATGCTTCTATATATTTCTTATATTTTTCTCGCTTGTAATTAACTTCTGAAATATCATCAATCAAAAAGAAACAAGCTGTCTTGTAATCAAATCCGGCTTGCATTAACCCCTTTTCCAATGCTCTGACAAAAGCCTTACAGCTTTCAGGTTTATACTTTTCAAAAGAATTAGTCTTTTTTGATTGTTTTGCAATCCATAATTCAAATGCAGTCTTATTGCTGTTTGCCACAACTTCTTTAAATTCCACATATTTTTTCAAATGGGAATAGCGGTCACGTCTTTTGTGAGATTCTGTTTCATTATGAATCGCTTCTTTTTTCGCAGAATCAAGAAGTGATAATAATGAAGCACATTTATCTTTCTCATATTCGGCATCAATATCAACGTTATATACACTTTCAACAGAAGTTAACCCTGTTGCGTAACTACTGCCCGAACTTACACCAACATAATCCTTAAAAGCCTGTTTTTCAAACATTTTTTACACCACCATATATTTTTGAATATCACAACAAAATATCAATAAGGTTAAAACCCTTTGTAAAAATAGTCAAAATCAAAAAGCTTACAATTATTATCTTTTGCAATTTTATTGGCAACAATATTAAATAAATATCTCACATCATTCACTTCTGAACCAACATTGATTTTATTTCTAATATACTCTTTAGGAGATTTACCCAACTTATTCACAAAAGCTCTTCTAAATGCTTCCAGCTGATAATTGTAATTAGAACTACCATTTCTATTATTACTATTTTCATTACTTTGGAACATTTGAAAAAATTTCTTAAAAAACAAGTTATCATCCCCTTTTGTAATATTTTGCAAACCATTCTTAAAGCTTACAAACTAAAGTATAGTTAATGAAAGCAATTTAATCAATACAAATTTCGGCAAAAGATGACTTATTGGCTGTTGAAGTACGATTTATGGGACAGAAATATGGACATTAATGTAAATTGTTTTGATTTTTCACAAGTTTGGTGTTTATAAAAATAAAGATGAAATCAGTGTCCCAAAATTGCGTAATGTCCAAATAATGACTAAATGGTGTTTAAAAAAATAAAAAAACAGAACGGGAGTAGCGGAAAAATTTGCTGCTTTCGGTCTGTCAATTTTTACATAAGCCTCTGAAACCGTTGATATATAAGGGTTTTCAGGGGTTGGTATTTTTTTAGGTTCGGTTTTCGGGCATAAAAAAAGTCCTCATACTTTCGTATGAGGATTGGTCCGAGTGGCGAGACTTGAACTCACGGCCTCTTGACCCCCAGTCAAGCGCGCTCCCAACTGCGCCACACCCGGATGTTCGGAACGAATAGAATGATACCACAAGAAAACGAAAAAAGCAAGTCTTTTTTGAAATATTTTTTTGATTTTTTTTAATTTTTGCAATTAATGTGAAAACTCAACAATATCTTGTTATTTACTTAAGAAATTTTATGCTGTATAATGAACACAGAAAACGAAATATAATAATTTCAGGAGCATTTTTATGAGCAAGCTTACAGGACGAGAGGTTCTGTTTTTACATACTAACAAAAAAACTCCGAGAAACGGCGAGGGAACCTTTCTGCGCCTTAAAAACGGTGCAATACTTTTTGTTTATACAAAATTTTCGGGATGCGATTGGCACGATGAGGCATCAGCAGACATTGCCGCTCTTACATCCTTTGACGAGGGTGAAACCTGGGAAAATCCGAGAATAATAATTCCGCACGGTGAGGATTCAAGGAATCTGATGTGTCCGTCACTCATACGTATGAATAACGGTGACGCGGGTCTTATTTTCCTGAAAAAGATGAAGGACGGTATCAATGCCGTACCGTGGTTCTGCCGTTCATATGACGAGGGTGAAACGTTCACGGAGCCGAAGCGCTGTATTGACGATTTCAGCAATTATTACGTCATTGAAAATGACCACGCGGTTGCTCTCAGAAGCGGAAGAATTCTGATCCCCGCTAATTATCACACAAAGGAAGAAAACGGCGTACCTGACTACAATGAGCACGGATTGAAAGTGGTTTTCGCTTCGGATGATGACGGAGAAAACTGGTATGAGCTGGGTGAAAGACAGGATATTCCTTTTTCAAACAGGAGCGAAACGGGGCTTCAGGAAACCTGTATTTATGAGCATAACGACGGAAGCCTTCGGGCATTATCCCGTACCGATATGGCTTTTCAGTATGAATGCTTTTCAGGGGACTGCGGAAAAACGTGGACGACACCGGAGCCCAACAGATTTTTCTCCTCACCCGACTCCCCTCTTTTAATGAAGAGAGCCTGCGGAAAAACTCTTGCCGTATTCAATCCTATCCCAAATTACACCACCCGTGACGGGGAAAAGGCATGGGGACGGACTCCCCTTGTGTGTGCCGTCAGCGATAATGACGGTGAAGACTTCCCGAGAATTTATTTTCTTGAGGACGATCCGGAAAACGGCTACTGCTACCCTGCAATTTTCGACGGAGGTAATTATGCACTTATTGCATATTACCACTCCGACAATACCGAGATTCCCTTAAACTCACTTAAAATCAAAAAAATCTCTTCAGAAGAATTAAATAAATGAGGTGCTTTTATGAAATTTGTAAACGTAAGACAAAATCCGGATGTATTCGGTGACGGTATTCACGATGACACAAAGGCCCTGCAGGCTTGTATTGATGAGGTAAAAGACGGCGGTACCGTTTATTTTCCCGACGGTACATACCTTCTTTCAGGCTCCCTTATTTTCTATTCAAATCAGCACCTGAAGTTTTCAGACAAAGCAATTCTTTTAAGAAGTGCGGAGGAAGGAAAGCTCACAAGATACCTTCTCGCATCCTACTCCGAGCCTGAATGGGGCGGATATACGGGCACACACGACGTCGTGATTTCGGGCGGTGTGCTTGACGGAAACGGGGCTATGGATGAAAAATGCACCCTGCTTAACACCGTTCACTGCAGCAATATATTAATTGAAAACTGCCGTTTTGTTCACTGTGCACGCTGGCATTTTATTGAAATCAACGGCACCGAGAATACAGTTATAAGAAACTGTGTGTTTGACGGTCCCACATACACTCACAAGCCCGAGGAGATGCTTAATGAGCAGGTACAGCTTGATTTTTCAAGACACGGCTCATACGGCCCCGTTTATAACTGCGACGGAGAGCTTATTGATTTTTGCAGCGATGACACCGTCTGCAGAAATATCACTATAGAAAACAACATCTTCAAATGCGACGGATTCCCGGGAATAGGACACCACGGCGACTGCAACCATAACGGCGTTATTATAAGAAACAATATTTTCGACGGCCCTTCGGGGAACTACGGAAAAAGCCGAGGCTATATAATTTTCCGTCCTCATGTTACCGATATAACAGTTGCAGGAAACGTATTTTTTGCCCCCGAGAAGGAATACGGCTCCCCCAATATCGGTATGGTAATTGAAAATCCCGATATAAATACATTCAGGGAGTACAATAACACGTATAAAGGCAATTTCACAGAAATCGTAAAAAGAGGGTAAAATTACCATACTGCAAATATTTTCTTTACTATGTAAATTTTCCGTGGTATAATAAACGGGATATAAAAGAAATTTTAACACAAAGAGGTTGATTGAAATGAGTCTTGAAAAATACAAGGGAATAATTCCTGCTTTTTATGCCTGCTACGACAAGGACGGAGAGGTTTCCGCTGAGGGTACAAAGCAGCTCGTTGAGTTCCTTATTGAAAAGGGCGTAAAGGGTCTTTATGTAGGCGGTTCCTCCGGTGAATGCATCTATCTTACAGTAGAAGAGAGAAAGAAAACTCTTGAGGCTGTTATGGAAGCCGCAAAGGGCAGACTTACAATAATTGCACACGTTGCCTGCAATAACACAAGAGAAAGCTGTGAGCTTGCACGCCACGCTGAAAGCCTCGGAGTAGATGCAATTGCAACCATTCCCCCCATTTACTTTAAGCTCCCCGAAAAGGCAATTGCCAAGTACTGGAACGATATTTCCGCAGCGGCTCCCAATACTGATTACGTTATTTATAACATTCCTCAGCTTGCAGGTGTTTCTCTTACACTTTCACTTTTTGATGAAATGCTCAAGAACCCCAGAGTTATCGGTGTAAAGAACTCCTCTATGCCTATTCAGGACATTCAGATGTTCAGAAGACATGCTGCGATGGCAGGCAGAGAGATTGTAGTTTTCAACGGTCCCGACGAGCAGTTTGTAGGCGGAAGACTTATCGGTGCTGAGGGCGGCATCGGCGGAACATACGCAGTTATGCCTGAGCTTTTCGTAAAGCTTGATGAAATGATTAAAGCAGGTGACGTCACAAACGCAGGAAAGCTTCAGGATGCAATTAACGAGGTTATATATACAATGTGCTCCGGCAAGGGCAATATGTATGCAGTAGCAAAGGCAGCTCTTAAGAAGAGAGCAGGCCTTGAGCTTGGGGGTGTAAGAGAGCCTCTTCTTAATCTTGAAGACGGAGATGAGGCTGTTGTTGACAAGACAGTAGCTCTTGTTGAGGATGCAATCAAAACTTTTATCGGCTGATAACAAAAAAATGAGGATAGCTCTTTTTTTCGGAGCTATCCTTACTTTTTATATTTTTATTACCGGAACGGCGATTCTTGCACCCACATCGGTTTGTGCTCCGAAGTTAAAAGTCGGAGTGATATTGGTTGCGAGCTTATAACCATAGCGTTCAAAACTATAGTTTTCCAATGCCTTGTAAACCTGACCGATATAGAGGCCAAAATCATCGGGATTATCATAAGGCTCACTCTGAAAATAGAGCATTATACATTCGGGAAGTTCTGCTATTTTATAACCCTCGGGCAAAGGCTTATTATAATCCAAAGGAACTTCAACACCTGAAGCGATATTGCTGTAACCATCCTCCTGTAAAAAATCGGGCAATTCAAGTATTGCTGCCGTATCAAACTTTTCGGGGATACTGTTCTGAAGTCCTTCCCAATCACAGCCTGCTTCTTCACAATAAGACAAATAACCTGTTGCCGATTTTGACGGCAGATAAATCAGTTTCCGTTTCGGTCTGTCCACAGGTATTACAGTACAGATTGATGTGCTTTCCATCTCTCGTCCTTCTTTCAAGATATGATAATGATTTGCAGGGTGACCGATATACAAAGGTATCGCAATCGGACTTTTACGGTACTCATCAGGAGTAACAGAAAACCGTTTTGTAAAAGACCTTGTATATCCTTCGTGGGAAGTGAAATGGCTGTCTAAAGCTACATCAAGCACATTATCATCTGTGTTAATGAGCTTCTCTGCACTTTTGCTTAACACAACAGCATTCACATACTCATAAAGAGTTATCTGTAAGAATTTATGAAACAATCTGTCAAGCTGACGGCGTGAATATCCGATAGCATTACAAATAGTTTCAATGCTGAAATCAGCATCGTTGTGATGAGCTTTTATGTATTCCTGAGCAGTAACAACTATTTCTAAATTATTCATATTGCACCCTTGAAATATGATAGCAGCAAACCGATCCGTTTTCTTGATTTATATGGACAAAAACATTTAAAACTCAAATCTTTTTCCATCTTTATAAATGATGCCGTCGGTTACAGTGATTTTTAATATTATAGTATTTATGTCATTCTCGTTGGTGTGACCGTTATCATACCACGATGCAAAAGCTTCTCTTAATTTATCAGCTAAATCATTGTTTTCTTCATTACGGATATATCCTAAATTTTCAGCCTTTCCATGTCCCGAAAACCATTCACCACAGATTGCTACAACTGGATTTATGCTGATGTGTTTCATTTTATTTGTTGAATTGTGAGTTATGGTGTAAAATGCTCCGTTGATATAAATTGCGTCAACGGTTCTTACCCACGGAACACCACGGTTGTCAACTGTCGCAATTGAGATAAGCGAATCTTTATTGAAACGCTCTTTCAATATGTTATCAAACTCTTTATTCATATTAACTAACCTTTATTCCATTTCAAATTATAATATTTTTGTTTTTAGTACCAAATTGGATGCATCTTTATATCCGAGTTTTCCATAAAAATGGTTGTGCAAATCATCGTTTACTGCCTGTAATTGAATGAGCATCGCACCTTCGTTTTTTACGCAGTTTTGCAATTCTTTCATAAATCTTGAACCATAACCTTTATTCTGAAACTGTGTTGCAACAACAATTTCAACCAAGTCATAAGCAAAACAATCATCATATTGCTCGAAATAACCAATCGCAAATGCAACAATATCATTCTTATTTTCCCAAACTAAACAATACGAGTCCTCACGGCTCCATACTTGATGAATACGTTTATATGTAGTTTCTGTTGTCCATTCAGCATCTTCATTATTATTGTAGTATTCAATATAGAGTGGAACTATTTTTTCAATATCTTCTTCATTCATTTTTCTGAATACTGTTTTTATTTTTCCAAACATAATTAAGCCTCACAAATTTTTGTTGTTTGATGGTACCATATTATTAATTAATATCTTAGAGGTATATTGGAATGTGAAATTGAACAATCAGGAAATGTATACTCGAGAGAATTCATATATAATTTAAGACCCAGTTCTTTTTGTTGCTTGTTGTTAGTTGGTCCAATTTTTATTGAGTTGACAACCCAACACTCATCTTTATTCCAATTATTAAACGGCATGTTAAGGAAAGGTGTTAGCACTCCATTTACAAGACGAAAATCATATATCCCTAACTCAAATAAATTTTTGAGGTTACTGATTGGTGTTATTGCAACAAACCTATACTCATACTCGTCTTGAAAATGTATTTGTTTAAAAAACAAAGAAGATAGTTCAAGCCATGACTGAAAATCATTTTTAATTTTTTTATTGTATTGTTCCGAAACTTTATATTTGCACCAATAACTATACAACTCATCAACAGCTTCACGTATCTTCATTTGTTTGGTTTCTGTATCGTAAATGACGCCCCCATTGATAACGGCAATATCGTTTTCCCTGTCAATCCATTCATCAGATAAAGCATAGTTCGCTAAACCTATACAATACCCATTATAATCGTTATTTTTAGAATAATATTTCCATAAATTCAAACAATCCGGATGTAGTGAGCATGATAAAACATAATATCTTACCTTCTCACCCTTCATTCCATAGGGAAGATGTTTTTCTGAATAAATAAAACCATCATCTTCATATTCGGTTATTTGAACATTTTTTAAAATTCTAACGAATTTTTCATCGTAGTTATCACTATTATAAGTCCAAAACTTATTAAGTTCCATATTAATTGATAGTCTTTCTTGGCTATCATTTAAAAACTGACAATCAGTAAAATATATCGAACGATTTTTCAAAATACTTTTTAACCCTTCTGGAGAAGTATAATGGAAAAATGGTCTTGAGCATGATTCGACACAAAAACGACAATTAATGATAGGATTTGTCATAGTGTGTTTTCCGTATCTCTTTTTATGTAATAAATCAGCATCAACGGGTTTAGTTTCGTTATTCATAATCTTTCTCTCTTGTTTATTTTTATAGTCTCACAACGAATTATGTGTCTTGTTTTCTCTTAATTTCTAATATCCTTAACTGAACCATACTTTTCAAGAATGGTAAGTCTTTTTTATTTGCGTTATCAACACGGAAAGTGCAACCGCATACATCGTCAAAAACTTTACCGAAGATATTTTTTGTTTTTCCGCCCCCGCAGGAGCCGCATTTTCCGCAATGGTCAACATGTTTCCACGCTGCATTTTTTACACTATCGTCAGCATTTGCATCTTCGTAGGCATTACTGTCCTCGGACCATATAGTCCAATGGTTTTCAGGCTCATCCGGGTCTTTGATTGCTATAAAACAAACATATTCACCATTAAATTTACAAAGATAATATATTTTGTCTTTCCAATAGCCGTTGTCTTTTATAAACTCAACACGGCTATCCTGTAAATGATTGGCAAAATCTAAAGCGGTCTGTTTCATATCACCGCTTAAATTCTCAACAATGTAATCAAAGACACTCTTATTCATATCAGCATAACGCTTCCTTTTATGATTTTATATTTTAATGATAGCATAAATTGAAATGTTTTTCAATATTTTAAGCAAGCAGGGATTTTTATTAAAAGAATTAAAAGTAAAAAACTTTATTTTATGACCATGTTGACGAATTGTCTGAACAGTTGATAAACTAATCAAAAGGAACTCCGTTAGCAAAAAATTACTAACGGAGTTTTTCAATCGTTATTTATTACAAAATTCCATCGGGTCAACATCCAACTGTTTGCAGATTTTTATTATCACATCAAAGGATGCACCGCCGATATCACGGGAAAGCAAAGTCATCAATGTGCTGTACGGTATGCCTGCTTCAATGGCGAATTGTCTGAGGCTCGGATATCTGTCAAGAATCAGATTCCTGAGTTTCTGCTCCCGGTTCATTTTGGTTCCTCTGCAACTATAACTCTGATACCTGTATCTTCAAGGGCGGTAATCTGTTCTTCTGCGCAGTCCCAGTCTGTAATAACCAAATTAAATTCGTTGACATCACAGACCTTTACAAAAGAATTTACACCGACTTTGCTACTTGGTATCAGAAGACATTTTTTTCTGCTGTTTTTAAGAACAGTCCTCTGAAACGTTGCGGTTTCATCAGAGCCGTTTGAAAGTCCGAATTCTGCAGTTAAGCCTGAACCCGTGATAAAACAAATATCAAAATGCAGCTTGCTGACAAATTCCACTGCAAAGGTATCAACAAGTGAACCGCTTTTTCGCATTTTCCCACCTGCAATATAAACATCAATGTTTTCAAAATCCCTGAGTTCCTTTGCAAAGTCAACGGAATTCAAAACTGCAGTAAAGTGCTTATCTCTCGGCAGAAGCGATATTATAATGTGCCCGAATGAACCGCTTGTAATATAAATAATGTCATTCTCTTTTATGTTGCTGACGGCAATTTCAGCTATATTCTTGTAATTATCAAAAATAGGCATAGTGTCATACTGACGGTTCATAGGCGGCAAAACACTTACCTGTCCTAAAAGAATAGCACCGCCATGAGTTCTTTTGCAAATGCCTTTTTGTTCAAGGATTCGCAAATCACGTCTTGCGGATTCATCAGATATTCCGTATTTTGCAGTTATTTCCGATACCGTAATTTTACCGTTTGCTTTGATTATATCTGCTATTTCCTGATGTCGTTCTTCCATAAACATGAGAAAAACCTCCGTAATATTGATTATATCGGCTCCGATGATACTATAATACAATACAATCGGCAACAAATCAATATTTTCGGTAATCGGATTTGAGTATATTTATTCTTTAAGGTACGGCAGACTATAAAGATTCAGAATATATGTCCCGCAAAGGCAGATTTTTATAATCTATGGAAATTTATATGTGATTTTTGTTTTCTGCATTACGGGATGTCGAGGACGCCATCCCCTACAAGGTCAGATTAAAAATACTGAATCTCGGGACACTTTGTTTATTCTTCAATTACCTCAATTTCGGTGTCGTAGTACTGCTCCTGGAAGTGAATCTGCTTTGAGATTTCTTCTTTTGTGAACAAAATTCCCTCGGGGGCGGCTACCAGCTTATCCTCATTGTCATTATGACGGTGTACGATACCGATAATTCTTGCGGTGTATTCTGTGACGGGCTCGTTTACACCTAAAAGATATACATCGAGCTCTTCCCCGTCACCGCCGATAACACCGGGGATATAGCCGTAATTTACGGGGTATGTAAGGGAATAATTTTCTTTTTTATGAACGAAGCCCAGAGGTCTGTCCATTATTATATTAACGGTCTTTCCGAGAAAGGATTTTACAAGATCCTTTCTTTTCTTATATTCGAGATACTTGTTAAGAACCGTAAATTCTCTCAGATAAAGGCTTCTGTGGTCTTCTGTTTTTTCGTCGTAGTGAGAAAAAATTTCAATTGCTTCATCTATCGGGAGCCAACGTGGACACACACCGTGGTCAATTTCCGTAGGAGTAAGGTGTGCTTCACCCTTTCTCGTAACATCACAGAGAAAATAATGCGCTTCATAACAGGTATCAAAGCAATATTCGTTTATTATGAGAAAGGGCTCAAAAGGAACTACATCATAGCCCGATTCTTCCCTAAGTTCCCTTATACAGCAGTCCTCGAAGGATTCTTCCCCTTCTCTTCCGCCGCCGGGAGACATATATACATCCTTATTCTGTTCATAAGTAAGAAGCACCTTGCCGTCCTTTATCACAAGCCCTCTGCTTGCAGGTCTTGTCTTTTTCGGCGGATCGTCAAAATGTATTGAATACTGATTAATAATTTCCATATCTATCACCGCAGACAATTTTAACACCATACAGTCTGTTTGGCAACACAAATAAAATAATTAATTGACTTTTTTCTGCGGTTTGATATACTTAAAATAATATAACGCAAGTGAGGGAAGAATATGGCTGATAAAAATATGCAGAATTTTTTTGTAGGTAATGATGCCGGCTGGGAAGGTATATATGAGGGAAATGAAAAGGCACAGTTTTACAAGGACAGCGAAACGGACTTTGTTGTCTGCAATTATACTCCCGAAAGAAGCGTAGAGGGTGAGTGCGAATTTATCTCAACCTGGCCCGAGAAATTCAAAAAATTCGGACTTCAGTACGTGCTTAATACTGAATTTGCCAACTGGCACGGATCGCAGGTCACTGAGGACGGCTGGGATTGGTGCAATTCCGACGACGGCTGTCACAGAGTAAATCTGCATCCCGATTTCGTAAAGGCTCTTACAAAAGATGAAAACTGCCTCGGCATTATGTATGATGAAATGGAGCATTCCATTATCAACCGCAACCTTACCCTTACCATAAACAAAAGAGGAAAGCATCTGCCCGTATTCCCCTTGGCACTGGCAAAGGACGTTGTGATTCAGGGCGAATTATTGAGATTGCAGCTTAAGGAATTCGCTGATTTTCATAAAAATAACGGTGCAAAGCGCTTTATCGGCGAGCACGTATTCCCGGTGCTTTTCCATTCCTTTGCCGCATCGGGAATTATACCCAACTTCAAGTCACAGAAGGAAAGCTATTCAGTTTTACAGTACGTAAATGCGGCAGGTGCGGCTTTGCAGTACGGCACAGAGCTGTGGAACTGTGTGGATTTATGGAATTACAACACCT
Source organism: Acutalibacteraceae bacterium (assembly GCA_045533835.1). Lineage (GTDB taxonomy): Bacteria > Bacillota > Clostridia > Oscillospirales > Acutalibacteraceae > RUG806. The sequence continues at coordinate 54,613 of JAZSIM010000085.1, forward strand.
TCCCCGGTCACTCCCCCGACGAAATGTATTATAACTTATGGTTCTCTTACCTTGCAGGCACCTCGAGGGTTTATGTTGAGGGCGCAAGTCAGTTCTTTACGGACGGTAAGCCTAATAAATACGGTGAAGCCTACAAGAAATTCGCAACCGATGAGAGAAGAAAGCACAGAGATTACACCGTGCAGGACTATAAGCCTGAAATCGGCATTATAAGATATGACGACACCTATTGGGGACAGTGCGATCCCTTTATGTGGCGCCCCATTCTTTTCGGTAATAAGGACTTGAAGGTCAACAGAACGGCAAAGGAATTTACCCGTGCTTTTCACGTGGTAACACACGGAGAAACCTGCAGAAACGGACTTGCATGGGACAGAGTTTCCCCCTGGTCCCTTCGTCCCCATAAATCCTTCTGTTCAATGAACGGCGTTGCTGTGTTTGATGACAGAGTAACAAGGGAAAAGCTTACAACTCTTAAGCTCTGCTTCCTTTGCGGCTATTATATAAGCGATGAAACTCTAGGTGCCGTAATTGATCTTGTAAAGAATAACGGCCTTACCGTTGTAACTCCCAAGCGCTTCTGCCCCGGATACATAAGAAAACAGATAAAAGGCTCCTTCACGGAAATTTCCGACGGCAGGGGAAAATGGATAGTAACGGGCAATGTGCTGTCCTCTAAAACGAAAAAAAGTGTAAAAAAATTCCTCGGAAATAAGGGTGAAATGAAATTTACCTACGGGGACAAGACAATAAGAATGAAGATTTCCAAGGACGGAAATTCTTTTGAGATTATCTGAGGAGCATGAACTATGAATTATAAAAGAACTAAGCTTTCCTGCTATTATTCGTACCTTTCAATGGCTTCAATTTTCAGCCTGCCGCCCCTTCTTTTCAATACCTTTCACGAGATGTACGGAGTATCCTACACGCTCCTCGGCACGCTCGTTGCGGTAAACTTCTGCACACAGCTGACAATTGACCTTATTTTTACATTCTTTACCAAGTATTTCAACATCAAAAAAACGGTCACAATAATGCCCGTAATAACATCCGTCGGAATGCTGATTTACGCACTCGTGCCATGGCTTTTCCCACAATACGCATATTTAGGACTTGTAATCGGTACCTTCATATTCTCAATTTCCGCAGGTCTTTCCGAGGTGCTGTTATCCCCCGTTGTGGCGGCAATACCCTCAGAAACACCCGACAGAGATATGAGCCTTCTGCACTCCCTTTATGCATACGGCGTTGTAAGCGTTGTAGTGATAAGCACCCTTTTCCTTCGTATTTTCGGCACGGAAAACTGGATGTATCTTACCCTTTTCTGGGCAATAGTGCCTCTCGGTGCGTTCATTATGTTCAGCACATCTCCTATGCCTCAGGTCAATATGGGTGGAGAAGAAAACGGCAAAAAGGCAGGCAAAAAGACTCTTGTTATGACACTCTGCGTTCTCTGTATATTCTTCGGAAGCGCAGCAGAAAACTCAATGACAAACTGGATTTCAAGCTATATTGAAAGTGCTCTGCATCTTCCGAAGGTCGTAGGCGATATCTTAGGTATGGCGCTGTTTGCGGTAGCACTCGGTCTTACCCGTACCTGGTACGGAAAACGCGGCAAAAACATCTGGAAGGTACTGCTCTTCGGTATGACGGGTGCAGCAGTCTGCTATGCTGTTGCAGGTCTGTCCCCCGTTCCCGTACTTTCTCTTATTGCCTGCATACTGACGGGCGTATGCACCGCTATGCTGTGGCCCGGCACTCTTATTCTTATGGAAGAAAAGCTTCCTCACGTGGGAGTTGCTGCCTATGCCCTAATGGCGGCAGGCGGTGACTTCGGTGCTTCAATTGCTCCGCAGCTATTGGGAATTGTTATGGACGAGGTAGCGGTCAGCGAAATTGCCTTAAAATTAAGCTACAGACTTGCACTTACTCCCGAGCAGATAGGAATGAAATCCGCTATGCTCGTAGCAGCTCTCTTCCCCGTGATCGGCATTGCAATTCTTATTATAATAAAGAAAAAGCTTAACATTAAAAATAAAGCATAAAAAACGGCTCCGAAGCAATCGGAGCCTTAATTTTTTATGAGAAAAATATACTGAGTGCCAAAAGAGTCTGTGCAGGGAAATATGTGTAGGATACTGCGTGGCTGAAAATTTTCGGGAGTCTGATTCCGAGCATTCCGACAGCAAGAAAGACATCGGAAATTATAAATAAGGTCGAACCTGCAAGAAGACACAAGCCGAAGAAAATATTCCCTGACATAAGGGCAAAAACGCCTCTTACAGCACCCGATGCAAAGGAGAAAAAGAGAATCAGTCCGTACAGCAAAAGCGGCTTCTGCTCCTTTTTCAGCTTAATTTTTGCGAGCTTTATCACAAGGATAAGAATAACCGCAAGAAAAGCCGTAATTATTACGGGAATGAAGAATTTTTCCCTCAGAGCACCGCTTCCGATTAAAATAAATGTAAGGATATAAATTATATGTCCGATGCCGAAAAACAGAACTCCTAAAAGGAAATATTTCTCGTTCCGCCAGCTCAGGAAGAAATCTCCCAGGAAGCCGGAAATCAGCGCACAAAAAAGAAAAAGAGAATATTTTATATCTCCCGTAAGGCTGAGAATTGCCCCCAGACCTACAAGAATATACATAAATGCACAGAGCATTTTTGTCTGAAGCCCGTTTAATTTCGGAAACAGCCTTTTATTAACCGCCACGGGCATAAGAAGGGACAGAATCACAAGAAAAAACAGTAATATTTTCATAACCTATATCTCCGCTGCCGTTTTCTTTATTATACAGAAAGTTTCTCAATAAAGCAATACAAAAACAGACCGCAGTAAATACTACTGTCGGTCTGTTGTTTGTTATTCTATAAATGTAAACGAGCCTGAAATCAGAGTAACCGAATCCGTTCCTACCGTAAGAAGTCCGCCTTCGGCAGCTGCTGTCCTTTTGGTGTCATCGGGAAGGTGGATAACACAGCTTCCCTTTACAATTGAGGTAACAAAGGGAATATGACCTGCCATTATTGCAAGCTCACCCTCAGTTCCTCTTACATCAAGCTTTACGGCATCTCCTGAAAATTTATTGCCGTCGGGAGATGCAACTGTCAATCTGAACGTATTCATCTGTTTTCCTTCTTTGCTTTTTCTACAGCCTCATCAATTGTGCCTACGAAAAGAAATGCGGATTCAGGTAAATCATCGTGCTTTCCTTCAATAATCTCTCTGAAGCCTCTGATTGTTTCGGAAACAGGCACGTATTTACCCTTGAAGCCCGTGAATTTTTCGGAAACATCAAAGGGCTGAGAAAGGAAGCGCTGAATCTTTCTTGCACGCTGAACAAGCATTCTGTCATCATCGGAAAGCTCATCCATACCCATAATTGCAATAATATCCATAAGCTCATTATAGCGCTGAAGAATTCTCTGTACCTCTCGTGCTACGGCATAATGCTCCTCACCGACAATTTCGGGGGCAAGAATACGGCTTGTTGACTCAAGAGGATCAACAGCAGGATAAATACCCTGAGAGGCAATGCTTCTTGCAAGAACCGTAGTAGCATCAAGATGTGCAAACGTAGTAGCGGGAGCAGGGTCAGTAAGGTCATCGGCAGGCACATAAACAGCCTGAATTGAGGTAATTGAGCCCTTCTTTATGGATGTTATTCTCTCCTGCAATGCACCCATTTCCGTTGCAAGCGTAGGCTGATAACCAACGGCAGAGGGCATACGTCCGAGAAGTGCCGATACCTCGGAGCCTGCCTGAGTGAAACGGAAAATATTATCTATGAAAAGAAGCACGTCCTGTCCTTCCGTATCACGGAAATATTCAGCCATTGTAAGACCGGAAAGACCGACTCTCATACGGGCTCCCGGAGGCTCATTCATCTGTCCGTAAACAAGTGCGGTATTGTTTATAACACCGGACTGTGTCATTTCATTATAAAGGTCATTTCCCTCTCTTGTTCTTTCACCGACACCGGTAAATACGGAAATACCGCCGTGCTGCTTTGCGATATTATTGATAAGCTCCATAATAAGAACGGTCTTACCTACACCTGCACCGCCGAAAAGACCTATTTTACCGCCCTTTGAATAAGGACAGATAAGGTCAATAACCTTGATACCTGTTTCAAAAATCTCCGTGCTTGTTGCAAGCTCATCATAAGAAGGAGCCGCACGGTGAATGTTCCATCTTTCAGTATTTTCGGGATTGGGCTTATTGTCAACCGCATCACCTAAAACATTGAATATTCTTCCGAGAGTTTCTCTGCCGACGGGAACACTTATGGGCGCACCCGTATCGGTAACGTCGACGCCTCTCTGAAGACCGTCCGTCGAAGCCATAGCGATACATCTTGCGGTATTTCCGCCTATATGCTGAGCAACCTCAACGGTCAGAACTCTGTCCCCGACGGGAACGGTGAGTGCATTATGAATCATAGGTAATTCACCCTCATTGAAGCGCACGTCAACAACGGGACCCATAACCTGAGTTACTTTACCTGTATTTAATTTCAAATTTACCACCTCTTGTCAATTGCCGCTGCCGGCTACAATTTCCGTGATTTCCTGAGTTATTGCACCCTGTCTTGCACGGTTATACTCAAGCTGTAAATCATTTATCATCTTCTGCGCGTTCTTGCTTGAGGAATCCATCGCCATACGGCGTGCGGAAACCTCACTTGCAAAGCTTTCGCGGATGCATACGGTGATTTTTCCGGCAACATATTCACGCACTATATTGTTGAGCACCGTGAGATGATCCGGCTCAAACACTATACCGGGGATATCCTTACCCTCATATTTTCTGAGAGGAAGAAGCCACGTCAGAACTGCCTCCTGGCTCATAATGGAATTATATTTCGTCCAGATAATTCCGAGCCTGTCAAACTTTTCTTCAGAGAAATCTCTGCACAGCTCCTGGGCAAGAGCATAAGCCTCATTGAAGCTGTATTTTTCCGAGGAAACATAGTTTTTTTCGTATCTGTCACACGCACGTCTTCCGATAGGAATAATTTCCGCATCGGGATATTCAGAAGCAAGGCGGAAAACGTTTACGTTATACCCGCCGGCAAGCCCTCTGTCGCCTGCAATCACAATAAGCCTTGTACGAAGAGCCTCCCGCTCTTTCATATAAGGGCTTTTAAGACTTTCTCTGTCAGAGGTAAGCACATTCATGGTGCTGTCAAGTGCTTCGGAATAGGCTCTGCCCTTAAGCATTGCCTCGTTTGCTCTCCGGATTTTTGAAGAAGCAACCAGGCCCATAGCATTTGTAAGCTGCATGGTGGAGTTTACACTCTTTATACGCACACGCAGGGTCTTTGTATTCTGCGACATAGCCTATCACCCCTGGAGCTGCGAAAGAACGGCTTTAAGCGTTTCTTCGTCTTCATTATCAAAGAAGCCGTTTTCAATTCTCTGAAGCCATGCCTGATATTCATTTTCAAGCTTGGCAAAAAGTCGTTTCTCATATTCGGGTACCTTTGAAACCGCAGTATCATTAAGATATCCCTTTGTAACGGCGTAAACTATAGCAACCTGATTACCCACTCTTACGGGAGCATTTCTGCCCTGCTTGAGTACAGCAACAATTCTTTCACCGAGAGCAAGTCTTTCCTTGGTATCAGCATCAAGATCGCTGCCGAACTGTGCGAATGCCTGAAGCTCACGGTACTGGGAATAGAGAAGCTTGAGCTCACCCGATACCTTTTTCATACCCTTAAGCTGTGCCGAGCCGCCGACTCGGCTGACTGAAATACCCGGGTTGATAGCGGGCATAATACCTGCATGGAAAAGCTCCGTTTCAAGGAAAATCTGCCCGTCCGTAATGGAAATAACATTCGTGGGAATATATGCTGAAACGTCACCCGCCTGAGTTTCTATTATGGGAAGTGCGGTAATTGAACCGCCGCCGTATTCCTTTGCTACGCATGCAGCTCTTTCAAGAAGTCTTGAATGAAGGTAGAAAACATCACCGGGATAGGCTTCTCGTCCGGGGGGACGGCGGATAAGAAGTGACAGTGCTCTGTAAGCCACAGCATGCTTACTTAAATCATCATATACTATAAGCACGTCCCTGCCCTGCTCACGGAAATACTCAGCCATGGCGCAGCCGCTGTAAGGAGCAATATACTGCAGGGGAGCACTCTCCGAGGCACTGGCGGAAACAATAATCGTATATTCCATAGCTCCGTTGCGGACAAGCTCATTGGCAAGCTGAGCAACTGAGGAGCTCTTCTGGCCGATTGCAACGTAAATACAGATTACTCCCGTGTTTTTCTGATTGATTATGGTATCAATTGCGATTTCTGTTTTACCCGTCTGACGGTCACCGATGATAAGCTCTCTCTGTCCGCGTCCTATGGGAATCATACTGTCAATTGCCTTGATACCGGTCTGAAGAGGCACACTTACGCTTTCCCTTTCGATAATTCCGGGAGCCTCGGCTTCAATCGGTCTTACACCGCTGTATTCAACAGGGCCCTTGCCGTCAACCGGCTCACCGAGGGCATTTACAACTCTGCCGAGAAGCTTTTCACCTACAGGCACGGAAAGAACCTTGCCTGTTCTGCTGACTACGGAGCCCTCACGAATATTATCCTTATCGGAAAGAATGGCTACGGATACAGTTTCCTCTTCAAGATTCTGTGCAACACCGAAGCTGCCGTCCTCAAATTCAAGCAGCTCGTTTGCCATACAGTTTGAAAGTCCGTAAGCACGGGCTATACCGTCACCGACAAGAATTACCTTACCTGTTTCGGTCATATCCACTCTGGATTTGTAATTCTTTATCTGACTTTTTATAATATTACTGATTTCTTCAGGTCTGTTCATGAGTTCATCACATCCTTAATCTCACTTAAGCGGTGTCTGATACTGCCGTCATAGCATTTGCCGTCAACCTCAATTTTCATACCGCCTATAAGTGATATATCGGTTATATACACGGGCTCAATATTCTTGCCCGTAAGCTTTTCAAGCCTATCAATAACTGCCGCCTTCTGGGCATCGCTCAGCTCGGTTACAGAAGAAATAACCGCCTTCGTAACGTTCATATATTTCATTGCAAGCTCTGTAAAAGCATCAATACAGGGAATAACAGTCTTTGCCCTGCCGTTTTCACAGAGAACTTTTATGAACGACACAACGTATTCGGGGAAAGAGCCGAATGCTTCGTCAATGCAGTTTAATCTTTCCGAAAGCTCTATTGCGGGACAGGCAAGAAATTCAACGTATTCCGCGTTTGCGGAAAGCACAGCTCTTACCTCATCGAGAGCTTTTCTGAAGGCTTCAACGGAATTATCTTCAGCAGCCAGGGAAAAAAGTGCTGCCGCATATTCCCTTTCAGTTCCTGTCATTGCCGTCACCTATACTTTCAATAAACGAATCTATAAAATGCTGATGATCGCTGTCACCGATTTCACGTTCAAGAAGCTTTCCGGCAAGTGCAGAGGAAACCTCGGCAATTTCCTTTTTTACCGAATCCTCAGCCTTTTTAAGCTCAAGAGCGGCCTCCTCCTTTGCCTGACGGACAATACCGTCTGCCTTTTCATGTGCATCGGCAACAATTTCCTTTTCACGTGCCTTCGCAACACTTACCGCAGATTTTATGACACTGTCTGCCTCCTTTTCGGCGCAAAGAAGTCTGTCTTCATATTCTTTTTTATCCTTCAGAGCCTCGTCCTTTGCCTTACGTGCCGTGTCATAATCCTGATTTATTGCATTTTCACGGGCAGCAAGCATCTTCTTAACAGGCTTGTAAAGGAATTTTTTCACAACCACAAAAAGCAGAATAAGATTACCGAGAGCGGCGACCATCTGCCATAGGTTGACCGAAATAACGTCTAAGGTCTGCATAAATCCTCACTCCGATTAACCAAGTGACTGAATTGTTTCAACAAGAACTTTTGTGAGCATACCGGGTGCTACAAAAATAAGCAGAATTGCAATAACGAGAGCATAAAGACCCGTTGTTTCCGCAATAGCACAACCCATAAGCATTGTTGTTGTGACAGAGCCCTTGCTTTCGGGCTGACGTGCGATAGCTTCGCAAGCGCTTGCAACTGCGTTACCTTCACCGATACCGGGGCCGATACCGGCAATCATAGCAAGACCTGCGCCGAGAGCGCAACAACCTAAAATAATACCAAGTGCGAGTTCCATTTTTTGTTCCTCCGTTTTATAGAAAATTTAATTTTTTACACCTTGTTTTTTTGCACGCCTTGCGGCCTGCTTCTTTTCAAAAAATTCAATATCAAATGCACCTGCTACGTACATCATGGTAAGCATAGCAAAAATAAATGCCTGTAAGCATCCGCTGAAGATATCAAAATAAAGTGACATTACAGCAGGAATACCTATCTGAAAAAGCGGAAAATCCTTAAGAAAGCCCGGCATAAAGGACAAGACCTTCGAGGAAACTCCGGCAAGAGCGGTACCTAACAGCACCGAAATAACAGAGCCTGAAAGCACGTTTCCGTAATGACGGAATGCCATTGATACGGGCGTTGCAATTTCACTGATCATATTGATAGGAGTAAGAATTGCAACGGGCTGCGTAAAGCTCTTAAGATAATGAAGCGGTCCGCACTTCATCTTGTAATACGTAATGAGAACAAAAACAAGAAGTGCCCATCCGCCGACAATGTTGATATCGGACGTTGGCGGAAACAACCCGAAAAGGGTAAGAAGGCTGGAGAGTGCGGAAAGCCCGAGAATTGCAATTATAAAAGGCGGAAAGCCTTTGAAATATTCACCCATATTCTCGTCTACAAGCCCGTCAACCTTTTCCACTATCATTTCGGCAAAATGCTGACGGCGAAGCTCTGCCTTTTCCGAAAGTCCGTGAGTCATATAAAGACAGAAAAAGAAAATCACAACGGTTACGATAAGAGAATTGACCTGAGATTCCGTTACGGGAAAATCCTGCACGGGCATCGGAATCGTGAAAAAAATCCTCGCACCCGTAATCGAAACACCCTCCGACGCAGGAGCAGTAAGCACCTTCAGCACAATTCCCGAAACAACGGGAATTATCATCATTACAATATAAAAGATATCTGTTATTCTGAACCTGAGGCTCATTTTATTCAACTTTTATCACCTCATCCCTGCTTTTTTATCATAATTGCCCGCACGGTTACCGCAATACGGGGAAAAAGGAAAGGAATAACAACCGTTATAAGATTAAACACGGGAACAAGATATCCCACCACGGCAACGGCAAACATAAGAAGTGTACGAAGCATCTGTGACAGCTTCATTCTGCTTTTTGCGTCCTTTACCTCAAGCCCCAAGGATGACTGCACGGTAAGTCCCATCAGGAAGAAATTGCCGATTCCGGCTGCTGCACCGAGAACGTTTCCGAGCAATACGGTGTAATCCCATTTTCCTGCAACCAGAAAAACCGCCTGCAGCAGAACACTCAGAATAAACGTCATGGAGGCAACGAAAGCTGTTTCCTTCAGGACAGTAGAATCAATCTTTTTCAAAATTATCAGCCCTTAAAAATGTACTTTTAATATTATAACATCTTTTATAATAATTTCAACAAAATTTTGTAGCTTATTTCAGATTGACTGAATAATTTTTTTATGACATAATTATGAACGGAAAAGGAGTGCTTTTATGGATAATGTAAAATGGTTTAAGACGGCAGGCTACGGAATGATGGCTCATTGGGGGCTTTATTCTCTGCTTGGCGGTGAATATAAGGGCAGACACGTGAATGATTATGCAGAGTGGATACAGAGCTTTATGGCAATTCCAAACGATGAGTACTCTCTTCTTGCAAAAAGCTTTAACCCCGTATATTTCAATGCCGATGAATGGATCCGCCTTGCAAAGGATGCAGGGATGAAGTATTTTGTTTTCACCTCCAAGCATCACGACGGCTTTGCTATGTTCAGATCCCGTGCTGACAGCTTCAATATAGTTGATGCAACCCCCTTCGGACGGGACGTGGTGGCAGAGCTCGGCGAAGCCTGCTATAAGCACGGGCTCAAATTCGGGCTTTATTACTCTCAGGAGCTTGACTGGCACCATTTTCACGGAGGCGGATACGATAAATTCACAGGCTGCTCCGGCGTCAGCTGGGATAACAGCTGGGATTATCCCGAAAGAGAAAAAAAGGATTTCAGCATCTGCTTTGAGGAAAAAATTATTCCTCAGGTAACGGAGCTTGTAAAGAATTACGGTGACCTGCTTCTGATGTGGTTTGATGTTCCTCACACAATAACAAAGGAACAGAGCCTGAGGCTCAATAATCTCGTAAAGGAATATCAGCCCGACTGCCTTATAAATTCAAGAATCGGCAACGGTGCTTATGACTACGTTTCTCTGGGTGACAATGAATATCCCACTCAGTTCAGGATAGAGGAAAACAGCGACCCTAACAGCCTGGACGGACTTAAATACTCACCCAAGGGGCTTTATGAAACCGCAGGTACAATGAACTCCTCCTGGGGCTTCAAATATTATGACAACAACTGGATAAGTCCCGCGGAAATTGCGGAAAGAAGACAAAGGCTGAATGATTTCGGAATAAACTATCTTCTGAACGTGGGACCTGACGGACTCGGAAGAATCCCCGCTGTTTCAGCGGAAAATTTACTTAGGGCGGAGGCACTTTATGGCTTGGTTCGATGAAGCTGTATTTTATCATATATACCCCTTAGGGCTTACGGGGGCACCTGCAATAAATGAATATTTATCCCCCGTTTCCCGTATAAATATGCTCTATAACTGGGTGCAACACATCAAAGAAACGGGCTTCAACGCCCTTTATATAGGTCCCCTTTGCGAATCTGTGGGACACGGATACGAAACCACGGACTACAAAAGGCTCGATTCCCGGCTCGGCACAAATGAGGATCTGAAAAAATTCGTTTCCTTCTGTCACGAAAACGGAATCAGGGTAATTTTCGACGGTGTTTTCAATCATACCGGAAGAGATTTTTTTGCTTTTAAGGACATAAAGGAAAGGCGGGAGGCATCCCCCTATAAAAACTGGTATAATGTTAATTTCGGGGGCAACAACTCCTATAACGATGGCTTTTCCTATGAAAACTGGGGCGGCTACGATTTACTCATAAAGCTCAATCAGAAGAATCACGAGGTAATAAATTATATCTGCGACATTATCCGCTTCTGGGTAAGTGAATTCAACATCGACGGAATCCGCCTTGATGCGGCAGACGTCCTTGACTTTGATTTTATGAAGGCACTCCGAAGAACGGCAAATGAGGTAAAGCCCGATTTCTGGCTTATGGGTGAAGTAATTCACGGGGATTACAGCCGCTGGGCAAATGCTGATACCCTTCATTCCGTTACAAACTACACTCTTCACAAGGCGCTTTTCTCGGGTCATAATGACAGAAATTATTTTGAAATCGCGCACACAATAAAAAGAAACTTTGAAATGTGCAAAAATCTTCAGCTTTATAATTTCTCAGACAACCATGATGTCGAAAGAATATACACAAAGCTTTCCGACAAAAGGCACATTGTTCCCGTGAATATTCTTCTTTTTACGCTTCCCGGAATTCCTTCCGTTTACTACGGCTCGGAATTCTGCACCGAGGGCAGAAAGGAAAGACACTCCGATGCATCCCTTCGCCCGTATCTTGATTACGGTGAACTAAAAGATAAAATCAAGGAAAATCCCGTAACAAGGCTCACCTCGGCTCTTATAAAAATAAAGAAGGAATTCAAGGAGCTGTCCTACGGTGAATACAAGGAATTATTACTTACAAACAGACAGTTTGCTTTTGCAAGGATCCTTGGCGACAGTAAGGTTATTGTTGCGGTAAATAATGACGACAAGGACGCTTCTGTATCCTTCCCTGCCGACGGCACATACAAAAAAGCCTTGTCGGGCGGTAGCGTAAAAGCCGAAAACGGCAGAATCACGCTTACAGTAAGCGGCAATTCAGGTGAAATTCTTGTCCCGGAAAACAGCACGGCAAAAGACTTTACACCTGTTGAAATTGAAATTAAAATCCCCGAGAAAACGGAAAACAAGCCCGAAACAAAAACAGAGTCCCGAAAGGAAATAAAAACAGAAGAAAGGTTTGATATTGCCCCCGAAGCAGTAAAAATTCCCGACAAGCCTTACGAGGAAATGACCGTAGAGGAATTACAGGCGGTAATTCTCGCAAAAATGGCTAAAAACGGCCCTGTAACGGAGCAAATGAAAAAGGATGTTACGGATAACATCTGGCATAATTCCCTTGTAAACTGGGCAAAAAGCTTCAGATAAAAAGAAAAGAATTGTTGCAGCCGTTTGTGTTGCAACAATTTTTTTCTTTCATATAATGTATGGAAATATTTCATAATTTTTCTATTGCAGTTACCGTGAATATAAGGTAAAATACAATTCAGCTTTTCCCGGAGGTTTTTTATGATATACAGTAACATTCTTGATGCTATGGGACATACCCCTATGGTGCAGTTAAATCACATGGTACCCGCAGGTGCTGCACGGGTGCTTGTAAAATATGAGGGTCTCAATGTGGGCGGCTCGGTTAAGACAAGAGTAGCCTACAATATGATAAAAGATGCCGAAAAAAGAGGTGTTCTTTCTAAAGACAGCATAATTGTGGAGCCCACGTCCGGCAATCAGGGAATCGGTCTTGCTCTTGTGGGTGCGGTACTGGGCTATAAGGTAAGAATAATTATGCCCGACTCCGTAAGCATCGAAAGAAAAAAGATAATGCAGCATTACGGTGCTGAGGTTGTGCTTATTCACGATGAAGGAAACATCGGCGATGCAATTGCAAGGTGCCTCCGGACAGCTTTACAGATGGAAAAGGACGACCCAAGAGTTTTTGTTCCTCAGCAATTCGAAAACCCTGCGAATCCTATGATTCACCGCCATCAGACGGGGCTTGAAATTCTCGAGCAGGTGGGCGGTCCCATTGACGGCTTCTGTTCGGGTATCGGCACGGGAGGTACAATTACCGGAATCGGCGAAACACTCAAGGCACTTAATCCGGATATGACAATTTGGGCGGTAGAACCCGAAAATGCCGCAATTCTTGCAGGCGGAACCGTCAGTCAGCATATTCAGATGGGCATCGGCGACGGGCTTATTCCCGAAATTCTCAACACGGAAATCTATGAGGATATCTATATTGTTTCCGATGAAGAGGCCCTCAATACCGCAAGGGATCTGGCATCAAAGGAAGGGCTTATGTGCGGAATTTCCTCCGGCACAAACGTTGCCGCAGCAATAAAGCTTGCCGAAAAATTAGGAGAGGGCAAAACAGTTGTCACAATTCTCCCCGACACGGCAGAAAGATACTTCTCCACTCCCCTTTTCAGAGAATAATAAAATCGTTCAGATGTAAGCCTGCAAATAATCTTCTGACATAAATATGGTGCAACCCTTTTTCAGGGCTGCACCGTTTTTTTTGTAATTCTTGTGTTTTCGGCAATCATTTCATAGACATTTTTATAATTAAAAAGTTGTGGCAACAGAGGTAATTCTGTTATTTTTAATTTTCTTACAATATGCATTTTTGTATCTCCGAATATTTTACTCCGAACTTAAAATAATTTGACTAAACTGACTTTCGGAAAGCAGATTTTCTAAAGTTTTTATGGCTTTTTTATACTGATTCTCATAATGCGAGAAAGTATCGGTTTTCTGAATTTTGAAGCCGAGTTTAATATAGAGCAGGATTGCTTTATAACTCCACGGCTGTGTGTGAATATATATGGGAGTTTCACCACGTTCATTGAATATATCCATCACTTTTTTGCAGAGAACTAAACCTATATGTTTGCTTTGATATTTAGATGAAACAACGAGCCAATGAAGTGAAGCGACTGTATCATTGTCTTTTAAATCGTGCCAGGCGATACACGAGCCTACAACATCGCCGTAAGAATCAACAACAAAAACACAGCGCTTTTGTAGTTCATCAATTTGGTTGCAATAATTTGTTTTGAAATACATTTCAGCTTCTTCAACGGATGAAAAATCACCGATTTCATATTCAAGTTTTGCCCAATACTTTTCATCGCCCACATCATACATCTTAAAACTATATCCTTCGGGTAACGAAACAGGCGTTGTGCAAATTTTAGTGCATTTTAATATCAAATTGTAATATGGAATACTTCTGTCTATCACTCTTTTATTCTCCGTATAATCTCATAATCTGCGGATAAAACTCTTTCTCATCTGCAAATGATGAAAGTCCTCCGAACTGACTTAATGTACCGATAAGAGGTACATTTTCTAAAGCTGGACCGTTTAACTTCTCGGCGGGTATGTCAGCAAATTTATCCGCAAAAATGACTTTAATATCTCTGCCGAAATAGCTTTCAATTTCGAAGTCAACAACATCCGTCAATCCGCTTGCGTTGTG
>JAZSIM010000032.1:0-10405 GCA_045533835.1 Acutalibacteraceae bacterium
AAATTTTGGAAGGAAATGACTATAGCATCGAGTTTGTCCGCAATCAGTTCTATGTGGAATTCTTCAAATATTTCAAGAACACAGGGAGTCTATATGAATGATATTTCTTTTGGAGAAGTAAAAATGTTGAGGCATTCAGGTTCATCTACGCAGTTTAGTTTGGACACATACAGCACAACCACAACGGGAACGCAACCCATTATGGATAGACAGGATACTGGCTCAATGCCTGAGTGGAGCAAACTTCGCTATGGCGGTGTTCCTACGAACGGGAATGTAAATGTTTTCAGCATAGATTGTAGACCGCAGTAAAAGCAAACAGGAGGAGCTGCCTCTCTAATAAAGGGGAGAGGCAGCTCCTTTCTAATAAAGGGGTGTATTTCGAAATGTATAAGAAAATAATATTTTTTATTATAACGCTTAGTATTATACTAAGCGTTGGAATTTCGACTGTTGTAATGGCAAAAGAGAATATAGTTACAGAAATAGTGGATTTCCCTGTAACTATAAATTACGAAGAATATAATGTTAATGATTATAATGCTAACGATATGATATTATGTGAATACCCAATGGTTGTATATAAAAATATAACTTATATTCCTCTCACATATTATAATTGCGTCTTATTAGGAATTGATGTGCAACTTAATGAAAATGTATTGTTTGTAAAAAAGATGGATTTTGAAACCCCAACAGAATATTTGAGAGATCAATCTTCTAAAAAAAGTACAGAAAAAATAATAAGTATGGAAGAGTCTCCGCTTATTGTCAACATACAAGGAAATGATTATAATGATGAAGAATATCCGGCCCTTTTTTATAAAGATATAGTATATCTTCCATTGACATGGGAAGTAATATTTGATTATATGAAATGGGATTACTTTTATGGAAAAAAATATTCTGATAGTATAACGGGAATTGAATTGTATACAGATAGTTTTTATTACTATTCAGAGGGGGATGCGTTTTTTGAAATAAGAGAAGATTATAGCTTGTCGGCAAGTGTGCCATATGCAAAAACATATTACAAAAAAGACGATATAAGAATATATTCTTATATCGACCTTTGGTATATGGCAGGACCGGCTCAAAATAATATGGATATTATAAAAGGGGAAAATAAAATTACCGTTCCAGGATATACAGGACACGGGCAGAAAAGAGGAGCTTTATTTACTGTTAATGGAGAATACATATATACAGTTCATTCAGATCACAAAAAATATGCTCCTTGTAAAATAAAAATTGATACCGGAGAAATAATTTACACAGATGGAGAAAATTAACATAAAATTATTGAAATTTAAAAGCATCTGTGATATAATAAAAACAACTTAAAGAGAATGGAGGAGATAACAATGGTACAGTATTTGTCAAAGGGGCAAGGCTCATATAAAATGCAGCAGTTGTTATATTCCTCTGTGAAAAAATTAAATAGACGAGTGTAAACAGTTGAAGCATAACATGTGAGTCAGCCCCTTTGATTATATGGGTTTGATTCGCACGTTTTTTATTTATTTGTTGAAAGGAGAAATCTTATGAAAAAATTATTTGTGACTTTGTTGGCTTTGGTTATGTTGGTAAATATGAGTGTTTTTGCGGCAGATAGTTCTCATAAATTTACATATAATTCTTTGGGCTTGAGCAATGATTCTGTAGAATTTTTAAAAGACAAAAATGTTGATATGAAAATATTTGAAGACGTTGCAGGAGAGTCTACGGTGCTTTATAATAATAAAGCAAGAAAAATTTCTTATAATAGGTCTTATGAACAGATTATACAGTCAGTAAAAGCAGAAGCTGCTGCGTATAATTTTACTGATGAACAGATTGAGCAGTTGATTAACAGTTCCATCCATGCGGATATAACTTTTATTGTACCTGATGCTAATGTTTTAAGCAGAACCATAGATCCTGAATCAGTTAATCGCCCCGGAGATGATGGTGTGGGATATGAAGTTGAAACTATTGCCGGGTTCCATACAACTACAGCTTTTGCCACATTACCGGATGTATATACCGGATCCGAAAACAACGGTGAAGACGTAGCAGGATATATGTTTTGGACGGTCAATGGAAAGATAGACATAGGTTTATGTTACTCAAATGGATGGAATGGAAATAGATGGAGATTTTGTTGGTTGTATGCAGGTGGTTCATTACAGACACCTCCGGCAGATGATGAGCAATCCTTTATATGGTTGCAAAGTGCAGATGAAGTATATTTGAGAGCAACCGTTGTTGATAACGAATGGATTTTGTTTGAAATGATAAACGCAGATAATTTCAACCAGGAAAAATCATATTCTGTTTATACTGGAGGCTTAGGCATTACAAGAACAAATGCAAAGTGGAGAAGACAGATTACTCTTTGTACCAGTGATAAAGTAAATGGAAATGTTGTGTTTGATGGCGGTGCTTATCTTATAGGAGCTGAATTTTCCGATTGTTATATTTATTCTGGAACTGAAACATCTGGAGTAACTACACATACAGAAGGCAATTATGTAAATACAACTTATTGTGGTAAATTTGGAATAGATGATACTTCGATTGGGTATGTTGATGTGGTTGACTATGATGAATGGTTTTATGAGAAAATAGATATAGAGTTTCCGCAGTAATTTGAGTTGTAAAGAAGGATGGTGAGTTATCTTGAAAAAAAGTGTGCTTTTTGTTCTGAGTGTTTTATTTTGTTTGTGTTTTCCTTCTTTTGTTGCTGCGGAAAGTAAGACCATAACGGTGGAAATACCGAGTTTTTCTGTGACAGTAAATGAAGTTGAATATAATAGTAAATATAGTGAATACCCATTTCTGATATATAACGATATTACCTATATGCCTATGACATATGATTTTGCAACATTTATGGGGCTTGATATCACCTTCAATATGGGTGTAAATGAAGTATATCATAAAGAAGAAATGATTCTGCATATAGGGAACGGTGAAAGGACAGCTCTGGAATTAGGGCAATATCTCAAAAAAGAAGAAAACAAGGCTTCATATAAGGCAGTGATTCCGGATTATCATACATACATTTCATTCGAGGAAAATGAGTATGACAACAGCTCTCTTTATCCAGTTATTAACTTTGATGGGGTTACATATCTTCCTTTGACATGGGATGTAATGCATACGTTGTTAGATTGGGAGTATTCTTTTGATCATGACAGAGGTCTTGTTATAAATAGTACAGAGGCAGTGAGACCTAATGGTATGAATAGAAAACTCTTTAATAGAATGGGAACAAGTACAAACGAATATGTTCTTGGGGAAGGTTGTTATCTGAGTTACGATATAAATATTTATTATGCCGGTAATATCTTATGGGTAAAAGGCGAGGAAAAAAAGGAATATAACTTATCAGAACAGTTAAATGGAAAAATAAACTATTTTAACCGAATGTATAAAAATGGTGTATTGGTAACTGCAGAAACACCCCCAAAAATAAGTGGAAACATTCTTGAAATAATATGCGCACGAAAAGATTTCGGAGAGGCTAACCTTCTTGTAACTGTAGATTTGGAAAGTGGAGTAGTTTTAAGTGCAGAAGTTTTGAGTTAAAAAAGACATTTATGTTGTAAAAAAAGCATGAAAAAAGGAGAGTCAGTTTTGGCTCTCCTTTTGCATAAGAAACGCAGATTTTTAATGAGTGCGGAGGGCGTTTCTGTGGTTGAGGATGGGCAATTATAACGGTTTACCCGTATGCGTACATCGTGTACGGGTAAACCGTTATGTTATAGATTTAGTGCAATATGTTGACAAACATTTTCGGTTATGGTATAATAGAAAATGAAAAAGAGGCTCGTCTGAGCGAGGGTAAATAGTGTTTAGGCTCAGAGCGTTCCGGAAAATTGCCGGAGGTACATTATTTTATAATGTAGAAGCCGTTTAGGTTTGATACACCTATATGATACATGGGCTTGTCATAGTAACCTTGTGAATTGAAAAAAAGTATCATTGACCTTTGTGTAAGTAATCTTTTGAAAGCACATTGTAAGCAAAACGTATCATTGAATGTAGCCGGACATATTGACAAATTGCCGGAGAGATGCTGTACTCTACAAAAAGCCGACAGAACCTTAACTGCCGTAGAAAGTGATTAAAATAATAAATAAGGCTGCACACATAAGCAAGAAGAAAAAGTGTCGGAATTTAATTCCAAACCGGTCACACATAAGACCTTAAAAAGTGTATTTTGCTGAATGCAGAGAATTTAATTCTTGCAGGAGGCGGCTTTAGCTTTAACACCATTTGAACATCAGAGAAAGGAGGTTTTTCTGATGGGAAGAAAAAACAAATCTTATTCTAAAACACTTCATCAGCAAGCATACGATAAATTGACAAGTATGCAATCCTTTGGCGAAAGTAAAAAGGAGGCTATGAAGAACGGAACGGAGAAAGACAAAATATTTTCCTTTAACACTTACAAGAGTTATTGGAAACACATAAAATATTTTATCAAGTACGTGCAGGAGAACGATCCGAAATGCACAACGTTAAAAAGTGCAAAAAAATATGTAAATGAGTGGCTGCATAAAAGAGAGACAGAGGGAATGTCTGCAAGCACTTTACATACAGAAGCAAAGGCTTTGGGTAAGCTCTACGGCATTAGTCCTGATGATGAAGATTATTATCAGCCACCGAAACGGCGCAGGGAAGATATAAAGAGAAGCAGAGGAACGGCAAAGAGAGACCGTCATTTTTCAGAAAAAAACAATGATGAGCTTGTGAAATTCTGTAAGGGAACAGGCTTGAGGCGATGTGAGCTGTCCTCGATTAAGGGTGGAGATATAATAACCAAAACCGAAATCGAGGCGGAAATAACAAAGCTGGAGAGCATACCGGAGGACAAGCGAACGGCCGCCGATGAGAAGCGTTTGGGGATTTTGAAAGATACAAGATATTTTGAGGAAGATTACTATGTGCATATCCGAAAGGGTGTAGGAAAGGGCGGTAGAGAACGGTACAGCCCGATTATAGGAGAACATCAGAAGCAGATAGCTGATAGAATTATAAAAACACCGGAAGATAAAAAGGTGTGGGAGCATATACACGGAGCTGCCGACATACACGGTTACAGAGCAGAGTATGCAACTGCGGTGTATAAAGCTCATGCAAGGGATATTAAAGATATTCCGTATGATAAAATTAACAAGGGAACAGGAAGAAAATATCAAAGTGATGTTTACACCTGCAGAAAGGACGAGGTAAAGAGAAAACTTGATAGAGCTGCTATGACAATGTGCAGTAAAGCTCTCGGACATAATAGAGCAGAGGTTTTTGCTACAAATTACCTCAGAGGATTGTAAGGAGGTGCGACAATGGCTGAATATGTGAAAAAAACACCTTTTGGCGGATATAAAGAAGTGCAAGGGGGATATTCAAGCTCTGAATGGGAATATGTGATATTAACCAGGAAAGAATATAACGAGCAGGAAATCGAATTAAGGGTTGCGAAAGCCGGGAAAAGTGAAGCAGAAGAAAAAGCCCGAAAAAATATAGATAGAGCAAATGTTGAAGCAAAAAGAGAAATAAATGAGGCATACAAAGCTGCTGATGAGCAAGTGGAAAATATTAAACAGGAGCTTGCTGCATCAAATGCTGAAATCGAATACCAACGTGGGCTGAATGAAAATCTTTTGAGAATTAACCGGGAACGAGCGAACGCTGATAGAAAATTAAAACCTAAAAAAGAGCATACAGGCTATGTTGTATGCTCTTCATCAGAAAAAGATTATACTTTCAGAATAAATAGAAAAAACCATAAAATTGTTTTATGGGAGACGGTTCTGCAGAGTCCGTACACGATAGATTTTACAGAGGAACAAGCAAGAAAGCAGATAATTGATGAATTATTTGAAAAAGATGAAAACGGACAATTTTTCATTTCAAAAATAGGAATTACTGCCGGTTATTCAAACGGCTATGCTGCTATGATAGAAGATAATGAATGGTCAAAAATTCATAAAAAATATAATGTTATGCTTGAAAGAAAGTTAAGAATGAATTTTCGATTGGGATATTGGGAAATAGCCTTTTATCACACAAAACCGCTGTCCTGCGTTCCAAAAGATATGCGTATGTGTTAAATGGTGTCAGAGCCTCAAAAACGGCTCTTAAATCGTTTTTGAGGCTATTATGTGAGGTTTTATATAAAACAGGCTTAAAACGAACAAAAGCGGCCTGCAACAGCCGCTTTTGTTCCTAAATTTGTTCGATTTCTGAAAAAACAACATTTATTACCTTTGTCAAAATCTCCTTTGGGAGCTGCTCCACAACCGTGTGCGGTCTTGCATTAAGGTCTAATGCCTTGACGTGTTCACATAAAATAACACCGGTTGTCTGCGTTCTGTTGTCTAAAGGGATATGCAATGGGAATTTATTGTTTGTGTTTGTTATGGGGCAAATTATAGCAAGATTGGTTTTTTGATTGAAAAAATCATTGCTTACTACAACTGCCGGGCGGTAGCCTGCTTGTTCGTGTCCTTTTTGGGGATCGAAGCTGACTTTTATAATATCTCCTTGACTTACCATACTTCTTCTCCTACAGGCTGTCCCCAATCCATTTCAACCGGAACATATTCGCCGTCAAAATTAGCAAAAAGTTCCATGATGTTTTTCCTTGGTTCTGCTTTTTCAATTATAATTTTGTTTTTGTCGGCACTTAATACAAGCTGCTCATCTTCGCTCCATTGAACTGCATCGAGCAGAAACTTTGGGATTCTGATACCTTGACTATTGCCCCACTTCTGAATGGTTGTTGTCATATAAAACACCTCCACTATCAGTATATACATAGTATATCCGATTTTTGCAGATTTGTCAATGGTATTTTATAGATTTATTAAAAATATTTTTGTGGAGATAATAAAATTTATCACAATATATTGTATTTTTAGAAAATTTATGGTATTATAAAAGTGCGGAAAAAATGTATTGATAATATATGCCCCGTATAGCCCTTTAGGGCTAATCAAAAAAATAAAAAATATTTTTTATAAATCTATGGAAAAAGTCGGAGAGGGATATGGGGGTGAGCGTAACCTGTGGTAAGGGTGCGTAAACTCCATCGGAGTTTTCCACGCTTTCCATAGGTGGAGCGAGGGGGAAAAGGGAGAGGTGACTTTTTCTTTAAGGGAGCGTAAGCGACCGCTTTTTTGCTCTCCCTTTTCCCCCTTTATCGTTGGGAGGTGTTTTTTATGCTGTCTGATAGGTCTGAATTGTTAAAACAACAAAGATTTTTATATATAAATAAAAATGCGCTGCTTAATCAGTTTTATGAGCAGATTGAACCTTATGATTTTTATAGATACATATTTCCTGAAGGAGCTTTTGAGCGTAAAGGACACTATGAAGACAATAAACCTAATGCTATTGCTGTGACTATTGAAAAAAGGTATAAAGAAAATGGTATTGCAGTTGAGCTTAAAAGGAATGGTAAGGGTAAGAGATATACAATTACTGATAATCTTGAAGAATTGAATGAGCTTAATAAGGCTGAATTTACTATTATGTCCCCAATTTCATATTATGGTAAACAGAGAAATGCTAAAAACGCTCGGTATTTGTATGCTTTGGTGTTTGACCTTGATGGTGTGGATATGCCACAGCTCCGGGACGTGCTTCATCAGATGGATAAGGATATTTTGCCCAGGGCTACTTTTGTTGTAAATAGTGGCACAGGATTGCATTTATATTATGTTCTTGATGAGCCTGTTCCTATGTATCCGCAAAATCAGTTGTATATGAAAGAGTTGAAATATGCTTTAACTCGGCAGATATGGAATAGGTTTACTTCTACGATTAAAGAACCGCAAATGCAGGGAATAATGCAGGGGTTCAGAGTGATTGGAACGTGTACCAAACTTGGAGAAAAATACCCTGTTGTTGCTTATTTGGTTGGAGATAGAATTTCTTTAGATGAGCTTTTAACTTTTATTCCTGATTCAAATGGAGAACAGCAGCATGTTAAAAGTATTATGATGAAAAGCCGCTTATCAATCGAGGAGGCAAAAGAAAAATATCCTGATTGGTATGAAAAACGGATAGTAAGAAAAGAGCGTCGGGGCAGATGGACTATAAAAAGGGATTTATATGATTGGTGGCTTAATCGAATCCGAAGTGAAATAAAAGTCGGTCATAGATTTTATGGTATAATGACATTGGCTATATATGCAAAAAAATGTTGTATCGAAGAGAGCGAGCTGATGAAGGATGCTTATTCTCTTTTAGAAATTTATGACGATATGAGTGTTGAAGATATAAACCGATTTACAGAAGATGATATAAAGTGTGCTTTGGAAATGTATAATGAGGATTATGTAACATTTCCAAGAGATGATATTGCGAAATTGTCAGGTCTGCAGATTGAAAAAAACAAAAGAAACGGCAGAAAGCAAGAAGAACATTTGAAAAGGTGCAGAATTATTCAAATGGCAAGTGATGAAGTTGATGGAACGAATTGGAGAGCCGGGAACGGCAGAAAAAGTAAAAAGATTGTTATAATGGAGTATATGAGAGAAAATCCGGGGATAACAAAAAAGGCAGCAATAGCAAGAGCAGTAGGCGTAGATAGAAATACGGTAATAAAATATTTTGACGAAATAGTTGCCGAGCTGCAGCAGGAACGTCTGCAATCCGAACGCATGGAGCAGATTGACCAGGACGGACATATTTCTGTTAAAATCACACCGTCACAGGAATTAAGTGATTATATTTTAGGTGAATTAAAAAATATAAAATAATATTAGGAGTGTGTGTTATGGCTCATCTTACGGTTGGTATGCGATTAGAAGGTACAAAGGGAAGTATCGTAAAAGCTATGGAGTATATGCAAATGCAAGGAATTAAATTTATACAATCAAAAGGCTTTTATGGAGAAGATGAGGGAAAAGAAAAAGTAAGAGTATATACGACTGCTCTAATAGACTTCCCTCAAGATGGAGATGAATTTCTTAAAGATATTGCAAGAATAAATGCCGGGGAAAATATAAATAGTGATGAGTCTGAGGAATAGGTGTTATTATGAGTAAAACTGTAAAACAAATTGCAGATGAATTAGGTGTATCAAAGCAGGCTGTTCATCAAAAAAGAAAGAGTAAGGAACTGTCAACAGCTTTACAGCCGTTTACGTCAACTGTTGATGGTGTTGTTTACATATCTGTTGACGGTGAAAACCTCATAAAACAGGCGTTTTTGAAAAATGACCGTAAACAAGTTGACGGTAAGTTGTCGTCAACGGTTGACGGTTCGTTTGCACCTACGGAGGATAGCGAAGTTGTATTTTTAAGAGGGCAAGTGGAGAAGCTGCAGGCGGAACTTGAAAAAGAAAGAGAGCATAACAGGGAAAAAGACAAACAGCTCCTTGAAACATTAAATAAATTAGCAGAAAGTCAAGCTGCGTTGTCTGCCGGACAAGCTGCAGATAAGCAAAAGGCTTTGGCGGAAAAATTAATTGAGGGCAAGAAGAAGCTTTCTGATGAAGAACCAGAAGAAGTTGTTTCGCAAAGTTTTTTTAGAAAAATTTTTGGAAGAAAAAAATATAAATAAAATATTAAATTTTCAAAATGTATTGCCATTTATGAAAATATATGGTATAATAAAAATAACTTAAAAAGAATGGAGGAGATAACAATGGTAGAGCAAATGTCAAAGGGGCAAGGCTCATATAAAATGCAACAGTTGTTATATTCCTCTGTGCGAAAAATTAAATAGACGGATATAATTAGTCTGAAGCATAACGTGTGAGTCAGCTCCTTTGATTATAGGAGTTCGATTTACACGTTTTTTATTTGTTGAAGAAAGGAGAAAATTTATGGGTGGCGTAATATTTCATGAAAAACAAGGAACATTAAGAGACTGTTATAAAGCATGGGGAACAGTGACTTTGCCGGCATCAAGTTATATGTTGGCCGATGCCATGCCAACTTTTGTTTCATATGTTTTATTTGGGTGTCACAGGGAAGACGATAATGGAAATCCAATAGGAAATTTTGATGCAGGATTACAGGTATGTGGTCAGAATCAATATAAACTTTGTCTGAATGGTGGAAATGCTTTGGAGATTAACACCCCGGATGGAAAGAGTTGGTATGAAAAAGCTTTTACAAAGACAGGTTCTTCATCTTCGGTTATGACGGTTGAACTAAAATATGAAACTGAAACAGAAGGACACGTGGAGTTAAGTGCCTTTGGACAAACACTTTGTGCACCATTTGCTCCGGGAATGTGGAGCCAGTTCAAACATGGAGTTAAATTTTGGAAGGAAATGACTATAGCATCGAGTTTGTCCGCAATCAGTTCTATGTGGAATTCTTCAAATATTTCAAGAACACAGGGAGTCTATATGAATGATATTTCTTTTGGAGAAGTAAAAATGTTGAGGCATTCAGGT
>JAZSIM010000039.1:0-58643 GCA_045533835.1 Acutalibacteraceae bacterium
CATAATGCCTCATTGTAAACAGGCGTTTTGGTATAGCTTTTGATAAGGTCTTTGTTTACAGATATATCCGTATACGAATCGTTTATTATCTGTACAATTTGCTTAATATCTTTCCGTGTTGCTGTTGCAATCTCAAAATCATTAGTTGTAACTCTTGGTATTTCTTTGAGATTGTGATACAGACGAAAATATTTTTCATCATTATAGTCTGATAAGATATCTGCACTAAAATCCTTATCATGTAAAATCTTCATTTCAGGCGGTATCACAATATTTTTTGCTTTCCAATACGGAATTGAAAGGGTGCCGCAAGGGTTATTTAAGTATTCAGTAAGTGTAATCATTTTTTCTCCTGATTAAAGAATTGCTTCATCTTTTCAAATAATACTTCTCTATCACCATCTGATAATATTGTCTCTTTTTTATTATCATAGTGATGACCGAACTCTTCGTCAATATAACTATTACCATTTATCATTATAGGTTTCTCGTACCGAGGTCTTACATGCAGATGTAAGTGGGGATTGGGGATAGTTGATTTGTAAAAATCATTCATCAAACAACTCCAATTGCATAAATCAGCTTCTAATACATTTTTTAAACAATCTTCAATTTTTGCAACGATTTCTTTTAGTTCAATCCATTCTGACAAGTTGATAGCAGAAAGATTTGCACAATGCCGTTTAAGAACTACAACACATCTACCCAAATAATCTTGTTTATCAGCCAAAAACACATACCAATACACACTTTCATATAAGATACTTTGTTTTTCTGCATCAGTAAAATTGCACCAACAACAGTCTTTTGCCATTTTTAACACCTCTTATTTACATACTTTTTCAAAACAGGCAAGAACTAACCCCGGTTTTGTTTCAAGTCTTTTGCCTGTGTCTATATAACCACATTTCGTATAGCATTTTCTGTTTTTATCCAAATCTTCAGGGAAATCAACATACAGATTTTTTGGATTTTTCAAGAATTTTTCAGATTGCAATATTGCCTCTGTTGCGATACCTTTACTTTGGTATTCAGGCAAAATGTAAACCCTTGTAAGATAATACTTACCGAACATCAACTTTTTAATAAAAGGAGTTGAGCCTTTGAGTCTATACAAAATACCACCAACTATTTTGTCATCAATCAAAATAGTTAAATATAAAAACTTAGGATTATCTAATCTGCAAAGGATATCACGCTTATCTCTTAAATACGGGTTGCCTTCATCGTGATATTTTTCATAAAGTGGCTGAAAGGCTTTTTGCTGAATATCTGTCAAAATATCAACATCTTCAATTGTGGTTAATCTTAATGAAATCACTGTAATCCCTCCAAATAGAAAAACTCCTCTGATACGAAAAATCAGAGGAGTTCAGTATAATCGCTATATATGTATAATTATATTGCGGACAAAACAACATCTGATTTGATATGTAAATTTGAATAATAAAGATAATACATTGTCATTTTGTCCACCTGCCTTTCAATAATTTAACATAATTATACAACCGTATACAGCTAAAGTCAACAAATAACATAATAAAATATTGACCTCATTTTTTGTTTGAGGTAAAATAAAAATGTGAATATTATTAATGTATTTCGGAGTATATTATGAAACTTAAAGGACTGATATTAATGCTTGCAATAACTCTTTCTCTTTTTGGTTTTTGTGCCTGCGGTGATAAAAATACCGGAGAGGGCACAACGGAAAATTCGGCAGAAAACACAACTGTCGCCATAACCTACGAACAGATTTCTCAGGATGAGGCAAAGAGGATAATGGACACGGAAGAGGGCTTTGTTATCATTGATGCCCGTACCGAGGAAGAGTTCAGAGAGGGGCATATTGAGGGGGCAATTCTCATCCCCGAATATGAAATCGCAGAGCGTGCCGAAAAGGAAATCCCCGAAAAGGATACACTTATTCTCGTCTATTGCCGAAGCGGAAGACGAAGCAAAATCGCCTCCGAAGCCCTCGTACAGCTTGGCTACACCAATGTCAAAGAATTCGGCGGCATAATCGACTGGCAGTACGAAATCGTAAAATAAAAGGTTGGTTAAATTATGTTAGCATATACATATATTTCAAAAGGAAAATTCGGCTTTACCGAAAAGCCGAAGCCTGAGATTATGCACGAGAGGGATGCTATTGTAAAGGTGACCCTTTCAAGCATCTGCTCAAGTGATTTACACATAAAGCACGGCAGTGTACCGAGAGCAGTAGAGGGTATCACGGTCGGTCACGAAATGGTTGGAATTGTTGAGGCGGTGGGTTCTGCCGTCACTCATGTAAAGCCCGGTGACAGAGTAACCGTCAACGTTGAAACCTTCTGCGGTGAGTGCTTTTTCTGTAAGAAGGGCTTTGTGAATAACTGTACGGATAAAAACGGCGGCTGGGCGCTGGGATGCCGTATTGACGGCGGTCAGGCAGAATATGTCCGTGTGCCTTTTGCTGATACAGGGCTCAATTTAATCCCCGATAACGTTACCGACAGACAGGCTCTTTTAGTGGGTGATGTTCTTGCAACAGGCTACTGGGCAGCAAAGATTTCTGACATTACAGAGGATGACACCGTGCTTATCATTGGTGCCGGTCCCACGGGAATCTGCACGCTTCTCTGCGCAAAGCTCCAAAACCCCAAGCGTATTATCGTCTGCGAAAAGGACGAAAACAGAATAAAATTTGTAAATGAGCACTATCCCGACGTGCTGACGGTAACTCCCGAAAACTGCCTCGATTTTGTCCTCGGAAACTCAGATCACGGCGGTGCGGATGTAGTTCTCGAGGTAGCAGGTGCCGACAACACCTTCCGCCTTGCCTGGGAGTGTGCACGTCCCAATGCCACAGTAACCGTCGTGGCCCTCTACGATAAGCCTCAGACCTTGCCTCTTCCCGATATGTACGGCAAAAACCTCACCTTCAGAACGGGCGGAGTAGACGGCTGCGATTGCGAAGAAACCCTGAAGCTCATTTCTGAGGGAAAACTTGACACCGAACCCCTCATAACCCATACATTTTCCCTCAAAGACATCGAAAAAGCCTACGAAATTTTTGAGAATAAGCTTGATGGTGTAATTAAAATAGCCATTACTGATGTATAAAAAATACCGCAGCTAATACATTTAGTACCGACTGCGGTGTTTTTGAGTTGTTGGTAATAAAGTCAAAAAGCAGCAGCCTGAAAACTGTTGCCTTTTGTTTTGTATAAATGGTATAATTAATCCGATGAAAGTGAAAAGAGGGATTGTTATGGATTATCGTACACCGCTTAAATATCATTTCAAAACTAAAAAGGGCTGGGTCAATGACCCTAACGGGCTTGTTTACTTTAAGGGCTATTACCATATCTTTTATCAGCACTCACCTAATTTTGAAAAGCCGTGGAATGAAAGTATGCATTGGGGGCATACCAGGACAAAGGATTTCTTGAGCTTTGAAGAGCTGCCTGTTGCACTTTATCCTGACAAAGCATACGATAAGGACGGTTGCTGGTCAGGCACAGCAATTGTCAGAGATGATACTCTTTTTCTCTTCTATGCATCAATTCATGATAATATACAGTCTGTCAGCGTTGCTTTTTCAACTGACGGAATCAATTTTACAAAATATGACGGAAATCCCGTAATCACCGGTTTTCCTGCCGATGGCTGCCCTGATTTCCGTGATCCGGCTGTGTGTTATTCCGATGGTAATTATTATTGTGTGATGGCATCGGGAAAACACGAAAAGAAAACTGCAAATCTTCTTTTGTACAAAAGCGAAGACTTATTTAACTGGGAATACAAGGGTATCCTGTGCGAATGGGAAAATTCAAAATTTGCAGAATGTCCGTCCTTTATGAGGTCAGGGGAAAAATATCTGCTTGCAGCTTCTGTCTGTAAGGAAGACAGTCACAGATTTTCGGTAATGTACGGTTCATTTGAGAACGAAAAATTCACCCCCGAATATGTGGGTGAAGTAGATAAAGGCCCCGATCAATATGCAGGTCAGATATTCCCGGATCACAAAGGAAGAACAATTCTTATCTCCTGGTTGCCTGGCTGGAGTTACGCAGGCTACAGAAAAAAAGATATCGGATGTATGTCCGTCCCCCGTGAAATCAAACTGGTTGACGGCAGAATTTACGGATATCCGGTAGAGGAAGTACAGCACTTACTTACCGATAATGATTCAGCGGTTATACGGGATGAAAATGGTTTTAAGATCAAGCGTGCGGGGCGTAAGAGTGTTGTTTATAAGGGTGAAGTCAAAGACCTTAAAATCATTCGTGACGGATACATTTTAGAAGTATTTGTCAACGGAGGAGAAGAAATATATTCGGTTTTACTATAAGAATACAGGATAAAGCCTATGATGTCGGACGTCTGACCTCATAGGCTTATTTCTGAAAAACAATATTAAATGATTGCATTATACTGTGAACTGTGATAAAATTTTTATATAAAAATTTTAACGGAGAGAGAATTAAGAAAATAATAGGGGAGATGTTGTTGTGTCTTACAAGTTTAATTACGATTATTCGAAAACCTTATGGATGAAGATGTTTCTTGCTACTCCTGATTTTGATAATAACCGCTCGGATGTTCACATTAATTTTGAGCAGGCGCTTGAAATCGTAAAGGCAGTGGATAATATCACGCAGGGGATTCAGAAGATTATTTATCTTGTAGGCTGGCAGGGGCTCGGTCACGATGATTGCTGGCCTGAAATGGATACTGTCAATGAATATCTCAAGCGAGAAAGAGATGCTACTGCAAGAGAAAGCTTTATGTGGCTTTATGAGGAAGCAAAAAAATATAATACCGTTATAAGTGTACATATAAATATTGCCGATGCAGTTAAGGAAGACGGAATTTTTCACGAGTTAAAGGCAGTAAATGCTCTTTGTAATGACATAAACGGTGAGCCTGCGGTACTTCAGATTCTTAATAACCGCAACTGCTATAAGACCTCATATAAGCAGCTTTGGGAAAGCGGTATCTTCAAAAGACTTTTTGACCGCTTCCTTGAGGTTATTCCTGCCGCTGAAGCAGGTACTGTTCATATCGATAATTTTTGTATTGCAGAAAGCCTTAATCCTAAGACTTACCACGATGAGCAGAACGAGGCAAGAAATCTTATGCTTGACTATATCTATGAAAAGGGCATAGAGGTTACAAGCGAATATACCTACAGAGAAGCACATTTCCGTAACGAATCAATCACCCATCCCAACCGAAAAATGTATGCTGAGGCTGGGGAAGATATGACAGAAATTCCCTGGGAAAGTGTTCCTATGCATACTCTCGGAAAGATTCCTGCAACATGGTGGACAAGTCAGGTAAGTATGAAAGAGTGTATTGATATTCCGCCCTCGCTCTACAGCGGTCATCTAAATGACAAAGCACAGAGTCCTGTGTTTTACGGTACAATGCACGGTGAGGATATATGGCAGAAATACGGAACTGATGCCGAAAACTGGGCACCTGCTTTTATAAAGGAATTCTGCACTTATCACGTTCCCTATGTATATCTTAACCGTTATAAAAGACTCGGCTTTACGGAGAATCCCGATGCCGAATATGAGAAGAAATATACCGTTCAGTTTTCAGACGGTGTCGTATCGAGTGCAACGGATCGTTCAATTACAAAGAACGGAATTGTACTTAAAAAGGAAAATGACGTTATACTGCCTCTTACAGAGGATAACAAAACCTTTATAGCATATTCCGAAAACGGAAAAAACGGTGAGTGGAATGTACCCGATGCCGATTTTACGACTGCATCAGTATATAACATTACTGCAAACGGCAACGAATATATCTGCGATGCTATAGTAGAAAACAAAAAAATCCGCCTTGACATTAAGGCAGGTAAAGCTCTTGTTATAAAAGCAAAATAAATTCGGCTCTCAGGCGATAAGCCTTTGAATTGTTTATGACCGGGAAAATATAAGCATTAAAGATAATTGCGGAAAATCAGGGCTTTTTCAAGAGAAAAACAAGAATTGCAGCTGAAGAAAAACTTGCTGAAATTGAAGCCAAAATCAAAGCATACCCTGAATTTACAGAATAAAATAAGCGTTTTTCTGAATTTTCATAAGAGTAAGGGGGGAGACCTATGGGCAACAAGGGTCACAGCGAAAGAGGGCTTTTCGGAAGTTATACCCAATATTACAGTAATAATAAGCCCGTCGGCTCAACCGCTCCGGGATTCTTCGGCGGATATTCCCATTCCTCCTCCGAGAGCTGCTATATAGCAACCTGTGTCTACGGCTCCTGGGACTGTCCCGAGGGAATGGCACTTCGCAGCTTCAGGGATAAAACACTTGGAAGAAGTGCTTTTGACAGCAGTGTAGCTAAAGTCCCATTGATGGTACATTGCATATACTATAATGATATCACAAAGAAAACAACAAGGAGATAGCCATTATGAGTATTGAAGCATTTACCTGTGAAGAAATTAAAATTTTTAACAACAACGAAAAAACAGCAAAGCTTGCTGAAGCGGTCGGCAATTATTTGATTAAGAATTGCGGTATCGTATCTCTTGAACTTACTGTTGACCAAAGTACATACAAGCTTGAAAATGCTGACTGCATTGAAGAAATTTTCGGGATTTATGATATCTGCAAAAAGCTTTCCGAAACGAAGGAAATTTCCATTTTTCAGCGCAGTGTAAACGGTAGCGGTGTAGCTTACCGACTGGAATCTTCATTTATGAAGTATCTTACCGATGATGAAGAGCTTCGTCAGAATGTAATTTATCGCAGCACAGATTATTATGATACTGATGATTATGTTGATATGTATCTCTACAACGAAAACGGACTTCAGAAGCCTGAATATAATGGTGATGCCGAAGCTGTCAGGGATATTGACAAGTGGTTCTGCTTCACTCCCACAGTTCATATTTTTGCTGAAAGCCACGAAAAAAAGACCGAGCTTTATGAAAAGGCTATTGCTCTTTTCGGACAGATCGCAGAAGCACTCGGCTTCACAAAAGAAGAGCTTGAAAGTCATATCGAGGATGACTGGGCCGAATACGGTGAGCTTTCGTGGTATAATTCAACAGTATTCACGACTGAAAATATCAGAATAATCACAGATATAGGAAATCAGCTTAGAAAGCTTTGTGAACCTTATGATGACATAGATTTTGCATTTGAGCTTTCAGCAGTTCCCGACGGTGAAAATGATTATGACTTTGCTTCAGTAAATATTTCTTGTGTAAACGGAGAAATTGTTGACAGGTATTGCAGATTTTAATTTTGTTAAAATAGTGAATCCCCATCCTTTGCGGTGGGGATATGGTTTTTTATGCGTGTGAAAATCTTGCAACACAATAGTGTTTTAATTGATAAAACTTGTAAAGATCATTGAAGTTTGCTTTGTTGTATGTTATTACATATTATCTATAATTATTTTAAAACACAGGCTGTTAGGATGAACATAAATGCGAAGTGTGTATAATGGTGGTTTGACTCGGGAGCAATCTTTGTTTTTTAATACGAATTGTTGCTTCATTGATGTTGCAAGAGAAGAATTTACCATTGATATAGCGTTCGTCAATGATTTTGACTTTTAATACTCAGGAGGCAGAAAATGACTGAATTTGAAAGAAAAATTCTTGATAATTTTCCCGGTAAGGTTGTGAGAAAAGATCTTACAAATATGATGAAAAAAGGTGCAAATGTTCCTACATATGTGCTGGAATACTTACTCGGTATGTATTGTGCAACCGACGATGAGGATGCAATAGAAATCGGCATCGGAAGAATCAAAAAAATCCTGAGTGAAAACTATGTGCGTCCCGATCAGAGTGAATATGTAAAATCAAAAATCAAGGAAAACGGACAGTATACTATTATCGACAAAATTACCGTTGTTTTTGATGACAGGGAAGACAAATATGTTGCTCGTTTTACCAATCTTCGAATGGATCCCTTTGAGGTTTCATCTGATCTTGTTGTACACAATGAGAAGCTGTTGGTGGGTGGTATCTGGTGTATTGTGAAAATAGAGTACGTCGGACTCAATAAAGATGATGAAGATGATGAACAAGAAACATTTGAAGAAGATATTTTCGGCAATAAAAAGAAAAAGAAGAAGGTTAAGAGAAAGAAATCAAAGTATGATTCACCTTTTGAGATTTCTTCTTTAAAGCCTATTCAGATGCCGAATCTTGATCTTGATGAAATCAAGGATTGCCGTGTTAATTTTACTAAGGATGAATGGATAACCCTGCTTCTCAGAAGTGCAGGCTATGAGCCCGACGAGCTTACACAAAAGGAAAAACTTCATTATCTTCTCCGCTTTGTTCCGTTTATTCAGAAAAACTATAATCTTGTAGAGCTTGGTCCCCGAGGTACAGGTAAATCACATGCATACAGTGAGTTATCTCCCTATTCAATTCTCATGAGCAGCGGTACTACGACTGTATCCAATATGTTCTATAATATGTCTTCCCGCAGAGTTGGTCTTGTGGGAAACTGGGATTGTATTGCCTTTGACGAGGTTGCAGGTATCACACAGGCATCAGGTGATATGGTTCAGATAATGAAAAACTATATGGCAAACGGAAGCTTTGCAAGAGGTGCAGATTCCATAAGCTCTGATGCGTCAATTGCTTTTGAAGGAAATACCTTCAGAAGTGTTGATGATATGATTCGTACAACTAATTTGTTCGAACCGTTCCCGGATGCATTCAATAATGACTCTGCATTTTTTGACAGAATTCATGCTTATCTTCCCGGCTGGGAAACTCCCAAACTCCGTTCAAGTCTTTTTACGTCAGGTTACGGACTTGTTTCAGACTGCTTCTCCGAATTCTGCCATGCTATGAGAAAATATGATTTTACAAATTCATACGGTGAATACTTTGCTCTTAATTCTTCTTTTAACACCCGTGATACCATTGCAGTCGGCAGAACATTTTCTGGGCTTGCAAAGCTTATTTATCCTGATGAAGTAATGAATAAAGAAGAAGTCAGAGAAATTCTTGAATATTCAATTGAGTGTCGCCGCCGTGTAAAAGAGCAGCTTCGGAAAATGACACCCGGAGAATTTGCTGACGTGGATCTCGGCTATATTGATATGGATACGTCTGAAGAAACCATTGTTTATCTTCCTGAAATTGCAGTAAAGACACTCATTTTCGAAGGATTTGAAAAGCCCGGTTACGTTTATGGTGTCGGCAAATCAGTTAATGATAAAATTGGTGTATATCGTCTTGAAAATAAGCTTATTGACGGTACAGGTGTATTTAGCTTCAAAAATGTGGAAGGTCTTGCCAGAGCGCCGAAGAGTGTAAAGGACAGTATAACTGCTGCTTTTAACTACTTTGGTGAAAACAGCAAAAAGCTTATATCGGGATCTTACGAGGATTTTGATTATACTTTGTATTTTAATGATCTTCAGAATCGCGGTGTATGTGACGAAATATCTGTTGCTGAGGTTGTAGGATTGTTCTCTGCGCTTGCAAACAGAGCCGTTATACCGTCACTTGCTATTTGCGGACGAGTGGTAATGTCAGGAAGTATGATGCCTGTCACTACAGACATTGACGAAATCTTTGTTGCTGCAATAAATGCAGGTGCAAAAAAAATTCTCCTTCCTTCAGACACTATGTCAAAAGTGAACACATTAAAAGGAGATATAGCAAATCAGATTTCTGTTATGTATTATAACACTCCCATTGAAGCCGCAAGAAAGGCACTGGGGATAGATTAAGTGACCATTATTGAAAAAAGGTAAAAACAAATAACATTTTGACACATCGGAGATGATTTAATGAATATTTATAGATGTATCTGCTGTGGGAACACAAAAAGCAGCGAAAAGGATTGTACTTGTTCGGAATGCGGATATAAAATGTATCCGACTCCGTATGAGCGCAAGAACATTCTTGTTGAAGAGATACAGAATTTCATTAAATCTTTAATGATAAATCAGATTGATGATTGTTTTTCATATTATCGCAAGAAGCAGAAGCGAAAAGCAAAAAAAGATGATTCTGAGATTTTTGACATCATATTGAAATCGGAAGATGATAGCCGTTTCCCCTGTTTTGATAAAATTCAGCACTTTGTTTGTTCTGCTGACAGGACAGAAAAATTTATTGAACGATTGAATGATTCTTTAGATCAGATTGAAAAATATATTTCATCAGCTTATCAGCAGAAATATGAAATTGATTTCACAGGGCTTATTGAAATTGTTGAGGAATCTGACGAAACAATTACAAAAGCACTTAATGTATTCGGAGAAAACTTTGAAGCAGAAAAAATTGAAATTCCTGAAGCAGTACTTGATTATTCGGAAATTCCGGATGAAGAGCTGCTTATGAAAGCAAAGGAATTGTTAGATTTACTGCACGAGCTTGCCTCTAAGATACATAAATTCATAAAACTCAACAATATTTACGGTACAGCTTACAGTAAAAAGTTTATTGTAAAAAATGTAACAGAAGAGCATATTGATTATGTCAATGTGCTCACGAGTGCTGTTAATAAGACTCAAAAAATTCTTGATAAAAAGTATCTGGTAGATATCTTTTCTGACGGAACTGATGAGCTTTATGAAATGCTGCGAGTATTATGGAATTCAATCGGATTGATAATGAATGCTCCGATACTTGAAAAAACATATATTTACACATTCAATGAAGAAAATCTTTCTGAAAAAGACTTCAAGGATAAGCTTATTGATTATGTAAATAAAAGATATGCTGTGATTTATAACACTGTTCTTGCTACAGATTTTTTTGATGCGAAAACGGAAGATGAACTGTTCAATCTCTATAACAAAATGATAGAATGCGATACAAACGGCTATTTCGGTGTAAATAAATCTTCACTTTTAATTCCGGGAAAAAACGAAGCAAAGCTTCAGAAGCTTATCGGTCTTTCTTCAATCAAGGAAAGTGTAAGAAAAATTAAGGCATATGCACTTAATAACAAGGATAGTGAAGCTCTTAATCTTCATATGTGTTTTTACGGGAATCCCGGAACAGGCAAAACCGAGGTTGCACGTATTATTGCAGGAATACTTTATGAAAACAAGATTTTACCGTCCGATAGAGTTGTTGAGGTAGACCGTAGCGGTCTTGTCAGTCAGTATTTTGGTGCAACAGCGGAAAAAACAAAAAATGTCATAGAAAGTGCTCTTGGTGGAGTTTTGTTTATTGATGAAGCCTATGCTCTCGGAAATAATTCAGATAATTCTATTACCGATTACGGAAGAGAAGCTATTGATACACTTGTTAAGGCAATGGAAGATTATCGTGGTAAATTCTGTGTAATTTTTGCAGGTTATAAGAACCAGATGCTTGATATGATATCAATTAATCCCGGGCTTCGATCAAGAATTCAGTTTGAACTTGAATTTCCCAATTATTCAAGGGCTGAATTAAAAGAAATTGGCGAACTGATGCTTGAAAAGCGCAGATACTTTATCAGTGAAACGGCTATGCAGAAAATTCTTGATATTACTGATATCAGGCGTCGTGAACCTAATTTTGCCAATGCAAGAGAAGTAAGAAATCTTCTTGACGGTATTATAATGTGTCAGAATCTGCGTTGCGTTGGCACGGAGGATAATGAACTCGGTATAATTGATGTTAATAAATACATAGAGGATTCGGGCATTAAACTGCCGACAGAAACCGGTTCTTCAAAAATTCTTACTCCCGAGGAAGAGCTTGACAATCTCATAGGTCTTGATTCCGTAAAGAGAATGGTCAAGAAAATCAAGGCATATGCAAAGAAAAATAAAAACGAAGCGGATTTTAATCTTCATATGTGCTTTTTCGGTAATCCCGGAACGGGTAAAACAGAGGTTGCGAGAATTATTTCCGGTATTCTTTATAATGCAGGGATACTGTCGGAAGCAAAACTTATTGAGACGGATTCTCACGGATTGATTGGCAAATTTGTCGGAGAAACTGCACCGAAAACACAATCAAAAATATCAGATGCGATGGGTGGCGTGCTTTTTATTGATGAAGCTTACGGACTTGTGAATTCTGTGAGTTCTTCAGGAAATAACTACGGCGATGAGGCTGTTGAAGTGCTTCTTAAGAATATGGAAGACCACAGAGGACATTTTTGTGCAATACTTGCAGGATATAAAGACGAAATGAAGGATTTGTTAAATTCAAATCCGGGGCTTCAGTCAAGAATTCAGTTTACTCTTGAATTCCCCGATTATTCCCGCGATGAACTTGGTCAGATTGCATTAAGCTTTCTTAAAAAGAAAAGGTATGATATTTCTTCAGATGCACTTTCTTTGCTTTTGGATATCACGGAATATTATCGCGGATGCGAGAATTTTGCAAATGCAAGAACTGTTCGCAATATTCTTGATCAGGTAATAATGAATCAGAATCTCCGCACGGAAGACACGGAAGAAGATAATACAATAATTCTTTGTGACGTTGAAGATTACCTGTCTGACGAGGGAATAGATATTACCCGTACTCCGTGCAGTACGCTGCGCATAGGATTTATTTAATAAAAGTAGGATGATAATTATGGAGCATTATGTGTTTTTTACAACTCACGCTGAATATGAAGCATGGATCATTGACAACAAGGATAAAATAAGGGAATGTATTTATCTGAAGCTTTTAGATGTTCCCGTTAAAGAGCTTCAGCTTTCTGCCCGTGCTTACAATGCTCTGCGTATAAACAGAATGAACTATATGAGTGATATCATATTTTGTTCTGCAGATGATATAGCAGGCCTTGATATGATGAACGGTTTTGTTCTTGATGAAATTCTGATGTTTAAGAGAAACTATCTTAAAAAGTATAAAAGAACATTTGTTGAATTTATGGGTGGAATTGAAGCCGCCCCTGTTGGAGCTGTAGCTGAAGTACTATCAGAAGATACTTGTGTTGTGGAAAATGCATCAACTGAAGCAATAGAAGATGCAGCAGAAGAAATTTCGGAAGCGGAACATGTTTATTGTTCAGAAGAAACTCTTTTGTACGTCAGGGGGGTATTGTCTGACAGTGCAACAAAAGAAAAAATTGCCAATTTTTTTGAATTGAACGATGATATTAATCTTGCCGAAGCAGATCTTTCATGCCGTGTTAAAAATTGTATGAGGCGCGGAAATATACAGTTTTTAAGTCAGGCAATTCTTTTATATCCGG
Source organism: Acutalibacteraceae bacterium (assembly GCA_045533835.1). Lineage (GTDB taxonomy): Bacteria > Bacillota > Clostridia > Oscillospirales > Acutalibacteraceae > RUG806. The sequence continues at coordinate 13,143 of JAZSIM010000039.1, forward strand.
ATAAATTTATAGATATTCGGAATATGGGAATTAATTCTGTTACTGAAATTTGTGAAAAGATAGAGGCAATGGTCGCTTCACGCATTGATGAAATTTTAAGCTTTTTCAATGATGGCGTGTTAAATATTCATTGTGCAAAGCAAAGCTCCTTTGAGGAAGAAACTGATCCTTATAAGCTTTCGGTGCATCAGCTGATAAAGCATCCTGTATTTAAGGATAAAGCAATAAAGTATTTAACGGAAAAAGATATCTCTGTTGACTTAATGGGGTTAAGCAACAGGGCTGTTAATGCACTGAAGTGTTCCGGGATACATTCTTTTTACGAAAGTCTCAGTATTTATCCTGACAAAATAAAATTTATCAAAAATATCGGTGATGTAACGGTCAATGACATAAAAAGCAGAATCGGATATTATATTGATAAATTCAATTCTCCGCTTGCAGCGTATTGCAACGGCGTTACAAATGCCTTGTATTCAGAGGAGATTGTTTATGACAGGGTAAATGCTTGCTTTAAGGATATTGGCTTCAAGGGACTGTCATTTAACGATATCCGTGCAGAAATTTCCGAGGATATTGAAGACGCAAGAATAAAAAGCTGTATCGGCGGGATGCTTGCTGCTAAAAAGCTGGAATATGTTGATTTCAGGTTATACAGGATTTATCCGTCAATAATTTCTTTTATTGCTACATCCTCACTTAATGATGAAGATAAAGATATAATTACAAAAAGATTGAGCGGTATGACATTGGAGGCTGTAGCTCAGGAATACGGACTTACTCGCGAAAGAATACGTCAGAAGGTTAACAACACCATCAGAAAGCTTAAAGGAGAGCTGAGGATACAGTATGAAATTGAGATTTTTGATGAAGATTACTATTCATACCTGTATTCCGAATATGAGGGAATAAAGAAATTATGGTTTGATTTTCTTAACGTTGATAACTATGTTCTTGAATATCTTTCAATTTCGTATTCAAAGGGCAATCGGCCGATTGCAGATGCGTTGGCGGATGATAGGGTTGATTTGATTCTGAAATTCAAAATTCAGGATTATCTTAACCGGAATAAGATTCTTATTGACGGTAGATTTGTTGAAAAACAACGTTCGGAAATTGAAATTATTGCACTTGAAAAGGTGTGCAGAGACGAGCTGACCTTTGATCAGTTTGCAGAGCAGTACAATGAGCTGTTACAAGCAAACGGAATTGAATATGACGAGAAGATATATTATACGGAAGAGGTGCGTAGAACAAGAGGCAATCATTTATCTGCTTCCTTATATTGCCTGTGGAAGCAAGGGGAAAGACTACGATATTATGATATAAACGGACAGGATTATTCTGAGCTTCGTGAAACACTGAACCTTGGCTGCTATAAAAACATTGAAATATCAACCCTTAAATTTATGGAGGATTATCCTGAGCTGATGCTCAAGTATGATATCAGAGATCAGTATGAGCTTCATAATCTTCTTAAGAAAATAATTAATGAAAATGATTATAATGATATTGATTTTCGTCGTCAGCCTATGATTCGATTTGGTGAATTTGACAGGGATAAGGCTATATATGATATATTGGAAGCTGTAGCACCTGTCAGCATAGAAGATTTGGCAGAGTATGTTCATATGGAGTTTGGTTATGAGCAGCAGACAACTATATTAAATTACTTTAGATCTCTGAAGCAGTTTTATCATAACGGTGTTTTCAGTATTGACTTCAAGAAGATTCCCGAAGACCGAATAAAAATATTCAAGGAAAGCTTAACGGAGGATTTTTACTTGATCTCAGAGATAAAGGAGCTTTATCAGGAAATTTTTGGTGATGTTGATCTTGAAGAAATAAATCCTTTGTCGCTGAAAGCAATGGGCTTTAAAGTTAACACTACATATGCTGTTCAGCATTTTGCTAACGCTGAAGCGTATTTTACACATATTCTGACTGAAAGGGATGTTTATGATATTTCAGTTCTGAATGATAAATTCTTAAATCTGAGATCATATTATGCAATATATTATAATCTCAAACAGAATTATGAGATACTTCTTTTTGACCGAAACCAGGCTATTACAATGAATAGATTAAATAAGCTCGGTATTACAAAAAAGAATATAATATCCTTTTGTGACGAGGTTTATGATTTTATCGGGCATTCCTGCTTTACAATTCACTCGCTCCGTAATGAAGGGTTCAGCTCAGAGCTTGATGAACTAGGTTTTGATGATTATTTTTATGCCGGAATAATAGCAACGGACAATCGTTTTAAATGGCAAAAGATATTTGGTGTAATTGTTTTAGCTAAAAAGACAGCAGAGAAGGATAATTTAATATCTAAAAAATCATTTATTCTGGAGTGCCTTTCAAAGTATGACAGTGTGGAGATTGATGAATTTATTGAAGATTGCTTCTCTGAATATGGAGTTAAAATCAGTAGCAGATATGAGGTAACCTCTGCTGTTGCCGGCACGGATTTTTATTACGATTCAATAATGGATAAAATATACAGTAATAAGAATTACTACTATTCAGAATTTGATGATTAAGCGGAGGGAAAAAGATGAATCTTTTACAGATAACAGATAATGAGATTGTGGCCAAAACTACGCTGTCACGCAAGCTTACTCTCGGCGGTGTCACAAAAGCGTATCCGGTTTACAGGGTACGGCTGGATCATCTGTTTTATAATGATCAGAATGACAGAATTGCAACATGGATAACACAATATAAAAATGATACAAGCAATATTTCTTTCTCTGATTTGTCAAGAGAAGATTACAATAAGATTATTGAAAAATTTATTATTGACAGTAATCCTGCTGCAATAGAAAAAACAAAAAATAATATTGCTCTGGTAAATCAACGTGAGCCCGGTGTTATTCTTGCTGACGGCAGAATTGTTGACGGAAACAGAAGATTCACCTGTCTGCGACTGTTGAATGCTGAAGATGACAGTGTGCAGTATTTTGAAACCGTTATTTTGGATGCATCTGCAGAAAATGATAAGAAGCAGATAAAAATGCTTGAGCTGGCTATTCAGCATGGTGAAGAGCAGAGAGTGGATTATAATGTTATTGATATGGCAGTCGGTGCCTATCATGACATTGTAGAAACAAAGCTTCTGACAATAGACGAGTATGTAGAAAGCACAAATATCCCTCTTACAGAGGTAAAAAGAAGACTTGAAACGGCAAAGCTTATTATAGAGTTTCTTGAATATATGGGGGTTCCCAAGCAGTATCATATTGCTCGTGAAATGCAGGTTTATTCCGTGTTTTTTGAAGCTGTACCTCTTTTTAAGAGATGTGAAAGCGAAGAGAAGTGCGATGAGCTTAAGAAAAGTGTATTTTGCAACACTATGATGGGCTCATTTGCAGATCAGAGAAAGTTTATAAGAAATGTAAAGGCAATGATGGATTCCGGCTTATATTCATCATATATAAAAAAGCAGGTGAAAATAGCCGATGAAATTGAAGAAAAAAAGAGCGCGGCAACCATTACGAACAAAAAAGAGCTTGATGATTTTGTAAAAAGCAATGAGGATCTTACGGAGGATCTTCAGATTTCTATGGATCGCTCTTTGCTCCAGTCTAAAAAAGCACAGACAAAAAGCAGACCTTCACAGATTGTAACAAAAAGTCTCTCTATGCTTATGGATATAGATACCCGCATAATAGATAAGCTTACTGACAGTGAAAAAGAAAAGCTGCATACACAGCTGAATAAGCTTACGGACGCAGTATCCTTAATTGAAGAGGAAGTTACCTCTGACGGAACTGTCAAGCCTGAGGAAGGTGTAATTGACGCTCCGAAAGGCCGTTTATTTATTGCTGAAAAGCATAGGGATGAGCCATTTGTTTATTGCGCTGATAACAAAGCAATTTCAAATCTGAATTTTGCATTGAATCTTTCAGCCGTAAAATATGACGTTTCGCAGGCTGACTCCACCCGGGTTCTTGTGTACTTTGTTAATGAAGCTTTTGAGGAGCTTTGTGCTATTCAGGAGGCTGTCATAACAGCAGGAGAAACAACAAGGGTTAATTTTTCACTTAATGCGAGTGCATCAAGTCTGAAAAAATGCTATCTGGTTATAAAATCCTCTAAGGATGCTCTTTATGAAGCACAGCAAATATCAGCATTTGATATCAGAATATCCTTTAGTCTTGAGTTTGACTTTTAAGGAGGAGAAAAATGATAGATGTGATAAATGCAAAACAGGACTTGTTGGAATATATCAAAGGTCTTGACCGTAAGCTTGAGTTTTCAAAAACAGTTACGGATGATTATTTTGAGCCGGGTATGATGGAAAATCTCGAGCAATATCTCGGAGATTATAATGAAGCAGAAAACATAATAACATTAAGAGTTGATGCTAAGGGCTTGAGATATGACAACAGAACGAAAAATCTTGAACGTATTTCAGTCGGCTGTCCCGTACAGATAGTAAGAGATTCCGAAAACGCTTTTAACAGTAATAATTTTTGCATAAAGAATAAAAATGATTCTTTAGGAAATTTACCGGCAGAATTATGTAATGCTCTTGCTCCTTTGTTTGATATGGGCTATGCGGTTATAACAGCAGCTTCTGTGTCGTATATCGAGCGCTTGAGAGACAGAAGCCGCTACGCAAAGCAAGGGGTTTTGTTTGTTGAGATTATTATAAAAATCAGAGGTGTTTAATATTCTGAAAAGCAACAGGGAACTGCAATGCGCAGTTCTCTGTTGCTTTTTTTGTCTTCAGTAAAGACAAAATCCCCGGTTCTGCCGGGAGAGTAAAAAAAGCTTTAGTAAAAATAAAATGTGGCGAGCTATAGCAAGCCATAAATAATCTGAGAAAAGCTTAACCTCCGAGTATAATAGAAATGGTTTGGCAGCCGCATTACTAAAATACAGGGAGGTTAAAAACATGTTTAAAAAAGATGGTAACAACGAAATAAAAACATTATCCCACTTAACATACAGATGTCAGTATCATATAGTATTTGCACCCAAATACAGAAGGAAAGAAATATATGGGAAACTGAAGAAAGATATATGTAGATACTGTCGGTTGAAACAAGAAAGTGATAGAAAGTTATATAAAAAATCAGTTAGAGGAAGATTTTGCAAGTGACCAGATATCACTCAAGAAGTACATAGGCCCGTTTACGGGGGACAAGAATAAGTGAGCAAAAAATAAACAGCCGCACGCGAGCGGCTGCTTGAAACAGTAATGCGATGTCAAACTTTTGTGCCGACTTTTAGTCGGCGAGCCGGTAGGCGGCCCTTATAGGGCCTGTGCAAACCACCAGTTCAACTGGTGGTTATGATTTATTATTCACCGACGGGTTTGTTGGTGAGAGTGTTTAAGATTAACATTTTCATTCTGCTCTTCCCGGAAAATGCATCGCCGAAGCACATAACATCATTGGCGTTTTTGCATTTGCTCCAATGTTCGATAGTGTCTCCCTCGTCGGGCTTTCCGTGCTTTGCAAAGTTACAAAGATAGGTGCTCATAGTGTCGCTTATACTGTAATCCTCTTCTGTCATCGGTCTCCAGCAGTTAGCGAGCGTGCCGAACCAATACCAAAGGTCGCTTGAGTGCCAGGCTCCCTTATCATCACCCGGGAGCATTCTTTCAAAAAGCCACATATAAGCATTATTTTTCTTTGCCCAGCCTTTTGTAATACTGTATAAAACGGCAGGAGCCATATCGTGGCTTGTTGAGCCTACCATATAGGGAATGCCCTTGACTGTTGGCTTATTCCTGATGAGAATACCGTCCTTTACGGGAACGGCAGAAAGGGCAGAGCCCTTGGTGTTTTTCCAGGTCTTAAAAAGAATTTCGGGAGAAATATTGCGGAATTCCTCTAAGGAGGCAGCGCCCGTGTTTTTCATAACCTCTTTCCAGAATTTATACTTTTTTTCGGGGGTGCTTGTCATAAATGAACCCATACCTACACCGCTTGACATAACAGCACTTCGGAAAAGTCCGTCGGTGTAAGCTGTTCCGCAAAGATGCTGAACGCTTATAGCACCTGCACTTTGTCCCATAATTGTGATTTTTTCACCGTTACCGCCAAATGCCCCGATGTTATTCTTAACCCACTGAATGGCAGTTATCTGATCGAAAAGACCGTAGTTGCCCGTGTGTCCCGCTTCTTCGTGAAGCTCGGGAAGACAGATGAAGCCCATAGGGCCGAGGCGGTAGTTTATTGTGACTGAGATAACACCTTTTTTTGCCCATGCGGGGCCGTCAAAATGCTTTTCGTGACCGCATCCGCCGGTAAAGCCGCCACCGTGAATGTAGATAATGACGGGAAGCTTACTGTCCGGAGTTATACTTACGGGAGTGCGGATATTAAGAAAAAGGCAGTCCTCACTATAGGAGTACTCTTCGCCCTTGCGGAATTCGTTATAATAGAACACCTTACCGGGATTTTCCTCTTCATTATAAAAGGCTCTCGGCTGAAAAGAGCAGCTGCCGTAACGGGTGGCGTCATAAACTCCGTCCCAGCTTGTCACAATTTCGGGATAGGTCCAGCGTTTGCAGGTGGCATATCTTATCCCCTTGAAATCAATAACGGAATCGGATTTTATTCCCCTGATTTCTCCGCAGGGAGTTTTAATTTCTTTATACATAAATTACTGCTCCTTCTGAGCTTTTTTGAATTCGTCAATCTTACTTCTTGTTTCACTGTCCATATTCCAGAGGAACTTGAATGCCGCCCAGGAGCCGAGAACGAATATACCGGGAAGAAGCACGGCAATAAGCTTTATTCCTGCAACGGTTTCAGCTGTCTGTACCGTAAGGTCAGAGTTGTAATTTGTCCAGCCGAGCATAAGAACTGTTGCGGAGTTGCCTATAGTCTGTCCCACACGGCGTGAAAGGTTGAAGGTGCCGTAGATAGAGCCCTCCGTTCTCTTGCCCGTAAGCATTTCGTTGTAGTCGATAGCTTCACTTACAAGTCCCCACTGCATATAGATTGACACGCTTGCAAGTCCCATTGCGCAGTTGCTTATTATCATATGAACGTAAGGATTCACATTCATCATCATATGAAAACCGAAAAGAGCGATGTACAGCACAGCACCCATAAGCAGACCGAAACGGATGAATCTTTCAAGACCGAACTTCTTTGCAAAGTATGGACCGCCTAAAAGTGTCACCATCATAAAGGGTGCAGAAACTATGGAGCCGTAGGTAACGAGGGCAAGGTCGTCATACACCGCAGAGAACATATAGTTTGTGATTGTATTATTTACATACTGCATTGTGCAGATGCAAAGACCGTGAATACAAAGAGCAAGGAAGGGCTTGTTAACACGGAAAACATTGAGAATATCGGTGATTCTGATGCTCTGCTGATCCTGATTGTCATTTGCTGTTACCGTTCTTTCTTCTGTCATAGCATAGTGACCGATGCACATTATTAGACCGATAACTGCGCAGATTACGGCACCGAGAGCATAGCCCGTAGCTTCTGTCTGACCGAACTTTTTAATAAGCATAGGCATAAGCATTACGGGGATTGCATTGCCTACTGCAGAGCCGAGTCCTCTTGCAGAGGAAAGGGTAGCCCTATCCTTGTCGTTGTCCGCCATAGCAGAAAGAAGTGAGCCCATAGGAATGTTGAACATTGTATATGAGCCTTCATAAAGAATCTTGAGCCCGAAAAGAACACAGATGAGTGAGATTCCCTCAAAGAAGGTGGGAACGGACCATAAGGCTATGAAGCTGACGCATATAAGGGGAGCGCTTCTCAGAAGCCAGGGACGGAATTTGCCCTTGGGATTATTCTTTCTTGCGAAGATTTTATCCATAAATGCACCCATAAGCGGGTCATTCACAAAGTCCCACACATTCCAGATAACCAGAAGCGTTGCAAGAAGATTTGTATCAATTTTAAGAGCGTCGGTGCAGTACATTGCGAATGTGCTTCCCATAATCGCGAAGGTCATACACCCGCCAGCGTCACCGAGCCCGTAGCCGATTTTGTGCTGAAGTGAAAGCCCTGTTGAAGCACCCTTTGTCTTTTCCTGGTTCATAATAAATTCTCCCTTTACCCGACAGGATAAAATTAAAAAATTGCTGTCTTTGTGAATTTCCGCCTGATGTAAATAAATGCTGTGATTGTGATTATTACGATAAGGGCGAGTAATGCGCAGAACAGAGTGAGAACGAGGTTTAGGCTTGCGTCTGTTTTAAGATACTTTTTATAGGTGTTGTCTTTTGTTCCTGACTGGATTTCAAGGTTTTCAAAAACACCGTTTCCGCCGTTTTCTCCGACTGTCAGAACGACGTTTTCACAGTTTTCACCGAAGCCTGCCTTGAAGTTTGTGAGAGTGGCATTGAATCTCTTGTCTGCCTTGAATGCCGTATGTTTTTCACCCTGAGAGGAATACCAGAAGCAGTAGCAGTCGTCATAAAAATTTTCGCCCCGGTCCGTTGTGCGAAAGCCAACGGCAAACTGATCGCTGTAGCAGTAATCGTACCAGTTATTTCCTGCCTCATCAAGGAAGCCGCAGCTGTTCTGATAATCTGTGTAATCGGAATAATAAAGAGGGTGAACGTTTCTGAGCATATTGCCGGCGGCTTTAAGATGCACGCCTGTGAAAATATTGTCGATTCTTACGTTTGTTACGGTGTTGTCGTGTCCCTCAATAAGAATACCCACAGAATCGGTTTTGCCCGTGCCGATGATGTTTACTCCGAAGATATCTGCATCGGAGGAGCCGCTGTTTGCTCCGTTCATAATCCAAGGTAAATCTTATAAACAAATTATATCATCCTCTGCCATAAAAAACAAGTCCGTGTGCGGCTCGGTGCCGCGCCCTTTACCTTTTACAAAAAATAGTGTAAAATAGTATTGACTCTGACGTAACGTTATAGTGTATATTCATAACCGAGGTGAAGTTATGAAGCTACAGATCAAAGAATTTGCCGGGCTGACAGGTGTCAGCGTGCGCACGCTGCATTACTACGACGAGATCGGTTTGCTGAAGCCGAGTTTTGTGGACGAACAAAACGGCTATCGCTTTTACGATAAAAATTCTCTTGAACGGATGCAGGAGATCTTGTTTTACCGCGAGTTGGATTTTTCGCTGAAAAGCATTGCGGAGATCCTCGCTTCGCCGAACTACAATAAACAAAAAGCGCTTGCGGAGCAGAAGCAGTTGCTGACGTTGAAGAAGGAGCGGCTGGAACGACTGATTGCAGCTCTGGAGCAAGCAGAAAAAGGAGAGATTACAATGAGCGCATTTGACAACAGCGAATACATGATTGCCCGTCAGCAGTACGAGGACGAGGCAAAACAACGCTTCGGAGAAACCGACGCATACAAGGAGAGTCGGACAAAGACCGCAGGCTACTCCAAAGAGAAATGGAATGACGTTCTTGGCGGAATGAACGGTGTCTTTTCAGAGTTTTCCGAGTGCAAAAAAAGCGGCGATAGAGCCGACAGCGAAACGGCACAGCGGCTCGTGAAGAAACTGCAGGACTACATCACCGCAAACTTTTATCACTGTACCGATGATATCCTTGCAGGACTCGGTCAGATGTACGTCTGCGATGAGCGTTTCAGGAATAACATCGATAAAAATGGCGATGATACAGCGGAATTCGTTTCCGAAGCAATCAGAATCTATTGTAAGAAATAATCACAAGCGCCATCGGGAATTCCGGTGGCGTTCATTTTTCGTGATTAAAGTCAACTACGCAGCAGACAAGTAAAAAACGGATTGAGAAAAGTGTAAAAATGCGGATTATGTAATGAAGGCGGTTGAACGGAAGGTTATCAAAACAATATTCAAGTATCAGACAGACGCGGGCGGCTCAAAAAATGGAGTATCGCCCGCCTTTTTTTGTTTTTTATCAAAAAAAATTGTGCAAAAGGGAGAAATGCATCATTTGGATCTGACAATTTGTCTGTGACTGAACTGTTCTCATTGTTTGAGCATGTTATAAAAACTTGCCCTTCATATATACATGAAAGAAAGATTAGTGTTGTATGTTCTATCTTTATTTTGTTTATTTCACAAGGTGTTCGGATGTGGAAAAGGAGTATTTATCGACAATAATGGAATTATGATTTTTACTTTCAGAAATAAACAGCAAACAAGATGGAAATAAGGAATAATGTATAAAATTAAAGCCCCGTCAGAAAAACAGATTTGCTGTAATTCTGACGGAGCTGAAATTATTCAAATGAAACGATAAGGTTGCAATTGTTAAGCAGGGGAGGGGATATGATCCGGAAGAAATACGGATGTTTGTCCTCACGCTATATACAGCTAAACTTCAAGCTATAAGCAATCTTTTTCAGTTATGTATACACTGGCAACACTATATCATTACAATTCTGAAAATCAATCTGCAAGATGATTAAAGAACATACATGCCATGCTTTCTTCTTTTTCCACGGCAAGAATGTTAGTTATTTGCTCAATACGATCGTTACGTTCGTAAAAATTGAGGCTTTCGTAAATACAGCTTCCTTCTGCAGGATTCTCCAAAAGCTTCCTGTAGTATTTTAAGGCAGGAATAAACTTTTTATCCAACAGAGAATCAAACAGTTCAACAATACTATAGGAATTATAACCTGACATCTCCGCTTTTCTGCATATTCTTTTTGCATAAAGGTACTGAGCAGGAACAAATCCCATTTCGCATGATTTTTTTAACATTTCAATATACGGATACAATTCCAGTTTGTTAAATGATTCATTCATTAACTCATATCCCATATTTTCAAGGTATATATACGGTAAGCATAATGCAACCTTATCTTCGTCGTCAATCAAAGGCTTAATAATTCTTACGGCAACTTCAAAGTCTTCTCTTGATTTTATTCCGTTATAACAAGCTTTTGCATAGGAATAGAATCTGATATTGAATGCATTATCACTGTTTTGAATATAACGCTTACATGCCTCATTATATAATTCTTTGATATTTCTTTCTGCAAGCAGAACCTTAAACTTTGTTATTTCATTAATTTCCTGGCTATACGGCTCTGAAGATATAAGGTTCTCTATTTTTTTCAGATCTGTTATAGCCTCTTCTTCTGTTTCATAACGCTTATCAGGATCTTCTTCTGTCATTTTTTTGAGTATATCCCAAAACTCAGGAGTTATCAGCTGTTCATCCACCTGATTCTTCTCATCATGAGGCAACAGCTCAATAATTGTAATGCCCAGAGAATAAAGATCACTATTTGTTCTACAATTATAAATTTTGTAGTCTTTCACGTCTAACTCAGGTGCGTAATATGGTTTTGTTCCTAAGCCTAAACGAAATCTGTTGAATTCTTTTGAGGGATCCAACAGATCCATCGCGCCAAAATCAGAAAAAAGTACTTTGCCTTTGCCTGTCACAAGAAAATTGCCGGGCTTAATATCGTTGTGTAAAATAATTCTGTCATTGATATAATTGTCGGTATTGTTTTCATACAGACACTCATTTTCAAAAGTTACGATATTCTTATCTCTTAACTCTTCGTATGAGTCTATAAAATTAATTGGCTCATGAATACTTTTTAATGCCTCTAAAAGGTCTATTGTTAGACAATAAATATTCTTTTCTGAATTTTTTTTCGTATTAATATGCTCACCAAAGGTTTTATACTTTGGCATAATGATAAAATAAATATATTCGCGCTCCAGATTTTTCAAATCTTCTGGATTGTAGATAGATGACTCAGGTTTATATTCAAAGCAATCATACATTACAATGGCATCGCGCCCCTCGTGCCACAAACAGTAAAGAGCAAGAATTTCATTCAATGCACACGTAGTGGCATCGGTCTCTCTAAGAAAATCTGTTCTGGATGTCGACAAAACCTTCATAACAAACTCTGTTTCGTTTGCATCAGTAAAAGTATAAATCGAAGAGAAACCGCCATCCATCATTGCTTTGTTAAAATTTTCTTCTTTTATCGGTAACTCTATTTTGCTATTATTATCAATTTCCGGCAAAAACTTCTCAAAAAATATTCTTTTTACTTCTTCCTCACTTATATTTACAGCCATTTTTATTTCTCCGTTCAATTGTTAATAAAATATTTGCTTTTACCATAAGCCTTTGGTTATTTTTTTGATATAATTTTTTATTCTTCCTGCTGTTGGTTGCTCATTTTTTTCAAAATTTTCCGTACGATGGGCATCAGTGTTTGCTGACATATCGTCCGATAATTTTACGTCATCAAATACAGATTCAGGATATTGTCCGTTTTTGCCTAAAAAATCCGGTTCAATTTCCGGATAATCCAGATCGTTGATTTCACTGTGATTATATGCCGGATCTTCAAAATCAACATAAAGCTCGTCAATGTTTTTTTCAATAAAGCTTATCTGTTCCGCTTCGCGCTGACAGCTTTCATCCTTATTACTATTTTCTTGATAAACGTCTAATGTGTCACCATCCGGATTCTCTTTAACAGATTCCGAATCATTAGTTTCGTCAATGTCGGCAGCTGAATAAGAAATCTCGTTTTTTTCTTCTTCCGCAGAAACCGGCGATGCCAAATACGAAACAGAACTGAAATCTTTATATCTGTCGGAAGTTCTTTCAGCATAAACCGAAGACATTACCACCGGCTCAGGATTAAAATCATTACACATATTCTGTTCTCTGTCAAAAACTATCAGCGACCAATCGTCCGTAGCATTTTTTGCTGAATCAGTAAAAATACTATGGAGATATTCACCTAATTGTGCACAATCTGTTATATTATTGTTTCTGACATTGCTGACCAAAGAAGTAGCGCCCTCATTAAGCCCTTTTCTGATATGCGAATTAAACATTTTCTCAGGACCGTCAGAATACATCACAATATTTCTGAGCAGACTTTTTTCTTCCAATTCAAGAATATCAAGACGAAATCGACGCAATGCATCGTAGCTGTTTACAAAGTAAGTTTCATATTCATCAACACCGTTTTCGGCTACTGATTCAAATAATAGCTCCCCGTTTTTACCGTAGCACATCAAAGCACCATCACCTATATGTCCTATGAGAACATAACAATCTTCAATGACAGCAAATACCATCGTTGCGGAAAATTCATAGGTATCCTTATATGAAAGTTTCAGCGCCTTCTGCAAAAGTCTGTCGTTTATCATCTTAATAAGCTGTTTTTTTGCATTAATATCATTTGCAAGAGAGTTTGTATTATCAGAATAATACTCGAGAATCGTGTCGACAACCGTTTCAGATGCCGATTTTGCATGTATACAAGAGCCGCACCCATCAGACAAAGCAAGAATAACCCTGCCTGATTCTGTTACAAGATATCCCAGACTGTCCTGACACTCAAGATAGTTGTCATTATGAAATATTCCCTGACCTAGATACTTTATAATGTTCACCGTCTGCACCACCTTCGTCTATACTACGGTCACTCTCTAACATTTTCCTTGTTGTATCGGAGGTTGCTCTTGTTTCTGTCAGAAGGAATTCACTAAAAGCCTTAAAAGCATTCTTCATATCAAAACTTGTATAATCATACACATCTGAAGTGAGTTTTCTGAGCATACCAATATCAGCATTTCCGATTGCAAAGGCATAAAACTGAAGCTTACGATCTTTATGCAAGCTTTTAATGTAATTTGCCAATTTTTCATAATTTTCTTCAACAAGTTTCTGTTCCTGCTCATCAACCCTGCCGCCGGGAACATCAGCTCCTGCATCCGGTCTTCCGTCCGTAAGAAAAAAGATAAAAGGATGGAACCTTGGTAGTTTATCTTTGCCCCAGTTTTCATATCTTTGAATTACAAACTCAGCGGCTTTAGTCAATGCAAAAGACGGATTTGTAGCGCCTCTTGACGTTATTTCCGGAAAATTAATTGCTGTATCCGCATTAATATTCAGTGCTTTGCATACAAAGGCATCCTCTCCGTCTGCCTCAAATACAGGAAATTGCAAAACGCTGAAAAATATATCACAATTAGCTACATATTCAGGTGTATCCTTTAAAGTTACCGCAATATCACGGATACATGAATTGAGATCGGATATCCATTTCTTCATAGAAGTGGATCTGTCAACAATTACAACCACATCGAGCTTTCTTCTCATTTTAATACACTCCTTTAAAAATCTGATAAAATTTTCACAAATCTTTCACTTGCACTGTACATAAACGAAGAAAACATTTTAATCAGCTGTTTTTTTTCATCCGTCAGCATCAGCGCGAGAGTTGATGAATCTGCCGCTTTATTGTATGTGTCGATAGCACAGACATATAACCTTATTTTCTTGTCAGCGGTAAGCTCACGTATCATTTCCGCAGTGATCCTATACCGCTGCTCTATGATATTTTTTTTAGCAGCATTGCCGTCGACAGACTCAAAATTCCCGCCACTGAGAAAAAAGAAAACCGGACGCTCTGCTTTCTCTCCCATCAGAATCCATTCGTCATATCTTGCTACACCGTGACTAACGGCTGCTCTGAGCGCAGCATCGGGATCTGCAGCACCTCCGCAATGAGATATACGGATATCAACGTCATCGATCTTTTTGAGCGGTTTATCTATCATTATAATGTTGCTGTTTTTTGAAAACTTGCTGCCAAAGCTAAATATATTTACATAAATATTGTGATTTTGCAAAAATCTGGAAATAATCATACTGTTAACCATCGCACGCAAAAACGTGTCAATATTATCAATATAATCTTCGGCCATTTTCGAGCAGTCAACAATAAAAAAAACATCAATATTCTTTTTCATTTGTTATCATCCGTCCTTAGCTTATATTCAGAATTCCCAGCCACTGTCCTATCGTAGGTGTTTTTACAAAATTTATCTTAGGTGTTTTTTCTGTAAGAGTTTTTTTTGTGAAATCAAAATTTGAAAGAAAAGCTCTACGCTGGTCAGGGGTGAATAAATTCAGCCATACATTATCAGAATAGGCGAAAAATTCAGTGGAATTTTCTGTGATACATTTAATTCCGTATTTCGCTGCCTGGAGCCAATCCTTATAATCATCAGATTCTCCTCCGATGCAGTTATTATCAAGAGGATGAAATAGCATAAAAAGCTGAAACAGAACTATAGAATAGGCAAAATCATTAAACCGGATAGCCCTGAATAAGCTTTTATCCCCCAGAAGATCCGGATGCGCAAATGCTTCGGTACGGAGAATTTTATTATACACATATTTTCTGTTCTCGATACTGTCAGAATCAAAAAGAACCACTTGACCGGTTTTGGTAACCGATATATTGGCATTTGAAATATCATTCATTTCCAACTGCAAAAGTCTCATTTCCAATAGCATCAAAGACAACTGTGCAGCATGCTCCTTAGATTGCATAAAATCCGTGCTATCTATAGATTTTATGCAGGTTGTTCCTTTTAATTCATTCATAGTATATCCGATAAATTCATTTTTGGAATTATATATCAGTGCTTCCGGCAAGGTCATGCGATCGCCAAAAACTGAATTAAACTGTGCAAGATATGTAAGAAAATCTACAACTGAATGATCTTTTCTTTTCTTTATAAATATCTTCGCAACCTTATTTTTAATTTCCGGAGTATCTATACGATACAGGAATGCCATACCGCCTTTTGTAAAATTTTTCAGGTTTTTTATATCAACATGCTGGACCTTTCTGCTGTCTATATATCTCAGGCAAATACTGGTTTCGTCCGACGGCATTTCTCCGTTTTCTGAAAGATAGATTTCTTCTGATATATTAATAATATAGGGTGGCTTACGAAAGCGCTTGTTTCTCTTTGCCGCACCATTGAATGCGCTGAGTCTGACCGGAGAGATATACATATAATCAACATCTGCAGAGCAGTCTTCGTTTTTGTTTAATAAAAGAATTTTAACGCAGTCAAGCGCCTTCATGCTGATTTGGTTATAATTGTTATATCTCCGGATTTCATCGTCAGGAAGCGTATAATTAACAAACTCTTCAGCTGCTGCTCCATTATAGAAAGCAAAAATATATGGTCTTTTTTCGCTTGGTTTTAAAATTCTTATGAGCACAGAGCTGTGATCTGATTTAAGAAAGCCGTAAAGATCTCTTAAGTTAAGCTTTGCAACTCTTTTACATAACCTAAGAAGAATACCTGCATTATCTGCGAAGGCCTTTACTTTTGATCTGTTTTTTAAAAGTATTAATTCATTATAACAGTCATTTGTAATATAAAAGCTATACTTGGAATTCAAATACTTACTGTCAGCAATTTGGCTGAGTGTACTGTCAAGCACACAGCTCGTGTGCATAAAAACAGATTCAACCACCCCGTCAGGTATGAGATATGATTCATTCAGTAATGATCGAAGAATAGAATGCATTTTATTTTCTCTCCTTATAAGGCTCTACTATAAAAGCTTGAGAAAGCTTTCTGTTATTTCGTTTCTGATCTGTTCGGGCAGGTTTTTGCTGTTTTTTATTGTCAGCAGATAATCCTTTACCACTTTGGCAAGACCTTTGTTTTCGATAGTTTTGCAAATAATATCCTGCTGCATTATCATTGCCTGAGCTGTTTCTCTTTCCTCATCACAGGTCAACAATTCATCCCCTGAATAAGCGGGAGCTT
This sequence comes from Acutalibacteraceae bacterium, assembly GCA_045533835.1. Taxonomy (GTDB): domain Bacteria; phylum Bacillota; class Clostridia; order Oscillospirales; family Acutalibacteraceae; genus RUG806. Next base: position 29,679 of record JAZSIM010000039.1, read on the forward strand.
TTACATCAATGTCACTCAAAGCAAAATAAATGCAGATTTCCAGACTGTCTTTTATACACAGCTCGCTGTAGTTGGCCTTTTTCAGCAAATCATTAATATCATCAACAAGATATCCGAGATGCAATCCCAAGGCAATAATATAATCTCTTGTGGGTGGAAGCCCTCTTTTCATTTTATCCATTTCATGATAATGACGATCTAAAAAAGAATCATTCTTAAAATACGAATTAGCAAAAGCCCGGTCGCTGGTTTCTTTTATCTCGCCTGTGTTTGCATTTTTTATTCTGTTGAGAATTATTTTGCGCAGATGCATATAAGCATACCCATATTCGCTGCTGTTATTTATCATAAACCACATAAAAGAGTTCAGTGAGCCAAGAGAGCTCATCAAATCTGCTCCCATATTTACGGTATTTTTCCGCAGATTCTGAACTTTGGAATTTTGCACTGTTTCCGCCATGGCCTTAATATCGGTTAAAAGTGTTTCAAATGTGTTCCAGGGAGTAAGACATTTTCCCTGAGAAATGATATACAACCAGATATTATCCTCTTGGCTTTTAGGATAAAAATCTGAATAATGAGCATAGCGAGTAAGCATTATTTTTGCTTCGGCGACATTTTTTCCGAAAATGGCAGCCAACATAATTACATATTCTCTTTTTGACGGAATACTTCTTTTAAACCTACCCACAGTGCTGACAGAAACCTTCATTGCGGTAGCTATATCAACATCGGTAAGACTACTGTCCGAAGCTCTGAGAGCAGTGTAAAATTTTATCCAATCATTATATACATCCTGCTTTTCATTCAGAAACTGCAGAAAATTAGTTATTGATTCACTTGTCGGATACTGAATGCAACAGTCCGCAAGCTCCATTCTGAATTTTTGTGTATTGTTTTTCATGACTTAGATTACGCTCCTATTATTTTGATTTATTATACCACAAAATATAACACATTTCTATGTTTTTTTTGGATAATTCGCAAAAAATAACAACGTAAAAAATAACAACGTAAAAAAACCATAAATCTAATTATTTTTGCCATTTGCCCATATTGTTTGCAAAAAAACATATAAATTGATATTTTCGCAAAAAATGCAAGAAATATTTTGACAAAAAATTTTTTCTAAGTATAATTGTGAACGAAGACATCAGATGTATGTCAAAAAAACAAAAGGAGAAATAACCATGGAAGCAATCCCCGTAATTCTTATTATCATCGTAATATGCATCATTATTTTTGTACTTCTCAAGAAAAAAAATCCTAAGCCTACTCCCTCAACACCTACTTCCTCAACCCCTGCTCCCTCAACACCTGCTTATGGCAAAAAACCTAATCTTGATAAAGCTAAAGAGGCCATCAATGCTGTGTTCGGCAAAATCAAAGACGATACAATAATACGTAACATCAACGGATCTCTGGTACAGCTTGCTGATGCTGATGATCGTAAAGTTGCTGATGGAGTTGTTGCAGTTTTTCCCCTCGGAATCATACCTGCAGATGGAATCTGTATAAACAGACCTAAGGCAAAATTTATCCCCGGACAGATAACATTAAAAGCCTATCGCGGTTACGAACAGTCTATAAGCCAAAATGCATACTATATCTATGAAACGGATGACAGACATCCTTTTATTGCACTCCGAGACGGTATCGAAAAAATAGGTGCACGCTACTATGACGGAGACAGATTTATAGATGATATCACTGTATATGACTTTGAAACCGGTGAATTCAGTTATGTGGATTCATTTTATCTTCGTGAAGGAATTGCCTTTTCCCTCGGAGGAAGCCAGTGGTTTACTTACAAAGCATGGGAAAAGAATCCTCCTCCCGTAGCTTCCATCAGAAGCGGAGAACGCAAATCTGTTCCTTCACCTGAACAGGTTTTTAATGGTAATCAGAAGAGACGTACTCCTATGCCCAGCAGGAATTTTGATCCGCGTAATCTTCCCTGATTCTTTTTTGTAGTCTGACCATACAACACTCCTCTGTAAGACAGGTATCTGCTTACAGGGGAGTATTGATAAAAACTTAGTTTAGGAGATGACTAACTATGCTGGAATTCAAAACACAGCTTTTCATTATTATAGCAGTTGTTTTACTGATATTTTTTGCAGCAGTATGCTACAAAAAATTTATAAGCATTCTTACCGGCAATACTGCCACAATTTCCGATGAGGATCTGGTTCGATTAAATCTGATTATTCCGGACAATACCGACGAATCTCCGTCCAACGAAGGAAAAACTGAATCTTCTGAAGATAATGATGTCGCAGACTCGGCTGTAGGTGAGGCTGACGGAAATTATGCAAAAAATGCCGAACCCGTTCAACCTCCTGTTAAAAGAAAACTCCCCTCAGAACCAAAACCTGATTTCAACAAAATCAACAGACCCAATAATACCGTAGAATCAACTGCAGATGGGGCTGACGGAAATTACGAAAAAAATGCCGAACCCGTTCAGCCTCCTGTTAAAAGAAAATTACCCTCAGGCCCAAAGCCAGGCGAAAAGATCAATGTAGATGATAAAACACCTGTCCCGCCCAAAACGCCAACCGTTCCGATTGAAAGACGAACATCAAAAAATTAATCGGACTAAAAGCAGTCAATCAACAGAAAGGAATGAAGAAAATGAAATCAGAGGATAACAAGTGGCTTATCCCCCTTAACAAAGAAAATCTTCCCGCTATGTACGATGTGCCGGAAAAAGACCGATATTATTACCCGAATTTTGAAGATTTTGAATATACGGTTGAATATGACAATGCGAAACAGTCTAAAGCAAAGCGTCTTTTTCTTCAGTTTATCCGCTTTATAAAGCAGGTATATCTTTTTTTTGTTATATTATTTGACAAAAGATTCGGCTTTTACAGATACATAAAAGAAACTGTTTGTTCAACATTTATGTTTCTTGTTGATGATTTCAGGGCAAGAAAACCTTTTCTTAAAAGCCAGATTTTTATAAGCAAGGTCATTGCGTCAATTGGCGGTGTTGCCATTTATAGCCTGTTTTGTGCTATGATTGCTGCAAAAAACGAATCATCCGGCGAATACATGAAAACATTTTTTGTGACATTATTTCTTTGCAGTGTTTTCATCGTTTTTGCTAACTATATGAACCCGCTGCATACAGCACCGGCTCTTTATTCTCTTCTTACATGTCTGCTGATAATCACAGGTGTTCTTCTGCAGGTAATGGTGCAGAAAAGCGTTAAATATAACGGAGTTGCCGGAATAATCACAAATATGTGCATAGGCCTCGGATTAGGACTTATTGCCTGTTTTATCGTTGTTATTCTGTGCAGAACTGACTATCAGAAGTATGCGAGATACCTGATAGCTTTTGTTACAATTATTTTTGCAGCCATTCTTATCGTAATAAGATTTTTCTCAAAAGACGGAGGTACAAACGATGCCTCCAACTGGGTAGATGTTTTGGGCAAATCACTTCAGCTTTCTGAAATAATAAAATTCTTAGCTATCATACAGATGAGCATGACTTTTTCCAGAAAGGACATTGATGATAAAAAGAAAATGCTCCACAACATCCTCTATCTCGGTTTTCTTGCGGTCTGTTTTGTTGTCTGCAATGAGCTCGGAACATTACTCATTCTCGGATTTGCATTTTTAATACTAAGCTTCCTTAATATAAAATCCATGGGTCTTTTTATTAAAATCTGCGTCTTCGGATGTGTAGTTCTTCTTATTGCTGCAGGATGCGGAGAAGTTGCATATGAGAAGGTGTATGATGTCACAGCGCCGACAGGAGAAATAATTAATGCACTTGAAAAACAATACAGTGAAGAAGAACAAAAAAATATCACGTATACACAGAAAAATACATCAACAGTAGAAACAGATTTTAAAGCTACCGTATCTGAGTTATATCATGCAATTACCTTCACCTTCACCGGAGAATCGGCAAACGAAATCAAAGCCTTAACAAAAACTGCTGTTGAGTTCTTTAAAAGCGATGCTATCGACGAAGAGGAATGCGGTATCTTAGAGTCTGTAGTTTTAGAACCCACAACAAATGATGACGGATCACAGTCGCTTGTTGTTAAATATAAATTCCGAAAAAATATAGAATCTGTCGGCCTGGTAACAAAATTAGGAGCCAAGGTCTATAAAAAGGCTCTTGATCGTCTCGGAATTGAAGGTAACCAAGATCATGCAAATCAAATAAAAGCAGCAATGCACTCCACTCAGTGGTTCGGCTCTGAAGAAAAAAATATTTTGTATGTAACGCATATGAATTCAGATACCATTTTCAGTTATGCTCTTATGCAGCTGGGGGCAGGAACAGTAATACTCATTCTGCTTGTTTATATGCTTATGTTCTTCGCTGTTCTCATCTGTGCATTCAAACTTAAAGACAGCATCAGTTCGCCGATAATCATAGGGTTCAGTATCTGCATTTCAATACAGTCGGTAATTCAGTTAGGCATAGCACTCCGCCTCATCCCGATAATAGGTATGGTTTCAGCCTTCCTTAGCAGCGGCGGTACTGCAAATCTTGTAAACTATGCTATGACCTTCTTTATTCTTTATTCAATGCGCCTTATATTACCTTCAAAAAAAGGTGAAGCATCAGAGGAGGGAACACAATAATGAAAAAGAATCATGAATACGATTGGAGAGCCGAAAGAATTGCCACTATCGGCTCTGCCGGAATGGTTATTATTTTAACGTTGGTTGTTTTCTTGATTTATAATACAGGTGTCATAAGAGGAATTAATCCTGTTGCGGACAAGCATAGAGAAGATATTATAACCGAAAATATGTTAAACTCTCATGTTGAAGGAACTTTTTTTGACAGAACCGGTGTTGCGCTTACTCATAGTGACGGGCCCGGCAAAATCGCTGAAATCATTTACCCCAACGAGTTTAGTTATATTATCGGCACAAGAAATACAATCGGTCAGCTTTCCGGTCTCCGAAACCGTTTGAAATATGAGCTTTTTGATATGGGCAAAAAGCACAAAGATACCATTGGTGCAGATGTAACACTCACCATAGATATCGGTTTGCAGCAGTTTGCAACAAATCTGCTGAAAGGACATACCGGCTCAATCAATGTCATAAATGCCGACACGGGTGAAATACTTTGTATGGCAGCCCGAGGAGATGATGTTGTTGATTTTAATGCAAATGAGTATCTTGCCGTGTATAATACAATTCCAAGCTTTACACGAAACAGAGCAATTATTGAGGCACATTCGTTCGGTTCAACGATGAAGATTCTTACAACAATGCTTATTCTTGAAAACGATATCGAACAGAGCTATTTGGTGGAGGACCCCTATGTAACCTCTTCCGGGAAAAAAATTGTAAATTCAACGACTGCTCTTGATAATACGGAAGCTGATCTTCAGGCAGCACTTTATTATTCATGCAACACATACTTTGCAACCAGAGGTTTGCTGATAGGAACTGAAAAGTTCAAAGAACTGGCAAGGAAGCTGTATATAGGCGAAGATTTACACCTGGATTTCACTGATCTTACGGACAGTAATTTTGATCCTGTTGGTGATGATCCCGAATACGAGCTTGCTTCTACTGCTTACGGACAAGGAAAAACACAGATCAGTCCCTTGCACATGACTGCAATAATGGCTGCAATAATGAATGAAAACCGCAATATGCTCAAGCCCTATCTTATCTCGTCAATCGTAAATGAAGAAAAAACAGTTCATACGGGTGAAACTGAAATACTCAGCAAAAATATAACAAAAAAATCCGTTATGAAAGATTTACATAAGTTGTTTCATAAAACAGCGGTTGATGCCTACGGATTTCCTGAAGAGAGTAAGAACTACGGATATGTTATAGCAAAGAGCGGAACAGCACAAACTGAAGACGATACAAAAAACCATGTATATATGTTATTCGGCTATAGCTATAAGGAAAAGAATTATGCTATGTGTATTGACTGGGCTAATGTTCCGACATCAGTTTTCGGAAAGGATCTTATCCCCTCTGCAAAAAGCCTTATAGAATACATTAATAAAACAAATATCTGATTAAGCTGTCATAAAACAAAGCCATTGTAACTTGTTACAATGGCTTTGTTTAATTAGTTGCAAAGACAAAACTTACTATCTGAAAAAATATGCTTCGATTTTCAATAAAAAGCAACAGAAAAAACTTCCGCCAACATAAGACTTAATGCTTTGTTGACGGAAGTTTTTAATTTTTAATTAATCTCTTTTGCCCCTTCTGCAAGAGCTGCCATTACTTCTTTGTATTCACTGCAATTTTCACCACCGCAGATGATGGCTACTGTTCTGTTCTCGGCACGACGTGCAGCAATTTCTTCTTCATTATCAGGATACTTAAATTCATCTGTGTTTCTCCAGCTGAAATTAATCATACCGGCATCAATGCTTTTGATATTCTTACTGGGAATGCCACATTCACTGATAAGTATATCAGAAACTCTGGTTGCCCTGATTTCAGAATAATGTGAGGTTTTTTGATTATCTGTTTTCTGGATTCTGGCTACAGAACCAACTACATATATAACTCTGTCCGGATCATCCTTAAGGATTTTTCTGAGAGTGTCGCCTGCAGTGTCACAGATGTATTTGATTGACGTTGGCTCATCAACAAATTCATCAGAATAAGGCAGGAAACGCAACTCACTTCCCTTAAAAACAAGACTTGTTGAGGAAACAGGTGAAGCAACGGCAATAGGTGTTACATAGGGATATCCGTTCGAATCAGCGTTACCGTCTTCATCTTCAATATACAACTGCTCAGCACCACCATCAGCACTCATTCTTATATCGCCGACAAGACTGTCCCCGAAGAACTCTTTCCAGAAACCTATAATTGCAGCTGAAGGTCCTTCATCCCTGATTCTGTCAGTCTGGTCTCCGCAAACATCAAGAGCACCATCTACAATTATATTTATTCCTTCAAGATCAGGCAATGAACCTGTGCTATCTATTCTTTTAACTTCTTCTAAGAGCTCTCTGCCGGAAAACTCCTGGAAATCAAGCTGTGTAAAATTAATTATTCCTTTGGTGGGAAGAAGCGTATCAAGGAGAAGAATATTCTTTTCGCCATCGGTACTATTGAGATAAATAGCAGCTTCACGTAATGCTTTTGTAAGATCCACTTCTTCGTCCTGTGCCTTCAGTTCACCGGATGTGAGGAAGTTTAAAAGAGCTTTATTGTTGTCATCAATTTTAAGACCTCTGTTGTCAACGCTCTTACTTCCGTAAAGAGTTTCTGTAGAAAAACCGCCGAGATAAGATTCAAATTCAGGATTACCGTCAGCAACCATAACTTTAATCTTAGGTGTTGCACTGAATGTGCCGTTGCTCTCTTTACTTAATGTATAGGCATTGTTGATAATATTTTTATGCTTTTCAAAGATGGAGCTGCTTATGGCTTTTGCATTGGCATGATTGCCTACGATGATGACAAGTGCAGAGCCCTGAGCCTCTTCCGGTACTTTTTCATTGTTACAGCCTGTTAAGATTAAGCAAAAGGCCATAATCACAAGAAATACATTGATTATTCTTTTCATTTTATCAGTCTCCTTTTTATTTGTCTGTTTTATCACTGTCAAATTCTTTTTGAACAGCTTTTTCAGAGGGAGTCGGCTGTTCTGTGGAATCAGAATTATTGCTGTCAAAGGGTTTTGCCTGCTTTGCAGGAGGCGAATTAAAACCGAAGCCTTCACCTGCATTTACAGGATTGTCATTGATAACCTCATCAAAAACATCATCTTTATCAGGGGCGTCATCAGGGCCGTCAGGGCCGTCATCAGGGCCTCGTTTCGTTGAGCCCTTCTCATCTGAAGCATTAGTTATCATTGAACGCAATTCATTTGTAAGGGGACTGATGCATTTATGATAAGCCCACATTTTGCTGAACTCTGTTGCTTTTTCATCGGTTTTATTCCCGGCCGAAAAATCCTCAGCCACAGAATTATCATATTCTGCAATGATATCTCGGACACAAAGTCCCGTAATTTCCAAAGGAACGCTTGAAAATTCACTTATTCTGAAAAGATACTCCTGCAACACGGATTCAATTTCAGTATTGAATTTACGAATCTGGACGTTAAAAGCTTCTACACCGTCTTTTTCTATCCTCTGTCCGATCGCAGTTGCTATTGATTTATGAAAAGCATCGCTATCATCAGGAGGCGTTCCGAACAATCCAAGCTCATTCCAGAGTTCCTGTTTCATAGTTCTGACTTTACCTTGTGCAACAAACTTGTTGAAGTTTGCTTTCTGGCTTTTTCTGTGTTTTGCTTCATACTTTCTTCTAAGGCTGTCAAGATAATCTGAGGATGTATATCCGAGCGAAAGTAAAAGAGCAAAAACAGAGGTAATGACAGGTGAAAATACCAGGAATATATGCGTAGAAACCTTTTCTGAACTGAGAATACCAATTAACTGAGTCAGTGCAAAACCATCTTTATTGCTTATCGAATCTATAATATTAAAAAGCACATTCCGCATTTCCAGACCGAGATTGCCGATAAGAACATTCAAACGGAGGCTGATAACCAGGGCAAACAAAAAAACAATTGAAACAGAACTGATAACAAGAATTATTTTCTGCTTTCTTCTTTCAATTTGATCTGTTATATTTGTATCCATCAGCTTGCAGAGTGCTGTACTGAAAAGACAAGGCAAACCTTCAAGGACTGCGGCAACAACAACAGCCAAAATCTTTTGAATTAACGGATCAAAGTTAAACTGCGGTTCTCTGAAAAGGTCATATATCGTATAATAGTCTGCAGCAAACAGCAAAAGTATAAGTGCGGTTATACTTATCTTCATTATTCCGCCAAGATTCTCAACGAAGTCCAACATGGCACTGAAGTTTTTCTTATACGGATTTTTGGCAGTTCTGTTTCCTGAAAAAAAGTGCAGTAATTTTTTCATACAACTTCCTCCTCCGGTGAAGTTTTTTCATTGGCTGCTGAAGAAGCCTTGTTATTTTTTAGTCTGAAAAACTTTTTATTTGTTTTATGCTTGATGATTCTTTTTATTGGTTTTATGCTAATGGTAATATTGAACTCAAGGATACACGAAGCAGCTATGCAAAAAACAAACATTAAAACCGGTATACCGGCAACGAAGACATCAGATGCTATTATCTCGTCGTACATAAGATAAAAGGAATGTAATGCCAACAGCCTGGTCACAGTCCACAGTAAAACAGCCTTAAGTCCCGTTATCGCAGATAAAAAAGCGATTAAAAATACCTTCACTTTATCGTTCTTTTTTATATCAGCAGCAGATAACCGGGCAAAATTATGTACACAGAGAACAGGAGTCAGCATAAATACAGCAAGAAAACTGACAATAAGCAAAACAGATGTTATTCGTCCTATATTTAAGGCAGCAGCATTCAATGCTGAAGAAAGAGAAATGATATCAAAGCAAAGGGTAGCGAAAAATATTAAATACGCTATAAATTTGTTTGTTTTCATCAGCTCTTATAGTTACCGGCTCTGTCTGCATTTTCAATTGCCTCCAGCTTACCTTTAGCCTTGATTGTTTCATTGTAAAAAACAGCAGCATCGGTAGTAGCAGCATTTGCTCTAAGCTCCAGACTCTCAATTTTATTGAGCTTTTCATAGTATTCAGCTGTTATTTCACCGTTTTTTATAGCTGCGACGAAATTAAACAGTATATTGTCACGCTGAGCTATTGCATTAGAAATGACAGCAAACATTATTTTTTTTGCAGCATCGGTACCGATAGGATTATTTTCAGCCTCGTAAAATCTGAGCAGTCCCTCAAGCCTTGCTTTCATGCTGCCTTTCGGACCGATTGTTTCATAAATAATCTTATTCGTGAGCAATTCAAATTCCGACTTAGGAACCACCTTCTTTCTAACCGGTCTCAGAGGTTGTTTGATTCCTGCGGTTTTCTTTTCTTTTTTCTTTAAGCCTGCAATAAGTTTCTTGAAAAAATTCGTTATTTTTTCCATTGATGTTCCCCCTTAAACAGTTGAAACTGTTGTTCTTACCGCTTCAATATCTTTTTCTGCATCTGAAAGCTTTCCCAGAAGATCAATACTGCTTATCTGCAAAAGCTGCTGACCATCCGCACATACAGCAGGAAGTGCAGGTGTTGTTTTGTGTGCCCATCTATAGTAGGTATTAACTCGAAGCATCCGGCGTCTGAACATAAGAACAACACAATTGGACATTTTATCAATCAGCCTTTTTTTCTCATCAAGCAGAGCGACAGCATTGCTTTTGTAAGTATTGATCTTTTCCTCGTACTGATGCTGACATTCAGCCTTCTTGTAATTACACATTGCGGTAATCTCAGAAGCAGTGTTATCTTTGTTAAGAATTCTGCATTTTTCTTCGATTTCATCAATAGCGCTTTCACAATTATGACGTGCAATTTCAATATTTCGGATATTATCATTTATGCGCTTATCTAATTCACAAAGAGAATCCGCAAATTTCCCAAATCTGAAAGGAAACCTTCTTTTTTCCGTTTTGCTTTTATAGATACAGCGATGTTCTTTATAGAAACGGTCTCTTGCATAGGCGAACTTATTCATCTCTGTAAGCATAAAAGCAGATACCATAAAAACTTTTTTATTCTTGTTGTCGGTATTTATGCCAATATATTTTTTGTCTGATTCAAAAGCTTCAAATACTCTGTTTTCTGCATCCTTCTTTGCCGTCCAAATAAGCATATGGTTCTCAAAAAAGCCCAATTTCTTTTTCATGCAAAGTTCCCTCTTTGTTTATACGTTTTTGTACATTGTAACCTAGAAATTTCTGTAAGTCAATAATGCGTTGTCACATTTCGCATATAACACGTCGAAATCTGCGAAAAAACAAAAAATATTTTTGAATTGCAAATCATATAGGCCAAACAAGTCAAAAAAAGCAAAAAAACTATTGACATATGCGTTATACTGAAATTGTAGATATTGTATTCATTTGCAAATAACTACGATGTTAAGAAAGGATTTTTCTATGAATAATACAATCAGATACAGTTTTTCTGCAGCAACCAATATAGGCCAACGACAAGAAAATCAGGATTATTTCAGTGCAAACGGCATAATGCCTCCACAAGGAAATGTCCACTGCTATACAAAGATATTTGCAGACGAAAAATATCCTGCTTTTTTTGCTGTCAGTGATGGCGTAGGATCCCTGGCTGACAGTGCAAAGACGGCAACAATAACGCTGGCTATTCTGAATGAAAAACTGAAAAATATTGATATCAACTCGGATCTTACCGAATGGACTCTGACATCTATAGATTCAACACATCAGAAACTTCGTGAATATATGAAATCTTTATCCTTAAACGGGGCAAACACTCTATCTTGCCTTCTCATAACAAACAATCAACTTTTGTATGCAAATGTAGGTGATTCACCGGGATTTGTTCTGAAAAAAGGTGGTACACTTGAAGAAATAAGTGTCAGACATAATTTGGAAACATATAAAAGGTTTACAGGTCAGCTAGTTGAGGAAGGTGATTCATCTTATCTTTTATACTGTTTCGATGGCAGCAACTGCAAATTATCAGATATTGCAAACATATGGACTGACATCCCTTCTCCCGGGGACAAGTTTTTGCTATGCTCTGACGGAATTACCAACGCCCTGAACGAAAAACAAATAGCTTCACTTTTGAATTCAAATGCTCATGCATCCGAATTTGTAAAAAGTGCAGCTAAAGTCCCCAATGCTGACAATTGTACAGCTATAGTCATTTACATAGACTGAAAGTTTTCAATATTTGTACAAAAATTTCGTGATGAAAGTAATAAAGGAGGGATTGTCGTAATGACAATTGCTCCTTTTTTATTGGTCTTCAGCAAAAAAAGACTATCCGACGGATAGTCTTTTTTGTTTTTTCAGGGGGAAGCGGAAAGCGTAGCTGCTGAAAAACAGAAAAAGGCAAGGTAGGTACGCCTTCTTTCTGTTTTTCAGCCTCGGCTTACTGCAATAAGCCCATTATTTCCTCATACGTAAGCATATGATTGTGAGCCAGCTGATTTCTCGCATCTCTGAGTAGCTTTATTGTGTTCCTGTCGATTTCCGAAACACCTATCGTGCTGAACTTAAAAATCAGATCTCTCAGCTCCATATCATAAGGCTCATTTTTTTCCTCGTTGAAATCGTTTTTCCACGGAAGACACTGCTTTATCGGTTCATAATATCTTGTAATAAGCTCTCTTCTTTTTTGTTCAATCCACGGGAAGAACACTTTGAACTGAGCAAGAAGCACAGCGGAATTAATCTGCTCAGGTGACAATCGTCCCGAAACGGATAAATCCTTTGCAAATGCATTATAGGTTGCCGCAGGATATATCGCCAGGCCTTCATACTCAGACAGATAACCGCACAGCTCCACGTTACCGCTGCAAAGCTCTCCTATCAATTCCGCCGCGTACCGATTCATGAGATACTCATTGTAATCATTTGCTGTGTTCACAAGGTTATATGTAAATATATCCACATCTTTCGGTTCAAACGGTATAACCTGAACAGCATCAAGTCGACTCGCAGCGGAGCGACCTCCGCCGTATTCGAGAATGAATACGGCTCTGTCTTCCGGATCAATTCCTGCTGATATTACACACTTTGAATATTTTTCAACGAAATCACACCAGTTGAAGAAGCTTTTCTCCGATGCAAAACCACGCACAACAATAAATCTCTTATTGATAATTACATCTGCATTTTCCGCGAGAAAATTCACGTGCGTGTAAGAAGGCGGATCAGGCCAGTAATTTGACTGAATCTCAGTAGTACAATATTTGCTGAACAGATATTCGGCGGGACGCAGTATATCTGCACCGCAGATTATCTCAAAGGCCTTTGATGCACTTATGTTAGCACCCTTGAGCTTTTCGTGAAAAATGCTGTTCCACGGAAGCTCGGAGCCGACAAGCGCTACGCTCCTGCTTGATTCCAATGCAGCAATAACGTCCTCGCAGAATCCGGATCCGCATCCGGTCAGCTCCCACCAATTTCTCTGAATACCCATACAGATCCTCCTCTTTATACGCTGAGCATTTCAAGAAGCTGATCTTCAAGCTCTCTTCTTGCACCGAGCAGATCTCTGAAGGATCTGGTTCTGAAAGCATAACCGTCACCGATCATCTTAAGAATGTTAAGATCGCAGAGCTCCTCAAGCCTTGCTTTAATATCGTTCTCAGTCAGAGTCTTAAGCAAATCAACACCAACGTCGCTCGACATTCTTACGATAGCTTTAATATCATAGCCTTCCGCCGACTCATTGTCATCATAAAGCAGTGCAAGCAGCAGTGCAAGAATATAATAGTAATTACCTTCGCCAAGACGAAGTGTAATTTCAAATTTTTCTTTAATAGCCGCCTTGAACTCTTTATCCGCAAGCACCTTTCCGATATGTCTGGGAGTTACCTTATATGACGGAGTATCCGTTTCGTTGTAGCCGCCGTAATTCGACTTGAGCTCTTCGATAAGCTTGTGACAGAAGAACTGCAGCAAGCCGGGATAATAGTTCGTTGCAGAACAGATCTGCAAGAAAGATACATCATCATCCTCAAAATCAAAGCCGATGTAGCTCAAGGGATCCCTGAGAAGCGTTTTTGCCGTGGTGTAATCAAACGGCTTGACGTTGATGTAGGAAAGATGTGCGATTACGGAGTTATTTCCGAGTGCAACATCACGCTTGAACTTGACGATATCGTGCAGACCGGCAAGAACAAATTTGAATCTTCCGTTCATCGACTGCTGAATATCCTTAAGTGCTACAAAAGGTGCGTACTCATACGTCTTGCAGTCATCAATAAAGCAGTCTGCTTCATCAAGCATAAGCAGGATATACGAAATGGATTTATCTTTGATATTTTTACGAAGATAGAAAGCTAACATGTCCCAGTCATCCGTAATCTGTTCGTCTGTAAAAATACCTTCTGTGCTCAGCCAGCGGGACACCTTCAAAGCAGCGTCACGGCAGTTCTTTTCTCTGATGTCGATTGCGAATGCATAGCGGCCGTTTTCGGGATCGTGCGTTTCATTGACCGCCTTGTTCAGAATCGCAGTTTTACCAAGCTGTCGACCGCCGTAAATCAGATTTGCACCCGTAGCTGATTCTACAGACAGCAGCTCCTCTTTTCTTCCGCTGAAAAGCTCGGGAGCAGTTGCAGAAGAAGAGCCGAGACCGTAAGGCTGATAATACGTAAACGGCATCGATATTGCAAAAAGAGCACGGTTGTTTGCGTCGCCCACGCCGCCGACATAGTGATTTGCAAGATATAAAAGACTGACACGGTCAACGAACAGGTATGTATTTGCGAACGATACCTGCTTCATCAGACGGGCAAGTCGTCTTCTCTCTCCTGCAGACAGAGCAAAATCAATAAGCAGCATCTTATTGCCGGTGACGGAATCAAGACGCTTACAAATATCAACAAGACGGGTGCTGTCGGTCGTTCCGAAAAGACATACAACATAAAAGCCGTCGTTATACGCCTGCGTACCGAACGCAGCAATAGGATGCGGATATTCGCGCTGTGAGAATACTCCCGCATTCTGCTTGACATGGAAGCTGGCCAGACTTCCGGCAATAGACGATTTTTCAACATCCACGTCAGACCATCCCAGCAGTCGCAGCAACGTAACCATCTGTTCGGACGACCACTGATCGTGTCTAGGCCAGTTATTAACAAGTGCTTCACCGCCTCTGCGGTCCTTACTAGCACCGCGTGATGAAACGATTCTGGCAAGAGGTTTTCCGCGATCATGGGCAATTGCGGAATAATTCGCATCGAATTCATCCCAGAATCTGGTCAGATAGTCAGTGATTTTTATCGGGAAGTCTTCTACATTTCCGATGGTTCCCTTGTCAACCTGATCCATCATCTCTTCTGCGACAGTAAACTGCTGTGTTTCGATAAATCCGCTGATCTTCTGATAATTAACATCATCCGTATCAATTTTCTCTTCAGAAACAAGACGCTCAAGCTGCTGTTCAAGAATCGCACCGTATTCCATTGCATTGGCGTGGATCATATCATGACATAAAGCGATAAAGCGGAAGAAAAATCCGTAATTTGAAGATTCAAGACAATACTGATAGATACTCTGTGCCGTTGCATCTACGGATTGCATAAATGCGTCAGAGTTTTTAATCTGTCCGCGGCTGATTGCAAAAGCAATATCAACGTTGAATTTGTCAAAGCTGTCGCGAAGCTGCTTGCGTGCCTGTTCATCGTATGAATCGGAATCCTCCGGCATAGTCCATTCGGATTCTTTTCCGACAAATCTTAAATACTCAGCAATCTTTTCAGCAGTACCGAAGTCATGCTTATCGGTAGCTCTGGAATATATACTTTCCGCATAAGAAATTATATCGGCGTCACAGGCCTCAACATGTGCTCTGATTCTCGCAAGGATATTGAACGTCGGCATATCGCAGAACGTGAACGTCATATCAGGCAGGAACTCATCATTGAGCAGCATACGATCCGTACGCAGAAAATCTGCAAAAAAGAATCTGCGCTTATCCTCTGTCCAGGAGCCTTCAACTCTTTCAGCAAGCTCACAGACACAGTTTTTAAGCAAGTGAAGTCCGGCACGGCTCTGAATATCGGCATCATTGATATGCTGTTCAATCTCAGCTTCAGCCTGCGACAATGCGCTCAGCAGGCCTGCCTTCTTCGTTCTGTAAAGAGCAAGATCGCTCTCGGAATAGTCCGAGTTGGCTTCCGAATGCAATGTCAGCCAAACGCAGACCGTTTCAACGATTCTGCAAACAGGAATACGTATATTGTTACGAAGACTGCCCATAAGCTTGGCGGTGCTTTTTACATGAATAGACTTATCTTTTCCAGCCTGTATCCACGCATCGTCTATATATGCTTCGATTTTCGCAAGATCGATATTACCGACAGAAACGGAGGAATCGTTTCTGATAAACAATTCGGCAAGCTGCACCTGATACTGCTGGAATTCGGTAACACTGTTATTTACAACGCAGTTCAGAACACGTTCAAGGAAGCCGTCTTTTTCAAAAACGATATTTTTGGTAAGCTTAAAGCGCTTCTGAGATACCGTTTCATGGAACAATCTACCAAAATATCTGTCATAAAGCAGCTTCGCATCCTTTGAAAGCTGCATTATTACGGAGGCCTTATAATCATCAGAGCGATATCTGTAATCGGCGTATAAGTCCATTCCTTTACCGACAGCAGCTCTGAAGCTCTCGATATATTCAAACGCAAGTCCGAAAGCAGGAACCTTTGAAATGATATCATTATCAACATATGCTGATGCAAGGAAGTAGTCGTTGTCAGAGGTATGGTAGAAGGAGCCGCGCAAGAATGCCGCCGCCTGAGCGAAACGGACAAACTGCTCTGCCGCAGGGCATTTTTCATTAAACTGAAGAGTAACATTTTCCAGCTTGTAATTCAGGTTCTCCATGGGATGGTTCGTTGCATAGGATACCAGCCTGTAAAACGAAACCAGCTCGTCATTAAGGTCTGATGCCGCTTTGAGGTACGCGATAGCTGCCGCATCGCGATTTTCGGCAAACAGTTTTATGGCGTACTCGATAACGTCTTTAGCCTCAAGCCCAAGAGCCTTCCAGCCGGACACGTCGGAATATTCTTCAAACTGAGTCTGCTCATCATCGTCTGCATCGTCATAATAATAGTCAAAAAACAGCTCTTCTGATGCCTCTTCTTCAAAAATATCTCCGTCCTGAACAGCGGCCACGGCATTTTCTTCAGCGATCAGCCTCTGCAGCATTTTCTTCGCATTATCGTTGGATGCGTCAAAATTGAGGATTCTTTTCAGGATTTCCTTTGCCTTTTCAGAATCACCGGTTTTTACCAGACACTTTGCAATCTCCAGCAAAACGAGATTAAAGTACATATTCTTTTTTGCAGGATTGCTTCTGAACGCGGGCATACTTGAGAAACGCTGTTCCCAATCCATATAGGCAGAGCAGGCGCTTTCATAAGCCTGAACGATATCTTCCGCGGAAGAAGATTCATCGTTCTCGATTGCAGACGCACGCTCCATCAACAGCTGAGCGCGTCCGAAGATATAATGGAGTCTGACCTCCGGCGAGATTTTCGGATCAGCAAGAATTCTGCCGGCAGCCTGTAGTGCCTCGTCCGTATTCTTCAGACGTATCATCAGATCCATAACGGCAACGTTGCATCCGATTCCGACAGTCTTCTCAATTCTGTCCTTGTATTTCATATAAGCATCGTATGCTTTTGATTCATATTCTTCCGCGCTGTTTCGCTTTGCGGCAGCAACACAGCAATTCAGGAATGTTGCCAAAGGAATAAGAGGATCTTCCTCTTCCGTCATAGCCGTTTCAAGATAAGGTAAGCTGTCCTCAAAACGGCGGTCATTTAATGCATCGGCAAGAATTCTTCGCGCAATTTTCAGGCTGCTTTCTTTTTTCGGCTTATTTTCCGGAGGAGGAGGCGGAGCAACCGGAGGAACAGCTCGCTTAAAAAGCTCTCTTGTGATAGAAATCTTTTTGTCGCAGACAGAAAATTCAACACGGATGACCAGGTTTTCGGCTCTCAAATCGCGCAGCTGAAGCGATCTGATTTTTTCAGCCAACGCTTTATCCTCAATATCGGTATACTGGAAACGATATTCCTCGCCGTCGTCTGCTGCGATTTTACCCCATTCGTCACCCCAGGATATGTAATAGATATCGCCTCGTTTTATCTGTGTAACGGGCTTCTTAACCAACGGTTCCGTATAAACTACAGGCGTTGCAGCCGGAACGGGCTTCGGAACCGGCTCTTCTTTTTTGTGCTTGACAAGAACTGAATTTATACTCTCGGCAACAGCACTGTTCTGACAGCAGGAATTCAATTCTTTGATAATTTCACTCTTATTAAGAGTGGCCGGCAGCTTTCCCATGAAGGTCGAATAAACGAAATTCAGAAGCTCGCGCATTGCTGCATTCAGAATCAGCACGGAGTTCTCTGTAAGAACATAAACAATACCGCTTGTATCTGCACGTTCTACAGTTTCCTTTGCAAGAATCGTAAAAAGAACATCCCGGAAAGATTCCTCGTAGCCATTGATCAGCGCAAGGCATGCATATGCAACAGCCTTATCATATTCTCCTTCGAGATAATGATAAACCGCAAGATAATCATACACATCAAAATCCATCAGACAATCGTAGTCCTGTTTTGCGTTGACTCTGGACTTCAATGCGAAAGCAAAACGGTACGCAGCGTCCGATATCTCAGAATCCGCACGATCAAACGCATCGATCATCTTTCCGGCAGCCGCCGAACAAGCAGCAAACTCTTGGTTTTTCAGCTTGTACTTATAGCTTTGATACATATCTATTGCAAGCTTTCTTTCTTCGGGAGAAAGACTCTCTTTAAAATATTTTTCAAGCTCAAAATCTCCGATCTTCGGATATTTTATTTCCGTATAAAGCGAAAACTTTTCCAGTTTTTTCGAACCAGAATGAGTTTGGACAGGCACTTGCACCTGCGTTGTTTTTATTACGGGCACCGGTGGTTCAACTTTTTTAGGCTCCGAGGGCACACCGCTCTTCAGAACTATTACCGAAGCAATCTCAGAATAATTGAGAATCAATTCACCGAAATCTCCCTGAATTTCTAAAGCCTCTTCAAAATCATTGTCACTGACGCATCCCGTAAAGATCGATCGTTCCTTGTCATTTCTTGTGATCTCAACAGCAGTGCCGGGTTGTAGCTTCATCAGTTTTTTCAGCATCAGATTTGTCATAGCCTGACTTCCTTTCTTTCTTTATTTTTTCGGCTTTTACGGTATTAAACCAAAAGCGGCGGCAGGAGGCCGTACCTACCGCGCCATTAAATAATCCTTTAATAACTGAACATTCCGCAGAAGTCCGACGCTACAGACTACAAGCGAGAGGTATTTCACAGATATGAAAGATACGTTCAGTTATTTTTTGTTTTTTCCGGGTCTGATACGCTTTTATTTATATTTTTTGCGCATATTCCCGACTAAAATCAGGAATCGGATATATTTGTTTAAAATACTATCATAAACGACGTTTTTTAGCAACAGTTTCAGAAACTTTTTTCAGTTTTTTTACAGCTCATTTTAAGGGGATAGAAAAAAATGATGAAGAACGGACAAACTGAGCAAAATCAAGGGGTAAGACTTGGTTTTGTTTGCCCGAAGTCGTACAAAGTTACGTCGAGTGGCGAAGCTTGTTCGTAGTATAAAATATAAAAATTTTCCGATTTTCGATATTTCCTCAGATTTATGGGGTTCTGCAGGCTTAATAAACCTGCAGAACCCCTTGATTTATATAGTTTTATACGGTCTTCGCTTTTTTTACATCCCCCTTTGTTTTCATTATCTCCTTGCAACCCACTCAGCAGGGACTGCGTGGAAATCGGGGTTTTCATCGAGCTTGCCGGTATGACGGGGATTTCCTATCATAAGTGTAGTAATATTGAAATGCACCATATCGTTATAGAGCTTTTCATTTTCGTCAATTCGCTTCAGCATATTAAGTGCGCTGAATTCACCGCGCCTCACATTTGCTTTCCAGTATCTCCAGCAAATCTGTGAACGCTTAACATTTTCCTGCTGCCATTCGGTTTCAGCCTGGGATATTGCATTTTCCCAAAGCTCATCATATTTTTTTAGTGTCTTATTGTCAATATCAAGAACGGTTGTTGCGTAGTATTTATCGAAGCAACCCATTCCGTATTCCATATTCATGTGCTCGGGGAATATAAGCCAATACTGAATTATGTTGAAGCCGAAGCCGTTGTTTTCGTCAATACCGTTGATGAAATCAATTATATTCTGATAACCTGCTCCGTAATATGCTTCACAGAAATCGTACATAAGCTTGTCGGCATCCTGATAAGGGTCCCACATAAGACGGGAGAGCATATAGCAGCGAAGTGCCGCAAATTCGCCGTCTGCGCCTCGTCCGCTGACGCCTTCCTCAAATACACCGATAACATCGTGCTCAGCAAAAATCTGAAGATTACGCTGAATTGCACCGAAATTACCGAAGGGACTCAGGAAGCTGCCGTAATCTGTGGTGTAGTCCCATACGAAAAGGTGGTCGCTGATTGCTGACCAATCCTTAAGATCCTGAATAAATCTCTCGTTGTCCTCGGAATATCCGCTGTCCATGGGAGCAGAAAATTTGCACTCAATGGAGCAAAGACGGATAACTACATTATCCCTCGGAACGGAAATTTTCGGAGCCTGTCTTGTGTAGCCGTCCATATAAGCGAAGGTGTCAACGAGAACGTCGGGATAATCCTCTTTTATGTCATCTGCAATTGCATTTACAAAACGGATCATCGTGCCTGCGTGGCTGCCTTCCTCGGTATCAATTCTTGCACACTCATCGCATACACAGTAGTTGTCATTATCGTTCTGTGTTACGGAAACAAATGCGGCATCGGGGTTTTCTGCCAGCCATTCGCGTACAGTAGCCTTTGCGATTTCAAGAGTTTCTGGATTAGTAAGGCAAAGCTGGTCTGCTGTTCTTTCTCCGTTCTTGACACCCAGAGCAAAGAGCTCGGGCTTTGTTTCAAGCAGGGAAGCGGGAACAAGACTTGAAAACGTATGACAGAAGGGGCCTGCATATTCGACACCGAAGCCAAACTCTTCAGCCATAGCCCCGTCATTCAGTCTGTTTGCCACCTTGTATTCCTTGCTTGTTGTACCGTACCAGTCGGTCTGTCTGAACATAAAGGGTGGAACGTAGGTATAATCAATACTTACGGGAACAAGAAGCTTTTCAGCCTTGGGAATAACGGTTAATTCTGTTGTGAAGCAGCGATAACCGAAATATTCCTCAAGGAAGGTATAGGCTGAGTAGAGTGTTCCTCTCTTATCTCCGCCCGTAATTACGATGTCATCTCCTGATGTTTTTATGCACACGCCCTCAGTGCCGAGAGCAGCATAATCAACGTCATCATCGTATTCTCTGTTATTTCTGCCGACGGAAATTTCCTTCTCGGTCTGAGCTTCTTTGTCTGTAATAACAGCGATGTCGGTTCCGTTTATTTCATTAAAGGTATCCTTAAGAAGATTTGCTGCAGTAATTTCTGCTTCGCTTGCTGTGTCGGAAATAACGATAACGTATTCATCAGTTATCTCAAAAACCTCCGTCACAGCTTCAGATTCGACGGGAGGAGTAAAAATATGTCCTTCCGGCTCTGACGGTATTCCGATAGAAAAAACTGAGGTCAGAACGACGCTGAGCATCGTAAAAAACGGCATAATATACCGCGGATTAATAGAATTGAAAAACGACATAAAATCCATAAATATTCCCTCCGATATAAGCTGTAATATAAGCATGTTCCCCGACATGCTGAAATAATTATACCTTGTCAGCCGATATATGTCAATTGTATTCCGTTGAACCGATAAACCGTGAGTTTCAGCTTCCGGATAAGCTTCCTGATACCAAATTTTTTTGTAAACAGCGGTATATTGTTTTGTCGGCATTGATATTTTTCTCAAAAGGTGATATAATTTGCCAAAAGAGTATTTTCGGATTTTTATGTAATGTGAAAGGAAGAGGTTTATGCTTAAGGAAAAGCTTTCTAAAAAGACCTGGTTTACTATGTGTCTGTTCAGCTTTATGGGCGGTATTGCGTGGAATATTGAAAATATGTATTTCAATACCTTCCTTTATAATTCCGTTTATGCAGATGCATCTGCAGAGGCTATGGCAGGCTCAATGGCACCAACAACCGCTATCAGCCGTATGGTTGCGCTTTCGGCTATTGCCGCTGTGCTTACCACCTTTGTAATGGGTACGCTCAGCGATAAAATGAAAAACCGTAAGCTGTTTATCTCCGTCGGTTATATTCTCTGGGGACTTGTAACAGCCGCCTTCGGTTTTATTACAAAGGACAATATCGCATCAGCTCTGGGTATTACCGATGAAGCAAAAATTCTTACCGGTACAGTCTGGGTTATAATCATAATGGATATCATTATGACCTATATGGGCTCCACAAGTAACGATGCTGCCTTCAACGCATGGGTAACGGATATCTCCACACCTAAAATCAGACCGACTATTGAAACCGTGTTTACCTTTGTAGGCTTCCTTTCAATGGTCGTCGTTATGGGTGTCGGCAGTCTTGCTCAGTCAGGCACGGTGTCCTATCAGAATTTCTTCCTGTATCTCGGTTTGTTCGTAACAGCCTGCGGTGTTGCCGGTCTGTTCCTTATTAAGAATCCCGAGAAAAGAAGCACCAAAAACGAAGCCTCGACAAGCTATTGGGCTGATCTTTTCTACGGCTTCAGACCCTCTGTTATCAAGGAGAACTCAAGACTTTACCTTACATTCCTTGCAATAGGCTTTTCAAGTGTTTCCTATCAGGTATTTTTCCCCTATCTTCTTGTATATCTGCAGTACGTTGTTATCCCCGATAACGGTGATAACCTTATAACTCCCACTGTTATAGCAACCTTTGTGGTTATGGTTGCCATTCTTATTGCAAGCATGGTGATGCTTCTTAAGGCTTCGGCCAAGAACAAGGCAAGAGGACTTGTGCCCTGTGCAATTTTAGCTACAGCAGGTCTTGTTATCCTTGCAACATCAACCAATATACATATTATTCTCGTAGGTATTGTTCCTGCTGTTGTGGGAAATCTTGTAATGGGTATTCAGCTTAATGCTTCCATAAAGGATTTCATTCCCGAGGGCAAGGCAGGTCTTTTTCAGGGTATCAGAATGATATTCACCGTTCTTATTCCTATGGTGCTGGGTCCTGCGCTCGGCGATATGGCTTGCCGTAATTCCGCAGTTACGTACATAAACGAATACGGTGTTGATACTATCGTACCTTCATCAAGTATGTTTATTTATGCTGCAATTGTTTCTGTCTTTGTTGTTGTTCCCTTATTCTTCCTCATTAAAAAGGGCTTCAAGGTGGAGGAAAATTAAACAGAATGAAGTATCGATGAGACTTTTTCCGCCTCATCGGTATTTTGTTATTGGCCATATTTTTTATTTACGGTCTTGAACCCGTATTCACAGTTCCGAACGATGATGCTTATGCCCCTTTCTTTGAACCGGGCGACAGCAATAGTCAGCGCACATTTGCGATGACAGAGAAATTTTGTGGAAAAATCTGTTTTTGTGTGATATAATTATTCCGATAAGCAATTTTTAATGTGCTATGACGCAAAAATTTAAGCATTAAGATAATAGTGAGGAAATTTATATGCCGCTGCAGATAATAAGACAAGACATAACAAAAATGAAGGTTGATGCCATTGTAAACACCACCAATGCGGAAATGGTGGGCTACAGCGGTGTTGACCTTGCTGTACACGAGGGCGCAGGACCTGAGCTTGACAAGGAGTGCCGAAGGCTTGCTCCCTTGGGGCTCGGTACTGCCAAAATCACCAAGGGATATAATCTTGATGCAAAATATATCATTCACACATCGGGACCTGTGTGGCAGGGCGGACTTGTAGGGGAGAGTATAATACTTAAATCCTGCTATGTTGAATCGCTGAAGCTTGCCGTGGCTAACGGCTGTCAGTCTGTGGCATTTCCTTTGATTTCATCGGGTGCATACGGATACCCTAAGGATCAGGTGCTGAAATTCGCAATTCAGGTAATCACCGAATTTTTATTTGACCATGAAATTACGGTTTATATCTGTGTTTTTGACCGTACATCATACGAGTTCAGCAGGAAGCTTTTTGCTGAAATCAGCGAAGTAATTGACGATGATTACATAGATGAATATGAAGAGGCTGCTGTATCTGATATTGTGGCTTTTGAGTCCGCTGTTCTTCCGATGGAAATCCGCCGTAAGGATGCCCGATATACGGCACCGAAAATGATGGCGACCTGTGCGGCAGAGCCAATCAGTGCCAAAGAGAAGACCTTGCAGGAGTATATGAAGTCAATGGATAAGCCCTTTGCATATAAGCTTTTTGACCTCATAGATGAGCGCGGTATGACCGATGTTGAATGCTATAAAAAAGCCAACGTGGACAAGAAAACCTTTTCAAAAATCAAGTGCAATCCCGATACGTATAAGCCGTCCAAGCAGACCGCTGTTGCTTTTGCGATAGCACTTAAGCTCAATCTTGATGAAACTCAGGATTTGCTTGCTTCTGCAGGACTTACCCTGTCCCGAAGCTTCGCATTTGATAAAATCATCCGCTACTTTATCCAGAAGGAAGTGTACGATATTTTTGAAATCAACGAAGCACTTTTTGAATTTGATCAGGTATTGTTAGGTTGTTAAATAAACTTGAATTTAACGAGGAGGTACTATGGACTATCAAGCTAGTTTGAATGAACATCTTCAAGCAATCGTAGGAAAACAACTAGATGTGCTGAATATGGCATGTGAAATGATAATGTTCAGCTTTGGAAAACATGAACTCCATGCTCAATGCTTTACTCGCATTATTTGTGAAAATGATATTCTTGTAACGACTTTGGATTACCAAAGTTGGGATGGCGAAGTAGAAGAAAATAACGATGAGTGGTATTTTGTTGAACAAAACAGAGCAAAAATAGTAGGTGGCACGGTAACATCTGTGAATATCAATGCTCTGCACGATGTCACTATTGTTTTGGATAACAGTATAAGTATTGAACTGTTTGTAAAGAACGGCTACCACCATTTTGATGATGAACAAGAACAATGGGTATTTTTTAAGTGTAACGACCATTCTTATCCGTTCATTACCGTGTACAATAAATCAGTTGACATTGCGGTAGACTGGTGATTTTACCGGTTCGACAAATTTGAATTTGTTGAGTTTTATTAAAAGTCTACCGACAAGCGACCTTTTTAATTTAATAAAACGCTATAATGTGGTTGTAAGGTTAAGAAAGCCTTACAGCCATATTTAATTTCCGGAGGTAATTTACTATGTACAGCTACAAAATTAATAATTCTTATACCATTTATGTTAACTATGACTACATTAACCAGTGCATTAAAGCAGGTAAGAAAAAGCGTGCAGCGGAAATACGAGCCGAGGAATTTGCAAAGTCTTATGCGGCACTTGTCAATGGAAGAAAGAAGGTTAATAAAACAACAGCTGCGGCATCACATAAGCATCATAAAGCTTGTGCTAAAAAGCCCGAGAAGGTTTTTACTCCCTTGGTGGCAGGAACGACAGTTTCTCATAAGGTATTCGGATGCGGAAAAGTAGTATCTACCGATAAGAACGGAATTATGGTTGTTACCTTCAGGAATAAAACAACACAGTTTATGTATCCTGAAGTAATGGAACTGGGATATCTTACATTAGTAAAATAAGGAGAAAATAAAATGATTGGTACAATTATAGGTGATGTTGTCGGCTCAAGATTTGAGTTTGACAACCACAAATCAAAGAATTTTGAGTTGTTTGATAAAGAATGTGATTTTACAGACGATTCGGTTATGACCTTGGCAATTGCAAAGGCTTTGATGTCATATGAAAACATTACCGACTACGAGAGCTTCAAAAAGGAGCTTATTTCTGTAATGCACGAGGTTGGTACGAGATACCCGCACTGCGGTTACGGAGGAAGATTTCTTGTCTGGATGATAAAGAAACATACCGAACCCTATAACAGCTACGGAAACGGCTCCGCAATGCGTGTATCTCCCGTAGGCTGGTTTGCAAGTACACTTGAGGAGTGTGAAGCATTGGCGGTGGCAACTGCAGCGGTAACACACAATCATCCCGAGGGGGTGAAGGGCGCGGTAGCTGTGGCAGGGGCAATCTTTCTTGCAAGAAACGGAAGCACAATGGAAGAAATCAAGGAATATGTAAAGAAGTTTTATACAATTGATTTCACCCTTGATGAAATCCGTGAGGATTATGATTTTTATGAGATTTGTCAGAAATCCGTCCCTCAGGCGCTGGAAGCCTTTTTTGAATCAACAAGCTTTGAAGATGCAATCAGAAACGCCATATCCATAGGCGGTGACAGCGACACAATTGCCGCTATAACAGGCTCAATTGGCGAGGCTTATTACGGTGTTGATGAGGAAATGAAGGAAACTGCATTTTCGTATCTTGACAACTATCTTCTTGAAATTGCCGAAGGCTTTGTAAATAAATTTATGAATAAGGAGTAATTAAAATGGAAAAAAAGAACAATATCACAGAATTAGTATTTATTTTAGACCGAAGCGGATCTATGGCAGGACTTGAAGCGGACACCATCGGCGGCTTCAATGCCATGATTGAAAAGCAGCGTAAAGAGGAAGGGGAGTGCTATGTTTCAACCGTACTCTTTGACAATGACAGCGAGGTTCTCCACGACAGAGTAAAGCTTTCCGAAATTAAGCCTATGACAGATAAAGACTACACCGTTCGCGGCTGTACGGCTCTCATTGATGCCATAGGCGGAGCTATTCACCATATCGGAAATATTCATAAGTATGCCCGTCCAGAGGATGTGCCTGCACACACAATGTTTATTATCACAACGGACGGAATGGAAAATGCAAGTAAAAAATACTCGAGTGAGCGTGTGAAGGGAATGATTGAACGTCAGAAGGAAAAGTACGGCTGGGAGTTCCTTTTTATCGGTGCAAACATTGATGCAGTTGAAACCGCCGCACGTTACGGCATTGACAAAAACCGCGCAGTAAACTATAACGCCGATAAGGAAGGCACAAGAGTGCTCTATGAATCAGTTTCAAATGCCGTCTGCAAGCTTCGCAGCTGCGCACCCCTTGCCGACAGCTGGAGCGCAGACATCGATGCCGACTACAGAAGCAGAGGCAGGAAAAATTTAGTAAAATAATTCATATGTAAATCAGCAGAAAAGCTCTGACCTTCAACGGCCAGAGCTTTTTTGTGTGCAAGTATTGATTTGATTTATTGTATTTAGTATACTTGAATTATCAAATATTGATAAATTATACTTTTTTTTCGGAGGCATTGAAGGTGGCTACGCTACTTCTTGTTGTAATATATATAGCATTCATAGGGCTGGGTGTGCCTGATTCTCTTATCGGCTCTGCCTGGCCTGCAATACATTCTGAGCTTAATATTCCCGTTGAGGCGGTAAGTGGCGTCACGCTTCTTCTTTCGGGCTGTACGGTGCTGTCGAGTATGTTCAGTACAAAAATTCTGAATAAGCTCGGCACGGCTAAGGTAACTGCCTTCAGCACGGCTATGACTGCCGCGGCGCTTCTCGGCTTTTCCTTTACATCCTCCTTCCGGTTTATGCTTCCTCTTGCCGTTGTATTAGGACTTGGTGCCGGTGCTATAGACTCGGGACTTAATAACTACGTGGCGCTTCACTTCAAGGCTAGCCACATGAATTTTCTTCATTGCTTTTATGGTGTGGGCGTGTCATTGAGCCCCTATCTTATGTCGCGGGCTCTGAGCGGTATCGGCTGGCGCGGAGGCTACCGTTATGCTTTTTACGTGCAATTGGGTATAACAATTCTTCTTATTCTGTCCGTGCCCTTGTGGAAAAAGGGCTCTGCTTCAGAGGACGGTGAAGAGGAAAACAGCGTAAATCTTTCGTTTTTACAGATGGTAAAAATGCCCGAGGTGCGCCTTGTATGGGTTATTATGCTTGTTACCAATGCCATTGAATATGCCTGCGGAGTATGGGGAAGCACCTATCTCGTAGAGGCAAAGGGCTTTGATGCGGGTCACGGTGCCCTTGCTCTGACAATTTATTACGTCGGAATGTCAATCGGCAGATTCCTGTCGGGTGTGCTTGCAGGTAAAATCAACACCTGGAGGCGTATCGGACTCGGTATGGGCATTCTTGCTCCCGCTATTGTAATTATGCTTCTTCCCTTGCCGGGTATAGTCAGCGTTACAGGCTTATTTTTTATAGGACTCGGCAACGGTTCAATTTATCCGAATATGATACACCTGACCCCTCACAATTTCGGCAAGGAAGTATCGCAGTCAATTATGGGTTCGCAGATTGCTTTTGCATATACCGGTGTAATGCTGGCTCCTCCTGCAGTAAGTCTTGTAAGCGGTCTTTTCGGAATAAGGGTATATCCCGTTTTTCTTGCCGTGCTGTATGCTGCAATGGTTATTGTTCTTAAGTGCTTCATAATGCGTCTTAAGAAGCAGGGCAGATACAACGAAAGTGTGTAAATAAAAAGGAGCTTATAATGAGAAATAACGATAAATTTGAATTAAAAAGCTTCCTCAATCCCGACAATACCTTTTCTCCCGTATATATCTGGGTGTGGAATGACATCTGCACCCGTGAAATTATAGATGAGCAGCTTTCTGAAATGCAGAGCCTCGGAATACGCTCCTTCTATATTCTTCCGGAGCCTGAGAGTTTCCGTCCCGGCAGTATGCCGACATACCTCTCACCCGAGTATCTTTCTGATGAATATTTTGAGCTTTTTGCTTATGCAATTGATAAAGGAACAGCACTCGGAATGAGCTGCTGGTTTTATGATGAAGGCGGCTGGCCCTCGGGAAGTGCCTGCGGAAAGGTAGTAAGGGATCATCCCGAATATTCTGCGGGCGGCAGCTATCCCGATTTGCTGAACCGTGATGCTACGGAATATTTTATTGAAATCACCCACAAAAAACATGCCTCTGCAACACGGAGCTTTTCCGCCGTATTTACGGATGAGCCCAAGGCACCGCTGAAGCCTTTTAATGAGGCTCTGACAGATAAATATGAAAAGGTATACGGTGAATCCGTTTTGCCCTACCGTGCGCTTATTGAGGGAATTGAAAAACCGACAGAGGAAAACGTTCATATTCTCCGCAGTTGGTATGACCTGTGCAGCAGGTCCTTTTGTGAAAATTATCTTCTTCCCTGCAAAAAATGGGCAAACGAAAACGGCTTTTCTTTTACGGGACATCTTGATAAGGATCACAGTCCCGACGGATGTATGAACGGGGGCGGAAATTTTAATTTAATGAGGGCGCTCCGATGCTTTGATATCCCCGGAATTGACGTCATATGGCGTCAGCTTTATCCCGAAAATGAATCGTCCGTA
>JAZSIM010000021.1:0-14192 GCA_045533835.1 Acutalibacteraceae bacterium
CTTTTTGCCTCGGCTCTTACCCTTTCTGCGAAGCACTTTAAGGTTAACATCGATGTATTTTTCGTATATCCAACGGTATATTGTTCTTGTTGAAGGCATATCTAATTCACAATCAGTATTTGCTATTTGTTCCGGTGACCATGTAAGCAACAGCTTATCTTTAATATATTCTAACTTGGCTGGATCTTGGAACATACCTCTGTGGCAATACGACCTTCTTAATAGGTATTTCTTTTGAGCTGTAAATGGATAATATGTCGGTATATCATACATGTGCGTACAATTCCGCGTTAATTCCCTTGAAACTGTACTGACATTTCTACCTATCAATTCTGCAATTCTTCGATAACTATATCATTTTACATAATATTCCCGTAGACAACAGCGTTCTTCTATGGTAAGATGTGTGTAACTCATATAAATCCTCCTTGTTTTTTGTTTTGTGGTAATTACATTATACCATGGATTTATATGGGTTGCTTTATTTTATCAAAGTGTTGCACTTGATAGTATAATTCATCGTCAAGGAATCATAATTTAACGGCTTTACCGTTAAATTATGTCGATATATTTGCTTACGCAAATTCGATATAAATGCTTTCGCATTTGCGATATATTCCGTTTACACGGAATACGATATATTTTCCTGCGGAAAATGTTAAGGAAGGGCTGTCGCCCTTGCTCCGCTTCGCTCTGTTTATGATTCCTTCTCGTTTGCCGTAAGGCAAACATATCGAATGCCGAAGGCATATATCGAATCTGCTAAACAGATATATCACATTTTTCAAAGAAAAATATATCGCATCATAATTTGTGTGGGGTTTTCCCACGCAAGTTATGATTATCGGTATCCCGCAGGTCGGAAATAAATTTACGGAAGTTATGCCCCTGAAAGGCACATTTTTATCTGCTACAGAAATTAATGCAAAAAATTTTCATTTTATCAGGGCGGGTCGTCGGGGACGCCGACCCCTACAAGCTAAGAATTACATTGCTGCACAAAGGGTAATGCGTTCAGACATTTAATGATAATTAACAAGCACCGCGAGCATCATAACTGCAACGGAAATGATGCCTTCAATTACAAACAGCGGCCAGGAAAATTTCAGCCATTTTGCGTAGGATACCCCCACAAGACCTATGGCAATTATCATAATACCGCTTGTGGGATACAGAAGATTCGTAAAGCCGTCCGCAAGGCAGAAGGAAAGCACAACGCTGTTTGTGGAAAGCCCGATAAGATGGGAAAGAGGCATTACAAGAGGCATCACAAGAAACGCCTTTGCAGTACCCGAGCCTATGAAAAACTCTAAAAGAGCAATGAAAACAAAAATAAGAAGAATAGCACCGAAGGGATTCATTCCCTCAATAACACCGTGGATGTAGTGAAGAATGGTGTGCATAATCTTACCTGTATTGAGTATGTATGCGACGGAGATAACAATAACGATAAGGGGGATTGCGGGAGCAACGGTCTTTATACCCTCACCGAAGCCCGAGAGAAGCTTTTTGCCTCTGACACCCGTAATGAGGGCAGCGGAGATACCGCCTGCAACGAAGAAAACAGCGATACCGCCCATGGAGATTACTCCCCCTGCCTTAATAACGAAATCGGTCACGATGCACACGAAGGCAAGAGCAAGGCAGATTCCGAATGCCCTTGCGGCCATGCCTGCATTTCTGTCTGCAAGCATGGTGTCAATGTCGCTAACCGTGTATTTTTCACGAAGAGCCTTGTCACTTTCATAGGACAAGCTCTTTTCGGGATTCTTTTCAATTCTTCCGGCGTAAATAAATAAAAATACATAAAGACCTGCATATACCAGAGCAAATACAATAAGACGAAGCCACAGTCCCGAGAATATCTCAACATCACCTGCAAGCTTCTGCACGGTCATAACGTTAAAGGGATTGAAGGTGGCGGCAGTAAAGCCGAAGGCAACGGAAACAAGGCTCATACCGAGTCCCACAAGGGAGTCCCAGCCGAGAGCCAGGGAAATGGCAACGGCAATGGGGACTAAGGTTACGCTTTCCTCCAATATTCCCGCTGTAGATGCAAGCGACATAAAAAAGAGAGTCAGCACCGCCATAAGAAGATATCTTCTGCGGGAGAATTTTTTGACAACCAACGCCACAAGGTACTTAAGCACTCCGCACCTGTCAAGCAGAAGAAAGGTACCGCCCATAAGCACAATAAAGACAATTATAAGAATACCCGTAAAGCCCGTGTCACGGGTTTCCTCATCGGCAAAAACCATAACGGGGGCGGCAATAATCTTCCATACGGGCATAGTGTAGTCCCCGAGGGGCTGATACTCACTTTCTTCGGTGATTGCCGGCTTTCCTGTTTCCGCATCAGGGAAGGTGTTATACTCTCCTCTGGGCAGGATTCTTGTAAGCGCACCTGCAAGAATATACACAACAAGCAGAATTGCAGTAATGCTGATTATGGTTTTCTTATCAATGTGAAGTCCGTCCGTTTTCTTCTTTTCAGCCATAATAAATCTCCGTTATTTTTTAATCTTCTCCCAATATTCCTTTGCAGCCTGCTCTGTTTTATTTTCCCCGTAGGTATAGTATTTTCTGTCCTTTATACAGTCGGGGAGATACTGCTGCTTTAACCAATGATTCTTATAATCGTGGGGATATTTGTAATGCTGCCCCTTCACCTCGGCATCCTCACCGTCAAAATGCTTGTTCTGAAGGTGCCTCGGCACGGGACCCGAATTTCCTGCCCTTACGTCCGCTATTGCCTTATCTATTGCCGCTTCGCCTGAATTTGATTTCGGAGAATTGCACACAAGGATAACGGCATCGGCAAGGGGGATTCTTGCTTCGGGAATACCTACCTGCATTGCGATGTCGCAGGCAGCCTTTACAATAGGGATAATCATGGGGTATGCAAGTCCGACGTCCTCGCAGGCGCATACCATAAGCCTTCTTGTGGCGGAAATAAGATCTCCCGCTTCAAGTATACGGGCAAGATAGTGAAGTGCCGCATCGGCATCGGAGCCGCGCATGGATTTCTGATATGCCGACAGCAAATCGTAGTATTCGTCACCCTGTCTGTCATAATGGGCGGCTGTTTTCGTGCTTACCTGCCTTACAGCCTCTAAGGTAATGAGCTTTTTTTTATTCTCCCCTGCTCTCGGTGAGCCGAGAACTGCAAGCTCAACTATGTTTGCCGCCTTTCGCATATCACCGCCGCAGGAGTGGGCAATGTGCTGAATCACACCGTCCTCTGTTTCAAGCTCCTCTCCCGTTTCCTCGCTCATACACCGAAAGGCTCTTTCTATACCGCCTGCGGCATCCTCGGGAGAAATGCTTTTGAATTCAAAGACGGTCGAGCGGCTGAGAACTGCCGAATATATGTAAAAATGGGGATTTTCGGTGGTTGATGCTATAAGGGTGATATCCCCGTTTTCTATGTACTGTAAAAGGGTCTGCTGCTGCTTTTTGTTAAAATACTGAATCTCATCAAGATATAAAAGCAGACCGTTGGGAGCGGCTATGGTGTTGATTTCACCGATAACCTCTTTCACATCGGAAAGAGAAGCGCTGGTGCAGTTGAGAATATGAAGTCTTTTTTTCGTTGCAGCTGCAATAATTCTTGCCACGGTGGTTTTACCCGTACCCGAGGGACCGTAGAAAATAAGATTGGGAATATTTCCCGATTCAATTATATTGCGAAGCACAGCACCCTCTGCAAAAAGATGGCGCTGTCCTGATATTTCACCGAGTGTTTTCGGTCTTATTCTGTCTGCAAGAGGTGTTGACATAAAATCTCCTTTGCACAAAATTTTCCTTCTCTTGTAGGGGTCGGCGTCCCCGACGACCCGCTGCGGAAAAAAATATTGTTTGTGTTTTGCCCCGTTGTATATAAAACCGTGCCTTACGAAAAATTATATACAAAATCAAACTGACTGCTACGGGTCGTCGGGGACGCCGACCCCTACAGAAGTTACAGAATAAGGGAAAGTGCCTCCGAGCGGGTTCTGGCATCGGAGCGCATACAGCCTCTGAGGGCAGAGGTGTTTGTTTTTGCTCCTGCGGCACGGGCACCTCTCATTGTCATACAAAGATGCTCTGCCTCAATAACGACAGCCACACCCTGAGGCTCAAGATGCTCCATAAGGAAATCCGCAATCTGTGAGGTAAGACGCTCCTGAATCTGAGGTCTTCTTGCGAAATTATCTACAATTCTTGCAAGCTTTGAAAGACCGATAACCTTGCCTGAGCCCGGGATATATACAATATGTGCCTTTCCCACAAAGGGCAGAAGATGATGCTCGCACATTGAGTACAGGGGGATATCCCTTACGACCACCATTTCCTCATTCTTTTCCTCGTTGAATACCTTAAGATGCTGCTCGGGGTCGTTTTCAAGTCCCATAAAGACCTCCTCGTACATCCTTGCAACTCTTCCGGGTGTTTCAACAAGCCCCTCTCTGTCGGGGTCTTCGCCTATGGCAATAAGGATTTCCCTTACCGCTTTTTCGATTCTTTCTTTATCCATAATTTCTCCTTAAGGCCTTATTAAGGTCATCACGGTGTGTAAGCCACCGTAAAGCAGGATGATACAAATTTATTCTTCATCAGATTGAACTGGAACTGATTGTAGCCCGAAAGCACCTTGTTACCGACCCTGATTTTTGTGACGTAGCCGCGACAGACGTCCATTGAGGCGGTATGCTCCAGAATCTCAAGCCATTCCGAGGGGTCCTCTGACAGGGATATATCCGAATCGTAGCCGAGAATCAGCTTCCGCATTTCCTCTGAAGTATAGGTAAACTGCTTTATGAAGATGGGATTTTCCATATCAAAATGGCTTTTTACGGGCTGCAGATAAGAATAGGGATAACCCCATACGCTTTGGGCGGATGCCGTGTAGCCTGCCGCAAGACCGCTGTATACCGCAAGAATCGGCTTATTCTCACCCTTTACGGTAATGTACTGCCCCAGCACCTCTTTTACGAGAATTTTAAGATTATCGGGGACGGTATCATAGTCACCCTCATAGGCAACACCCACGTCCCAACGGCTTTCAACCTCAAAATCAAAGCTCATAAGATTGGTAAAGATACAAAGGGTCATAGCCTTGAGGGCTTCCTTATATTTCCCCTGCTTTGTAACACCGTAGATCTCCTGATACACCATACGCACCATAAGCTCCTCTGTGTCACGGGGGACGTACTGCCACGTTTCCTCTCCTGTTTCCTCATCGGGAAGAAATGTGGGGTAAATCACCGATTCGGGAAATTCCTCAATAAATTTAATTTCCGTGCCCGTGTAGTAGTGGGCAAGAATTCTGTCATAGGTATATCCGTGATCCTCGAGGGATAAGGCACCGTACTGGGAAAGTCCCACACCGTGTCCCCAGCCGTAAACCGTAAAGGTAAAGGTATCGGAGGGAGCATTCACGGGCGGAGCCTCAGGCACGGGAACGTCAAAAATATCTCTTTCGGGAGACCTGTTCACGTACTGAGAAAAATCGGAAACGGGAACTCTCACGGTGGTTATTTCCGTTTTTTCAAGTCCTACTACAAGGCGCAGAATATATCTCGCGTGGTCTGCCGTGAATTTATCGGATACTCCGCAGATTTTAAGATGGGCTACGGAGTAGGAATCAAGGTCAACCGCAAAGCGAAGCACGTCGCGCGCGTCGGAGGCGGTAAGCTCTCCGTCACAGTCCGCATCGCAGTACAGAAAATCTATTTCTCCCCCGGCACCCGTTACGGGCAAAGCCGTAAGTACAAGACAGATTGCAGCAAAAAATGCAGAAATCCGTAAAAATATTCCTTTTTGTTTCAGGTTGTTTTTCATATTATCAGCCTACAACAAGCTCCTCGGTTGAATTTTCTGAGGCATCCTGCTCTGAGGAGTTTTCTTCGGTTGTGATTTCAAGGGTTGCCGCAGCCTCAGTTGTAAGCGCATCGGAGGGCACCTCTTCGGAGTCTTCAGCGTCCGTTGTTGCCTCTGCGCCGGGAATATCCTCACCCATAATGTTCTCAAGAGGATTTCCTGCAGGAAATACCCACTCCATAAA
Source organism: Acutalibacteraceae bacterium (assembly GCA_045533835.1). Taxonomy (GTDB): domain Bacteria; phylum Bacillota; class Clostridia; order Oscillospirales; family Acutalibacteraceae; genus RUG806. The sequence goes on from JAZSIM010000021.1 coordinate 6,047, forward strand.
GCTATGGTACCAGTTGGCTATGGAATAGCGGTTTACGGTGAAATAAACCGAAACAAATATAATGAGGGCAACAAGCACGGCTGAAGCGGCAGCAATGGCTATTTTATATCTTCTTACCGCTGCAGACTCTCTTGTCTTAATGTCGGTCCTGAATGCCTCGTCATCGGAAAGCACATCACATACAAACACACATAAATCTCCGCAGCAGCGGGTGAGAAAGGCAGAAACATCCTCACCGGGAAGAGAGCGGATTTCTCTTACCGCAGTTTCCCTTTCGTTGGAAACGGCAAGATAAACAATCTTTTCGCTTTCGGGGCTGTCACCCGTATAGAAGGCGTTGGACATTGCTGCGCCATAGGGACAGGACATAAGCTCGGAGGCTGTGATTGAAAGATTCACAACATAGTCCACGGGCTGAAGAGAGCCTCTTTTCTCAGCAAGAGGAGAAACAACGACCTTACCCTCGGGACGCTCCTCAAGGCTCAGGTATTCCTTTAAGAATTCGGCGGTATTTGTGCCTGCAACGGCAAGGCTTGTGTTACGTGCGCCGAGAGCATCATAAAGCTTATCTCCGTTATATTTTCTGAGTGCATCTGCATCTATATTCACGTGGTATGCCGCATTGAGGTAGGGCACCATCTGAGAGCGGACAAGCACCGAGGTTCTTGCCTTCTGCAGGGGCAGTAAAATTATTGTCTGATTGCCGTTTGCAACGGAAAAGCCCGAATAAAGTCCGTCAGCAAGAACAAAGCTTGAGGCATTAGCAGGGACAAATGCGTGAGCAACGGCAAAGTCGCTGTCCTCCTCCTCGGTGTCCTTTCCGAGAGCTTCACATGCCTTTACGAGAAGCTCGGAATTGCATGAGAGGGAAAAGCCGAAGGCCTTGGAGAGCATTTTTTTCGTAGCTGCATACTGCTCGGTATCTGCAACAAACACAAGAACGTGGGAATCGGAAACTGCCTTTGCGATGTCCGTCGTTGCAGCTCTTATGGTTTCAAAGGACTGAATATCTCCGTCATCCGTAAGGTACGAAGCAAAAATCTGCTTCAGCTCCTCCTCCGTACGGGAGGCGGACAGGTGATTTTCAGTACCCAGTAAAAAAAATCTTATTTTCATAATCTTTCCCTTTTCACTTTTTTTGCTGTAGCTTATGCCACGGGGACCGGTGTTGTCTGCTCTGCAGGCTTCGCAGGCTTTGTGGTCTTTTCCTCAGAGGGCTTCTTTGTGGTCTTCTCCTCGGAAGGCTTCTTTGTGGTTTTCTCCTCGGAGGGAGCCTTTGTGGTTTTCTCCTCGGAGGGAGCCTTTGTGGTTTTCTCCTCGGAGGGAGCCTTTGTGGTCTTCTCCTCAGAGGGAGCCTTTGTGGTCTTCTCCTCAGAGGGCTTCTTTGTGGTCTTCTCCTCGGAGGGCTTCTTTGTGGTCTTCTCCTCGGAAGCGGAAGCCCCCGTGGTTATTTCCGCATTTCCGGAGGATGCCTCATCCGTGCCGGGCTCCTCAACAGCGGGAATATCCGTAGCGGTCATATCAGAGGAGGATTCCTCTTCTGAAAGGCTGCTGCTTTCATCAGCCTCCGACATAAGGGACTGGGTCAGCTTTTCATAAGGATTCGTTAAGCCCAGCTGATCGTAATAAGCCTGAGGATAACGTGCGGAATAATTGAAGGATGCCTCGGATACGTCCACCTGAGCACTTTCGCCGTCCCTTACAAGACGGGCAAAAACAACAAGACGTCCGCCGTCAAATATGTGCTGATAGCAGGTGTAAAGCGTCAGAATCTTATCGTCGGCATTAACGTCAACACCTGTATTTATCATCGAGCGCTCCCTTATACCGCTTATAAGCCCCGTAAACTGCGAGCTGCTGCTGAAATCCGTAATAAGATAGGTAAACAGATGACCTCTGTCGGCGGCAGCTGTGGAGTTTGTAAGCATAACCGCAAAAATCTTCCACTGAGTCTTCTCATAAAGAGTTTCCACGGTGATTACGGGAGCCTTCCTGTAGCCCTCAAGCTTCATATATTCCGTAAGCTTGTTAAAGCCCAGCTTATCGTGAGTATTGTGGCCGTAGATAATGGTGTTCTTGCTCAGATTACCCTTTTCTATACTGCAGCGGTAGTCTATATACGGATTGCCGTAGCGGCTGTACTGCCCGTAAAGATTCTTCCACAGATAATAATTCGGAGTGCTTCTGTTGAGAAGCAGGGGGCAGAAGAAATCCATTTCGGGGATTCTCAGCGCACCGACGGCGTCCTGATTGACTGCATAGAGGTCTGCGAATTTCAGCATCATACCCTCGGGGAAATCCACGTCGGGGTACTTCTCCTTTATATTCTCCCAGAGCATCTTTTTCTCGAAGTCAAAAAGATTGTCCTCGTCTATACTGTCAATGGTTTCCTGCCAGTTCCCGAATTCATTTATTCTTTCACGGTAGCTTGCGTAATAGAAAACCATATATGAAAGAGCAAGCATCAGCAGGACAAAGGAAACGTCCATAATTATTTTTCTTATTTTCTCCCCGGTGCTGTCCTCCTTCTGAGGAAAGCTGTCCCTGACGATTCTTCTGAAATTCGCCGCGGAGAAGCGGGATGTGAAATAATTTGTGACGGCCTCCCTGAGGGTCAGGCCATACACCGTGATTTCGGGTGCATCAGCCCTTTTTATGATGCGTGCGGGCTCGTCAAAATTTTTATTTTCTCTCACTTATAAAACTGTCCTTCCGGTAGTAATTGCAGATTAAAGCCCTCAGTCCGTGCTGATACGGAGAGCGGGGTACGAGCTGCCCGGGCATCAGCTGTCGGCTGTGACCTTACCTGCTGTATTGTCAATGCTGTCCTCAGCCTCATAGAAGGCGGAGGGATCAAAGGTAACGCCGAAAACCTTACGGGGAGCCTCGTCATTCTGCGGGGCGGTGTCCTCGGAAAAATCCTCATACTCATCGAAATCATCCTCGGCATCGGCATTCTCGACAGCCTCCTTGAGCTCCGGGCTCATACCTTCCTTAATCTGTCTTATTTCCTCAAGACGCTTTCTTTCGCGAAGCTCGGCCTCTCTTCTTTCTTCCTCAAGCCTTGCTTCCTCTTCAATGCGTCTTCTCTCGTCCTCTTCGTTTCTCTTATTGTACTTATCCACAATTTCGGCAACGGTGGAGCGAAGACCCTCGGTTTCCTTTGCCACGGCGGTCAGATCCTCACCGGCAGCAAAGGCAGGCTTCACGGAAGTGCTTTCCGCGTCACCCGGGGCATCTGCCGTCTGCTTTTCGCGTTCAAGCCTTTCAATGGCTTCCTCAACCGAGGGAACCGTTTCGCGGGATACGGGAGCCGGTTTTTTTCTGCCGAAAAGCCCTCTCTTCTTCTGAGGCTTTTCCTCTACCTGAAGCCAGCTTGTATCTCTTACGGATGAAGCACCGGCAAAATCGTTTCTTACGCTTCTCGTTCTTTCGGTTTTTCCGCCCGAAGCATAGTTATTTCTTTGAGCTGCGGAAAAACCCTCCGGAAAAAAAGATTTCTTTGAGCTTGAGTAATACTGCGAATCCGCGGTTGCTCTTTCAAAATCCTCATCCCTTGAAAGGGGGTCTACATATTCACTTGCGGGAGCAGAGCTCTCTGCATAGGGATTCACAATATAGGGACCTCGTCCGTATGCCGCAGGAGTATCATAATAGCCTCTTACATAAGTGCTGTCGCCTCTGAGCATTCTGTCCTGACGGACTCTCTGCAGACGCTGTGCTTCCTTTCTTGCGGTTTCCTCCCAGTCAGCATCGTAAATAACTCTCTCCTCCGATTCACCCGAGCCCATAACGGGATATCTTACGTCACCGGTTGATGTGAATTCGGGGCGCTGAACGGATGCTGCAGCCTCTGCGAAGGCCGCTCTTACGCTTTCGGGGATTTTCTCCTCAATTCTTTCATCGGGATCCTTTTTTGCAGAGAAGGAGATGCCGTCGGGAGCCTCGTATTCAACACGGGTAGCGGGATTGTCATATCCGGCACGGTCTGCGGGTGCCTCATATTCCGTTCGGCTTACGGGTGTTTCATCGCTTCTGTCGGAAATATCCGCTCTGACGGGCAGGGGCATCTCACCGCCTTCACCACCTACATATTTCTTAAGCAGCCCGTTGAATTCATCATTGAACGAGCCGTCGGGATTCAGTATTCCTGCGAGGATATCGTCAACGCTTTCCTCCGTAAGGGGCCTTGCGCTTCTGTTTTCAAAATCTGACATTTATGTTACTCCTCTCTTATTATGCGAATGCGTTCCATATTGCGTAATGTGCGTAGGGGTTCGTAATTCCTTGTCTGTCGTACCATGCCTGAGGCATTCTGCGGTCAGGCTGGCTGTATGCCGCATCGGTGTTTACCGACGGGTCCTCACCCTCTCTTACAAGTCTTCCCACAACAACAAATCGGGCATTTACCATACCGCCTATGTCAAGAGAGTGGTTACAGGTTGAAAGAGTGATGAATTTATCCGTAGGCTCCACGTCGATTGAGGGGTTGACGAAATAGCTTCTGAAGGCTACCTCGTTTGCAAAGCCCAGGGTATTAGCGTCCGAAAATTCGTCGCACCAATAATAGAACAGAGCGTTATCGTACTTTGCCTCCGCGGCAGCTATGAATGCGCCGATTATCTTGAAGCTGTAGCTTCCGTAAAGTGTGCTGAGCTCTATTACGGGATGCTCTCTGTAATACTCAACATCCATATACGAGGCAAGGTCCGAGAACATTCCGCGCTGATTCTGCAGATAATGTCCGTAAAGAATAGTATTCTTTGAAAGACCCTGACTGCCGTTTCCGAGGCGGTTTCTGTAGTCCATAAAGATACTGCCGCCTACGTAGTAATTTCCGTAATAGGTATATCGGCTGTAATCCTCGTTATTCCCCGTCTGCAGAATAACGTGGTCAATATTCGTATCCTTGATTCTTATCCAGCCTGCTGTGTCCTTATTGGTAGCATAAAGAGGACCGAAGCCCGTAAGCATTCCCGGGGGAAATTCCGTCTGTCTGTATCTGGGGGCAAGGCTGTCGCGGAAAACCTCTGAACCGTCATAATAAACCGCCTGTCCCTCACCCGTTTCAAAGCGGACCTCTTCCTTTATGGGACTGTAGGGATCTGCACCGCCCGACATCCTTATGAAAATTCCGATAAAGGCAAAAACCATGGCGTTGAGAATCGCAAGCACGGTTATTATCCTCTTGTCGGCAGGAGTCATAACGTCTCTCTTTGCAATTTCGATTGCCCTTCTGTCATCCTCCGTATTGTGTATTGCGTCAAGATAGAGCGAGCGTGTATCCTTCGTTGGGGAGGCCTCACCGTCACGGGGGCTGCCCTCCGGGCTCTGCACGGGAGAGGAGGCACGGGGCATTTCATTTATATCCAAAATTATCACCTGCATTCACAAAAATCGTTACACAAAGCAATAATAACATATTATTATAAATATTACAAGTATTTACGCGTTAATAAAATAAATTTTAAGACTTTACTATTTTCCTTATTTGTATTATAATGCTAAATTGAGATAGTATTGAAAGGTACTGATAAAATCCTATGAAATTACAAAGAAAAATCATAAAATTTATTGCGGTAAGCTGCATTTTCGGCATGGTAATTCAGGCATTTTCAGGCTGCACGCCAAAGCTTACACAGGCTGAAGCGCAGGTGCTCGGAGAGCGTGCCGTATTCACCTTTTATTCCGATGATACCGACTCTGTCAGGAGCTATACCGACAGTATGACAGAAGCCCTGAAAGCAGCTGATGCGGACTTTTCCCTTGAAGAGGGCTCCGACCTTCACACCCTTAACGAAACGGGTGTCAGCTACGTTTCCGAAAGCCTCAAGAAGGCTCTTGAGGACTCTGTTATCATCTGCACCGCACTCGGTGACATCACGGATATCACAATGGGAGGACCTGCGGAATTATGGGGCTTTTACACGGACTCTCCTGCCGTGCCGGACTCTGAAGCTCTTAAAACTGCAGTTGAGGCACAGTCCGTTGACAACCTCGTGATTGCCCGTGACAGCCATAAGGTTACGGTCACAGAGGGTACGAAAATTGATATGTCCCCCGTTGCAAAGGGAATTGCCCTTGACAGAGCCTTCCCTGCGGCAAAATTATGTGAAATCCCATTCAGCGTAAGACTCGGAGATATGCTTCTTGCCTGCGGTGAGGGTCCCGACGGCGGCGAATGGAGTGTAGCGTTGCGCGACCCCTTCGGTGACGGAGAAAAGAGCTTTGCCGAAATCGGAATAAAGGGTAAAGGCTTTCAGAACAACGTTTTTGTTTCCTCCTCGGGTATATGGGAAAACGGCTTCACGGTAAACGGAAAAGCTTATCACAGCTACCTTGACCCCGAAACGGGATATCCCTGCAATAACGGTCTTGCCGCGGTTACCGTTGTTACGGAATCGGGCATCACGGCAGACGCTCTTTCCGATGCGGTTTTCATAAACGGCTTCACGGAAAAATCCCTCGATTACCTTGAAAGCTTTTTTGCCGAGGCGGTATTTGTTTTTGAGGACGGAAGCTATTACGTGACAGAGGGACTGAGGGATTCCTTCAGACTTCTTGATTCCTCATTCACACAGCATCAAGAAGCCCCCGCAACCGAACTTTTTTAACATACGGAGAACAGAATTATGTCATTTTTCAGAAGGTCTGACGGTGTCGGGAACGAAGAAGCAAGGGCGCTCTCTCCCGAAACGGGCAGAATGCTTGACGTTATAATAGCCCTTATCCCCGCCGCCTTTGCCGGTATTGCGATATTCGGCATACGTGCCGCTGTTCTGATAGCGGCAGCAGTCACAAGCTCGGTGCTTTTCGAGCATCTTTACAGCGTTATAAAAAAAGCTCCCACGACAATCGGTGATTTAAGTGCCGTCGTAACGGGACTTGTTTTAGCCTTCTCTCTTCCCGTAAAGGCTCCCCTTTACGTCCCCGTTTTCGGCTCTGCCGTTGCAATTATCCTTGTAAAGCTTCTTTCCGGAGGCAAGGGCAAGAATTTCCTGAATCCCGCAATTACGGCACGTGCTGCGCTTTATATTGCATTCACCCCGTCACTCCTCCGATTCACGGTGCCTGCAAGAAATCCCGTTGATGCGGTCAGCTGTGCTACCCCCTTAAAGGTGCTGTCACAGCTTGATATGTCCGCTGATATCGGTCAGCAGTTAAGCACTCTTGTTGAAAAGGGAGAGCTTCCGGGACTCATAAATATGCTCTTCGGAGTAAGGGCAGGCTGCATCGGCGAGGGCTGTGCCATAGCACTTATTCTGGGCGGAGTTTACCTGATTTTAAGAGGCGTTATAAGCTTCGCGCTTCCCGTGACGTATCTCGGTGCATTCACCGTCTGCTCCTTTATTTTCTCGGGCTTCAGCCCCGTTTACACCCTTTATTACGCTCTTTCGGGTGCCGTAATTTTCGGTGCGTTCTTTGTTTTTACAGACCCCGTAACAGGCCCAGATACTCTTAACAAGCAGCTGATTACAGGTACTGCCGCAGGCATTCTGACCGCAACCTTACGCTTCTTTACCCCTCTTCCCGAGGGAGTCACCGTAAGCGTTCTTCTTATGAATCTGACCCTCTTCACCATTAAGATAATCCCCTTACTGAAAGCCCGTATTGCTGAAAGAAAAAACAAAGAAAACTCAGAAGAGAATTCGGAGTTACCCGAAGAAGAAATTTCCGAGGCTGAAAATGAACCTTCCCTTGTAGGGGATGGCGTCCCCGACATCCCGCCCGACAGCACTCCCTCTGCAGAAGAAACTTCCTCTGATGCTGAAAATGAACCTTCACTTGTAGGGGAGGGGTCTCCCCTCCCGTCCGAGGAGGCTGATTCCTCCGAGGAGGCTGATTCTTCCGAAGAAAGCTCCCCCGAGGCTGAAAATGAACCTTCACTTGTAGGGGATAGCGCCCCCGGCATCCCGCCCGACAGCACTCCCTCTGCAGATGCAACTCCCTCTGAGGCTGAAAATGAACCTTCACTTGCAGGGGATGGCGTCCCCGGCATCCCGCCCGACAGCACTCCCTCTGCAGAAGAAACTTCCTCTGAGGCTGAAAATGAACCTTCACTTGTAGGGGCTGGCGTCCCCGACATCCCGTCCGACAGCACTCCCTCTGCAGAACAAACTTCCTCTGAGGCTGAGAAGGAACCTTC
>JAZSIM010000008.1:0-2257 GCA_045533835.1 Acutalibacteraceae bacterium
CACGCATTCTGTGAGCCGGCAGAGTGCATTGGAATCCCTCTCTCCGCTACGCTCCGTTCGGGATTCCAATGCACTTATTCAAGAAGACAAAACTGTAACCTATCTTCTTGCACAAGTGTTTACAATCTTACTGTTGACAGGGGACGCCGACCCCTACACGAAGAATCAATCCTCGGGAACGGGCGGGGAAACCTCGCCCCTACCGTACTTTGTTCTCCGAATTCCGAATTTTATTCTCCCCATATATATGCGGGCGCCCGCGCGCGCCCGGTTTCATGATTACTACGTTATTCTAACGTTATTACTATATAATGTAATGTTTGCGTGTCAATTTCCTTGTTAATTTTTCCCCCTTTGCGTGTTAATTCCGTGTCAGAAACCGTGTCAATTCACCCTTTCCCGCGGACATAAAAAAGCCCCCTGAGCCCTTATTTATCAAGGGCTTCGGGGGAAAGCATCATCGTGTTAATTTCCGTGTCATTATCGTGTTAAAAATTCACCATTTGCGTGTTAATTTCCGTGTCAATTACGAAAACAGAAGAAATTTTCCTTACGGCACATTATACGGTAGGGGAGGGGTCTCCCCTCCCGCCTTCGTTAAAATTAATTTCCTGATTTATGCCCCGTAGGACACAAAATGTGCCTCCACGGGTCATCACTTCTATATATTTATTTTCTGTTTTCGGGAGGGGAAACCCCTCCCCTACAGACGGATTTTATTACGGCACTACCTCTCGGGAGCATACCTTTTCACTTTTACTTCTTACCTGTTACCTTGCCGCAGGCTGCCCCTCCCCTACGATGTTTTCGCCTCCGAATTCGTTCTGCGTTCTGCGCTCTGCGTTCTGCGTTCTTTATCTTTCCTTACAAAGAATTGGTGTGTCAACAAATTCAACCTCGGGTTCGCCCTTTATGCCGTCGGATTCAAAGACAATAATCTCGTTTTTACCTTCTCTGAGGACGGATTTCGGTACGAAAAGCGTCACCTGAGGGCCTACCTCCCAGTATCTTCCGAGATTAAAGCCGTTGATTACAACAAAGCCCTTTGTAAAATTATCGAGCTTTAAGAAGGTATCCTGACATTCGTCTATATCAAAATAACCTCTGTAAAATGCCGATTTTTCATCTGCATCGCCGTCAAAAACAAGGGACTCAGGATTGTTCATTTCAAGGGGATAAACGTCCCAGCCGAAGTGGATTCTGCCGTCAATAAGGCATCTGCCTGCAATACCCTTTTTGCGCATCATCTTGGGACCGAAATTGGTTCTTCCCATATTTTCACAAAGAATCGTAAGGGTATCGCCCTTCCTTGCGGAAAACTCAGTTTCAAGGGAATCGTTTATATAAAGCACGTCAATAAGCTCTTTATTTATGTAAATCTGGGCTCTGTCACCGAGAGCCTCAAGGGTCAGCTTTACATTCTTATAGTCACGGTTAAGGGTTGTTTTATAGGCAATATAGCCGTAGCCGATGCCGTATTTTTCCATACACCTCGGAACGTCCGAGTGTACGGGGGAAGAAAGTCTGTCAAGGGAGCAGAAGATACCCGTTTTTTCAGGCAGACTCACCCTGCCGTAAGCCCTTTTGGGACGGTTTGCAGGTATTTCGGGCAGAGGATAATCAACGTATTTTTTAATAACCTCTCTTACCGCCATATATTTTTCCGTAATGTCACCGCACTCGGAAAGACAGGCATCGTAGTCATAGCTTGTAACGTCGGGCAGGTATTTTTCATAGTGATTGGCACCCGACGTGAAGCCGAAATTGGTGCCGCCTATGAACATATACATATTGACGCTTCCAAATCCGAGCGCCTCATCTACCGCCTTTACATACGCGTCCACCGATGTTGTGTGATGAAAATCATCACCCCACTCGTCAAACCAACCGTTCCACATCTCCATAACCATCTTTGGAGTATTGTCAAAGAATTTGTCAAGGTTTGAGTAGTGATAGTGCGCCCGACTGCCAAAATTGAGAACAGGCAAACAACCGTCCACACAACCGTCAAGAAGTATCTTTGGTTCGCTTCCGTCGGAAGTAAAAAGAGGCACATCTATCCCACGCGCTCTGTAGCCGTCGCGAAGGTACTCAAGGTATTTTTTGTCGTCGCCGTAATAGCCGTACTCGTTTTCGCACTGAAGCATTATTATGTTACCGCCGTTTGTGCAAAGGTGTGGCTTTAACTGCCCGAGGATTGCATCGAGGTATCTGTCAAAATAGCCAATGTAGGTCTCGTCCATACAGCGGATATTCA
>JAZSIM010000076.1:0-34642 GCA_045533835.1 Acutalibacteraceae bacterium
GAAATCGACCCGTGTATGCTGCGAGAGCTGATAAAGGCGATCTATGTGGAAGCACCCGACAAGTCCAGCGGTAAGCGCAGACAGAAGATCCACATCCAGTATGACGGTATTGGCTTTATCCCTTTGGAAGAACTTGCGAAAAAGGAAACGGCGTGACCGAAGTCACGCCGTCCCTTGAAAACAGTCGTTTTCAAGCATTTTTCAAAATAACTGTTTTACGAAGCCCCGCCTAATGCGGCTCTTTTTTATTGACTTTCCGAGCAAATGCCAGAGTCTGCTTCAATGCACTCTCTTTGGAAACGCCCGCAAGACGGAGCTTATGTGCATAGGCTAAAATTTCCGAAAAGCTCTTGTCAGGGACAAGCCCTGCCTCAATCAGGTCCTTGCCCTGCACAAAGGGACGGGACATAGTTTCATTAAAGCTCGTCAGCCTTTCAAAAAGAAGGTCTGCAACGTTTTCATTTCTCTCTCCCTCGTCGCTGAGGGCAAGACAAATAAGCTCAAAAGGACACACACTGTCATCAAAAAGCTTATTGAAGGACTTCTGCGACGAGCCTGCCCTTATCATAACGCCGGGCTTCATATGATAAAGGGACATATTAAGCACGTAATTTATAACACTCCTGTCCCCCGTGATACGAGTAAGAAATTTTTTGACAAGAGGCTGTCCGAGGCTTTCATGGCCATAGGCGTGAACTACTCCGTTTATTTCCTTTGTGGCTTCAATTTTTCCTAAATCGTGGCAAAGCGCCGACAGCATAAATGCAAATGGCTCCGACACCCTTTCCCTGAACAGGACGGCACGGTCAAGCACCTGCATTGTATGCACCCATACATCCCCCTCGGGATGAAAGGCGGGATTCTGCGGAAGATTTATAAGCTTCTTCAGCTCAGGAAACCAGAAGCCCAGACCGTTTACCTCTCTTAAAACCTCAAAAAACACAGAGGGCTTCTCCGATTGCAGGAGAGCTTTTTTCATTTCCCCTTCAATTCTCTCCTTTGAAAGAGAGGATAAATCTATAGTCCGGCAAAGCTCCCTTGTTTTTTCGTGAACCGAAAAGCCGAATCTGGCAGAAAACTGTGCAAGACGCAGCACTCTTAACGGATCCTCGGGAAAGCTTTCGTCCGTAACGTGGCGAAGCACCCTGTTTTTAAGGTCAGAAAGTCCTCCGCAGGTATCAATAATTTCTCCCGTCAGCACGTCCTCCATAAGGGCGTTTACGGTAAAATCCCTTCTTGCTGCAGCCCTTTCAACACCGATAAAGGGGTCAACTGATACGTCAAAATCACGGTGTCCCCTGCCCGTAACGGTTTCCTTCCGGGGCATTGCAATATCAATATCCGTGCCCTTCAGAGAAAATATGCCGAAGCTCTCTCCCATTTCCAGGACGGTACCCTCCGAGGCTACAATTTTCCTTAATTTATCGGGAAAAATCCCGTGAATCTCAACATCAATATCCTTTGTAGGCAAACCTAAAAGGCGGTCTCTTACAAAACCGCCCACATAGTATGCCCTGCCGCCGACTTCTGCCGCCTTACGGGCTATTTCCTTTACCTTTTTTTCATCTGATGCCTTCATCATTCAGCTTCTTTTCATAAAGTATCCTTAGTCCCCTGAGCAAAAGGAACTCATCATAAATCACTCTTCTTCTGCACTGAGGAAGAATAAATTTTGCGGCTCCGCCCGTCACTACCGCGGTGACCCTTTCACCCAGCAGCTCCTCAACACGGTCAATAACACCCTCAAGTGCAAATGCACCCGAATATATGACACCGTTATTTATTGAAGCTACCGTATCCTGTCCCAGAAGAGAATTGGGCTGCACGGGCTTTATTCCGGGCAGAAGCGCAGTACCCGAGGACAGAGCGTTTATTGAAAGACCCAGCCCCGGCATAATCATACCGCCGATAAAAACACCGTCCTTATCGAGCACGGAAACAGTATTTGCAGTCCCCATATCGACTATGACGGCAGGTGTGCCGTAAAGCATCTTTACTGCGGTCATATCGGCAATTCTGTCATTGCCGAGCCGTCTTCTGTCATAGCCCGATATCCTCAGACCGTCATTGAATTCGGGGTCAACTACAACAATCTCACCCTTTACAAATTCGGAAAGAGCTTCCTTTACCATAGAAGAGAGCACGGGAACTACCGAGCACAGCACAGCACCGCGTATCTCCTGAGTGACATCACTTCTGAGCACCGACAGAAATTCCGAGGAATTATGAAAACGGCTGTCGGGGTAATTTTTTACAAAAACGGGAGTATCCGTATCGGAAAAGCCTGCGACACAGATATTTGTGTTACCGATATCAACGGCAAGAATCATTTCCCGTCACTCCTCATATCAAGTCTTCCCATAACCTTTTCAAGGGCAATGCACACGGGAGTTACGATAATTGCAGCAGCAACAGCCTCGGGCACTCCGTTTGTGCCGACAATTCCGAGGATTACTGAAAGCACCGTTTCAACGGGAATTGCATTTGCCGCCGCATAAGGCTCCCTGAAGAAAAGATATATCATACCCATAACAAGCACCGTGTTTGTAAACGCACCGACAACAGCGGATACCGTTACGGCAACAGAGCGGATTGCCCTGTTTTTCTTACCTGTAAGCTTCTGCACCGCAGCCTCGATACCCTTTACGGTAAAATAAGGTGTGATGCCTACGAGGATTCTCGGTACAAAACAGATTATTACAGCAAGGATACTGCCCTTTCCCACACCGGGAAGAGGAATAAAGGGGGAAAAAGCAAAGGACAGAAGGCTCGGCGCCGTGGTGTTCTTTATAATGCTTGTAAGACCGAAGACAAAGCCTAAAAATCCGCCCTTTTTCGGTCCTAAAACAACAGAACCGATAATAACGGGCACGTGCAGTATCGTAGCCTTTATTATCGGAAGATCAATAAGTCCGAAGGGAGTAAAGGCTAAAAGCAATACAATTGCCGTAAAGAGAGCTAAAATAACCTGATCCTTTACCTTTTCGTGTCTTTTTTTATTTTTCATAATCTGAAGCCTCCTGCTGCTGTTCAAGCTGATACAACGCATTTGCGGAATGGTGGAAATTACAGTTTTTATGCCTGATATCCCGAAGGTACATCGGCTGAACATCATCACTTTCCGCTTATATTATATATACTGCATAATAAAATTGCAAGTTTTTTATGCAGTTTTCATTTCTGTTTTTACGCAAAGTATTTACAAATATCAGATTTATCTGTATAATTTTCTCAGAAATAACCTACGGGAGAGATTTTTATGCTTAAAGGAAAAACCGTAATACTCGGAATAACGGGCGGTATTGCCTGCTACAAGGCGGCAGAGCTCACCTCGCTTTTGGTGAAGCAGCACGCCGACGTAAACGTTATTATGACAAAGGGGGCAACTGAATTTATGTCCCCTCTTACCTTTGAGGCTCTTACGGGAAACAAGGTGCATACGGACATCTTTGACGAATGCTCGGGCACGGAAATCCCCCACATTTCTCTTTCGGGCAAGGCGGATGCTCTGATTATTGCCCCTGCGACAGCCAACGTAATTGCAAAGCTGGCGCACGGACTTGCCGACGATATGCTCACGTCAACCGTGCTTGCCGCTCAGTGTCCGAAAATTATTGCCCCCGCTATGAACACAAGAATGTATGAAAATCCCGTAACCGCGGATAATATTGAAGCTCTTAAAAAATACGGCTGGAGGGTGATTACTCCCGATTCAGGCAGACTTGCCTGCGGAGATACGGGAAAGGGCAAGCTTCCCGCTCCCGAAAAATTGCTTGAAAGCGTTATAAACGAAATTGCATTCCCAAAAGATATGAAAGGACTTCGTGTACTGGTAACAGCAGGCGCCACAAAGGAGGCAATTGACCCCGTAAGATACATAACAAACCATTCAACGGGCAAAATGGGCTATGCCCTTGCAAAAAATGCCGCAAGAAGAGGTGCCGAGGTAACTCTCGTTACGGGCGCAAATAACCTTCCCGATCCCGAAAACGTAAGCTGCGTTCACATTAAAAGTGCAAAGGATATGCTTGATGCCGTAAAGGAATATGCCGATGCGGATATTATAGTAAAGGCTGCCGCCGTTGCAGATTACAGACCCGTAAGCGTTGCCGAGGACAAAATCAAAAAGAGTGACGGTGACGCTTCAATAAGTCTTGAAAGAACGGACGATATTCTGAAATTCCTCGGTGAAAACAAAAAAAGCGGTCAGCTTCTCTGCGGATTTTCAATGGAAACAAGGGATCTTCTTGAAAATTCAAGAAAGAAGCTCGAAAAGAAAAATCTCGATATGATCTGCGCAAACAGCCTGAAGGTTGAAGGAGCAGGCTTCGGCACGGAAACCAACGTTATCACAATAATCACAAAAAACGGTGAAACTCAATTGCCTCTTATGTCAAAGGACGAAGCGGCAGACAGAATTTTTTCAAAAATTCTTGAGCTTCGCAGATAATCCGAAATAAATAAATGCCAAATCAGAGAGTATCAGCCGATTGAGTCTGATACTCTTTTTTGCTATCCGTGCTTTTTTCAACAAAACAGTTTTTTTTTCGTAAATTTATGCTTTTTATACGAAAAAATCACTCTTTTTTTTATACTGAACCCCCATAAATTTACACAATATCCGTTGATTTAGGCTTTTTTGTCTGATAAAATACGCTTATATCCCGATATCATACAGTTGTATGATATCATACAGGAGGTAAAACACTATGGGAGAATCCAAGGTAAAAAGAACCGAGGACAGGCGTGTAAAAAGAACAAAAAGAGTTCTCAGGGAATGTCTTTTTGAATTGCTTGAAAACGCAACAATCGATGAAATAACAGTAAAAGAGCTGACGGAAAGAGCTGACGTGAACCGCTCCACCTTCTATTTCTACTACAAGGATATCAATGATATGATGATGCAGATTCAGAACGATATCTTTGAAGTTTTTGAGGAAACCGTAATTGCTCCCCAGGCAAGCTTTGTGACGGTTGAGGATTTCACAGAGTATCTTCTCCGTTTCCTTCAGTTCTGTAAGGAATATGAGGATATCTGCAAATTCGTTGTAAGCAATGACCCCAACAACTTCCTTTCAAATAAAATACAAAAAACGCTTCTGGAGCACGTGCCCGACTCACATAAGGTTTTTCCCCCCGAGGATCCCAGGCGTTATCTTACCTGCTTTGCGGTATCCGCTATGTGGGAAACCGTACTTCATTGGATGTATGACGGAATGACCGTCCCTGCCGATGAAATGGCAGTCTTCCTTGCTCAGGTCTATTTCTACGGAGGAAGAACAATTCTCAGTCTTTCGGACAGATAAATTTCTCTTGCACTGATAATATTTTTATTGTATAATTATTTTGCATAAATTTTATATCTCTTACGGAGGGATAACCATGAAAACAAAGCTTTCAAAAATCACAAGCGTTGCACTTGCACTCGTTCTCGTCTGCATTATGTGCATCACAGCATCCGCTTCCGGTCTTCCGGGTGACGGAACAAAAAACAATCCTTACGTTATCGGCACAGCAGACCAGCTTGATGCCTTTTCTCAGATGGTAGCTGCAGGTGATGATTTCAGCGGTAAATTTGTAGCCCTTGATGCTGACATTACGGTAAATGCAGATTTTGCTCCCATCGGCTCAGAAGCAGCTCCCTTCAGGGGTGTGCTTGACGGCAACGGAAAAACTCTTTCCGGCTTCAACGTAAGCTGCGAAAATGCAGGTCTTTTCGGTTATACGGACGGAGCGGTTATTTCCGATCTTACCGTTGAGGGCAGCTTCCGTGCAGTAAGCTATGCAGGCGCTGTTGCTGCTTTTGCAAAAGATACGGTAATTGAAGACTGTAACGCTTCTGCTCTTGTATATGCTTCTGCCTATGCAGGCGGTATTGCGGGTTATCTTGAATCCGGTAAAATTGCATTCTGCACAACAACAAACGAAGCAACAGTCGGCAGCAGCACCGGTGAATATGTCGGCGGTATCGCAGGCTTTGCGGGCGGTGAAATCACAGACTGCACAAATAATGCATATACCTACGGCACAAAGAATATAGGCGGTATTGCAGGCTACTCAACAGGCGCCATCATTTCAAGCACAAACACAGTTGCCGTAAATGCCACAAAAACCAACCTCGGCGGTATTGCAGGTCTTACCGAAGGCACGGTAAAATACTGTAAAAATACAGGTATAATCTCCACAAACGATGCAAATGCAGGCAAGGTCGGCGGTATTGCAGGCGTTACCTACAATGCAGTTATAACTGAGTGTATGAACAGCGGTGCGGTAACAGCTACAGGCTCCTTCGCAGGAGGTATTGCAGGCTATGCAACAAGCACCGAAATCACAAACTGTATCGTTACTGCAGATACCGCAGCTAACGGCACCTATGCCGGAGGAATCTTCGGATTTGCTCTTGAAGGCAAGACAGAAAAGTGCGTAACAGCCGCTTCCGTTACAGCAAAAAACAACACGGCAGGTGCTGTCGGCGCTATCGCTCAGGGTACAGTAGCAGATTGCTATTTCAACAGCGCTGAAATTTCCAAGGCTGTACTTTCAGGCACAGCAACAAACACAAGCGGATTATCCGAGGCTGAGCTTACAAGCAAGGACGCTCTTGCAGCTCTTGATTTCACAAAGACCTGGACAATAAACACTCTTCACGCAGCATATCCCATTCTCACGGCTATTCCTTACCACACACTTGAGCTCTCCGTTTCAACAGAGGCTTCCTGCACGGAGGACGGACAGATTAAGGGTATGTGCACAATCTGTGCTGAGGAAATTAACGAAATCACTCCCGCATTCGGTCATTCCTTTACGGTAGTTTCCTCTGAAGCTCCCGGCTGCACATCAGCAGGATACAAGGATTTACTCTGCAGCGTCTGCAGCACAACAGACACAGCAAAAATCCCTGCAACCGGTCACACAGACAGCAACGGGGATGACATCTGTGACACCTGCAACACCGGCCTTAAGGAGAAGGAGCCCGAAAAAGAAAAGACAATCTTTGAAAAAATCGCTGATTTCTTCAGATCAATCATCGAATGGCTCAAGAGCCTTTTCGTAAAGTAAAAAATATGCAAACAGTAAAGGGAACGGAAAAACCGTTCCCTTTATTTGTTATAAGCCGAGTAATTGTTTTTTCTTTTCGTCAAATTCTTCCTGTGAAATTATACCCATATCAAGAAGTTCTTTGAATTTTTTCAACTCATCTGCTGCCGATGTCTGCTGAATAATAGTATTTGTCTGAGGTGCAGTTAATTCTTCTCTCTGCTTTTCTATGAATTCAACGATTTCTCTTGCCTGTGCTACCATTGAAGGTTGAATCGGAATCGAATTTTCATCATTTATCATTGCGGAAATTCCACCCTTGCTTTCAACACTGCCGGGATATGCAAACTGAATAAAACCTACAGTAAAACCAGCAGGCTCTCTGAACTGAACAGAAGTAAGATTTTTATAATCTATTCTTTTTCCGCCCAAGGCTCCACCATTAATAGCATTTGCCATAAATCCGGTCTGCATATGATTGATGATCAAATATTTGTCATATACTTCAAGAGTACTGCCCGTATGTGCAGTAAGCTTATATTTATAATCTTTCTTTGTCCCTTGGTTTTCTTCTATCTTTTCCTGAACAAAAGCAATGGCCTGTGTTGCAGAAACTCTATCTGCAAATTTGAAAGCACATTGCAGCAACTTTCCATCTTTAGTATTACCCTGAGCAACTCCGGGAAGCACTGCAGATGCCGGAGTAACAATTTTGAAAAAGCTTAACTCAGAAAAACCGTATTCGCTGCTTCCAACAGTAATTGAAGTATCCGAAACGCTCCAATTCTTGTTTAATCCCGGGGCTTTGATTGAAATGTTCATAATTAATACCTCCAAATATTTTTTTCACAATTAAGTATATCACACCACATCAACCAATGCAAGATATTTTTTGTATAGTATTACTTGATGTTATTTTTTCAAGCTATCAGTAATACTATAAGTTGAGGTGATAGTATTGCATTTAAGAATAAGAAAAGCACGTGAAGATATGGGCTATACAAGAGAAAAATTTGCAGAAAAACTGGATGTCAGCGTATCCTATCTTGCAGAACTTGAAAGAGGCAGAACGGGAATTTCTGTAAAAATGCTGACAAAAATATGCAATGTACTTGGACTCTCTGCAGACTTCGTGCTTTTTGGCGAAGCACGAACCGAAGACAGACTGAGACTTGACTCAATTAACAGAATTTCACCCGAGTATATACCGCTACTCGATAAGATAATAACGGAACTTTTATCTCTCAGTGAAAACATAAAAAATTAACCGCCTCACACGAGGCGGTTTTGCTTTTCCGACAGGGTTAACCTGCTACCCATTGAGCTATTATTCCCATATATTCTCTCATAACGTAAGTGGCAAGAAGCGGATAGGGTGTGAAGGCGGAAACAGAATAAAATTCAAGCCCTGCCTCTTTCACCGAAAGAGAAGCCCTGTACAGGTGGAAATTGTTGGATACAACGGCAACATTTGTATTCAGATTTTCCTGAAGGATTATCTCCTTTGAAAAATCTATGTTTTCCCTTGTGCTGGTTGAGCGGTCCTCTATATAAAGACGGTCAACAGTAATTCCTCTTTCTGTAAGCTCACGGTACATACACAGAGCCTCCGTAATATCCTCTCCGGGTCCCTGTCCGCCCGAAAGCACCGCTTTCGATCCGGGATTTTCCTTCATAAACCTTTCTGCCGCATCAATGCGAAGACGAAGCATCTGACTGGGAGTTTCACCGTTTACGGAGCAGCCGAGAATTATAAGCGTTGCATCCGTCGGCGGTGTTGCATTTATTGCATCAATAATAAGAACGCTTTCAAAGGCAAAAAGCAGGGTAAGTACACAATATCCCGAGATCAGCACACCTCTTAAGGCTCTTGCCCATTTGTGTGTTATGCCTTTTTCAATAAGCTTATTCTGAAAAATTCCCCATAGAAACAGACAGCCGAAAAACAGCATACCCAAGCCGTTTCCGATGTTCAGTATTCCGCTGAACAGGGCGGGTATAACCATCCACACCCAGCCTGCCGCACCGATCAATATTTTAAGAATCCTCACTATTTTCACTTCAATCACCGATATAATATTACAGCATATAAAACAATTAATCAATCGGCTTAATTAATTCTTAATAAAACAGTAAAGATTTTCTAAAAGTAGAAATTACCTCTTGAAATCCCGTCACGTTTGTATTATAATACCATTTACGATATATTTGCTGGTGTGGCTCAATGGCAGAGCAGCTCATTCGTAATGAGCAGGTTGCAGGTTCGATTCCCGTCACCAGCTCCATAAAAAAAGTCACTTTTGTCTTCCGACAAAGGTGACTTTTTTTAATGATATCCGTTCCTTGCGGAACGGGTGATATATCTTCGATATGATATCCACCTTCGCTGGATGATATATGCCTGCGGCATATGAAGGAACGGATATTATTATGAGCGAAGCGAATAACAAGGTTCCGGGGCACCCGCTCGAAATCTTTGATTTCGCCAGCGGGTCGGGTTCTTATATCATATTTGCAACGCAAATATATCATACGGCAACGCCGTATATCATATCGCATCAGCGATATATCATTGAAAAGTACCGAATTATATGGTATGATTGTAGAAAAGGAGGCCTGTTTATGATATTATTTAGACCCGTTGGACAAGCAGAATTGGATTTAATCGCAAAGACGGATTACACGGAATATCCTCCTAGACTTCCCGAACAACCTATTTTCTATCCTGTTCTGAATGAAAAATACGCCCGAGAAATTGCAGAAAAATGGAATAAGAAATCTGCTGATTCGGGTTATGCAGGATATGTTACAACCTTTGAAATTGACGATGACTACATTTCCCAATTTGATGTCCAAACAGTAGGAGCAAGTTACCACCAAGAGCTTTGGATTCCCGCGGAACAGTTAGCAGAATTTAATCGTCATATTATCGGTAAAATTGAGGTCCTTTGATTATTACTCACCGTTATACTGCTTTTTTCGATGAAACAACTCCCTTTCGGAAAATCCGTCAATATCATTCACATAAAAGCATAACCCCACTATGACACTTTCAGTTTAACTGTAAAGCTGTCAGGTGGGATTTTTCCTTTTTTATTGATATATTTATAATTATATGCTATAATTTTATGTTGGTGATATATATGCGAAATGTCGTTTTAATCGGTATGCCGGGAGCCGGCAAAAGCACCGTGGGAGTGCTTCTTGCAAAGACGCTTCTTATGGATTTCACGGATACTGATCTTCTGATACAGAAGGAATCAAAAAAAGCTCTTTGTGACATAATAAACGAAAAGGGTACGGAATATTTTATAAGGCTTGAAGAAGAGATAATTCTGAAGCAGAGCTTTATGAATTCCGTCATTGCCACGGGCGGCAGTGCCGTTTACGGTGAAAGAGCAATGACATACCTCCGAGAAAGCAGCATTATAGTATATCTGAAGGTTTCCCTTCCCGAACTTATAAAAAGACTGGGCGACATTACCACAAGAGGAATTGCAATGGGGAAGGACACGGGAATTCCCGAATTATTCTCGGAAAGAAGTCCCCTTTATGAAAAATATGCAGATTTTACAATAGATTGCACCGCTAAGACGCCCGAAGAATGTGTCGGCATCATTGCAGAGAAATTAAAGGAAGAAATTTATGACTAGGATACTTTTTGTCTGTCACGGAAATATCTGCCGAAGCCCTATGGCAGAGTTTATTTTCAAGGATATGGTGAAGAAAAACGGCAGGGAAAATGATTTTTACATAGAGTCCGCCGCCACAAGCAACGATGAGATTTTTATGGGAAGAGGAAATCCCGTTTATCCCCCGGCACGCGAGCAGCTGCTTCTTCACGGAATAAACCCCGACGGAAAGTGTGCCAGAAGACTGACAAAGGCCGATTATGATAAGTTTGACCTTATAATCGGAATGGATAAAATGAATATGAGAAACATTGCCCTGATGTTGGGGGAAGACAAAGAGGGTAAAATAAAAAAGCTCCTTGACTACTGCGGCGGAGGGGACGTTGATGACCCCTGGTACACAGGCAGATTCAAGGAAGCTTATGATTGTATATACAGAGGATGCTCTGCATTATTTGATGCATTAAATTAAGGTGCCGTCAAAAAACGCCGTTCTGAACCATACGTCGTCTACCTCAAAGAATTTATCCTTGAGATAGTTAAGAATTCCTGCATCGGTTTTGAAGGTAAAGCCCGTTTTGTAGGAGCAAAGGCACTGCTTTTTATAGCCGCCGTATTTTTTATTCAGGGCATTGGTTCCGTACTTGCCGTCACCTAAAAGAGGACAGCCCATTGAAGCCAAATGCGCTCTTATCTGATGGGTTCTGCCTGTGAAAAGCTCCACCTCAACAAGGGATAAATCTCCTCTTGTTTCAATTACGGTATAGCCCGTTTTGATAAACTTTCCGCCCTTTACGGGTTCCTTGTGGACGGTTACGGTGTTTTTCTTTTCGTCCTTTATAAGATATCCCTCGGCAATGCCCTTCTTTTTCGGGAATCTGCCGATTGCAATACAGAGATATCTTTTTTCTATCTCTCGAAGCTTAATCTTTTCATTGAGAACACGAAGTGCCTCGGCATTTTTTGCCGCCATAACTATACCTGAGGTATTGCGGTCTATACGGTTTGCAAGAGCGGGAGCAAAGGAAGCCTCGTTCTTCGGATCGTACTCCCCCTTTTCGTACAGATAGCGCTGTACTCTCGTAATAAGGGTATCTGTATATTCGCCCTCCTCGGGATGGGAAAGAAGTCCTACCTTTTTATTAAGGAGCAGAATATTTTCATCCTCGTATACAATGCTCAGCTCCTTGCCTGCACCTAAAAAAGAATACTTCTCTTCCTTCGGGGCAAAAAACTCGTCATTTATGTACATCTGAACGATATCGCCTTCTTTAAGCCTTGTGGAGATTTCCGCTTTTTTACCGTTGAGCTTTATTCTTTTAAGTCTTAGGTACTTATACAAAAGGGATTGAGGCAGAAGGGGGACGGTTTTGGTTATAAATTTGTCAAAACGCTGATTTGCATCATTTTTTGTTATAATAAATTCTTTCATAGCCTGAATTTTACTACATAAACAAATTTTTTTCAAGGGTGATAATATGAAAATAATGACCTTCAACATTCTTCACTGTATGAATTATAAGACAAAGAAAATCTGCTTTCAGGATTTCGCGGATGAAATCGGGGCTTACGGTGCTGATTTTGTCGGTCTGAACGAGGTAAGAGGTAAGGGCTTTATCAAGGATTACACCGATCAGGCAAGGAAGCTGGGAACTCTTACGGGTATGGACTATTATTTCGGGAAGGCTATAAATGTACTGGGTGTTGCACCCTACGGAAACGCGTTTCTCAGCAAATACCCCGTAATTTCCGCAGAAACAATAAAAATTCCCGATCCGTCACCGAAAACGGGAAAGGAGATGTACGAATCCCGTGCCGTAATAAAAGCGGTAATTGATGCAGGAGAAAAATATACCTTTATCGTAACCCACATGGGCCTTAATAAGGATGAAAGAGAAAATGCGGTAAAGACCATACTTTCAATTGCACCGGAGGAAAGATGCATTATTATGGGAGATTTCAACTGCACCCCCGACAGCGCAGAGCTGAAGCCCATATTCGAAAAATATAACTGCTCCGATACAAATACATTCACATTCCCCTCTGACAAGCCGCACATAAAAATAGATTACATCTTCACGTCAAGGGATATTGAAATTGTTGATAAGGGCACAACAGCCGACGTTGTATCAGACCACCTGGGTCAATGGATAGAAATCAAGGAGAATTGAAATGACAAAAGAAGAAGCAAAGCTGAAAATTGACAGTCTGTGCGATAAGCTGAATTTTTATTCGTATAAATATTATGTTGAAAACGAAAGTCCCGTAAGCGACTATGAATATGATATGCTCCAGAGGGAATTAAAAAGCCTTGAGGAGCAGTATCCCGAGCTTGTACGTGCCGATTCCCCCAATTTAAGAGTAGGCGGTGAGGCGGAAAACACCTTTGAGCCCGTACCCCACGAGGTAAGGCTGGAAAGCCTGCAGGATGCCTTCAGCTACGATGAAATTGACGATTTCAACCGCAGGGTTACAGATAGCGTGAAGGCTTGCACGTATGTGGTTGAGCCGAAGATCGACGGACTTTCTGTTTCTCTTCAGTACAAAAACGGAATATTTATAAAAGGTGCCACAAGAGGCGACGGAAGCACGGGCGAGGATATTACGGAAAATCTCAGAACAGTAAAATCAATCCCCCTGAAGCTCAGAAAAGACGTTGACATCACCGTAAGAGGTGAGGTTTATATGTCAAAGGAAGTTTTTACGGATATTGCAAAAAGACAGGAGGATGCAGGGGAAACACCCTTTAAGAATCCACGCAATGCGGCAGCAGGCTCCCTCAGACAAAAAAATCCTAAAATCACAGCCGAAAGAAATTTAAGTATTTTTGTTTTCAATGTGCAGAAATATGAGGGTGCGGAATTTTCCGACCACAAAAGCTCCCTTGATTTCTTAAAGGAGCTGGGCTTTGTGACGGTGCCCTTCTATACTCTCTGCAAAAGCATTGAGGAAGCAAAGGCAGAGCTTACAAGAATCGGAGAGATAAGAAGCTCTCTCCCCTTTGACATCGACGGCGCCGTTATAAAGGTAAATGAATTCACTCACAGAAAAACTCTCGGAAGCACCGCAAAATTCCCCCGTTGGGCAGTAGCCTACAAATATCCTCCCGAGGAGAAGGAAACGGTGCTGCGTGATATTGAAATAAGTGTGGGAAGAACAGGTGTGCTTACCCCCACGGCAGTATTTGACAGCGTGCTTCTTGCAGGCTCTACCGTTTCCCGTGCAACCCTTCACAACGAGGACAGAATCAAGGAATTTTCTCTGGCTCTCGGAGATACGATTATTGTACGCAAGGCAGGTGACGTTATTCCCGAGGTTGTGGGAGTAAAGACACATTCAGGAAATGAAATTTTCCGTTTCCCCGAAAAATGTCCCTCCTGCGGCGCTCCCGTTTTCCGCGATGCGGGAGAGGCGGCTCACCGCTGCGGCAATCCCGAATGCCCCGCACAGGTGCTGCGCCTTATAATTCATTTCTGCTCAAGGGATGCTATGGATATTGAGGGCCTGGGCGAAGCAATACTCGAAATTTTCTCTGAAAAGGGAATGATACGTGACGTTGCGGACATATATTCTCTTAAGGCAGAGGATATTGCAGAGCTTGAGGGACTGGGTGAAAAATCCGCAGGAAACATCCTTGAGGCTATCGAAAAATCCAAGAAAAACGATCTTTCAAAGCTCCTTTTTGCTCTCGGAATAAGCCATATCGGTGAAAAGGCGGCAAAGCTTCTTTCCGTGCACTTCGGAACACTTGAAAAAATTACTGAGGCTTCAAAAGAAGAAATTCTTGAAATTGAGGGCTTCGGCGGTATTATGGCTGATGCCGTAACGGAATATTTCTCACTTCCGCAGACAAAAAATCTTGTTGCAAGGCTTCAGGAGGCAGGGCTTAACACAAAGAACCTCACAGAGGTAAAGGACGAAAGATTCAAGGGGATGACCTTCGTGCTTACGGGTGCGCTGTCCCGTTATACAAGAGATGAGGCCTCTGCAATTATCGAGCAGTTCGGAGGCAAAACCTCCTCCTCCGTATCAAAGAAAACAAGCATTGTTTTAGCGGGAGAGGACGCAGGCAGCAAGCTTCGCAAGGCAACGGAGCTCGGAATCAGAATTATTAATGAAGAAGAATTCAGCGAACTTATTGAAAACTGAAAAGGCGGTTATCATGAAAAATAAAATTTCATCATACATTGATTCTCAGAGAGAGGATTTTCTGAAGGACCTTAAGAGTCTTGTTGATATAAAAAGCGTGCGTGAGGCGCCGGCGCCGGGAAAGCCCTTCGGTGAGGGACCTGCAAGGGCACTCGGGGAAGCCATAAAAATTTCCGCCTCCCACGGCTTTGACACAGTAAACTTCGATAACTACGCAGGTGAAATCACCTACGGCAAGGACCCCGTGCTTATGCTTCTTGCACATCTGGACGTTGTTGACGAGGGTGATTTCTGGACCTATGAGCCGTACAATATGACAATTGCGGACGGCAAAGCATACGGCAGAGGCACAACCGACGACAAGGGAGCAATGCTCTGCTGTCTTTATGCCGTAAAGGCTGCCCGTGAGCTTTTCGGTGAGCCGAAACGCGGTGTGCGTCTTGTTATGGGCTGCGGAGAAGAAACGGGAAGCGAGGATATGGATTTCTATTTTTCAAAAAGAGAAAAGCTCCCCTTTACCCTCTCCCCCGATGCAGACTATCCCCTTATAAATCTTGAGAAAGGCAGATTTGCTCCTCAGTTTACAAAAAGAGCAGAAAACAGCGGCGAAAAA
Organism: Acutalibacteraceae bacterium; assembly: GCA_045533835.1. GTDB lineage: Bacteria > Bacillota > Clostridia > Oscillospirales > Acutalibacteraceae > RUG806. The sequence continues at coordinate 15,433 of JAZSIM010000076.1, forward strand.
ACCGTATTTTCTTTTTCGGGCGGCACTACGGGCAACATAGTTCCCTGCAAGGCAAGGGTGCTGATTTCCGGAATAACCGCAGAGGAAGCAAGGCCGTCAATTGATGCAGTAAGCAAAAAAACGGGCGTCGAGTTTTCCGTAAGTGAGGAAAACGGACTTCTCGGAATATCGGCTCTCGGTATATCGGCTCACGCGGCACACCCGGATGCAGGAAACAACGCACAGACTGCACTTATCTCTCTTATAAACACACTTGATCTGACAGATAATGAAGCAGCAGCCTCCTTCAGGGCACTTGAAGGGCTCTTCCCCCATAAGGAAACAGACGGATTTTCCGCAGGTGTCAGAATGAGCGACGAAACCTCGGGAGCGCTTACTCTTAATTTCGGTGTGCTTCATTTTGAAAACGGTGTTTTCACGGGAAGCCTTGACCTTCGCTGTCCCCTTTGTGCAAATGAAGAAAACGTGAAGACAGTAATCGGAAGAGCCTTTGCCGATAACGGCTTCTCATTTGAGGGCGACCCTGAAATGATTCCCGTGCATTACGTGCCCGAGGATGCACCCGTTATAAAAACTGCCCTTAAGGTATATGAAGAATATACGGGTCTTAAGGGTGAGTGCCTTGCAATCGGCGGCGGCACCTACGTACATGATATTGAGGGCGGTGTTGCCTTCGGAATTGAATTCCACGGCACCGACTACAGAATACACGGTGCGGATGAATTTGCAGTAATTGATGAGCTTCTTCTCACCGCAAAAATGTATACCGCAATTATTTATGAACTTTGCTATTGAGGATGTAAAATATGAACGTTGAACTTTTAGCCCCCGCAGGCTCTTTTGAAAGCCTGAAAACAGCTTTATATTTCGGTGCCGATGCCGTATACTGCGGCGGTCCCCTTTTGCAGCTGAGAGCCTCCGGCGCAGGCTTCTCCTTTGAAGACCTTAAAAATGCCGTGGAATACACTCACGCAAGAGGAAAGAAGCTGTACGTGACGGTAAACTGCTTTGCTCAGAATGAGGAAATTGATGCTCTGGGAGATTATGCAAACACCCTTTACAATATAGGAGTTGATGCCGTAATTGTTTCAGACCTCGGCGCTGTAGCGGAAATCAGAGAAAAATGCCCCTCTCTTCCCGTACATATTTCAACTCAGGCAAACACCCAGAATTTCAGGACCATTGAGGTTTATCACAATATGGGAGTGGAAAGAGTTGTTCTCGGCAGAGAAATGACAATGGAACAGATTGAATCGCTTCAGGGAAGAATCCCCGACGATATGGAGATTGAGGTTTTCGTACACGGTGCTATGTGTATGGCATATTCGGGACGCTGTCTTTTAAGCTCCTTCCTCTCCAACCGCTCGGGCAACCGCGGTGAATGCTCACAGCCCTGCAGATGGAATTACTACCTTATGGAGGAAAAAAGGCAGAATATGTTCCTTCCCGTAATTGAGGAGGACGGTGCCACGGCAGTTTTAAGCTCCACCGACCTCAAGGCAATAGAATTCCTCGGAAGACTTGAAAAAGCGGGTGTAAAATCCTTCAAGATCGAGGGCAGAATGAAATCCCCCTACTATGTGGCAACGGTTGTGAATGCCTACCGTCATTTTATGGACGGTACGGCAACCCTTGAGCAATGCGAGGCTGAGCTCGACTGCGCTTCGCACCGTCCCTTTGCCTCGGGCTTTTATTTCGGAGAGGCAAAGGCAGACCCCAACAATGACGGTCTTTACCACCAGACCTGCTCCTTTATCGGAATAGTCCTTGAGGACCTGGGTGACGGAAGATATTTAGTTGAACAGAGAAACCGCTTTGATGTGGGTGACTCTCTCGAAATTCTCTCCCCCTCAGCCATCGGAATGTCCTTTGAGGTCACCTCAATAAGAGATATAAACGGCGAAGAAAGAGCAAGCGCTCACCTGGTTCAGGAAAAAATCAGCATTTCCTGCCCCCACAGACTCCACGAGGGAGATATTCTCAGAAAACGTATCGGCTAATTTGTACCATATCTTATTGACAAAGCGAATTATTTTATATATAATAACAGAGGCTACCGACATAAACTGATATTTTATGTCAGAAAACTCATTAAAGGAGATACTTTTATGCTTTTCTTAAACGATATTATATTGATTTGTGTTCTTTCTGCTCTCGCAGGTGCAGGCGCAGCTGTTGCCTTCTTTTTCATTTTCAGAGGAAAAGGCAAAAAGAAAGCTGACGATATGAAGCCCTCCGACAAGAAGAATATCATCATCGGACTTCGCGATAATGCTTCTGTATTTGCTGACCTTCTTGAGCCCCTCTTCATTCTTGCTTCAGGCAGAACAGAAAGAAAGGACGAGGTTCTTGATGCATGGTACGCAAGAGTTGATGCTGTTGAGGACAATGAATTCAAGGCATCCTTCGTTAAGAAGCTCGGTGAAATCGGCTCCTTCAAGGGTAAGAAGGGCAAGTATGTTAAGTGCGCAAAGAAAATTCTCAGCTACTGCGGTAAGGCAGGCATTGAGCGTGACGATGATACTGTTGTTACAGCAGATGAAACAACAGCAGAAAAGTATGATATCATCGGTGCAGGCTCAATTGAAGCAGGCAAGGTTTACGATGTATTCGTACCCTACTGGGAGCTTGAGGTTGAAACAACCGGCGAAAACGGTGAAGAGGTTGAAACCGAAACTGTTCTCTGCAAGGGTGCCATCAGATAAATCAGAAAAAAGCAAAAGAGGTAACACAAGCGTGTTACCTCTCTTTTTTTATTACAGATTGAAGTATGCCCTGATGCGTTCTTTTGAAAGAGGCAGTCTTTCCCTTACAGCGGCAGCGCCCTCAGGCTCGCGGATACCGTCAATAAGGTCGGTGATAACGGAAATTCCCTCATCCTCCAATATCTGCACACAGGCATCATACCAGGCAGTATCCTTATTTGCTCTTGAGAAGCAAAGGGAAATCACATCACCGAAGCCGATGCACGAGCAGGTAACCGCAAGACCGTAGCGTCTTGTATCACCGTTTACAAACTGCAGTCTTTCCACATCGGAAGCCAATGAATCAGGCAGACTGCAGGCACCGTAGTTTGTGAATATAGTGGTGACCCCTGCGTGGGTATTCTTCTGCATTGCACGCATAACGGGCTGCTTTACAAAGCCGGGGACAATTCTTATTACAAGGTTATTTACCAGAGCCCCGTATTTATTTATGGTCTTCTGAAGCTCCTCCCTTTTAAGCTGAGCCTTCAGCTGTCCTCTTGTGGCATCGAGAATTTCACGAAGAGACACATCCTGTCTTCCGTGCGGCTCAAAGCTTACAAAGGTCTGTACCGTAAAATTACGAAGCGACATTGAAGGGAAAAATCTTCTCAGATTAACGGGAATTGCTATGGTTATAGGCTCATTTACCGGCTTTTTCTGACTTCTGATAATGCCGAGAATAAGAATTGCGGTAAGATATTCCGTAACCGTCATTTTCTCCTTATGAGCAAGCTCCTTGACCTTTGCCGTGCTCATTTTTGCAAAGAGAAGACGGGTTACACCCTCCTCATAGGCCTCGGGGAAATGGAAGGCCTTAACTCTCTTGTCCTTTGCCTTTTCTCCGCCCTTTTCATAATAATCGCTGAAGGAATCTCTGATGTTAAGCGCAGGATCCTCCTCTGTTTTGTATTCAGCCGATTCTCCCTTTCTCAGCTCATTGTAACGGGTAAGAAGCGCCTTGAAATAGATGAGTATTCCCTTTCCGTCGCCGAGAGAATGGGAGCATTCAATATTTATTCTGTTTTTTCTGTAGGTAATCCTGAAATCGGGAGTGCCGTCCTTGCGAAGCACGATGGGCTTCATTCCGTAACTCTTCTCCTCGCTTATTTCAGGCAGCTTTTCCGACTCAACAAGATAATTCCAGAAAAATCCTCTTTTAAGATAAGCATAAACAGCAGGATAGAAGGGCTTCAGCTCACCTGCCGCTCTGCGAAGAGCCGTCGGGTCTATATCGTGATTAAAATACGCGCTGAAGCGGAAGGTTCTTCCCCACCTTTTATCCGAAAGTGAAGAAAACATTATTGCCGCAGTATCTACCTTAAACCATCTGAAATCCGCCATTACAATTCTCCTTGTGCATTTTGCCTTATGATAATACCACAGTTTTCGCCTTTTTTCAACATTAGCGGAAAATAAATTTTACAGGCCTTTACTTGACGAAAGCAAGAATTTTATTTATTATATCAGTATAAATTATAAAGGAGAGAGCCTATGAAATATGAGATTTTAAGCTTTATAAGAGGAATAATTGCAGCAGTTACTGCATTTTTTGTGGGGATCGGGGGATTTTTCGGAGGCACAAAGGAGCCTGCGGAAGCTCTTCCCGAAAATCAGATTTTCACATACAGCGAGGAGGCTGCCGATTACTCTCTTAATATTGCGCCCGAAGACGAAATTCACGATATAAGCGGCCTGCTTTTCGGTATTTTCTTTGAGGATATAAACTTTGCAGCAGACGGCGGTCTTTATGCAGAAATGGTTGTAAACCGTTCCTTCCAGTATACGGAAATCGCGGAAAATGACGAGCTTTACGGCTGGAAAACCGTGGGCGGTGCCGTAAATGAGGTTATTAAAGATGATAAGGAAAATTACCTCAACATAAACAATACAAATTACCTTGTTATGAAAAATGCTTCCTCCGAAAAGGCAGGCATCGAAAACAGAGGCTTCCTTGACGGTATGGCAGTTAAGGAAAATGAAAGCTATAATATTTCATTTTATGCAAAATCAACTGACTACAGCGGAAAGTTCACGGTACGTCTTGCCGTAAACGGAGAAGCTCAGGCAGAAAAGATTCTTATTGACGAAATTTCCGAAAATTGGAATAAATACACTCTTACAATCACCTCTCCCGTAACGGCACACGAGGGTGTTACCCTTCAGCTTCTTATTGACGAGGGTGAAGTGTGCCTTGATATGATTTCAATGTTCCCCGAAAGCACCTTTAAGGGCAGAGAAAACGGTATGAGAAAGGATTTGGGTGAGATGCTTGAAGCATTAAGCCCCAAATTCCTCCGGTTCCCCGGCGGATGCATAATTGAGGGCTATGACGACGATACAGCTTACGACTGGAAGGATTCTGTAGGCGTTGACGAAAACCGTGAGCCTCTTCTTTTCGGCGGCACCTACGGTGACGTTGCAGCAAGACGCCAGGGCATTAATCTCTGGACTAATATTGCCGCAACGGACGACCCTCTCCCCTCATTTATGAGCTACGGACTTGGCTTTTATGAATATTTTCAGCTTGCAGAGGACATAGGCGCTATAGGTGTGCCTGTTCTCAACTGCGGACTTTTCTGTCAGATGAGAGGCAAGGGGCCCGTGGAAATGTACACCCCCGAATTTCAGCGCTATATAGACGATATGCTTGACCTTGTTGAATTCTGCCGCGGTGACGAAAGCACCGTATGGGGCAGGGTAAGAATAGCAATGGGACACGAGGAGCCCTTTGAACTCAAGTACATCTGCATCGGCAACGAAAATGAGGGAGAGGTTTATTTTGAAAGGTATTCCGCATTTTTAGAGGAGTTCAACAAGGCAAAGGCTGAAAATCCCGATTTGTACGAGGGACTTGAGCTTATTTACTCTGCAGGCACCGATGATGCAACAAGCGGTGCACAGTATCTTCCCTCTTACGAATATGCAAAAAATGAGCTCACGGAAATGAACTCTGAAAATGTCCGTGATTTTGCGGGCGCCACAGATCAGCATTACTACAACGACCCTATATGGTTCTTCAGAAATGCCGACTATTATGATGAGGTCAACTATAAGCGCAGCTTCAGCGAAATGACTGATACAATTTACGGCGGCGGAATTAACGTTTTCCTGGGAGAATACGCCGCAAGAAGCAACCGACTTGAGGCAGCCCTTGCAGAGGCCGCTTATATGACAGGCCTTGAAAGAAACGGCGATATAGTCAAAATGGCAGCTTACGCTCCCCTTTTCGGTCAGCTTACAGCCACACATTGGTCACCCGACCTTATATGGTTCAATAATCATCAGGTGACGGGCTCTATCAGCTACTATGCACAGAAGCTTTTCAGCAGAAATCAGGGCACAGCTGTACTGAAGCACGAGCTTTCGGGAGCGGAAATTGACGAGGGAGATATTACAGGCAAGGTCGGTGTCGGCACGTGGTACACCTCGGCTGAATTTGATAACCTTAGCGTTACCGATAACGAAACGGGAAAGACTCTCGGCAAGGATAGCTTCTCAATTAAAAATATGTGTTGGAATTGGGAAACGCCCACAGACGGCAAATGGAAAATCAAGGGCGGAAAGCTCAATCAGCTTGACACGTGGATGGAATACAGCGATACGGGAAGCGTTGCCTATTTCGGTGACAACACCTGGAGCAATTATACCTATACACTTGAAGCCACAAAGACCGGCGGTGACGAGGGCTTCCTTATCCACTTCGGAGTAAAGGATACGGGAAACAATTATTTCTGGAATCTCGGCGGTTGGGGCAACACAAGAAGCGTTGTACAGAAAATTGAAAACGGCATAAAGTCCGAAATATTTGCTACAAATACAGACTTCACCGTTGAAACGGGCAGGACCTATGAAATTAAGCTTGAGGTTGCAGGCACACTCGTTAAAGGCTATATTGACGGGGAGCTTAATTTTGAATACGATTTCGGAAATGATGCCTATGCCGAATGCTACACGGTGGTCAGCACCGATGACACGGGTGACATTATAGTAAAGCTTGTAAACGTAACGGGAGAAACAAGGGCCGTTGCAATTAATCTCGGTGATGCTGAGGTTGACACCGTCGCAGACGTTCAGCAGATGAAGGGTGACAGCCTTAATAACGACAACATTTTAGGTGCCGAGGAGGACTGCAAAATCGAGGAATTCACAGTTGACGGAATTTCCTCGCAGTTCAATTACACGGTACCCATGTACAGCGTAACGGTATTAAGAATTCACAGATAAAAGAACGGAGAGCAGAAAATGCTCTCCGTAAATTTATTGAAGCGTAATCTTCCACTCCCTGACGCTTACAGCTTCCCATCTTATTGCCTGTGCAACGGGATCACCGAGAGAACATAGCCATTTGCAGTAATACTGAAGGCCGTCCTTTGTGAATATCATAACGTCAGGCTGAAGGGAAAGGATTTTTATTTCTTCCATGCCGGGACTCTCAAAAACCCATACCGCAAGTCTTTCTCCGTCAAAGCCGAAGCGGCTTCTGTAGGAGAAATAATCTCTGTCGGCTATTGTTTCAGGGGGCATTGTGCCTGTGAGAGCGGATTCGTATGTTCTGTCTTCATTTATTGCAACAACATTGAAATCACCGTCATTTTTAATAAACACGAAGAAATCCTCATTCTGCTCTACTCTTACATATTCTTCAGAATTAAAATCAAAAAGCTCAATTACGGAAATATCGGTCATAGTTTTTGTATCAATAACGTGAAGAACGTACTTGTCATTTTCGTGTAACGCAAGATACAGCTCGTTTCTTTCCTCGTTGCTGCATAATGCTTTAACTGTAGAATCAGCAGAAATACTGTAAGCGGTTCTTATTTCCTCATACTTAACGTCGTTTTCGGTATAGGGAACAGAATATATACCGTAGCCTCCGGGAATGAGAGAGGTATCAACAAGTAACCTGTCAGATCCGTTATGGTCTGTCATTTCATTGCTGAAGGTAAAATACAGCTTATCTGAAAATACGGCATTGTAAAACAGAAAGTCAAAGCTGCAGTAATAAGATGCTCCGTAGGAATAGCCCCCGTCTGCGTGTTTGTGTACTCTCATTTCACGGACATCTTCTTCGTGTACGGGAATTTTAAAATAGCTTCTCATAGCTTCAACAAATTCCGTACTTCTGTTATAGGAAATTTCCGAAAAGCTGTAGCTGCCCACATCATCATATCCCATTGCAGTATGCCATGAAACATACAGTTCTCCGAGATTAAAATCAAAATACACAGGATAATATTCATAATAATCCTTAAATTTTACGGGTAAAGTTTTTATTTCTCCGTCATTTTTGATTTCGCTTTTTAAATTCTCTATATCCGTTTTCAGCCTTCTGTTGTCATTTTTCATATCAATAAGGCTGAAGGTTGCACCGGAAAAACCGTAATACCCGTAAACCTGATCGTTTCTGGGGATAATGGTATTGTACCGATAATCCGTTACAGTATCTTCGAGGGGAGTAAACTCAACCGTCCAGTTAAGCTGATCATGGTGTGAAAACTCCATTTCGGCAGTTACACCTTCAAGATATCTTCTGTCTCCCCATTCGTCAACAAGGGTAAAGGTAACATTGTCACTCTCTTTAATAAGAGAGTAGCCCGTAACCGCAACAAGAGACGTGCTAAGAACCACAAGAACTAAAAGAAAGCATAAAACTCTCTTCATAGTCACACCTCCTCGCCCATAATATCCGAAAGTGCCTTTCCTACTCTGTCGGGGCGGTAGTGATAGGTTTCCTTAATATAGGACATAAGTGTCTTGCCTTCATTTTCCAGGTCCTCTGCCTTTTTGTCCCCTATAATTTCACCCTCACGGATAAGAATAGCCCTGCCGATAAAGTCCGATACCTCTTCAATAAGATGTGTTGAGAGTATAACGGTTTCGTTTTCGTTTAAGATGCCGGAGAGTACTTTATAAAAATCCTCACGGTTGAAAACGTCATTTCCCGCAAAGGGCTCATCCATAAAGATGTAATCGGCTCCCTGAGAAAGGGCTAAAATTACCTCAAACTGATTTTTCTGGCCTGCTGAAAATGTGCGAAGGGGTCTTTTTTCGGGAAGTTCAAAAAACTCCATAAGTCCGGAATACCTTTTTTCATTGAATAAGGGAAAATGCTCCTTATAAAAATCAAGGTGAGCAGAGGGTGTTAAAACCGGAAAAAACGAGTGCTCGCAGGTTGCAAAGGAAAGCTTTTCAATATTCCTGTGAGTTATTTTCTCACCGTCAAGAGTGATTTCGCCCTTATAGGGAATAAAGCCGAAAATGCTTTTCATAAGTGTGGTTTTGCCTGCACCGTTTTCACCGAAAAGTCCCACAATTTCACCGCGGGGAAGCTCTAAAGAAACATTATTGAGCGCCACTTTTCTGCCGTATTTTTTAGTAAGTCCGTTTATTTTAATCATCGTAATACCTCCCACAGATTTCTGTCCCACATTGAAAAAAGATTTTCTTCCGGGACGTAATAAAGGTAAAATTTAATAAATAAGAAGTTCATAAGATATATAAGCCCGATACTTATAATTATGAACATAACGGGAACACTAAGACACCTTAAATAGAGTTCAATGGGATTTTTAAGTCTTCTCATTGTATAAATGCTTTTTGAGCCCATAAAATGGGACAAGAAGCAATATAAAGCAAAAAGAACAAGACACACAAAATAAATCTTAAAAAACTCAAAGCTTGCCGAGCCGTTATAAGCTTCCATTTTTTCATTTTCCAGAAAAATGCGGTTACCTGCCATATCAAGTCGGGAAATTCTGTTAATATCGTGGTTGAATTCGGATATAAAGATTATAATTGAAGACATTGCACACATCAGAAGTCCGATTCCCGAAATCAGCATAACGGGAGGTACTTTAACCCCCACAGGGACCAATTTACTTAATTTACGTGTCATATTCTTCCCTCCTTGACTTTACTATGCTGAGAGCAGTAATCAGCATACCGACTGCCGTAATAAGAAAGCCTACATCCTCCGCATATCCGCCATAATCGGGCGACCACCAGAAAAGGAAGGAGCATGCAACAAGAAGCACTACACCGAAAATGTATTTGCTGCCTCTACGCCAGAGATACGAAAATGCAGAAAGATTAAAGCCGAGAGATATTATAATAAAAATATTTCTTGCTGCCTTTAATATATTTCTGCCTGCAAACATATTCTGCAGAAATTCCGATGAATAAAAAGTAAGATAAACCGTCTGATTTGTAATGTATTTCGGGTCAAAAAATGTGGTTCCCCAATTTACAAGGGCAAAGCAAAAAGCGGTTTCAAACAAAAACAGTAAGAAAATCATAAGGCAGTTATAGGAAGACTGAATTAAATACACCTGCTTTTCCGTTATACGGAGCCTTCTTAAGGTGTATCCCGTCTTGGTACGGAATTCCATTCCCGTTTTCATAAGAAGAATTCCCGTAAGAAGAAGAGTCAGGGCAAAAATCACAGGAACAGTTATCTTGTCTTCATAAGGAGAGAAAGCCTCTGAAACAAGCCTTGTGCCCTGCACTTTTTCAGAGAACATTTCTCTGTAAAAGAACACTGTCTGCAGCACAGCGGAAATGAGCCAGAGAAATGAAATTCTCCATATACTCTCCCGAGCTGTTACGGCAAATACCGATAAATATTTTTTCATTCCTCTCACCTCATTCCCAGTTCTCTTCAATAAGACGGGCGGCTTCCTCACGGGAAAGCCCCATCTGCTTAAGCGCCGACGTTATACTTTTAATGTCTGACAGCAGAAGCTCCGCCTTTATTCCGGCTATCTGATCATCCGTTACCGATATCACACTCTTTGCACCTGCGCGGGATGATATCAGCCCCTGCTCCTCCAGAAGGGCAAACGCCTTCTGCACCGTGTTGGGATTTACTCCCAAAAGAGCCGAAAGCACACGCCTCGACGGAAGCTCATCCCCGTTTACTACAGAGCCTGCAATAAGCCCTCTTTTGATGAACAATATTATCTGTAAATAAATTGGAAGTATCCCGTCAGGGATAAAACCGTCAAAGGAAATCATTGCCTTTACCTCCTTTACTGTATTACACGTATAATACACTTTACAACCGTATTATATGTGTAATACACTTTAAAGTCAATACCTTTTTCTGAAAAAATTTCAGGGACTGCACACGGCAGTCCCTTTTGCTTTATTTATATTATTTATTTTGCGAGAACAGAAAAATTTTCTCTGATTTCAGCCGTATTGCCTGTTGAAAGATAAAATTCATAGCTTGTGGGATTGAAGCTTCTGAATTCATAACGTTCAACTGCTGCAATATATGATGTGGGCCCTTCTGTTGCAGGGTCAGCTGTTGTACAGTTCCCTCTTGAAAATACGCCTGCAAGGAAGGATGCTTCATTGGGAACATAAAGACCTATGCCGAAGCTGTCATCAAATTCACCCACAAATGCAGACCAGTTTTCCGTTGCGTTGAAGTTGGGATATCCTGCATCGGGCCAGAAAATAAGATCATTTTCATAAGAAAGAGCGGCATCTCCCGTCCAGGGCTTATCACCCGAATAATAAACAAAGCGGTTAAGAGGCTCTATACAGTAGAATGCAGGACATTCCTGAGTGGTTGTGACCGCAGGGTAACCCGAGAAGTCAACAAAGCGGCACTCTGCCTTTACAAGTCCGTCAGAGAGAGAATATGTCGCCTCCATATAAGAAGGAGAGATATTTTCCTTAGTCTTTGCCCAGTCAAGAGGACGGCACTTTATATAGATGCTGTCTGCATTTATTCTTACATCAACGATTTTTGCGGCATCGTTATACTGATTTCCACCCTGTACGGGGTTATAATTCCACTTATTATCCATATAATAATCGCCCGTGTACTGCTCGCAGTCAGATGTTCCGTAATAAGACTGCTGAACAAGTCTTCCCGTATCGTTGGCATTTATAAGATTGACGCTTTTGCTCTTTGCTCTCACGCCGTATCTTCCGGAGGCATCGGAATCAACCTTGGTTTTCCCGTCAACAATTACTGCCTCAACGGAGGAATTCTTATCCTCGAGATAGGAAAGTGCACCGCCCCATTTAAGGGTAACACCAAGCTTATGCTCATCATTTTCAATATAAATCTCGTTTTTCAGCACCTCACGGTTGAAGAATGCTACGTCAGAGAGGGTGAAATCCATAGTGTCCTTGTTGAGGGCTTCAAAGGAAAGAGAATAAAGCTTGTTCATCTTGCCCTTTTCAAGATAGCTGTCAATAAAGCTGAAGAATTCCTTGTTTTCACCGGGCTCAAGGAAAAATTCCTCACTCTGCTCCGCATCCTTTCCGGAAAAGGTAATAACACCCTTTACGTAAGCATCAGAGGAATAGCGGATACCGAAATAATTGAACATACCGGTCTTGATTCCGCCGAAGAAATACTCTGTTTTTCCCTGAATTTCCGTCTGTTCGAAATTAACAGCCGTACCGTCAACACAGACCGAGCCCTCTCCCTCGGGAATCACAAATTCCGTATCAAGTCTGTTCGGCAAAAAGCTTAAAAGATATGAGGGTAAAAACATAAACAACATAGTGAAGAATGCAATAATCTTTTCCATAATTTTTGCTCCTTACAAATTATCTTATATTAAAAATAACATAATTAAAACAAAAATACAATACAAAAAAGGGACATCGGAAAAATCCGACATCCCTTCGGTAATTGAAGCTTACTTAATAACGCCGCCGCAGTAGTGAAGAGTGTTGTAATCGAAATACTGTGAGAAGTTATCCTGGGTAATTCTTGTGCCGCCGCAGACAATGTTTTCAACAACAGCGTTCTGCTCAATTTCTGCACCTGCAGAGAACTTGTTGATAACGTTGAGTGCCTTGTTGCCTTCCATATTGTTAAGCTTTTCGTAGGAAATATTCTTGAACTTGACACCGTCGATTGTGTAATAGTTTACTCCGTCGTAAATTATACAGTGAAGAGCAGCTGCATCGTTACGGCAGATTTCGATGCCGTCAAATACAATATTTGAAAGTCTTCTGCGGTATGCATCGGAGCCGGAGTTCTGCGCATCGCCTTCAATAACGATACCGATAGCGGGAATTCTCATATAATTCCAGGTTGCATCGTGGAAGAGAACGGTGTTGTTCTCGAAGTAAACGTTGCTGATGTTGTTATAGGTTTCACCGAAGATACCGAAGGCTCTTGCCTTACCAACCCAGGCGTAGCTGTTCTTTACGGTAACGTTATTGGTAACAGCACTTTCGGGACCGCCGAGGGTCTTTACAACGAAGCCGTCGTCACCGGTTCTTGCGAAGCAGCCCTCAACAACAACATTTCTGGAGTTACAGATATCGAATGCGTCGGAGTTCTGTCTGTAGCCGAAAACGTCAACATCTTTTACCTGAACGTTGTCACTGTTATAAACGATGAACGTCCACTGAGGCGCATTGATAAGCTTGATACCCTGAACATGTACGTTGTTGGACCAGGAGATAATTGAGCCTCTTCTTTCAGCTCTGTCAAGACTGTTAAGGTCAATTGCACCGTAACCGAGAAGCTTAACGTCATTAACGTTGTTTATGGTAACTGCGCCGTATCTGTTCTGACCGATACCCGTTACATCAGATGCGCTCATGCTTGAGCCGTGAAGGGTCAGGCTTTCGCCGTTGCCGCCTTCTGCACCGGAATCCATAATATCATATCTGTGGTCAATTGCAAGGTAGGTGCCTCTCTTGAGGTAAAGAACCGTCTTGTTGCTTGCTGCACCCCAACGGATAAGGCTCTGATCAAGGGCGGCAACCGTAGCGCCTGTTGAAGGATCGTAGATTACGCCTCTTGCGAAGTCTGCACGCTTGTAGCCTTCAATTACAGTTACGTTATAGCCGTCATTTCTGAGCATATTGATTATCTCGTTATCATCAACAAGAGCTCTTACGTTAATTGTATATGCAAATGCCTGATTGTCGTTGTTAAAGAGGAAGGTATGTGTGCCGTAGCCTGAAATAACAGCCTTTACGGTTCCGTTTGTAACAGCTGCGGATTCGCCTGCAGATGCAGGAAGAATAACTGCATTGTTGATAGTGATGTAGCCGGAATTGCCTGTGATTTCAATTTCGAAGCTTGTAGGCTCACCCTCCTTGATATAAATTTCGGAGAATGAATGAAGAACGCCCTTCTGTGTTTCACCTACGAATACGTTTGCGCCGTAAACGGGGATTGCTGTTGTTGTAACGTTCTGAGCACCGTCAAGCTTACCGGTTACCTTAGCTGTGAAGTAGGGAGAGCTTATGATACCGTTGTAATCCACACCCTCGTTGGAGGCGTAAATGTCACCTTTTCCGTTGCTGCCCGCATAATCTGCATCAGCCTTTCTGATGAAGTCTGCTACCGATACGTTTGCAAGTGCGGATGCCGGATACTGAAGGTAAGAATAATTTACATAAATCTTTGTCTGACAGTAATCACAGAGAGTATCCTTATTCTTATCTGAATGAGCAAGCTGAGTATTCTCATCAACTATTGTGCTCTTTGCATTACAGCCGTTGTCACAATATGCGGTCATTGTGCCGTTGCTTATGCAGGTTGCGTTGCCGTCAGGCGTGTAGTTCGTAAACTTATGGCCGACAGCTGATGTATGTGCGCCTACATAAGAGTCACCGCAGACGGTACAGGTATAGGTGGTGTAACCGCCCTGAGTACAGGTTGCTGCAGTAATGATTTCGGCATAATCGTGACCGATAGCATTGTCGGACTGCTCAATGTAGGTATACTTACAGGTCTTGCACTTATATACTGTGCGGAAGCCTTCCGTACAGTTTGCTGAGAATGTTTCGCTTTCGAAATCGTGACCCTTTGCAGGCTCAACAAGCTCGTTATAGGAAGCGGAACAGCTTTCGCAGGTATAAATGTTATAGCCTGCAACAACACAGGTTGCACTTGTTGTCTTTTTCTTGTAAGAATGTCCCTTGGCCTCGGTGTAGTCACCCTCTTCCGTATGAAGACAGAAGCGGCATCTGAAGGTTGTGAAACCGCCCTGGGTACAGGTGGCAGGCTTTACGGTTACGGTATAAACGTGATCGCCCTCACCGCCGTAAGTTTCACCGCAGATTTCACACACGGCACTCTGAAGGCAGTTTCCGTTACCACCCGTATGCACGTGCTCACCGGGTATTACCGTTTCTTCTACTACAGGCTCTGTCGTCTGCACGGGCACCTCAGTGTCCTTGAATGCAAACGGAAACAGAAACTGTAATATAGATACGAAAAACAAGAAGAATTCCATAAACATATTCATAGTCTGGTCCTCCGGATAATTATTCATAATATATAATAACATAATGATTATTTTTAGTCAATAAAATAAACTCCCGGTTAATTCCCGGGAGCTCACAAAAATACTGCCGTTATTTAGTTATTTTTTCACAAAATTTTTCAGAAGCTGCCATAATTTATCCGTCTGTCCCTGAAATAAAACTCTTTATCATGCTCACCTATTTCGCGAAGCACCCTGCAGGGGTTACCCACAGCAACAACATTTGCAGGGATATCCTTGGTTACAACGCTGCCCGCACCTATAACGGAGTTATCTCCGATAGTCACACCGGGCATAACGAGTACACCTGCACCCAGCCAGCAGTTTTTACCTATATGAACCGGGATATTGTACTGAAGCTGACGTTCACGGAGTTCAGGGTCAATGGGATGCCCTGCGGTGGCAATAACGCAGTTGGGGCCGAACATTGTACCGTCACCGACATAAATATGCGTATCGTCAACCAGAGTAAGACCGAAATTTGCATACACATTATTTCCGAAATGCACGTGCTTTCCGCCCCAGTTTGCGTGTAAGGGTGGCTCAATATAGCAGTTTTCTCCTATTTGAGCAAACATCTCCTTCAGCATTTCTTCTCTCTTATCAAACTCTGCGGGTCTTGTCATGTTAAAATCATAGAGCTTATCAAGGCACAGCAGCTGCTGCCCCATAATCTCATCATCTGCGGGGTTATAAATTTCTCCCGAATGTATTTTTTCAAGCTGTGTCATAGGTATCTCCTTAAATCATAATTTACCATTATATCGTAGGGGAGGGGTCTCCCCTCCCGTTCACGAGGGTTGTTATTTTTTTGCAAACAAAAGTTACAAAAGTTATGTAACGGGCGGGGAAACCCCGCCCCTACCGTACTTTATTCTCCGAATTCCGACCTTTTAACGGCTGAAGCCGTTAAATTATGATTTAATGGTAATACAACAAAAGAAAAATGTCAACTTTTTATCTGTTGAGAATCCACACACCGAGGGTAAGATAGCCGGCAAACGCTGTCCAGAGAATATACGGTATCTGCAGATATGCGGCAAGAGGAACCACCCTTTTATAGCTGATAACCGTCAGAATTATCAAGGTAAGCATCACAAGAAGCCAGACGAACGCAAGGAGATATGCCCTGAAATTGAAGAAAATAAGGCTCCACACAAAATTAAAGAAAAGGCTGCCGGCATAGTAAAGAAGCCCTCTGTCGGCGGTATCCTTGTCTTCTGCCCTGCTTCGCCATATAAAGGCAGAGCTGATACCCATAAGCACGTACAGTATTGTCCACACCACGGGAAACAGAAAACCGGGCGGAGAAAGGGGCGGAGTATTTATCTCCTCATATATATTCATATTATCCTTTGTAAGAAAAGCTGAAAATCCGCCGATTGCAAGAGGAATAATAATTGCAATTACAAAGGTGAGAGCTGTCCTTTTTGTTTCTTTTTTCACAAAATCATCCCTTTCGTTTACATTATTTATATGCTTTGAAGGGAAAATTTATACAAAAAAATCCCCCGGAAAACCGGGGAAAGAATTACAGAAGAATAATATTATGCTTTGCACATTGCTCGCGCATATCATCGGGCCAGATGGAAACCTGCACCTCACCTACGTGGGCTTTTCCCAAAAGGAACATACAGATTCTTGACTGACCGAGGCCCCCGCCGATTGTAAGGGGATACTCACCGGAAAGAACTCCCTGGTGATAGGGAAATCCCATTCTGTCGGTAGCTCCTGCGATTTCAAGCTGAGCTTTAAGGCTTTCGGCGTCAACTCTTATACCCATTGAGGAAATTTCGAGAGCAGCATCAAGCTCTTTATCCCATACGAGAATGTCACCGTTAAGGCTCCAGTCATCATAGTCGGGAGCTCTGCCGTCATGGCGGTGACCGCTTTTAAGCCTTGCACCGATTCCCATAATAAACACGGTGCCGTGCTCCTTTGTTATGAGATTTTCGCGCTCCTTACCGGATTTTCCGGGGTACATATCTTCAAGCTCCTGAGAGGTGATAAAGAAAACGTCTTTATTTACTGCAGTGCTCAGCACAGGATATTTTTCTCTGAGGATTTCGTTTGTTTCCCAGAGTGCCTTTACGATTGCGCGTACCGTTTCCTGCAGAAAATCAACACTTCTCTGCTCACGGGTGATAACCTTCTCCCAGTCCCACTGGTCAACGAAAAGGGAGTGGGTATTATCACAGTCGTCATCACGGCGGATAGCGTTCATATCAGTATAAATACCCTCTCCGACAGTATAGCCGTAGCGGTAAAGGGCTCTTCTTTTCCACTTTGCAAGGGACTGCACAACCTCTGCCGTACCGTCGATTTCCTTCATTGTGAAATGAACCTTTCTTTCAATACCGTTAAGATCATCGTTGATTCCCGATGCCTTTGTAACGATAAGAGGAGCGGTTACCCTGTCGAGGTTGAGAGCCTCAGCCAGCTTCACCTGGAAGGTATCCTTAATTATTTTTATTGCCCTCTGGGTTTCCTTCTGTGTAAGGGAGGACTTATAGCCCTCGGGGAAAACTAATCTTTTAGCCATAATAGCTCCTTATCTGATGTTGCCTACTGTTCTGGGATAGAAGATAACGTCACGGATATTAGCCATACCTGTACAGTACATAATTACTCTTTCAAAGCCAAGACCGAAGCCTGAGTGAGGAACGGTGCCATACTTACGAAGATCAAGGTAATCGGAATATTCCTCTGTTCCCATACCCTTTGCCTGCATAGCGGCAAGAAGCTTATCAAGGTCTGCCTCTCTTTCGCTGCCGCCGATGATTTCACCGATACCGGGAACAAGAAGGTCTGTTGCGGCAACAGTTCTGCCGTCAGCATTCTGCTTCATATAGAAGGACTTGATTTCCTTGGGATAGTTTATAAGGAATACGGGCTTGTTGTAAACCTGCTCCGTGATATATCTTTCGTGCTCGGACTGTAAGTCGCAGCCCCATTCTACAGGGAATTCAAACTTAACGTCTGCCTTCTTGAGGATTTCGATAGCATCCGTATAATCAACAACTGCAAAATCGTTGTTGACAACGTTGAGAAGCTTCTCTGTAAGACCCTTTTCGAATCTCTCCTCAAAGAACTTTAATTCATCGGGACATTTTTCCATGTAATCACGGATGATATATTTGATCATATCCTCTGCAATTTCAATAAGATCGGGAAGCTCTGCAAAGGCAATTTCGGGCTCAACGTGCCAGAATTCCGCAACGTGACGGAGAGTATTGCTCTTTTCTGCACGGAAGGAGGGGCCGAAGGTGTAAATTTTACCCATTGCCATAGCAGCAACCTCACCCTCAAGCTGACCGGAAACGGAAAGACCTGCCTTCTTGCCGAAGAAATCGTCTGCATAGTATTCCTCTGCATTCTTGTAATCCTCGGAATAACCGATTGTGGTTACCTTGAACATTTCGCCGGCTCCCTCACAGTCAGAGCCTGTGATAAGGGGAGTGTGAACGTAAACGTAACCTCTGTCCTGGAAATATCTGTGAATAGCAGCTGCCATTACGGAGCGTACTCTGAAAACTGCGTTGAATGTATTTGTTCTGACCCTGATGTGGGGATTCTCTCTTAATGTTTCCAGCTTCTGGAACTTCTTCTGAAGAGGATAATCAGGGGGACACTTGCCGAGAAGAATGATTTCTCCCGCATTGATTTCAACCGTACCGTTATTTTCGTTCTTTACAACGGTACCGATAACCTTAACGGATGCGCCGAGCTTTGTAGCCTCCGCATCAACCTCAATTCCCGAGGTCTTGTCAATAACTATCTGTAAGTGATTGAGAGTAGTACCGTCGTTGAGTGCTAAAAAGCCAACGTT
Source organism: Acutalibacteraceae bacterium (assembly GCA_045533835.1). Lineage (GTDB taxonomy): Bacteria > Bacillota > Clostridia > Oscillospirales > Acutalibacteraceae > RUG806. Next base: position 34,266 of record JAZSIM010000076.1, read on the forward strand.
CTTGGAATCTCTTGCCGTTCTTACCCAACCGCAGACGGTAACGCTCTTGCCGATATAGTCTGCATTTGTGAAAATTTCCTTGATGTCGATGTGTTTCATAAAAATTTCCTTTCAGTAAAAAAAATAACAGTTGTCCGTCCGATATAGGACGAGCAACTGTAACCCGCGGTACCACCTATCTTGCCCGTAAAGGGCCCCTTACGCTTTCATATCAAAAGCTTTTCGTTTAACGCACGAATACGGCAGCCCTACTGAGTGACCTTTCGGGCAAGCAGCTCCCGGGTGTTATTCATCGCTACGCTCAGTATGTGCTTTCCACCGCCGCACACTCTCTTTGACCGCCTTAACGACTACTTCTCCCGATCTTTGCCTTTATA
>JAZSIM010000048.1:0-9376 GCA_045533835.1 Acutalibacteraceae bacterium
CTACGATCCGACTTTGTTTCAAGCAATGTTGCATCGCTGTATTCTTCATCGTAGTTTTCGTAGTCGCTGCCTTCAAAGGCTTTGTCTTTTATAGTTTCAAAAGAGGCATCAATTTCTGTTTTGGGACTAACAATGCCTTTGTTCATTCTGAGCATTATAATCACTGAATTGTCACCTTTGAGAGCAGATGATGTATAGGCATTAACCTTTCCGTCTTGAAACTCTACATATCCGTCATAACCAAATCCCCATATACCTGCATTGTTTTCAGTAAGCTCCATTCCGTTTTGCAGTGTAATGGTTATATGTCCGTCTGTAGGAAAGGTTGACATATCAGGATTAATGAACATAAAGTTGCATCCATCATAATCTGTATAACCTTTTATAAAATCTTTTACTATATATTCAATGGCATATCGCATTTCGCCATACTCTGAAATACCAAAGCAAAGCTCAACGCCATCATAAGTTTCATTGATTCCACATTTTCGGGACTTTTCGGAAAAGCCCCAATCAACATCCCAATCTTCTACAAATGTATAAGCTCCGTTTTTGTCCGATACCTTAAAATCGGTAATTTCAATGTCTTCTGTGTTAATCGGTATGTAGTTTTCCGTTCCTTCATCAAATGTGCCATTCCAGTTCTGAACGATATATGCGCTACCGTCATCCCGTATGGTAACATCAATATCAATTTCAGATACATTGTTTTTGGCAAAGGCAACTGAGGAACACAGAATCAATACAAAAGGTATTGTTATCAGTAATTTCCTTATATGCTTCATAGCTTTTACCTCATACTCGGCATATCCGCTTTCTTATCATCTGCTTCCAAATAATCACGGCTCTTGATACCAAGTACGCCTGCTGCAATTGATGTTGGGAACATTCTGATCGCACGGTTTAATTTGGTTACGCTGTCGTTATATACAAGACGGGATTTTCTTACCATTTCTTCATAAGAATTTACACTGTCCATAGTCTTGATATAATTTTCGTTTGCTTTAAGTTCAGGATAACCTTCGGCAACCGCCATAATTTTGCCCATAGCTTCTGTCAACATATTTTCCTGTGCGTTTACATCTGCTGCTGTGCTTTTTGATGTGATGGATGTTCTCATTTTGATTGTGTCTGAGATGGTTTTGTACTCATGCTCTGCATATCCTTTTGTTAAATCCAAAAGGGCAGTAAGTGCATCCCATCTTGAAGAAAGCTGAACACCGATCTGGCTCATTGAATTGTTGATGTTTTCGTCCATTACAACGAGCTTTCTCTGTACTGAAATAAACCATAAAACCACGATAGCAATAATTGCTACTAAAACGATAATTGTCATAATAAATGACCTCCTTAAAAATATAAAGTTTAATTTTTAACTTATTTAGATGTCAGGCGCTTTGCAAATTCCTTTGCCTTTTCCTTTCGCTTTTTATTAAGCTCAATTTGAAGGCACTTAGGGCATCTTGTGAGTGATTTCGCACGACTTCTTACCTGAGTCTGCCATGAATGACCTTTTTCACATTTCCACCATACGGGAACTGTGCTTCCGGAACTGACATTTTCGGGAGTAAAAGGCAGGTTTTTTTCATCATCCCATTCTTCCAACAAATACGCCTTTTTTTCCTTAATGCAATAATCTTTCAATGTCAAATGTATCACCCTCCACAACGTAAAATTTTAAACGAAAATTTTGTATTTCATTAACTCCTTTTGTCAATGATTGTTTTAAGCTTGCCTGTTCTTGCATTATATTCAAGATCTGACATCTTACACCATACAATTTCAGGCTCAGATACATCTTCAGCATCAACTGCATCTTTAAGAAGAGGTCTTTGAGTGTAGAGTGCATTTACAAAAGCTTCTTTGTCTACGGAGTCAGGGTCTGATACTGCTATTTTGAATGTAAATTTATCTTTCATATCATGGGTTACAATAATCTGATATGCATCATAACTAATTGATGCACACTGGAGCACATCAGCAATATCCTGTGGTGAAATTGAGACATATCCTGCTTTTGCAGCCGTCTGTGCTCTGCCAAGCAGTCTGAATTTTCTGTCGGGAACTCCTTCAGGCTGTGTGTATTCTCCCATATCACCGCAAGGATAACGCACAAGCGGTATTAAGGTTTTAAAAAGAGAAGTAATATATATTTCACCGGGGCGGTTCATTTCTGTAATGACTTCTCCTGTGTCCGGATCGATGATTTCCATAAGTGTAAGGTCACTCATTACATGATGCTCATTATATCCGCAATCGGTAGCATAATAACCAATAGGACCGCCATCATTTGAAGCAAAGAATACCGAACGAAAATCAAGCTCGCGTCCAAATGTTTTGCAAACTCTTGCTCTCTGGTCGGGATAAAATGTTTCTCCCGCAAAATAAATTGTGTCAACAGCAAAACCCGTAAGCTTATGTTCATCTATATATGCTGCAATCTGTGTAATAATAGACGGAAGACCTGCTATACAATTTATCTGATGGTCAAGTATGGTTTCTGCCATTTCACTGATTGCACCATTGCCCGAAATGTTATACATAATTGTCTTTGCAGGTGAAAAATAAAGCATACTGTATGTATATAAAAAGCTTGCATACATACCACCTGCATAAAAGAGGTTGGCAACCTTAGCACCGTTAGTAAGTCCTCCTTTTGGAAGAAGTGCACCGCAGGCTTCGCACATACCCTGCCATTCCTCCGCTGTATACAGAGAATATTTGGGGTCCCCTGTAGTACCTCCGCTTTTGAACACCTGTCCATCGGTTTGTTTTGCAGTTGCTACCTTTCCGCCGTGCTTATCACAATTATCCCAGAAATTCTTCTGGTCAATAAGGGGAAGCTGTTCCAAAGATGCGTTTTCGGGAATATCCTTATAAAGTTCCTTGTAATAAGGCGAATTTTCTCTTGCAAACTTAATAATTTCCTGTGGTGTATAAGTTTTATAGCTCATAATTATTTCTCCTTTTTATCATATCCTGATATATTAACAATATCGTTTCTTAACTCTTCAAATTCTCCTACCAGTACAAGCTTGTCGTAATCCATCTTATCACCGAGTAACATCTGCATAATAATATAATCTCCGTTTTCAGCTCCGGGAATAATTCCCGAAAGTGAAAATTCGCATTTTTTTGCAACCTCATAGGCATAGGAGCAGCTCTTTGAATTAAGACAAAGAACAAGTTCAATCATTTCGCTCTTTTGCTTTATGGCGTCCATAATAGCTTGTCTGAATTCCTTTTCAATGTCATTTCCTGCACTGCGAACAATGATTTTTGACATTTTAAGGGCTGTACTTGTTTCAGCAGACATTTCTGTAAAATCGTCTTTCTCATCACTTTGGCATAAATCATATTTCATACCAAGCCTTTCGTATATTTTCTGAACAAAGCCTTTGATTTCTTCGGGTACATAAATCGTACTTAAGCTATCCTTATCAAGCACTTTCACACTTACGCTAAGTCCAAGTCTTTCTCCGCCTTTATTATATTCGCTTTCTATTTCGGGATTTATATACGACATAAGAAGGGAGGTAGCCGTATAGCCGGCTCTTAAAAATGCTTTTTGTGACATTGGATGATATGTAACCGGTTGTCCCATAAGTGCACGAAATCCTTGCTGTTTTCCTACCTCATCACAATAATCCATAAATTTAGCAAACAAACCAAGTCCTCTAAATTCCTTTTTGATAACTACAGTAGAAACTTCAGGCATATTTTTATACAAATCAGAAAAAGCAAGTAAGAAGTGTCCGGCTGTCTGCCCGTGGTCATTCACGGCTAAAAATGACATTATTTCCTTGTTTTTAATAAGTGTCATAAATGAATTTACGTAATAAAGACGCTCATAGGAATATGAATAACCATATTCAGCGTAAATACAACGAATGGCTTCGATTACATCTGCCTCAGTTACAACCGGGCGAATTGTTATGTTTGTATCCAGCACAGCGGTTTCTTCATAAGGTTCAGGCTCAACAAAATTCAGAGGATTAAGTATCTTTTTACGAACAAACACTCTTTGCCCGTTATTCCCAAGCTTTTCCATACCAATTTCATCAACATAAATGCTAATCATATAATTACGCAGATCTTTTTTGTTTTCTGAAATTGTGCTTTTATCAAAAGAGAAATCCTGCCATCCCGGTATGCCTTTATCTCTTACTGAGATTTCAAAGAAATCATCCACAATATAAAGCTCAACAAATATCTCTCCTTCAGAGCCGGGATAAGAATTTTCAATTCTTTGTTTTAATACTTCAAGTGCAACAAACCTGATTTGCTGGTACCTGCTTGCATCAATAGCTGTGTGTCGTTGAACCAATGAATCTATAAAACTCATTACAGGAAAAATAAAGCCTTTATCATTGGTTATCTCAAGTGATGCAAGTTTTCTTTTGTTCATAGTTTTCAGCTCCTTTTAATAGAAATTCTGTTAAGTCCGAGAACGGGTCCGTACTCTATATCTTCATCCGTGATTTTAGCAAAATCAGCTTTTAACTTATCATGACTCAAATTGTCGCTTATGATAATTTTTTTATCGTATGCGTTAAACTCAACCTCAATATATTTTCCGTTTTTATCTACGATAACATCCTCAAGCTTTGTCAAATACTCTAAAGCCGTAATAAGCATTTTCTCATTATAAATTGCAATTTTGTCAGCAATAGTCTTAATCTCATTGCAAAAACTCTCATACTCATTTGTGTTGCACTTATAAACTAACGACTTACAGCTTTCTTCAACCCTTTTGTCAAGGAAGAATATATCGGCACTTACATTATTTTTAGAGAGTTTTTCCCGTTTTATTATGTTGATGACCATAAATACTATAAATGTAAGAATTTCTGCTACGGTATATGCTGCCCATATTCCGCCTAATCCGAAAAGCTCGCCTAAAACAAAGACACATACCAAAAGCAAAACACAACATCTGAGACTTACCAGAACACTTGTTATCTGTCCAAATTCAATAGACTGAAGATAATTTCCGATTATTACATTTAGTGTCATAATAAACATACTTGTGGTGTAAATTCTTACTGCCAGAGCAGACTGCTGAATCAATCCGCTTTCACTTATACCGAACATATGTGGTACGATAGCAGGGAAGGCTTCAAGTATAGCCATTACACTTCCGCATATAATAACTGCTGAAAGCACAGAAAGTTTTACGCTGTCCTTTATTTTTTTATTGCTTTTTTCTCCAAAGTAAAGGCTAATCATCGGTTGTGTGGTCTGACTTAAACCTTCAAATACCGCAAGAGACACTGTACATAGATTAAACACGACCGTATAAATTACAATGCCTTCAGGTCCGCTGATCTGAACTACATAATGATTCATCACAATTATTGTCACGAACTGATACACGAATGAAAGTGCCGAACCAAAACCATTTTTTATAATACGGCAAACCGAAGAGTCAAAAGCAAAGCGGAATTTAAGTGTGTTCTTTTTTGACAGGAAGTGACTTCCTACAATTATTAGTCCCACACCTTGACCTATTACCGTAGAGATAGCTGCGCCGGCAACGCCCATATTCATAAATCCCACAAATACAAGATTTAATATAATATCTATCCCCATACCTGAAATCATTCCTACCATCGAAAGTGTAGGTCTGCCATCATTTCTTACAAAAAATGCACCTGCAATGTTTAAAATGAAAATGGGAGCACCTAATAAAATAATCTGCACATATGTTTTTACCTTATCAAAAACCAGTTCATTTCCTGCACCGAGCAGAAATGTTATCTGCCTTGAGAAAAATACACCTGCGAAAAACAGAATCATAGATAAGAAAACAAGACATATTGCTGAAACACTAAAAGCCTTATTTGCGCCCGCTTTATCGCCTTTCCCTGTATCAACACTTACAGCTATGCACCCTCCGATAGCAAACAAAGCGGCTATCATATTGATTATCATATAAATCGGCGTTGCATAAGTTACAACCGAAAGGGACAACTCATCAAGATACTGACCTATTATGACAGCATCTGCCATTGAGCCGATTGCTGTTGTAAGATTCATAAGAATTGTCGGCAGGAGAATAGACAGAAAAGTTTTAATTACAAGAGGACTTCGTTTAACGCTAAATGAATTTACCATTTTTATCCTCCCTAATTCTGAATTCTGTGGTCTATTACACTTCTTATCTTGCCGCCTCCGGAGCTTAGTTCAAAGCTGTCCTTATCTTGTTTTACAATGTTTACAATGCCTGTTTTATCTGTTAAGCACTCATTGATTTCAGGATAATTATTTTTAAGAATTTCAAGGGCATTAGATTCGGAATCAGCAAAATCAGGTTCAACGCAAATTGTCATTACACTTAATTTGTCATAGGATAAAATAACCTGCAACCATCCGTTATAATTCATTTTTTCCGCAAATACGGATTTGATGGTTTGATAATTTACATAATTAGTTGCAAATTTAAAAACATCACCAAATCTTCCAAGAAGTTCAAATCTTGGTGAAAGTCTTCCGCATTTACACGGTTCTTTTACAAACCTTCCAAGGTCACCTATTTCGTATCGCTTGATTGGTGTATTTTCCTGATTGATAGGTGTCCAAACAAGTCTGCCAACCTCACCGGCTGCTACCGGCTCATCTTTATCAAGCTTTAATATTTCAAGGTATTTGCTTGGAGCAACGTGATGAATACTTCCCTCGCAGTACTCACAGGCATACCCCATAGAGCCGATTTCGTTGCAACCATATGTAATGGACGCAATTCTTTTTACATTAAATGTCTTTTTAATATATTCTGCCTGTGCAGGATCAAAATGCTCTCCGCCATAGAGTATAAGGTCAATACCACCGTAATTCTTAAGCGTTTCTTCCTGCTCGGAAAACAGTCTCAAAAGGTAAGTAGGCATTCCCATCAGAACATTTACCTTGCTCTCTACAATTTCGTTTGCCACACGTTCCATATCCATAACTGCCGTCATAGGAAGCTGGATTATTTCAGCACTTTTCAGAGCTTCATATATACTTATAAAGCCCCCATATAATTCGCCTGAGTAGAACAAATTCATACAGATATCCTTTTTAGGATTAACACCTGCTGCTATTATAAAGCGACCGGTTTCTTTATATGTAACTTCAGCATCAGCATATGTGTGAAGTGCATATTTTGCTTTTCCGCTGCTGCCACCGCTTTTTAAAACAAGATAGCCCTCATTTTCAATTTCTCTCTCGGCAGGGAATTCATCTTTTTTAAGCACGGGAGTACCATCATCAAAAGGTTTATGCATCTTGTCGCTCATCTCAACAAGGGACATAGTTCCTGCAGGTAATCCGTGATTTATAAAACTAACCCTTTTAAGATAGCGTGTCATAGCATAAACACCATCGTGAGGCTCTCCTGTATAGCCGCCCATCATAAGTCCAGGTTCTGTTATACGATTAACACCGCCGGCAAGCAAAAGGTTTGTAAGCGGAACAATTTCATCTGTACCGCACGCAAGACCAACACTCTGAAGATATGAACGGAACGGTCTGAGCACACCGACAAGCTCACATCTTTTAATTCCTTTAACAATAACCGTGCGATAAAGCGGTGATGCACAAAGTTCATTATCAAACTTTACAAAAATACGGCAACCGTTTCCGTTTAAGAGTTTTGCATCTCCCATAATTTCTTCAAGATAGCACATTTTAGTTTGTGCCGTTAGTTCAGCCTTTTCAGGTTCTGTCATAGGATGGAGAGGATATGTATCCGATACTTTTTGAAGTTCGTTATAAAATTCTTCTGCAAAACGCAGAAGCTTTTCCTTTGAATCTGTTTCATAGTACACAATCTGAGGTGCACTGCAGGCCTGCTGATCGTTTACACATACATCATGAGCAAGTGCCTCAAGCTTTTCTCTTGTACATCCTTTTTCCGTAAAGTAACTAAAGCTTATTCTGTTACCCCATTCAACAATATTAACGCCTTTGGGTGCAAGCTCTCTGACTCCTGAAACAGCCCCATCAGAACCCCATACAGCAACTGTATTACACAAGCCAAAAAGCTCGGTTAAAAGTTCCTTATCCTTTGATGAGAGAGGGAACACATAAAAATACGGGCATAAGCTCTCATCTTCTGCACAAAGCTTTTCAATCATCTTCATTGCGACCTTGTGCGCTCCTGATGCCGTTTTAATAACATTTATATTTCCTGTTAAAAGTCCTTCCACAGAACTGAAAAACGGGAGCATTGCATCATTTGAGCTTGTAACATGCCCTAAAACACCAACGGGCATCCAGCCCTCGAACTGTTCTTCGCGGCTTGTCTGACGTGAAATTTCAAAAGGCAGTCCGCCAAGCTCTCTGTTTATCTTTTTATAAAGCTCTTTTTCAGATAAAACAGCAAGAGAATCTTTTTTTATCTGCATTGCTTCATCTTTTGAAAAGCCGAGTTCCATAAGTTCCGAAACCAAAAACTCTTTATCTTCTGCCACGAAATGACCGAGCTTGTCAAGGCTCGAAATAACTTTTCTAATATCTAAAATATCGTTTGAAAGGTCTATTATTATCTGTTCATTTATTCCATCCAAACAATTTTCTTTTTCAATGTTAACTTTTTTACCTCTTATAATAAATTCCATAACCATCTTCACCTCTATCTTTTCAAAAGTTCGCTTGCTTTTATTGCACAGCTTTTTGTTGCACTTGTTCCGGCTCTTCCAAGAATCTCCATATACGGTGTTTTTATACCGCATCCGCATTCCTCTGCATCATGAAGCACCGCCATATCGCCCATAAGAACCGATACCGCAGGTACACTCATAAGGTGAGGAGTAATGAAGTTGGCAAAACCGGGAGTGCCATTAGGCAATGGCTTGAGATTTTCAACATCACGGATAATCATTCTGCTATATACAGGGATGTGGAAATGATGGTTTTTACACTCAAAGTAAGGAACAGAATGTTCTGTTGAGCCATATCCATCACGGCAATTCTGCTGAGGGATTCCAAGCATTTCTTCCACAAGTGCATAAAGCTCTCTTTTCTGAATTTGCTTGTCGGCGTATCCTTTCCAATCTCCGCCAAGCAATGTCATTGACTTTGTATTAAGTTTTAAAGGTCTGTGTCCTGTGTCTTTCATTTGTTTTACTGTAAAATACAGAAATGACGGAAAACCAAAAATTCTGACAGGCTTACCTTGTCTTTCATATTCTTCTAAAGCTGCTATTGTTCCGTATACATCAAAATCGTGTCCCTGACCATTATAGCGAAGGGCAAAGAAAGTATCATTTACGGGAGCATAGCTCAAAAGTCCAAGGTCTGTTTTTGCAGTACCTAAATCCTTGCTGACCTCTGCAGGTTCATATGTAAAGAGAAGATAATTTGTAAGTTCGTCAGAAAGAAATCCATAATAGCG
>JAZSIM010000019.1:0-5418 GCA_045533835.1 Acutalibacteraceae bacterium
GAGTGCATTGGAATCCCTCTCTCCGCTACGCTCCGTTCGGGATTCCAATGCACTTATTCAAGAAGACAAAACTGTAACCTATCTTCTTGCACAAGTGTTTACAATCTTACTGTTGACAGAGGACGCCGTCCCCTACAAGCTGACGGCAAATAAACAGAAAACCTGTCATTTTAGCTGTGACAGGTTTCTTTTATGTTGATATGTTATTTTCAGAAGGAATAAAATCCTACTTTCTTCATAACTTTTCTCATGGTCTTGTGTGCAAGGTATGATGCTTTCTCTGCACCCTCACGCGCCATAGCTTCAATGTATGCCTTATCGGAGAGGATTCTCTTATACTCCTCCTGAACGGGACGCAGCTCCTCGACAACGGCATCTGCAACGGCAGCCTTGAAATCGCCGTAGCCCCTGCCTTCGAATTCCTTTTCGATAGCATCAAAATCAAGACCCGTACAGCAGGAATAGATGTTCATAAGGTTGTTTATACCTGCCTTGCCTTCGCCGTAATAAACACGTGCCTCGGAGTCCGTAACGGCACTCTTTATCTTCTTTGCAATTACATTCGGCTCATCTGCAAGAGAAATGAAGGACTTGACGTTGGGGTCAGACTTGCTCATCTTCTTTTCGGGCTCCTGAAGGGAGAGAATTCTTGCACCCTTCTTGCCGATATATGGCTCGGGAATCTTGAATACCTCACCGTAAATGCCGTTGAAGCGCTCTGCAATATCGCGGGCAAGCTCAAGGTGCTGCTTCTGGTCATCGCCTACGGGTACCTTGTCCGCACCGTAAAGAAGAATATCTGCAGCCATAAGAATGGGATATGTAAAAAGACCTACGTTTACGTTGTCTGCGTGGCGCTGTGACTTGTCCTTGAACTGAGTCATTCTTGAAGCCTCACCGAAGGCTGTGTAGCAGTTGAGTACCCATGCTAAAAGTGCGTGGTCCGTTACGTGACTCTGTAAAAATACAATGTTCTTTTCGGGGTCAAGACCGAGAGCCAGAAGCATAGCGTACATCTCAATTGAACGGCGTCTGAGGTCGGCAGGCTCGCTTCTTACGGTGATTGCGTGAAGGTCAGCAACACCGAATATGCAGTCATTTTCCGCTGCCATATTGTGCCAGTTCTTGAAAGCTCCGAGGTAATTTCCCAATGTGGGTGTGCCTGAAGCCTGAACAAGGCTTAATACTACGTTTTTCTTTTCGTTGGTGTTTTCCATTTTATTCTCCTGTAAAGCCCGGGATTCAAGAACGGAGAAGCTTTTCTCTTTCTTTATAATCGGGCAGTATTTTTTCTATTTCTTTATAAAATTCCTTTCCGTGGTTGTGCTGAAGTATGTGGCATAATTCGTGCACCACCACGTAATCAATAGCCTCGTTGGGGAAGCGCATAAGATAAAATGAAAAGGACAGATTGTTTTTAGCCGAGCAGGTGCCGAAGCTTGTCCTTGCGCCTGTTATTGTTATCCTTCCGGGTGTTACACCTATAAGGGAGGCATAGTAGCTGACCTTTCCCGGAAGAATTTCACGGGCAAGCCCTCTTAATGCCTTCTCCTCCTCGGGGGATGCTTCTTTCAGACTGTATTTCTTGCTTTTAACCCTTGTCTTTGCCTTTTCTATCCAGTCCCCGTGATCCCTTACGAAGTCCTCTATATAATCCTTTCCCATTCCTTCGGGCGCTCTGACAAGAATCTCTCCGTCATGCGTCACCTGCAGGGAAATTGTTTTCCGTTTTGAAAAAATTATCTCATATTCCGTCATTTTCTTCGGATTCTTCTGTTTCTGCCTTCTGAGCTTTTTCCTCTTTTTTTATAATTACGCACCAGATACCGGCTGAGACAAGGCATATACCCATTGCAATAAAGGCAATTATATTCATGGTGGCTGCCGTTTCTCCGAAGGCTTCACCGTACTTGTGTGCAACAAGCCTTAAGGTAATGGCGGCAAATGCGCTTATAAGTAAAATTGCTTTCAGTATAATCATATTATATAATCTCTCCGCAGAAGATTTCCTTTTCCGTGCCGTCCGGCAGGGTGATAACTGCGGCTCCCGTGCTTCTTATGTCCGTCACCACACCCGTGATGCTTTCATCGGCAAGACGGTAGCTGACGGTTTTTCCGAGAGAATAAGATTTCTCCTTTAATTCTGCCGTTATATTTTTGTTTACATTATAAAGAGAATACTCTTCATACACAAGCCGGTCAAGTATTTCCGTGATTTTTTTGATAAGCTCCGTTTTTTCGGGCGGAGAAATGCCCTCCTTTGCGAAGGAGGTTGCAATATCCCTTATTTCTTCGGGAAAGTCCGTTTCCGTCAGATTCAGTCCGATGCCCACAATCGCCGTAAGCCCCCTGAATGTGACAAGCTCCGTCAGTATTCCGCAGAGCTTCTTATTATTAAGGTATATGTCATTCGGCCATTTTATGAGGGCTTTTACGCCCGTCAGCTCACGGATGGCTTCATTTACGGCAAGACCTGCAAGAAGCGTGAGAAAAGGGATATTTGCCTCTTTTCCCGTAAGAGGATACGAAGCGGAAAAATAAAGTCCGCCCACGGGGGAGAGAAAGCTCCTTCCGAGGCGCCCTCTGCCTGCCGTCTGCCTTTCAGCCGTCACCGCCGAGAAAACGGGAGAGCCGCTTTTCTTTATAATGTCCTTGATATCGTTATTTGTGGAAGCTGTTTCAGGGACGGAAATAATGCTTCTTTCCCTGTCGGAAAAGCAGGTATACACTATTTTCCCCCCTTCAAAAGTATTAAGGGGACAGCTTCAGCGCGTCCCCCCTTCAGCACGATTCTTATTCCTCGTTTGCAAGAAGCTCCTTGAGAGCCTTTACATCACTTGCAGAAAGAGTAATACCCTTGCCCATCTTTTCGTGGTCGGGGCCCCAGTCACGGATATCATACTTGGGTTCCTTGCCGTTCCAGCTGATAAGGTTAAGCTCCTTAGCCCAACCGCCGGCTCCCTCAGAGATAATACCGAGATGCTTTACTATTTCGTATGTAAATTCAGGCATTATTAGATCTCCTTTCAAATAATTATTATATATACATATTACATAATATATACTTTTACCTATAAAAGTCAAGTGTTATTTAAAAATTCTGTGAATTTTTTCTGCTCCGATAAACATAAGGAATTCTTAATGAAATCTCAAGGCGCCCTTAATTCACTTTTGCCGATACATTATATATAATTATGGCATCCCATTAAAGCAAGGACGGAAAAGCTATGAAGAACATAAAAAAAGGATATATAATCGCAGGGGCAATGATTCTCACGGTGCTGATGCTTATAATATTGGATAATACCGTGTTCAGAGATGTGTCTTCAGAGAATGGCGGATTTCTTGAAAAAATGACGGCAAAGGACTATACCGAGGAGCTCAGCGCTTTGGCTCAGCGTAATCCCGAGGCGGCTGAATTCGCGGCAAATTATCCCCTTTATAAGGACGGGTCAGGGGAATATACATTGACGGAATATGAAGACCTTTCGGAAATTCCCCACTTTATGCAATGGGACACACGCTGGGGCTATGAGGAATACGCAGGCAGTCTTATGGGACTTTCGGGCTGCGGTCCCGTATGCCTTTCAATGGTGGCGGCGTATCTTCTTGAGGATTTGAGCCTTGACCCTCTGTACGTTGCAAGGTTTTCCGAGGACAACGGCTATGCAGAAAAGGATAACGGCACAAAATGGACTCTTATGAGTAAGGGTGCCGAAGAGCTGGGACTCCGGTCCCGTGAGCTTCCCCTTCACAAGCAGACAATGATTGATGAGCTGGACAGCGGTAAACCTATTATATGTATTATGGGTGCAGGAGATTTTACAAGCTCGGGACATTTTATAGTTATTACGGATTATTCGGATGAGGGCTTTTCGGTCCTCGACCCCAACTCCGTTTCCCGCAGTCAGCAGAAATGGACCTATGAACTCATCGAATCCCAGATCCGCAACCTCTGGGCATTCAGTAAATCATAATTTAGCAGTCAAGGACTGCTAAATTATGATAGTGATATCGACAACCTTGTTGTCGGTGATATCCGTCTGCGACGGGTGATATTCATTCCTTCGGAATGAGTGATATATTTGCCTTTCGGCAAATGTTTCGGAAGGGCTTCGCCCTTGAATTATATTAATAGAGCGAAGCGGAACAAGCCGTTAGGCTTCCATAACTTTTGCGAAGCAAAAATATAACTCGGCAACGCCGAATAAAACTGTGCGAAGCACAATATAACTCGCACCATCGGTGCGAATATAACTATCATAATTTAGCAGTCTTTGACTGCTAAATTATGATTTAAGCACAAAATGTGTGATTGCCGATGCGCGTGAGAACGGGGCGTGTTCTTATCCACCCGTTTGAGGCAGTTTTCGGATTATAATAATATATGGCACCGCCCGTGGGGTCCCAGCCGTTCAGGGCATCCTGCGCCGCACGCTTTGCGGTATCCCCCGGAGAAACGTTCCAGTTTGCATCGCGCACACAGTCAAAGGCTCCGTTCTGATAAATCACGCCCGAAATGGAATCGGGGAAGGATGCGTGGCTGACACGGTTGAGAACAACCGCACCAACGGCAACCTGTCCTCTGTAGGTTTCTCCCCTTGCCTCAGCCGCTATGAGCTTTGCAAGAAGCCACACGTCCGAGGAGCTGTAGCCCGATGAGGACGATAAGCCTAAATATAATAATGTTGTGGGGCCGGCAATTCCGTCTGCCTTTATTCCGCAGGATTTCTGAAAGGCGGTGACGGCCTTTTTTGTGCCGGTGCCGTATATGCCGTCAATGCTGCCCGTGTAGAAGCCCAGCGAGCTGAGCTTTCTCTGAATCTGCCGTACCTCCTCGCCTCTTGAACCGAAGGATGAGAGGACAGGCTCCGTGGTATCCGTATCCTTTACATTACATACGGTTGCCGTAAGAAGGCAGATAAGTGTGCAAAGACACAGGGATATAATCTTTTTCAACAGCCTGGTTTTCTTTTTCAAAAAAGTCACACCTTTTCCTTTTAATAATAATCAGATCATTACTATTATTTCACGATTCTCGGTTTTATTCATAACAATATCTTGTAATTTGGGGCATTAAATGCTGAAAAACACAATATGTTGTATCGGTGAAAATAATTTAAAAAAACTTGAAAAATCTTTAAAAAAACTGTTGACAACCGTAATGTTTTGTGATAAACTGTGCAAGCACTCGAGAGAGCGCACAGCAAAACAGAGAGTTTTGAAGAAATTCAAAAATTTCTGAAAAAAATTAAAAAAAGCCCTTGACAAGGAAGGAACGCTGTGATATAATCACAAGGCACTCTTGAGAGAGGGCAACGAACCTTGAAAATTAAACAACGACAAAAATGAAACCCTTGAAGATTAATTTGAGTTTAACAAGTACAACTTGTGAACAGTAAATTCGAGATTTCTTGA
>JAZSIM010000072.1:0-67180 GCA_045533835.1 Acutalibacteraceae bacterium
AGGCTTTGAGGAACCGTGCTCCGATACGAGACAAACCGTAAAATTCGTTACCGCCTTACACCAAACGGCGGCTCTCTGAAAACTACCCTGAACGGTCTTAATATCTTCACTGCATTTTTATATTAAATGCAGTATACTAAAAAGTCCCCGTTAAGTCAAGCATTTTTAATAATCGAAATTATGAAAAAAACATAATGTCTTTATTATTAAAAATAATCAATATCCGATATTAATTTTATTTTATTATCAATTACCGTAATGCTTTTTAAGTCTTTCGTATTCTTCCGAAGTAATTTCAATAAATCTTCCGTGCTTGAAGCCGTAGGGAAATGAAAATTCACTGTCTGCTCTTTTGAAATGCGTATCTCCTTCAGAGGAAGAAACAAAGGGCACATATCCCATCTGCTCTTTCGGACAGCCGAAGAAATCAAGCATAAGACACCATCTGCCGTCAGGGAGTGTATAGGTCGTTGCCCCCTCGTAGGAGCCGCCGTTGGTGTAATATCTCACAAGGGCATCAAAGCCGTCATCGTGGGTATAGGGTCCCATAAGATTTTCTGAGGTCTCGTGCATATTTCCCGAGGGATTATTGCTGTTTTTATAGAAAAAGTGCCAGGTATCTCCGTGCTTCATGATGTGAGAGTCCAGAATCTCCGTATCCCTGTCAAAAAGCACCTCGGGGTATGTAAATTTCTTAAAATCCCGTGTCTTACAGCAATAAATTGACATATGCTCAAAGTCTGTTTCCCTGACGGTTGAGCCCCAATGAATAAGGTATTCCCCGTTTTCGTCATCGTATGTGATTTCCGGAGCCCAAAGACAGCCGAAATCATCCCTGCCGAAGTAAAGAAGCTGCTGCTCCGAAAAATTAATAAGGTCATCGCTCTCCCAGTAAGAAAGACACTTGCTGCCGTTATGATTGATGTCCTTCCAGTCAATATTGTGGTTTTCGTCCATTCTTTTCACAACGCAAAGGTCGGTTGCAAGTATGGAAAATTTGCCGTCCGCACGTCTTATTATTTCAATATCACGCACGCCTCCCGTACCCTTTTCGCTGAAAAGGACGGGGCGTCCGCCGTTTATCTGCTCCCAGCTGAAGCCGTCCCTTGACACGGCAAAATGCACCTGCTCACCGTCAACAGTCAGCTTTTCACGGAAATGAACACTTAAATACGGCATAGACTTCTCCTTATAATTTTATTTTACTGCCCAAGCCTCAAGCATAGCCTCACCGGCATAGCCGACGCTTCTGTCTGCCTCTTTTCCGCTCTTGAATTTAATAAGAGTGGGGATTGAAACAATACCGTAGGCTGCCGCAATTGCAGGCTCATCGTCTACGTTTACCTTACAGAAGGTGATTTCGGGATGCTTTTCACTGAGCTCTGCTACAAGGGGAGCTATCATCATACAGGGACCGCACCACTCTGCCCAGAAATCGAGAATAACAGTACCCTTATTTTCAGATACAATTTCCTTGAAATTACTGTGATCTACCTTTATAACTGCCATAATAATTCTCCTTTATTTCAGCCTGACGGGAGCCCCCCGTCACACCTGAGATTAATCCTTTGATTTATAGTAAAGCATACAGTGGCAGAAGCCCTCAAATTCAGGGTCTGCTATCTGCCTGCGGAATTCCTCGCAGATACACTTGTTTTCCGGGATTTTCGCCATTCTGCAGGGACAATAGCCGTCCTTCTTCTTAAGCCCCTCTTTTATACGGGCAACAACCTCTTTATCGGGGTTCAGCTTCACCGCCATACCGACGCCTCCTTTTCATAATTCTTTATTATTTATTATTTACCTTTATTTTACCTTTATTCCCGTCTTATGTCAATCAAGTAACTGTTATTTTCTTTTTCTTCCTCCGGTTTTTATAAATCATAATTTAGCGAGCAATCTGCCTTTACCTTGTAGGGGTCGGCGTCCTCGACGACCCGAGATAGCGGCAAACAATAAAAATACAAAATTTATTCCACTATAGAGGCACATTGTTATATACTACGGAAATTAAACACAAACATTTTATTTCGTAAACTGTTATTTTCTTTTTCTTCCTCCGGTTTTTATAAATCATAATTTACAGAAGTAATTTCCCAAGAGGCTGTGTCGTGCATTAAATATTGTAGGGGATGGCGTCCCCGACATCCCGCAGGTAGAAATGAAGAATCATGAAGTTATGACCCTGTGAAGCACATTGTTATATACCACGAAAATTAAACACAGACAATCTATTTTACCGAAAGCGGGAGGTCGAGGACGCCCTCCCCTACAAGGGAAGATTTATTTTTTCGGTTCTCGGGAAGTGACATCAACCCGTTAAATTATGATTTATCTGCAAAAAAAACCGACAGTCCGAAGACTGCCGGTTCATTAATTAAATTTTAGCCGAGAAGACCACCGAAAATCTGAGTGAAGTTGGAAAGAAGTCTGTAGAACCAGTTGATGAACTTCTGCCAGAATGTAAGCTGCTGCTCCTCGATAGAGGTTTCTGTTACACAGATAGCATTGCACTCATAGGGTGAGCCGTCAATGTTTGTAACAGCACACATGATGTACTTGCCTGCATCCTCTTCCGTAAGTCTGTAGGAATCGGTATTGGATGCAACCTTAATACCTGTTCTGGGGTCAGATTCGGGAGTATCAACTCTGTACCACTCGAATACAAGGTTGGGAATTGCCTCTGAAGGAACATCGTTAAGAATTACATAAAGTGTCTTTCCTACCTGAATTGTTCCCGAGAAGTGGATTGATACGTTGATGTATGCGGGAAGAACCTCAATTGTGATGAACTGAGAAATTGTTGCATAGTTCTTTGTATCAAAGGGAGTGAATACAACCTTGTAGGTCTTATCGAATGTGCCGACCTTTTCGGGTGCAGAGGAGGGATTCTCCATTGTGAAGGTACCGAACTGTCCGCCCTCAGAGCCTGATGTGAATTCAACAGTGCTCAGCTTGTTGCCGTAGTAAACCTTACCTGAAGTGGGAAGAATTACGCCGGGGATTGAAGCCTTGAGGATTTCAACAGTAACAACTGCCTTCTTGGGGCTGATTACGTAGTTGCCTGCCTTTGTACCGAGATGCTTGGGCATTTCGTACTGAACAGTCTTTGTTCCTGCATCAGGATCAGTGATTGTACCTGTGATGTAGTTGGTGTACTGGAGATATACGTCACTTGCGCTGTCACCGCTGAAGAGGTTTTCAAGGGCTGAGAACTTAACCTGAACGGTTGTGTCGCCTTCCTTGTATTCTCTGTTTTCTGCGATTACGTCAACGTAAGCTGTACGCTTGCCTACGGTTACAACACCGTTATTGTAAATAAATTCGTAGTTGTCGCTTTCGAAAGCACCGTCAAGCTGAATTGTGTATTCACCTACGTTGCTGCCGGGCTGATAGTTACAGTTCATAAGAACGTAGCCGTCAACTGCATTTTCGATTGTATCTGCGCCTGTAAGACCTTCTGCAATGTAGTAGTAGGTAGGCTCGATATCACCGTATACGATTGTAAAGCTTGCAGCTGTGATTGTAACGGGAGTCTTGAGAACCTCAACATCTACGTCATATTCAACTGTAGTGTAGTTTGCCTGGTCATCGGGAGTGTAAACAGCCTTGAAGGAGTGAACACCTGCACCGGGAACCGCATTGCGGTCAACCCATGTCCAGTGGCTGTCACCGAGAGAAATGCTGCTGAGGTGTCTGCCGCTGTCATAGTAAAGAACCTCGTGAACCTCGGGAATGGGATAAGAGGGAGTTGCCTTTGTGATTACTGCAAGAATCTTATCTTCATCCTTAACGGAAAGCTCGTAGTTTGCTGCCTTGTCACCGATAAGCATAATATCGGAAACAGTTACGTAGTAGCTGCCTGCTGCGTCGCCGGAGATTGTACCCTTTGCCTTGGATGCGTCAACGTATACGAAGCCGTCATCGCCCTCAGCGGGAGTGAAATCGAATGCAAGGTCAACGCTCTTGTTGCCGGGAATATATTCTCTTTCAACTGCAGAAACAGTTACCTCAAGAGGCATGGGCTTGATTACTGCAGATGTAGCGTTTGTGATTTCAATCCAGGGCTCGTAGTTTCCTGCGGAGTCACCCTTAAGGCAGCTTATGAAGTTAGCATAAACAGTCTTGTTTGTACCTGCATCTGCTCCTTCGGGATAGTAGTATGTTACTGCGGAGGGATCAAACTGAACATCATCATATCCGCCTGCAACGGGAAGTCTGCCGTATTCAACAATACTGTCTGCCACGATTTCAGCCTCTGCTGTGCCGTCATAAATCTTGTCAGCAACAGTTACCGTAATCTTGTATTCTGCGGGCTCGATTGTAAGAGTACCGATTCTGAAGTTTGAAACGGGAGAATATACGATTGTATCGCCGAGCTTTGCAACATTGTTTGCAAATACAACGTCATCAAGGTTGACATCGGGAGTTGCAACGTCAATTGTAACAACGTATGTACCAACGCTTGTGGGAGCGGTTGTTGAGCCGTTATACTTGACTGTTACGTCACCGATTGCATACTGACCGCTCTGATTGCCCTTGCCGTTGAAGGTAACAGCCTGCTGAGCAGCGTTGTATTTAACCTTCTCGTCAGCGCCGAAGGAAATGTTGCCGATATCAAAATACTTGGAGTATTCTGCTTCTGTAAGAATACCCTTGATATCTGTAAGTGAGGGAGCAACAAGAATAAGATTACTCTTAACGGTACCCTGGTAAGGAGTTGCTGCGGTAGCAGTTACGTAAACCTTCTTGTTTGCGCTGTCTGTACCGAGGGGAAGCTCTGCGCCTGTACCGATCTGATTGCCGTTTTCATCGTACCATACGAAGGTGTAGCTGCCCTGAGTTGCAGGATCAAGACCTGTAACGTCAACGGCAAGTCCTTCGCCTATCATGGGAATACCTGCAACAGAGAGAATACCTGTAACGGTCTTCTTGCCGACGGTAAGAGAAATAATCTTGCCGCGGACTACATTGTAGTTGTCTGTATCATCGGGAACGAAGCTTGCTGTAAAGGAATTATAGGGATTTGCATTGTATGCGGGAGCAACCGTGGGAGATTCGTAAACGAATGAACCGGGGACATCGCCTTCAATAACCTGACCGCTGAACTGTGCATCAGCAAGTGTCTGGCCGTAGGTGATTGTTGCTGTGGGAAGTGTTGTGATAACGGGAGTAGCCTTGATAACGGTGATTGTGCCGTTCTGTACGGTTACGTCATAGTTATCAAATGTTGCACCTGCAATACCGACTGTTACCTCGTAACCGCCTGTCTTAACGGGTGAGCCCTTCTGGTAGGATGTATTGACATTGATTGAGCCGGAGGTAAGGATGTTTGCAATCTTTTCATTTCTCTTTGCACCGATAAGAGTAAGAGCTGAGGAAAGGTTTGCGGGAACATCGCTGCCGTACTCAAGAGTGAAGTCGTTTGCCTTGATTACGAGAGGAGCCTTTGTAACGTAAAGTGTACCGGGCTCAACTGCAACGGAGTAGTTAGCGGATGCAGTACCTGTGAAGGTTGCATTGATTGTGTATGTACCTGCCTTGTAATTTGAGAAATTATCAAAGTCGGTTTCAAATCCGAATGCGGGAGCCGCACCGCTGGCTGTGATGTTGTTGATTGTATCGGAGCCGACAAGAAGGCTTTCGTCGAAGGTAAGTGCTACCGCACCTGTTGCATCAACATAGAAGCTGTCGCCGTATACGATTGTCTTATCCACAACCTTGAAGGTGATAAGTCTGGGAGTAACATTGATTATACCGTTATTTACCGTGAAGATGTAGTTGCCTGCAACGTCAACGTAGTTGGGTGCCGTGATTGTAACAGCATAGCCGCCTGCCTTAACGGGTGAGCCCTTCTGGTAATCGGTTCTGGGAGTAATGTTACCGGAGGTTGTAACCTTCTTGATATCGAATGCGGTATCAATGTCGGAGGTATAGGTGTAATTTGTGATATTGGGAACGTTGTCACCGTAGGAAACAGTTGCGCTGTAGGTTACGCTTACAGGTGTGGGCTTAACGTTGATAGTAACGTCAACAACCTTGATATTGTAGTTCTTCTGGTCTACGGGAACGAACTGTGCCTTGTACTGTGCTACCTTAACGGTAGGATTGATTGTAGCATCAACCCACTGCCATGTACCCTCAACAGTACCTGCAGTTGTGCCGAGAGCAACGTCTGCAAGAGTTCTGTTCTGTAAGTAGTTCATTTCAGCCACTGTGGGAATAGCTGCATCGGGAATAGCCTTTTCAATATTTACAAGAAGGTTTTCACCTGTCTTATAAGTAACGGAAATGATTTCGTAGTTAGCCTTTGCACCGCCTGCAAGATTGTCCTTGATGTTGTCTGCGGAAATACCGTTGACGATCTTGAGCTGACCTGCATCGCAGTTCTGGTCAAGCTTACCGACAGCATTTGTTACTCGGATATCGTCCGTACCGAACTTACCGGAAACAATTGATAAGTTTACGTTTACGTCAAAGTTATCGGGGATATATGCTCTGTCCTGAGCAACCGCCTCAACGATAAGTCCTCTGGGAGTTACCTTGAGAACACCGTCGGGATTCACGGCAGCACCGTACTTATGAACATATTCATAGTTAGCGAGAACTGCGGGAGGAGCTGTGAAGGACGTTCTGATTACGTGTGAGCCGGCGCCAATCTTACCGGGCTGATATGCAATGTAGTCACCGCCTGCGTATACGGTGTATACAAGTGCTTCATTGATGATATTCTGAACGTTCTCGGTGTTGTCGTTTGCAACAAGTCCTGAAATAACGGAGCTGAATGTAACCTCGCTGTCACCGTAAACTACTGTTGCAGCATTGGGAGTGATATATAAGGGAGCCTTCTTTACATTATAAGAAACTGAGAAAACTGTTTCCTTATAGTTCTTTTCAAGTGCACCTTCACCGTATGCGGGAGTCCACTTGATCTGAGTAATACCGGCACCTGCGTTCTTGTATGCACTGCCGTCGCCTGCATTTGCGAAGGAGAATACACCGCTTACGTTATCGGTAGCGTAGAAGCCTGCCTTGTATGTGCCTGTGCCTACGGAGATGATATCGTTAAGCTTCTGACCGTATGTAAGCTCGAAGGCTTCGGGAAGACTACCTCTGAGAACCTCTGCCTGCTCAACAATAAGTGTGAACTTATAGTCAAGATCCTTTCTGTTCTTGCTCTTGTTGGGGTCTGTGTCGTAGGTAACACTTTCATCAATGTGAAGAGTTACATCATACGTACCTGCATTTCTGGGAAGACGGCCTGTGTCTTCAATTTCAACACCTGCCGTATTTGTTCCCTTGAAGGAGAAGGATACGCTGATAAGAGCGTTATTGTTGAAATCGATATTATATTCATTTGTGATTTCGGTTTCCTCAATAGCGTCGATAATCTGAAGACCGAGCTGGCTTGCAAGGATGTTGCTGCCTGTATATGTGGTTGTAACCACGCCTGCAGTACCTACATTAGCCTTGATTGAGGAGGGAGCCTTGCTTATATAGTCAACATAAATGAAAATGGGACCGGTTGTAACGTTAGCCTGGCCGTTTGTTGCACCTGTTTCCTCAAAGCTCTGGAACTCTGTACCCTTCTGTGTAAGGGAGAAATCAGAGAACCAGGTTGTGCCGGGAATTGCCTGATAATAAATCTTATAAAGAGTCCAATAATAATGGTTGCAGGGATCGCCGCCGTTCTGATAACGTACAGCGGTGTTGTTGCCTACCGTGAGCTTTGTGTTTGCAAAGCTTGTGAAAACAACGGGAGCGGAAACAACCGTGGGATTTGAGGTTGTGGGCTTGAAGGAGAAGCCGGCATTGCCGTCTGCATCCACGATGCTTGTATCAAGTGTCTTTCTTGTGGAGTCTGTCCAGTATCTGTAAACAACGTGAACACGGTTCTGACCGGAAAGAGCACCGCGGTTAAGAGCCGTGGGATGACTGCCGTCTGTTGAGGAAGAAGAGCCTGCGTAAACATTGCCTACTTCGTCAGCGAAGGAACCTGCTTCAACACCGGAGGGTCTTGCTGTATCCTTCTGAGGGTCACTGTAAATGTTTCCTGATGCATCACCGAAAACATCGCCTGTACTCCAGGGAAGCTTTTCTGCCATTGCAACGGTGGATTCTCTGATAACCTTTGTACCGCCGCTGTCACCTACAAATCCGTTTGTAGTTGCTGTTTTAACATTACCGTCAATAATTACGGGTGTTGCACCGCCCTTAAGGTAACAGATACCGCCTTCATATATATGACGGGAACCGTCGGTAAGCGAATTACCCTTATTGTCGTCCGATGCCCCGTAAGAGAAGGTACCGCCGGTAAGAACAACCTGACCGGAAGTACATACACCGTAAGCAACAGCGGTATTTCTACCGTTCTTGACTTCGGCGCCGCCGCCCTGCTGGTCAGCACCGGTTGTAGCCGAAACATCAATTGTAGTAGCACCCTTGATGGTTATGTCACCGCCGTAAACGCCGTATGCATAAGACAAACTGTAGTTTGTATGCTTATTGGAATCAATAAGACCGTCAGCATGTGTTGCAAAGGTCTTTGCAGTTGCCGTAATGCTTGCACCGTTTATTACAGCTGAAGCACTTGAGGAAGCATTGAAAATACCGGCAACAGCAACGGTTGAGGAACCGCCGTCACCGTAAGCATCTCTTTCATACTGAAGCTGAACATCCGTTGTGATTGAAACACCGGGATTAACGGTAAGTTTTCCGTGGTTCTGAATACCTTCTGCACGTCCGTAGGACTTTTCGTATCTGTCCTCATTGGCGTGCATATTGTTTCTTATGTTTCTTATCAGAATGGAGCCCTTACCGGCAGCGGTAACAGATGAACCTGAATACACGTTAAGGGTACCGTAGTTAATGATACCGTATATTCCGGTAAAACGGTATTCTGCACCGTTATCCCTTCCGTTACGTTCAATAATTATACGCTTACCGTTGAGGAACAGATTGACTGTCTTGTTTTCAGGAACGGTAAGTCCGGGACCGATGTCGTTATTGAGCTTGACATCAATTTCGGCACTTGCGTTATTTGCAATTGCATTGTTTATTGCCGTGATATCGGTTGTTGTAACAACATACTCAGCCGCTGCGCTTGCATCGGGAAGTATGTCAGCCGATAATGCGGGAAGAACAGAAAGTGACAGAACAACTGCAAGAAGCATAACAATAACTTTTGCGGTTATTTTCTGAAATCTGCTCTGTGATGAATTATTTTTCACAATAATTCCTCCTCTTGAAAATTATTAAAAATCCTTACGGCGTACCGCAGGGTACACCAAGATAATTATACGTATTGATTATATTATTTTAGTTGTCAACTGTCA
The DNA here is from genome assembly GCA_045533835.1 of Acutalibacteraceae bacterium. Lineage (GTDB taxonomy): Bacteria > Bacillota > Clostridia > Oscillospirales > Acutalibacteraceae > RUG806. Next base: position 9,336 of record JAZSIM010000072.1, read on the forward strand.
ATGATAAACACAAAAATTTTATCCTCATGCACAATTTTTTGTTTTTTGCCCAAAATTCCCCGTATCCTTTTATAAAACAATCACAAAACCTGCCGAAGGGGCATCCTGAAAAAGGAAAATTTTACTTGAACAGTTTTTATAAATGTGATAAAATATTTTAGTTAATAATATACATAGTCTATACTGTTTTCGGGAGGGCTGTGTATTGGATAACAACAGCAATAAAATTGAGAGTCTTATAAAACAGGGTGTCAGAATTCCCTGTCCTCACGGGGTGGTTATTGACCCGTCGGCAGAGCTTGGCGAGGGTACGGTGATTTATCCCTGCACAATCATAAAAGAGGGCTGTGTGACGGGAAAAAACTGTGAAATAGGTCCCTGTACGGTGCTTTATAAAACCCGCGTCGGCGACGGAAGCGTGCTTGACTGCGTACACTCGGAGGAGGCCGTTGTCGGAAGCGGTGTCACGGCAGGTCCCTTCGTTCATATACGCCCCGGAAGTGTTATCGGGGACGGGGTAAGGCTGGGCAATTTTGTTGAAATAAAGAACTCGTCAATCGGCGAAAAAACAGCTGTTTCACATCTGACGTATGTCGGTGACAGCGACGTGGGACGGGGAGTGAATTTCGGCTGCGGTACGGTAACCGTGAATTTTAACGGAAAAGAAAAAAACCGTTGTAAAATCGGGGACGGCGCCTTTATCGGCTGCAACACGAACCTTCTGGCTCCCGTGGAAATAGGTGAGCGCGCCTATACTGCGGCAGGCTCCACGATAACCGATAACGTACCGCCCGATTCATTGGCAATAGCCCGTGCACGGCAGACCGTAAAGGCGGATTGGGTAAAGAAAAGAAAGCCCTACAGAAGCCCGGTCCCTGCATACGCGGAAGAAGAAAAAACAAATACGGACAAATAAAATAAGAACCGGTTTTTTACAGGAGATACAAAATGGCATTTTTCAGAAAGAAAACAGAAAACGTACAGAGCTTTGCCGGAAAGCCCGAATTTATTATTGCGGGGCTGGGAAATCCCGGTAAGGAATACGAATATTCAAGACACAACGCAGGATTTCTCTGCCTTGATATTCTCTGCAACAAATACGGGATAAAGACAGACAGAGTGAAATACCGCTCCCTTACCTGCACCGCCGTAATCGAGGGGCATTCCTGCCTTGTTATGCGCCCTCAGACCTATATGAACAGCTCAGGCGAGGCAATAAAGGAGGCAGCGGATTTCTATAAAATCCCCCCTGAGAAGATAATTGTTATCTATGATGACATTTCACTTCCCACAGGCACGCTGAGAATCAGAAAGAAGGGCTCCGCAGGCGGTCATAACGGCGTAAAAAGCATTATATGGCAGCTTAATTCCGATGTCTTCCCCCGTCTTAAATTAGGAGTCGGGGACAGAAAGGACAAGGATGATGACCTTAAGGATTACGTCCTCGGCAGATTCTCAAAGGCAGATACAGATACACTTAAAAAGACTATGGAAAAGGCCGTCGATGCACTTAAGTACATACTTGACGGCGACACGGACGGCGCTATGAGCCGATATAACGGGTGACAGAAAATGTCGTGCTGTTCAGAGTTTTTCAGAAGCTCCCCCGAGTACAACAGAATAAGCTATAACCTTGAAAAGGGAAGCTATCCCTTCGGAATCTTGGGACTTCCCCCCACTCCCAAGGCATTGCTCATCCATACACTGTGCGAGGACTCCCCGCACGGTGCGGTTGTGCTGACGCCTGACGATGCCACGTCCGAAAAGCTCTGCACGGATCTGCTGGCGCTGGGTACAAGGGCGGTTACCTACCCCGCAAGGGATTTCAACTTCTACAAGGTTGAGGCAGGAAGCAAGGAATATGAGCAGAAGAGAATCGGTGCGCTCTCAAAAATGATATCGGGCGAGTGTGACGTGCTCATTCTTTCGGCTGAGGCGGCAATTCAGAAGATTATGCCCCGTGAGGAGCTTCAGTCCCGTATTTTCACGCTCTCGGAGGGACAGGAGATTTCCACCCGCGATATAAGACAAAAGCTTGTCAAATGCGGCTATTCCTCTGCCGAAATGGTTGAGGGACCGGGTCAGTTTTCCCTGAGAGGCGGAATTTTTGATATCTATCCCTGCAACCTTAATGCTCCCGTAAGAATCGAATTCTGGGGAGAGGAAATTGACACAATTTCATATTTTGACATAATTTCGCAAAGAAGAACGGACAGAGTGGAGGAGGTTTCTCTTTCTCCCGTTACGGAGGTTGTGTTTGACGATTACGGGGAAATGTCACAGAGGCTGACAGCCCTTGCAAAAACCGTCAGAACAAAAAATGCGGATAAGGTGAAGGCATTCCTGAATAAGGACGCGGATCTGCTCGGGTGCGGAATAACTCCCGGAAGCCTCGATAAATATCTGCCTCTTGCATATAAAACGCTGGCATCCCCCATAGATTATTTTCCTGAGGCACTTTTCATTTCAATTGAAACCTCAGGAGTAAAGGACGGTGCCGCGGCAGCGGAAAAGCTCTTTAATGAGGAGCTTAAGGAGCTTTTCACCGAGGGTGAGCTTTGCAAGGGGCTTGATGACTACATTTATTCCTTCAGCGACATCCGTAATGCATATAATAACAGAAAAACAATCTATATTGACAACTTTGCAAGGGGCAGCTTTGACACCCCGGTAAAGGACCTTATAAACTACCATATAAATCAGATTTCCGCCTGGGACGGCTCATACGCCTTCCTTAAGGAGGACATTGAGGTACCCCTTAAAAACAAATATTCCGTCCTTGTGTTTGCAGGTAATTCAAAAAATGCGGAAAGCATTTACCAAAGCCTTTCCGAGGACGGCTGCAAGGCTGTGCTTTATAAGGAATTTCCCGATAAAATTCCGCAGGGAGCAGTAAGCGTATTCTCCGGAGCGCTGAATTCGGGCATCGAATATCCCGCCGGGAAGCTTCTTATCATAAGCTACGGCAGATTCGCAAAGGCAGCCCGTGCCTCTGTCAAAAAATACAATAAAAAGGCAAATGCCTTCAACTCTCTTGAGGAGCTTCACGTGGGTGACTACGTTGTTCACGAGCAGCACGGCATCGGCATTTTCAGAGGAATCGAAAAGAAGACCATAAACAAGGTTGTAAAGGATTATATAAAAATACAGTATGCAAAGAACGGTGTGCTGTTCATTCCCGTTACAAATCTCGAGCTTATTTCAAAGTATATCGGTCCTCACGAGGAGGATTCAAACAGAACGGTAAAGCTCAGCACCATAGGTGCAGCCGATTGGGAAAGAACAAAGAACAAGGTCCGCGGAGCCGTAAAGAATATCGCCAAGGATCTCATCCGTCTTTATGCGGAGCGTCAGTCCTCTCCCGGCTATGCATTCTCTCCCGATATTGATATGCTAAATGCCTTCGAGCGCCGTTTTGAGTTTGACGAAACCGACGATCAGCTGCGCTGCATCAACGAAATCAAGGCTGATATGGAAAAGGGCTGTCCTATGGACAGACTTCTGTGCGGTGACGTAGGCTTCGGAAAAACTGAGGTTGCTCTCCGTGCCGCCTTCAAGTGCATCTGTGACGGCAAGCAGGTTGCATTCCTCGTTCCAACCACAATTCTGGCATTCCAGCATTACAGAACCATTCTTCACCGCTTCGAGGGCTTTCCTATAGAGGCGGAGATGCTCTGCCGCTTCAGAACTCCCAAGCAGCAGAAGCAGATTATCAAGAATATAAAGGCGGGTGTCATTGACATTGTTGCAGGCACCCACAGAATCATATCAAAGGACGTTGAATTCAAGGACTTAGGTCTTCTGATTGTTGACGAGGAGCAGCGCTTCGGTGTTCTGCAGAAGGAAAAGCTCAAGGAGAAATTCCCCGGTGTTGACGTGCTTACCTTATCCGCAACGCCCATTCCCCGCACGCTGAACCTTGCCCTGTCGGGAATCCGCGACCTGTCCGTCATTGAAGAAGCTCCTATGGACAGACATCCCGTGCAGACCTTTGTCATAGAGCATGACTGGGGTATCATTTCCCAGGCTATTGCAAAGGAATTAAGACGAGGCGGGCAGGTGTACTATCTTCACAACGCAATCAACGACATTGACCTTGTTGCGGATAAGCTTCAGAAATTCTTCCCGGATGCAAATATTGCCTGCGCCCACGGCAAAATGCAGGAAAATGAGCTGACGGACGTATGGAAGCGCCTTACAGAGGGTGAGGTTGATATTCTCGTCTGCACAACAATTATCGAAACGGGCGTTGACGTGCCCAACGCAAACACCCTTATTATCGAAAATGCCGACTATATGGGTCTTTCTCAGCTTCATCAGCTCAGAGGCCGTGTGGGACGCTCCACAAGACGTGCCAGCGCCTACTGCACATTCAAAAAGGATAAGCAGCTGACCGATATTGCAGACAGACGTCTTTCCGCCATAAGAGAATACACTCAGTTCGGTTCGGGCTTCAAAATCGCAATGCGCGACCTTGAAATCCGAGGTGCGGGAAACCTTCTCGGCGCACAGCAGCACGGACATCTTGCAAGCGTAGGCTACGATATGTATATGACACTTCTGAACGAGGCCGTTGAGGAGCTCAGAGGTCAGAAGACCGAGGCTGCACCCAAGGCAGTCTGTCAGGTTGATATACAGCAGGATGCCCACATTCCCGAAAGCTATATCTCCGGCTATCAGCAGAGAATAGCAGTTTATAAGCGTATTGCCGACATAAGAACAGAAGAGGATTACAGCGACGTTCTCGACGAGATAATCGACCGCTACGGTGAGCCTCCCAGAAGCGTTCTCGGACTTCTCAAGATTCCGCTCATCAGAAGTGCCGCTACAGCACACGGAATTTATAAAATTTCACAGAATGACGGCTATGTCTGCCTTTATACTCAGAAAATAGATACGGAAATAACAAAGAAGCTGGCGGTTCTGAAGGGCAGAATCCGCATCTTCTCCAAGGGACTGCCCTGTTACGGTGTAGCAATAGCCGGAACTCCCGTCGAAACCCTCGAGGAAGCCATCAAAGCCCTCAATGCAAAATAAAGGAGAATCCGTTTGCTACGAATAAGACGTCCGTTTGTAATAAGCTTTTTCGGCATAATGCTTTCCCATCTGCTTCTGATGACAGGACTTGGTCTCCTGCTGTGGGGTGCGTCAGCAGCTCTTTTTGTGTTGTTTTTATATTTTGCAGTCAGAAGGGCTGCAATATGCAAGGCTCTTCTGATTCTTCTTTTCTGCACTCTTTTGTCCGTGACGGTCTTTACCCTTTCCGATACTCTGCGGGCAAAGGAGGATGCACTCAGCGGCTTCAACAGGGAAATTTCCGGAACAGTCACCGACATAAGCTCTGGCACCGGCGGAGAAATCCGCTCTGCCGTGCTGTCAGACTGTACCGTCGGCAACACGAAAATTTATTCAAAAATCAGAATTTACACAGACGGTAAGGCTGTCTTCTCCTACGGGGACAGGCTAAGGCTTACTGCAGACGAGCTGTTCGTATCCGAGGGTGAGGGCATTTTCAGATATCACAGCATATCGGACAGATGCCGTCTTTCCTGCACGTACACAACTGAAAACTGCACCGTTGAGGGTGCAAAACGCAGCTTTTACAGCACTGTACTGAGCTTCAGGGGCTATTCCGCAAAGAAGCTCCGCGCAGCCCTCTGCAACGAGGCTTACGGTGTTTCGCAGGCACTTTTCACAGGCTCACGGGATAACGTATCTCCCGAGCTTAATTCCGCCTTCAGAATATGCGGAATCTCACACATATTTGCAGTATCAGGCATGCATCTGTCATTATGGACGGGCATGTTTTTCATAATTTTCAAAAGACGGGCAAGGCTCTCCCCTGTTGCGAACATACTTGCCTCGGCTTTCGTGCTTTTCTATATAATTTTTACGGGCTTTTCGCCGTCGGTGCTCAGAGCCGGCATAATGCTTTTCTCCGTCTTTTTCGGACGTATAATAAGACGGCAGGCGGATACCCTTAACTCACTCGGGCTTGCAGGCACGGTGCTTACTGTCCTGAATCCTTATCTTGCGGGAAACATTTCCTTCATTCTGTCTTTTACGGCAACAGCTGCAATAGCCTTCTGGAACGAATATATTTTTCCTGCCGGAAAAGAGCGTCACGGCTTTCCGGGCAAAATAAAAAACAGAATAATGAAGCCCCTTTACGATACCGCAACTTCTGTTGCAGTTATGCTGACAACACTTCCTGCGATATCGCTTTTTTTCGGCTATGCTTCCCTGCTGTCACCTCTTGCATCTCTGATTATAACTCCCCTTGCTGAGGCTGTGATGATAATGTCCTCCTTTATTGTACTTCTTCCCGACGGAAATCTTTTTCATTCGGCAGCAAGAGATTTTACGGAGGTCATATGCGCTGAGCTTACGGATACAGTCATAAGGCTTTCCGAGGCAGAGTTTATGATTATTCCCGTAAGGCTTTCCTTTCTTCTTCCGGTTTTTGCCGCCGTATGCACCTTGTGCTTTATATTCCTTGTGCTTTTCAGGGAGAAGAAAAAGGCGTTCATCTGTATTCTTGCGGGAGCTCTGCTTTTTACCGGACTGACAGCAGCCGACCTGCACGCTCACGCGGGTGAAGCCGAGATAAAAGTATACGGCAGGGAGAACGCAACTCTCATTTCCGTATCCGATTATAAAGGTCTGTGTGCAATAATAGGCTCGGGCGGCTCATTTTCCCTTGTTTCGGAATTATCGGGGGAGCTTAACTCCAAGGGTATCACAAAAGCCGATCTGCTTCTTATTCCGAGAGAAACGGACACGGAGAATAAAAACACCTCGTATCTCCGGCAGACCCTTCTTCCCGAAAAAACCGTCATAGCTTACGAGTACAATGCACCCGTAAGCACCGCCTTAAGTAACGGCTGCCGTACTTATGCTTATACAACAAAGGACTTCTCTGCCGTTTCACTTTTTGTCGGAGGCACAAAAATCGTAATCTGTCCCTACCCCTCTTCGGATTTTACGGACGCTGACCCGGCATTTTTATCGGGAGATATCCTCATTTGCCGAAGCAATATTCCCGAAACCCTTGACACGGGTGCATTCTCTGATGTTATAATAGTAACCGACCGTCACAAGGAGCCTCTGTCCTCCTTCATTTCAACGATTGACAGAAACCTTACCATTACAGTAAAAGGAGAAGCCTATGCCGTTTATTGACGAAGATGTTTTCGCTAAAATGTTAAAGGGCGAAATAAAAGAAAATATCTTTCTCTTTTCGGGTGACGATGATTACCTGAAGGAGCATTACTGCAATCTCCTGACAAAGAAAACAGTTGACGAGTCCCTTATGTTTTTCAACTTCCATAAGTATGAGGATGACGATACTGACCTCGAAACCATCTTTGCGGATGCGGAAAACCTTCCCCTTATGGCAGAAAAAACCTGCCTGCTTGTCAGAAACTATCCTCTTGACGGACTTTCAGCAAAGGCGCTCACCGGGCTTGAGGAAAATCTTAAAAGCATTCCCGAATCCACAGTTATGATATTCTATTACGGAAGCGATACACTCCCCTCCGGCAAAAATACAAAATGGGATGCCGTTATAAAAATATTTGAAAAGCTCGGCACAGTCATAAAAATCGAGCACCGCACTCCCGCCAAGACTGCAAAGCTTCTCGTTTCCCGCGCAAAGGACAGAGGCACGTCAATTGACTATGATACGGCACTTTACCTTGTTTCCTCTGTCGGTGAGGATCTTCAGACAATTCTCAATGAATTCAATAAGGTCTGCGCTTATTCACAGGGACAGCCCGTAACAACTGAAATGATTGACGCAACTGCGGTAAAAAGCGTTGAAGCCTCGGTTTTCGACATAAGCACAAGCATCTTTTCGGGTGACACGGACAAGGCTTATAAAATCCTCAATGAGCTCATCCGTCAGAAAATTCCCGGTGCCTCCATTATCGGTGCACTTGCAAGCGCATACGTGAATGCATACAGACTGAAGCTTTCCTATAATTCGGACAAGCAGATAAGCGATTTTGCATCTGCCTTCCAGTATAAGGAAACGAAATATACCTTTTCAAAAATTGCTCCCTTCGTCAGAAAAAGCTCCGTGGCAACACTCCGCTCAGCACTTGATATACTGTCTGAGGCGGACGTAAAAAGCAAAAGCAGCAGGGTTTCCGACGATATTCTGCTGACGGAGCTTATTTCAAAGCTTTCGTCACTCGGAGGTTAAATATGCTTCATACGGAAAAAGCCGTAATTACAGAGGGGCGCTACGACAAGGCGCGCCTTGCAACGGTAATTGACGGACTGATAATCACAACAGAAGGCTTCGGCATTTTCAATTCAAAGGAAAAGCAGACCCTTATAAAAAAAATAGCCGACGAAAAGGGCATTATAATTCTGACGGACTCCGATGCCGCAGGCTTCAAAATAAGAAATTTTCTGAAAAATATAGTCCCGGAGAATAAAATAACCCACGCTTACATTCCCGATATTTACGGCAAGGAAAAAAGAAAAGCAGTCCCCTCAAAGGAAGGCAAGCTCGGCGTTGAGGGAATTGACAATTCCCTTCTGGAAAAGGCTCTTCTGGCTACGGGACTTTTCTCGGAAAACGGGAATGCACCGGTATCAGACCCCATAACTGCCTCGGATTTATTTGAAACGGGACTTACCGGACGGGAAAACAGCGCAGACCGAAGACGTGAGCTTCTCGTTTCAATGGGACTGCCTGCAAGGCTTACGGGAAAAAATCTTCTCTCCGTCCTTAATACCTTTATGTCAAAGGAAGAATTCTACAGTAAGGCATCGGAAATATTTGCAGATTGACTTTTTATCTGTTTTTTAATAAAATATCCTCTGAAGGAGGCTGAGAAATGAGAAAACACAAAATACTGCTGACGCTGATTTCTGTGCTTGTGCTGACGGGAATTATCATCACCGCCTCTGCAATCGCAGGAGGTAAAAGACCCGATACCAAGGCCGGCAAAACAGAAAACCTCATCGCAGACAGACTTTCCTTCACCCTGGAAAACACGGAATTCACCGTAGCAAAGACCTCCGCTGAGCCTGAAGCATATACGCTTACCATGTTTCTTGAGGCAAAGAAAACACAGGGAGATTTTTACGGTATCATAGACAGCTTCACCCTTTCGGGAATAGCTTATGACAGTCTGGTTTTCACAGACCTTTCGGGCGGAAAGGAAGCAAAAATCCCCTCTTCCCTTGTGCTTACGGCAACTGACGGTGAGCCCGACGTTTTCCGTTGGCAGATTGACGTGAACTTAACCCTTTCCGAAAAGGACGTGTATACGGCAACGGCAAGGCTTCAGTACACCTCAGGCACAGACAAGGCTTCTGCAATGACAAGAATTGCAGAAATACCCGTTACGATCACAGTCAGATAACAAAAAAAACAGAGCTTATTTCTAAGCTCTGTTTTTTATTGTTCTGTTTTTTATTGTTCTGTTTTATTACTTCTTTGACTTTTTCATTTTGCCGTTCATTACGAATACACCTGAAATCATAACCACCGCAAAAACAATAAGATAGAAAAGAACGGGACAGCTGAAATAGGGTTCTTCTGCAGCCTGACCTGCCTGATAGGGAGCAATACCGTGAGCATAAACTGCCATAAATACCATAGCTGCCGAGCCTAAAAGTGCAAATACGGGAAGGACGAATCTCTTTGCAAAGGGAACGTCCTTTGCCTTTATCATAAAGGAGATAAAGATAGGAATATAAAGTGCATAGGTTGTTACGATGGGAAGCTCTGAGGAGTCGAAGCTGAAAAGACCGAACCAGGGCTTGCCTGCAGAAAGATTTGCACCGTAGAAGTAAAGAAGCCAGAAGGCGGAAAGAAGCACCGCGATAACACAGGAGTTTACGGGCATATTTGTTTCCTTGTCAACCTGCTTGAATATCTCGGGACGGGGGCCGTATTCTCTGACTGAAACGGAGTAAAGTCCTCTTACACAGCCGAGCATAAGACCGTTGAGGGTACCGAGGCAGGAGATAGCAACAAAGAGATTAAGAATGTTGCCGAAGGTAGGTCCGAAAACGTTGAGGAATGCGGCAGGAGCGCCCTGGCTTTCATCCATGAGCACGGAAACCTCTGCACCGCCTGCAACACCGATGAAGTAGAATACGTAAACTGCAATAATGATAATACCGCCGACAACGAGAGCAATGGGAAGATTTCTCTTTGAATTCTTAAGCTCTGCATTGATTGAGGTTGCAATGATCCAACCCTCATAAGCAAAGGCAGTAGCTACAACAGCAGAGAAAAGGTAGCTCCAGGATTCAACGGGCTGTGCAAAGTTTGCCTGAAGCATAGTTTCGGCTGCGCCCTCCGTTACAGGGTGTGTAAGACCGTAGAATACACCTACAACTGCCATTAAAAGAAGAGGAATAAGCTTGATAACCGTTGTTGAAACCTGAACCTTACCTGCAATTTTGGGTGAAAGAGCATTGATTGCAAAGCTCAGCACCAGAAGGAAGCAGGCAACCGTCATTGTTTCGGGACCGAGAACCGTTCCGCCCTGAGCGGCAGGAATGTGCATAACAAACCCGGGATTTGCAGAGCAGATAAAGGTCATAAGATAACGGGCGCTTACCCATGCAAGAATCGAGGTCATGGTGGGATAATAGAGAATTGTCATAAACCAGCCGATAAGATAGCCGTACTTGTTGCCTATGGTCATTTCGGCATAGTCAACGATACCGTTGACCTTCTCATACTTCTGAGCAAGAACAGAGAAGGCAAGGATACAGGAAAGCATTATAACGCCGCCGATAACCCATGCAAGAACGCCCTGAAGCATATTACCTGCGGTTTTGTCAAGAACTGTCTGTGCCTTGAAGAAAACACCTGAGCCGATAACAATACCTACAACCATACATATGGCTGTAAATAAGCCGTATTTTTTCTTTAATTCATTCATTTTTTTAACCCTTTCCGAAGCTTATTCTGAATAAAAATCTTATTTATTGCTGAGAAGCTCCTTAATTTCAAGAAGAACGGAAAGCTCAGTATCAGCGGGAGCCTCCTCAGCAGGAGCCTCTTCCTCCTTCTTTTTCATATCCTCGAGCTTCTTGTGTGCGTTCATTGCAATGCGCATAACCATAAAGATTGAAAGAGCGATAATAAGGAAGTCTATAATTGTCTGTAAAAATGCGCCGTAGGTAATTGCAAGCTCGGGGGTTACCACCTCACCTGCCGCATCAAGAACTGCGGGAGCAAGAATAACCTTAAGGTCTGCCAATGAAATATTACCGGTAAGAAGACCGATAAGAGGCGTGATTATATCATTTACAAGGCTTGTTACGATTTTGCCGAAGGCACCGCCGATAACAACACCTATTGCCATATCAATGATATTGCCCTTAAGTGCAAATGCTTTGAAATCTGCTAAAAACTTTTTCATAAAAATTCTCCTTTTATGCATATTTATTAAACACAGTATAACACACACATTTTATAAACACAACTGTTTTTTTGAGCAATTTATGTTGAAAATGACATAAAAAAATGATAAAATAAACATATAGCCTCTATGAAAGGAGTTTTTTTATGTCAAAAAAGCTCAGCGGAATATTTGCCTTAATGATAATTATACTGTCACTTTTCGCCTGCGGGGATAAGACGCCTGCCCATAAAACAGGCTGGAACAATCCCGAGGAGCCGTCCTCAGAAGTAACATCTGCACCTGAGGAAACCACCCTTTCCCAGAGCGTAACAGAGGCAGCTGCCACAGAGGTAACAATTAAATTCTCTGCCGACAAGGCTGTCCGTGTGGGTGATTTTAACTCCGAGGTTTACGGCAAGCTTGCAATTTACTTCCAGGACGGATATTTTCTTCTTTTCGATGAGTTTCAGGAAAGAAAATTCACAATTTTCGCCGAGGGCTACTCCCCCTCAAAAACCGATAACAAGCCTATTGCACTCTTTGATGATATGAACTTTGACAGCTACACGGATTTCGGTGTATGCTACTATAAAGACGCTCTTAATTCCTATTATTTCTGCTTTATGTGGGATAACGTGGGCCGCACCTTCCGTTACCAGCTGTCCCTTTCAAATCTTGCAAATCCCGATTTTGACCCCGTTGCAAACGAAATCACGGCATACGAAAGACTCACAACCACCACGGCAACAGAGAAAAAATACACCTACACGGGCGGAGTGCTTACCCACGTATCATCAAGGGACGTGATTGAGGAGCCCGTAACGGACGGTGCTGAAACCGTCGATGCAAATTTACAGGTAACAGGCTCCGGCTCCACCGCAACACTCATACTCAACGCAAACGAGATTTCCCACAGCAAATGGGTATGCACCATTGAAAACGAAAATGTAGCGATGCTTGCCTCCGAATTTTACAACGAGGAAGCCTCAGCTTATGAATTCAGACTTACAGCCGTCTCCCCCGGTGCCACAACGGTAATTTTCCGCTACAAATCCGTCATCACGGGCGAGTACATAGAGGAAATCATCATAAATGCAATCACAACGGATGATATGACACTTCAGATAGTCGTCCCCGAATAAAAAAACGTCCTCCCGACCTTCATATCGGGAGGATTTTTCTCATTTTATTTTGCTTTGCGGATAAGCCTTTTATATCTTATTGCAGCTGTAAGGGCAAGGGCAAGCACAATTTCAAAAGCATATTGTTTCAGCGCTCCGACTGTACTCAGAACAAAGGAAAACGCGTGCATATAATACCCGTCTGAAAAAACGTCCTCGTACAGATACCCGGTTAACATTCCTATAAGTTGATTTACAGCAATCACAGAGGCAAGTGCAGCAAAGGATATAAGCATGCTTTTCTTAACCCTTCCGGGATTTTCCGGAGCCTCCTTTCCCAGTTTTACTACCGTGTATATTACAACAAAAGCATTAAAGAGAACAAGCGCCCAGGATGCTGCCAATATCCCGTAATTCATCTGATAGGTCCACGAAAACGTGTATCTGACAGCAGCAACAGAGATTCCAGTAGCCCATCTGCAGAAGGCATTTATCATAAAAAGCGCCGCCCATAAGCATTTAAGTCCCGTATGCCTTTCACAGAACCAACATATAAGACCAAATATAAGAAACGGAAGAGAATACAGAAGTCCGCCGATGCCACCCATAACCGAAAGGACAAGAGCAGTAAGAAAAGCCATTCCGAAAAGCACAACAGCCGCAATTTTTCTCGGGGGAAAACGGGAGCTTATAACAACCGCAGACGCTTCGTTTACAGGTGCTTCCCCTTCTTCCCCTTCTTTTTCTTCTTTTTCTTCTTTTGCCTCTCCCTTAACAAGACCGTCAAGGCTTATCTCAAACAGCTCACTCATTTTAAGAAGCTTGTCAAGCTCGGGGACAGCACTGTTATTCTCCCATTTTGAAACCGCCTGCCTTGAAACATCAAGTCTGTCTGCAAGCTCTCCCTGGGAAAGCCCTGCCCTGCTTCTCAGCTCATATATTCTTTCACCTAAGTTCATTCTATCTCCTCCGATGCAAAAAAATTTCAGATGACAAATTGTATCTGTCATCTGAAATATAGCATATTCTTTTCTTTTTGTCTATCAACCCGGGCTTAAAATGTGTCAACCGGCGGTTGCAGATGCATTTATTCCGACAATTCAAGCCACTCGGTTTCCATTTCCTCAATGGCCTCGTTTATTTTCTGAAGCTCAGCGGTCAGTTCCATTACCCTCTGAAAATCTGCCGCCGTTTCGGGAGTAGAGAGAAGCTCATTTAATTCATCTCTCTTAGTCTGCGCCTCCTCAAGCTCCTTTTCCAGCCTTGAAAGCCTTGTTTTTCTCTTTCTTTCCTGGCTTTCAAGCTCTTTTCTCAGCTTATAATCATTCACCTTTTTAGGTGCCTTTTCAGCAGAAGCCGTCCGGGGCTTACCTGCAATAACCGCCAGATAATCGTCATAATTTCCGTCATAGGACGAAACAGACGCCCCGTCAAAATAAAGAATTCGCGAGGCAAGACGGTTTACAAAATAACGGTCATGGGAAACGCAGAGTATAGTGCCGTCATACTCCGTGAGTGCCTCCTCAAGCACCTCTCTTGACTGAAAATCGAGGTGGTTCGTAGGTTCGTCAAGAATAAGGAAATTGGGCTTTTTAAGAATAAGTATAAGAAGTGCAATTCTTGCCCTCTCACCGCCCGATAAATCCTGCATAAGCTTCTCGATATCATCATCCTTAAAATTGAATGCACCGAGATAGCCCCTGAGCTCCGATATTGTCTTCCCGGGGAAGCGGTCATACAGCTCCTGAAGCACGGTTTTGTCCGACATAAGTGTCTTCTGGGTCTGCTCAAAATATCCGACGCTTACGTTGTAGCCGAAGCGGGAAAGCCCCTCGTCCTTGGGAATTTTATCGGTAATAAGCCCTAAAAGTGTGGTTTTTCCGCATCCGTTAGGCCCTAAAATAAACACCTTTTCACCGCGGTACATCTTAATTGATACACCGCTGAAAAGCGTTTTTCCGTCATAGGATTTTGCAAGATTCTCGGCAGTAAGCACCTCATCACCCGCTCTGACACATTCGGCAAAGCGAAGCTTTACCGTGCGCTCCTTCGGAGGAATTTCGGGCATTGCGGCCCTTATTCTCTCAATCTGCTTTTCCTTGCTTGCAATCGTAATATAGTTGCGTTCCTGATTGAACTGCTTCTGCTGTTCAATCATTTTTTCTATTCTTTTGATTTCAATCTGAGCCTTTTCGTATTCACGGCGATCGGATTCAAGACGCAATTCCTTAGCCTTCATATACTCGGAATACGATCCCCTGCCCTGATAAAGCTTTTTAGCGGAAATCTCAAGTGTACGGCTCGTGGTTTTATCAAGGAAATAACGGTCATGGGACACGATTATTACAGAGCAAGTAAGCTTGTTTATAAAATCCTCGAGCCATTCCACGCTCTTTATATCAAGATGGTTTGTGGGCTCGTCAAGAAGCATAATATCAGGCTCGCTGAGAAGCAGCTTTCCGAGGCTCAGCTTTGTTCTCTGTCCGCCCGAAAGTGCCGTCACGGGGAGCCTTTCCTCCTCTGCGGTAAAGCCAAGCCCCATAAGGCATGAATGCGCTCTGTTTCTGAAGGTAAGCCCACCCTTGTTCTGATATTCCTCAGTAAGGGAAGCCTGCCTTTCAAGATATTCAGGCACCTTGCCCTCGGTTAATTCAACCTTTCTGTGAAGAGCCTCAAGCTCCTCCTCCAGCTTGAAAAGGTGCGAAAAAACAGTCAGAAGCTCCTCGTAAACAGAAAGCACACTTCCCTGGCAGGCGTGCTGCTGAACAATGCCTATTTCCGTTAAATTTGCCTTTATAACTCTGCCCTCAGCGGGTTCAAGCTCACCGCACAGAGCCTTGAAAAGAGTGGTTTTTCCGCATCCGTTGGAACCGATAAGACCGATTTTATCTCCCTTTGCAATATCAAAGGTAGCGTTTATTAAAATATCGCGCTGTGCATACGAAAGTCTTAAATTCTGACAACTTAGCTGTGACATAATTACGTTCTCGTTTCAAGTATTTCGAGCTTACCCGATACGGTATACTCACCCTTTGCGGCAGGAATGAATATGCTTGAGCCCTTCTTAAGGGCAATTTCACCGTCAGCAGAGGTGATTTTTCCTTCACCGTCAAGCACAAGAAGAGATACGAAGGAGGTTTCATCTGCCGTATCGGTGTAAGCACCGTCAAGCTCAACCTTCGTCATCCTGAAATACTGACAGCCTGTAAGATAGGTTTTAACGGCATCCCCTGTTTTTTCGGGTGCCCCCTCTGCAGCAAAATTGACGTCGGTAACACTCAGATTCATAACGTCAACAGCCTTCTTTACGTGAAGCTCACGGAGATTTCCGTTCTTGTCACGGCGCATATAGTCAAATACACGGTAGGTGGAATTTGAGCTCTGCTGAACCTCTGCAAGAAGGATTCCCTCACCGATTGCATGAAGCATTCCGGAGGGGATAAAAACAACGTCACCGGGCTTTACGGGAACTACGTTCACGTCCTCTAAAAGCGTGCCGTTTTCTATAGCAGCAGCAAACTCCTCCCGCTCCATATCGTGATTTACACCGTAGATAAGAGAAGCTCCCTCATCACACTTAAGCACGTACCAGGCCTCGGTCTTGCCGTTTTCGTTTTCATATTTATAGGCATAATCATCATCGGGATGCACCTGAACGGAAAGCTTGTCCCTTGCATCAATTATCTTTATAAGCACGGGAAAATCACGGATATCCTTGTTATTGGTACCGAGAATCTCTCTCCCCTCTGCCTCAATTACCTCTGCAAGAGTCTTGCCGTTATATTCACCGCCGATAACAAAGCTGGGGCCGTCCTTGTGGCAGGAAAGAAGCCATGCTTCAGCTGCATTATCACCGTCAGTTTCAAAGCCGTAATCATCAATAAGAGCTCTTCCGCCCCAGATTGTTTCCTTAAGTGTAGGATATAGTGATAAAATTTCCATATCGATAACCGGCATTATGCCGTTCCTTTCAAAAAAATTACAGCCCGAAAAACGAGCTGTAATAAATTATATCAAATTATTCTCCGTTAGTCAATTCTTCACATTGTAAACTATCATCAGTCTTTTCACCGCCCCACATCCTTTTCAGACTCTTGTTCCTGCAGCCTCCCTTGTTTTCACACTCATAAATGCTCGTACAGATAACACGCCTGAGCCCGTTATGAAAAACCGTTTCCTCCATAACAATATTCTTACCCTTTACCCAGCAGAACTGCTCGTAAGTTTTTGAATGACTTTCCATCATATCACCTCTTACAATAGTATATATCGCTTTAACGAAAAAAATTATCGAATCAGGGCTTCAATATACATTTATTAATCGGTACAAGCATAAAATTTAACGGTGATATTATGAATCTGCTTTTTATTCTTCTGATTTCTTCGGGAATTATTCTTGTAATACTTATGCTGAGAAGACTGAGCCTCGGGAAAATCCTTCTGTCCGTTATGTCGGGTCTGTCTGCACTTTTCTGCTGTGACCTCATTATGTCACTTTTCAGTCCCTGCGGCATGCCACTGAATCCGTATACTCTCACAATCAGCGCCATCGGCGGTATTCCGGGGGTAATACTCCTGGTTCTTCTAAAAATGCTGCTGTGAATTTTCACTAAATTAAAATTTATCGGCATAATTTACCGTTTGAATCGTAGGGGAGGGGTCGCCCCTCCCGTTATATAAATTTTGTAACTTTCATAAAAAACATCCCTTTTGAACGGGCGGGGAAACCCCGCCCCTACAATGATAAATCATAATTAATACTCATTACAAAAAATACCCCGTACACTCAACCGAGTGTGCGGGGATTCTTTATAAGAGTGAAATATCGTTTATCGATTATTCGTTGATAGCGATAACAACGCCTGAACCAACTGTACGGCCGCCTTCACGGATAGCGAAACGAAGACCTACTTCGATAGCGATGGGAGTGATGAGTTCAACGTCCATATCAACGTTGTCACCGGGCATGCACATTTCTGTGCCTTCGGGAAGAGAGATAACGCCTGTAACGTCAGTTGTTCTGAAGTAGAACTGAGGACGGTAGTTGTTGAAGAAAGGAGTATGTCTACCACCTTCATCCTTGTTAAGAACGTAAACCTGGCCCTTGAACTTTGTGTGGTGCTGGATTGAACCGGGCTTTGCAAGAACCTGGCCTCTTTCGATTTCAGTTCTCTGAACACCACGAAGAAGACAACCGATGTTGTCGCCTGCCTCTGCATAGTCAAGGATCTTTCTGAACATTTCGATACCTGTGCAAACTACCTTTCTCTTTTCGTCAGTAAGACCAACGATTTCAACTTCTGCACCTGTATTGAGCTGACCTCTTTCAACTCTACCTGTAGCAACAGTACCACGACCTGTGATTGTGAATACGTCTTCAACGGGCATAAGGAAAGCAAGGTCTGCAGTTCTTTCGGGAGTGGGAATGTAGCTGTCAACAGCATCCATGAGTTCCATAATGCAAGCAACTTCGGGAGCAGCCATATCGGAACCTGCATATTCAAGAGCCTTAAGAGCAGAACCCTTGATGATGGGTGTGTCGTCGCCGGGGAATTCATACTCGGAAAGAGTTTCTCTGATTTCCATTTCAACGAGTTCGAGGAGTTCTTCGTCGTCAACCTGATCGCACTTGTTCATGAAAACAACGATGTAGGGAACGCCAACCTGACGAGCAAGAAGAAGATGTTCCTTTGTCTGAGCCATGGGGCCGTCAGTAGCAGCGATAACAAGGATAGCACCGTCCATCTGAGCAGCACCTGTGATCATGTTCTTGATATAGTCAGCGTGGCCGGGGCAGTCAACGTGAGCGTAGTGACGAGTTTCTGTTTCGTACTCAACGTGAGCTGTGTTGATCGTGATACCACGAGCTCTCTCTTCGGGAGCCTTGTCGATGTTTGCATAGTCCATGAACTCTGCGCCGCCCTTCATAGCGAGGGTCTTTGTGATAGCAGCTGTAAGAGTTGTCTTACCGTGGTCAACGTGACCGATGGTACCAATGTTTACATGGGGCTTGGTTCTTTCAAATTTAGCTTTTGCCATGAGAATTAACCTCCTGATAATATTTGATAAAAATCAATTGCTATAGTATTGTAGCAGACTTCTTGCAAAAAAGCAAGAGTCTACTGCAATTTAATAAAATTTTACTTATTTTTTGCTGATTGCTTCTGCAATGTTCTTGGGAACCTGAGCATAATGGCTGGGCTCCATTACGTACTGACCGCGGCCCTGAGTCTTGGAACGAAGGTCTGTAGCATAACCGAACATTGAGGAAAGGGGTACGTCAGCATTAACCTGAGTTGCGCCGTTACGTACTTCCTGGTCGCGGATCATACCGCGGCGGGCATTGATATCACCGATAACAGTTCCGAGATAATCATCGGGTACTGTAACAGCGATCTTCATGATGGGCTCCATAAGAACGGGAGCAGCCTTCTGCATAGCATCCTTGAAGGCCATTGAGCCTGCAAGCTTGAAAGCCATTTCAGAGGAGTCAACCTCGTGATAGGATCCGTCATAAAGTGTAACCTTAACGTCAACTACAGCATAGCCTGCGAGAACACCGTTTGAAAGTGCGCCCTTAACACCGGCTTCAACTGCGGGGATGTATTCCTTGGGAACAGCACCGCCGACAACCTCGTTAACGAACTCGAAGCCTTTTTCGGGGTTGGGCTCAATTCTGATCTTAACGTGACCGTACTGACCGTGACCACCGGACTGACGAGCGAACTTAGTATCGGATTCTGCATTCTTTGTGATTGTTTCTCTGTAAGCAACCTGGGGAGCACCGACGTTAGCCTCAACCTTGAATTCGCGGAGCATTCTGTCAACGATGATTTCAAGATGAAGCTCACCCATACCGGCAATAATGGTCTGGCCTGTTTCTTCATCGGTGTAGAACTTGAAGGTGGGGTCTTCTTCAGCGAGCTTCATAAGAGCAATGCCCATCTTCTCCTGACCGGCCTTGGTCTTGGGTTCAACGGCAACTCTGATAACGGGCTCGGGGAATTCCATCTGTTCAAGGATAATAGGATGCTTTTCGTCGCAAAGGGTGTCACCTGTGGTAGTATTCTTAACACCAACGATAGCACAGATATCACCGCAGTAGCACTGATCAAGGTCAGCTCTGTGGTTAGCGTGCATCTGAAGAATACGGCCGAGTCTTTCGTTCTTACCCTTTGTGGAGTTGTATGCGGAAGTACCGGAAACTGCGATACCTGAGTAAACTCTTGTAAAGCAAAGCTTACCAACGAAGGGGTCGGTAGCAATCTTGAAAGCAAGAGCTGCAAGAGGAGCGTCATCGGATACTTCACGTTCAATTTCATCACCTGTATCGGGGTCGATACCCTTTACGGAACCGACATCGAGGGGTGAGGGCATGTAGTCAACAACAGCGTCAAGAAGCTTCTGAACACCTCTGTTACGATATGATGTACCGCATACAACGGGAACCATTTCGTTAGCAAGTGTTGCTTTTCTGATAGCTGACTTGATTTCATGAATGTCGAGGTCACCTGTTTCGAAATACTTCTCCATAAGTGCTTCGTCCTGTTCAGCTACATGCTCGAGGAGCTCTAAACGATACTGTTCAGCAAGCTCCATCATATCTTCGGGAATGTCAACAATTTCAGTCTTAAGACCTTCTTTGTCGTCATACATGGTTGCATTCATTTCTACGAGGTCAATAATGCCCTTGAAATCGGCTTCAGCACCGATGGGGAGCTGAATCGGAACAGCATTACACTTAAGTCTGTCCTTCATCATAGCCACAACATTGTAGAAATTTGCACCCATAATGTCCATCTTGTTGACATATACCATTCTGGGAACACGGTACTTGTCAGCCTGTCTCCAAACGGTTTCAGACTGAGGCTCAACGCCACCCTTAGCACAGAGAACTGTAACGGAACCGTCAAGAACTCTGAGTGAACGCTCAACTTCAACAGTGAAGTCAACGTGACCGGGAGTGTCAATGATATTAACGCGGTGACCATTCCAGAAGCATGTGGTAGCAGCAGAAGTAATTGTGATACCTCTTTCCTGCTCCTGTGCCATCCAGTCCATTGTTGCTGCACCGTCATGTGTTTCACCAAGCTTGTGGTTAACACCGGTGTAGAAAAGGATTCTTTCGGTGGTAGTGGTCTTACCTGCGTCGATATGAGCCATAATACCGATATTTCTTGTTAATTCAAGTGATACCTGTCTGGGCATAATGTCCTCCATAAAAATTCTACAAGATATAGGATAATCGGGGTCCTATTACCAACGGAAATGGGAGAAAGCCTTGTTAGCTTCTGCCATCTTGTGAGTGTCTTCACGCTTCTTGAATGCTGAACCTGTTTCGTTAACAGCATCCATAATTTCGTTGGCAAGTCTTTCCTTCATGGTTCTCTCTCCACGGTTTCTTGCATAGAGAGTGATCCATCTGAGACCGAGAGTCTGTCTTCTCTCGGGGCGAACCTCCATGGGTACCTGGTAGGTTGAACCACCTACACGGCGAGCCTTTACTTCGAGTAAGGACATTACGTTTTCCATGGCTGCCTCGAAAACCTCGAGGGGTTCTTTTCCTGTTTTTTCTCTGATGATGTCAAAAGCATCGTATACGATTTTCTGTGCGACACCCTTTTTTCCATCATACATAACACTGTTGATAAGACGTGTTACGAGTTTTGAGTTGTAAAGCGGATCGGGCAAAACATCACGTTTTGCTATATTGCCTCTTCTTGGCACTTCGCTTCCCTCCTTCATAGTAATGATATCATAGGTACTCGAGTGACAAATTCCCGCGGCGCCAATGAAAGGTTTAATCACAGCCTTACGCTATATATATTAAAGCTTACATTGGTGAAAAATTTTTCAACCTGCAAGAAGATTTTGTCCTGATCGATTTTACAAGGGCTTATTTCTTAGCCTTTGCCTTCTTTGTGCCGTACTTGGAACGGCTCTGCATTCTGCCGTTAACGCCCTGAGCATCAAGTGTTCCGCGGACGATGTGGTAACGTACACCGGGAAGGTCTTTAACTCTTCCGCCTCTTATAAGAACAACTGAGTGTTCCTGAAGATTGTGGCCGACACCGGGGATGTAAGCGGATACTTCAATACCGTTTGTAAGACGAACTCTGGCAAGCTTTCTGAGAGCTGAGTTAGGCTTTTTGGGTGTATCGGTCTTAACAACTGTACATACACCGCGCTTCTGGGGAGAGTTGTGGTCTGTCATAACATTCTTATGAGAGTTGAGACCCTTACCGAGAGCGGGAGCCTTTGACTTCTTCTCAAGAGACTTTCTGCTGTTGCGAACAAGCTGATTAAAGGTTGGCAATCTTTTTTCCTCCTTTATAGATTTTTATATCAAAAGGGAAAAATCGTGCGATTTTTCCCTTGATAACAAAAATATCATCGCACAGTTTGCAATTTTAACATTAAATACCCCTATTTGTCAACACCTTTTACAAAGATTTTGCCAAAAATTCGTTAAAAGTTACAAACCATACACCTGTAGCGACACCCTGAAAAAGAATTTAAGTCTTATTCTTCGATATCGTAGTCATTTTTCTCGATTGTAACACCGGAATAACGCTTCATGCCGGTACCTGAGGGAAGAAGCTTACCGATGATTACGTTCTCCTTAAGACCTACGAGGGGATCTACCTTACCCTTGATAGCTGCATCGGTAAGAACTCTTGTTGTTTCCTGGAAGGATGCTGCAGCAAGGAAGGATTCGGTGGCAAGAGATGCCTTTGTGATACCGAGAAGAACGGGGATGTAGGTTGCGGGAACATATTCCGTGCCTGCCTGGGCACAAGCTGCCTTTGCAGCCTTTACAGCCTTCTTGAACTCGCTCTTTTCGATTGTTGCACCGGAAAGAAGGCTTGTTGAGCCAACCTCGTCAACCTTAACCTTACGCATCATCTGACGGATAATAACCTCAATGTGCTTATCGTTAAGCTCAACGCCCTGTGCACGGTAAGGAGCCTGTGCTTCTTTTATAAGGTAATTATAAAGCTCGTTTACGCCGAGAATATCAAGAACATCGTGGGGATTTGCTGAGCCTTCTGTAAGAAGTGCACCCTTTTCAATGTGCTGACCCTCCTGAACAAGCTTTGTGCAGCCGAAGGGGATCTTTTCCTCAACGGAGATATTGTCCTCTGTTGTGATAACGATGCTTTCGGTTACCTTCTTGCCCTTGGTTGTTGTCTTGAAGGAAACAGTACCTGTAGCTCTTGCGATAAATGCAACAGTCTTGGGCTTTCTTGCTTCGAAAAGCTCTTCAACTCGGGGAAGACCTCGTGTGATGTCGGCTGTGGTAGCAACACCGCCGGTGTGGAAGGTTCTCATGGTAAGCTGTGTACCGGGTTCACCGATTGACTGAGCGGCAACAACACCTACAGCTTCACCGGTTGAAACGGGACGGCCTGTTGCAAGGTTCTTACCGTAGCACTTCTTACATACGCCGTGAGTAGCCTCACAGGTAAGAAGAGAACGGATTTTAACGTGTGTATAACCTGCAGCAACAATCTTCTTTGCGTCAGCACCCGAAAGGATATGATCGTTATCCATAAGAAGGCTGCCGTCTTCATTGTAAAGATTTTCGAAGAGATATCTGCCTTCAAGTCTTTCGGTAAGGCTTTCAAGAAGGCTGTCCTTTTCGCCGTAGATATCAAATACCTCGAAGCCCTCTGTGCATCCGCAGTCATCCTCAAGAACGATGATTTCCTGAGAAATATCAACAAGACGTCTGGTAAGGTAACCTGAGTCAGCGGTACGAAGAGCCGTATCGGCAAGACCCTTACGGGCACCACGTGATGAAATGAAGTATTCAAGCACGTTAAGACCTTCACGGTAGTTAGCCTTGATGGGGATTTCGATGGTCTGACCTGATGTATTTGAGATGGGGCCTCGCATACCTGCAAGCTGGTTAAGCTGTGAAGCGTTACCACGGGCACCGGAGCCGAGCATCATGTGGATGGGGTTTCTGCTGTCGAGATTTGTGCTGATTTCTTCCGAAATCTTGTTTGTGCACTTTTCCCAGATATTGATAACAGACTTATAACGTCTTTCCTCTGTGATGTAACCGCGGTTGAAGTACTGCATAATCTCTTCAACCTGGCGCTCTGCCTCTGCAAGGTACTGAGCCTTCTTCTCGGGGATAACCGCGTCGAATACGGATACGGTGATACCTGACTGAGTTGAGTACTTGTAGCCCTGATTCTTGATTCTGTCAAGAACATCAGCAGATACGTTTGTGCCGTGAACCTCGATACACTTGTCGATAATCTTACCGAGCTGCTTCTTGTCAACAACGAACTCTGCTTCCATCTGAACCATGCTGTCGGGATCCGAGGGATCTCTCTTTACAAAGCCGAGGTCCTGAGGAACGGGTCTGTTGAAGATAACACGGCCGAGTGTTGTGTTTGCAAAGCCGGTATATTCTACACCGTTTACTTCCTTTGTGATGCGAAGCTTAATGGGAGCATGAAGTCCGAGAACACCTGCATCGTAAGCCATAATTGCTTCATTCTCATCTCTGTAAACGTTGTTTGCACCGGGCTCATCATCTCTTACAAGAGTCAGATAGTAGGAGCCGAGAACCATGTCCTGAGAGGGAACGGTTACGGGCTTACCGTCTGAGGGCTTGAGAAGGTTGTTTGAAGCAAGCATAAGGAAGCGTGCTTCTGCCTGAGCCTCTACGGAAAGGGGTACGTGAACAGCCATCTGGTCGCCGTCGAAGTCAGCGTTGAAGGCCGTACATACAAGGGGATGAAGCTTGATAGCTCTGCCTTCTACAAGTACGGGCTCAAATGCCTGGATACCGAGGCGGTGAAGCGTGGGAGCACGGTTAAGCATAACGGGATGATCCTTGATAACCGTTTCGAGTGCATCCCATACAACGTGGTCAACTCTTTCAATGAGCTTCTTTGCAGCCTTGATGTTCTTTGCAACACCGATGTCGCAGAGTCTTTTCATTACGAAGGGCTTGAAGAGCTCAAGAGCCATTTCCTTGGGAAGACCGCACTGATAAATCTTGAGAGTGGGCCCTACAACGATAACGGAACGGCCCGAGAAGTCAACACGCTTACCGAGCAGGTTCTGACGGAAGCGTCCCTGCTTACCCTTGAGCATATCGGAAAGGGACTTGAGAGGTCTGTTGTTGGGACCTGTTACGGGTCTGCCTCTTCTGCCGTTGTCAATAAGTGCGTCAACAGCCTCCTGAAGCATTCTCTTCTCGTTCTTTACGATGGATTCGGGAGAGCCGAGCTTAAGAAGAGTCTTAAGTCTTTCATTTCTGTTGATAACACGTCTGTAAAGATCATTGAGGTCACTTGTTGCGAATCTGCCGCCGTCAAGCTGTACCATGGGACGGAGATCCGGGGGGATAACGGGGATAACGTCAAGAATCATCCACTCGGGACGGTTGCCTGACTGACGGAATGCCTCAACAACCTCAAGACGCTTGAGAACTCTGAGCTTCTGCTGACCGTCAAGGTCCTTGATTTCCTCCTTGAGCTCCTCAGCAAGCTTCTCTACATCAATTTCGGAGAGAAGGATCTTGATAGCCTCAGCACCCATCATTGCCTCGAATTCGCCTGTAACATCACGGGTAAGACATTCCTGATATGTGTTTTCATCAATGATGTCGCCCTTGCTGAGATTACAGTCACCGGGACGTAAAACTATATAATTGTCGAAATAGATAACTCTTTCAAGCTGACGGGGTGCAATGCCGAGCATAAGACCGATTCTTGAAGGGATACCCTTGAAGTACCAGATGTGGGACACGGGGCAGGCAAGCTCAATACGGCCCATTCTTTCACGGCGGACCTTTGACTTTGTAACCTTAACACCGCAACGGTCGCAGACAGTACCCTTATAGTGCTGTCTTTTATACTTACCGCAGTGACACTCCCAGTCCTTTACGGGTCCGAAAATAACCTCGCAGAAAAGACCGTCCTTTTCGGGCTTGAGAGTTCTGTAGTTTATCGTTTCAGCCTTCTTTACCTCACCGAAAGACCATGAACGGATCTTATCGGGTGAAGCAAGGCCGATCTGAATTGATTCAAAATTTAATTTATTGTAATTGTCTTCTGTGTATTTCTTAACAGTTACTGCACTTTCACTCATCTGACAACTGCTCCTTTATATATTAATCGGGAATCCTGCTGCTGCGGCATCAGTCAATGTCATTATCTGCACCGCTTACGATATTGAAGCCGTTTCTTTCGTACTCGTCCTCAGCATCCTCGGAGCTGAAGCCCATAAGCTCTGCAGCATCAAAAACATCGTCATCGTCGAGATCATCAACGAGATCATCAGCGAACTCATCGCCGAGGAATTCGTCTGCAGCTGCGTCATCGGGTACGGGAGGAAGATCTGCGGCAGGAGCTTCATCATCGCAGTAATCCTGCTGAAGGTCGATTTCAATACCGTCTTCATCGAATACGGTGATATCGAGAGCAAGGGACTGTAATTCTCTTACAAGAACCTTGAAGCTTTCGGGGATACCGGGACGGGGTACTGCCTCGCCCTTGACGATAGCTTCATATGCCTTGACACGGCCTACGATATCGTCGGACTTGATTGTAAGAATTTCCTGAAGAGTATATGCTGCACCGTATGCTTCAAGTGCCCATACTTCCATTTCACCGAAACGCTGTCCGCCGAACTGAGCCTTACCGCCCAGAGGCTGCTGTGTAACGAGAGCATAGGGACCTGTAGAACGTGCGTGAATCTTATCATCTACGAGGTGATGCAGCTTTAAGTAGTACATGATACCTACGGTTACGGGGTTATCAAACTTCTGACCGGTTCTTCCGTCGTAAAGCACGGACTTACCGTCCTCTCTGAGCCCTGCAAGCTTGAGGCATTCCTGAATGTCACTTTCGTGTGCACCGTCGAATACGGGAGTCATAATCTTCCATCCGAGCTCGCGGCATGCACGGCCGAGGTGTACTTCAAGTACCTGACCGATATTCATTCGGGAGGGAACGCCGAGGGGGTTAAGAACGATATCAAGAGGAGTACCGTCTTCAAGGAAGGGCATATCCTCCTGGGGAAGAATTCTTGAAACAACACCCTTGTTACCGTGACGGCCCGCCATCTTGTCACCGACAGAGAGCTTTCTCTTCTGTGCAACATAGCAGCGTACAATCTTGTTGACACCGGGGTTGAGCTCGCTTGAGTTGGCTCTTGTGTAAACCTCAACATTTACAACAATACCGTATGCACCGTGAGGAAGCTTAAGGGATGTATCCTTGCATTCGCCTGACTTTTCACCGAAGATAGCACGGAGAAGTCTGTGCTCGGCATTGAGCTCTGTTTCGCCCTTGGGAGTGATTTTACCGACGAGGATATCACCTGCGCGGACCTCTGCGCCTATACGGATAATACCCTGCTCATCAAGATCCTTGAGAGCTTCCTCGGAAACGTTGGGAATATCTCTTGTGATCTGTTCCGGTCCGAGCTTGGTTTCACGGGCTTCGATTTCATACTTTTCAATGTGGATAGAAGTATATACATCGTCACGTACGATCTTTTCGTTGATAAGAACGGCGTCTTCGTAGTTGTAGCCTTCCCAGGTCATGAAGCCTACGAGAGCATTCTTACCGAGGGAGATTTCACCGTCGCTTGTTGCGGGACCGTCAGCAATAACGTTGCCCTTTTCAACTCTTTCGCCGACGCTGACGATGGGACGCTGATTGATGCATGTGCCCTGGTTGGAGCGCATGAACTTGATGAGAGAATAAACGTCAAGGTCGCCCTCGTCTGTTGTGATTTCAACAGAGTCCGAGCTTACTCTTGTAACGGTACCGGTACGCTCTGCAAGCACGCATACACCTGAGTCACAGGCTGACTTATATTCCATACCGGTTCCGACGATGGGAGCCTCTGTCTTAAGAAGCGGAACTGCCTGACGCTGCATGTTTGCACCCATAAGTGCACGGTTTGCGTCATCGTTTTCAAGGAAGGGAATCATAGCGGTAGCAACGGAAACTACCATCTTGGGAGAGATATCCATGTAGTCAACCTCGGAAGCGTCAACCTCAAGGAACTCATCTCTGTAACGTACGATGACCTTCTTGTTTGCAAAGAAGCCGTCCTCTGTAAGAGGCTCGTTTGCCTGTGCAACCTTGAAGCTGTCCTCGACGTCAGCTGTCATATAAAGAACCTCGTCGAGAACTCTGCCGGTTTCCTTGTCAACACGGCGGAAGGGAGCTTCGATGAAGCCGTATTTGTTGATTCTTGCAAAGGTTGCAAGTGAGGAGATAAGACCGATGTTGGGACCTTCGGGAGATTCGATGGGACACATACGGCCGTAGTGTGTATAGTGAACGTCGCGGACCTCGAAGCCTGCACGGTCTCTTGAAAGACCGCCGGGACCAAGGGCTGAAAGACGGCGCTTGTGGGTAAGCTCTGCAAGGGGGTTAACCTGGTCCATGAACTGTGAAAGGGGTGATGAACCGAAGAATTCCTTTATAACGGAGGTTACAGACTTGATATTGATAAGAGATGCAATTGTTGCAGGCTCTTTTCTGAGGGACATTTTTTCACGGACAACTCTTTCAAGTCTTGAGAAGCCGATTCTGAACTGATTCTGGAGAAGCTCGCCTACGGAACGGATACGGCGGTTGCCGAGATGGTCGATGTCATCCGTGTAGCCGACACCGCTTGCAAGGCAGTTGAGATAGTTGATTGAAGCGAAGATATCATCAACGGTGATATGTTTGGGAATAAGCTCGTCGCAACGGTCCGAAAGCTCCTTTGCAAGCTCTTCCTTATCTTCGATTTCCTTGTCGAGGATATCCTTGAGTACGCTGAAGCAGACCTTTTCGTTGATTCCGAGAGCATCAAGCTCTTCAACAGTGAACTGGGGGAAGAATTCGCAGGGCTCGCACATGCCGTTTGTAATAACCTTTACGGGCTCACCGTCAGCATAAACCTCAACGATGCTGATACCTGCCTGCTCCATCTGCTGAGCAATTTCCTTTGTAACAACGGTGTCAGCCTCAAAAACCTCGCCGAAGGCACCTGTTACGGTATTTACAAGCACGCGGTCAACAATTCTGTCGCTGAGCGCAAGCTTCTTGTTGTACTTATATCTGCCGACTCTTGAAAGGTCATAACGTCTGTCATCAAAGAAAAGACCCTCAATGTGTGACTTTGCGGAGTCAATCGTGGGAGGCTCACCGGGACGGAGCTTCTTGTAAACTTCGATAAGAGCCTCAGCGGAATTCTTTGTGGTATCCTTTGCAAGAGTTGCCATAATTCTTGCATCCTCACCGAAGAATTCGATAATGTCGGAATTGGAGTCAAGACCGAGAGCTCTGATAAAGGTTGTAATAGGGAGCTTTCTGTTCTTGTCGATTCTTACGCTGAAAACATCGTTTGCATCTGTTTCATATTCAAGCCATGCACCGCGGTTGGGGATGATGGTTGAGGTGATATCGAATGTATTTTTGCTTGCCTTTTCGAAATATATGCCGGGGGAACGGACAAGCTGAGAAATGATAACACGCTCTGCACCG
This sequence comes from Acutalibacteraceae bacterium, assembly GCA_045533835.1. GTDB lineage: Bacteria > Bacillota > Clostridia > Oscillospirales > Acutalibacteraceae > RUG806. The sequence goes on from JAZSIM010000072.1 coordinate 38,355, forward strand.
TTGATAACAAAAGTGCCGCTGTCTGTCATCTTGGGAAGGTCGCCCATATAAATCTCGTCTTCGATAAATTCCTCTTCTTCACCGTTAGCTGCCTTCTTGGAAAGACGGACCTTAACCTTAAGGCTGTCCGCATACGTTGCATCTCTTTCCTTACAGTCCTTTACGGTATAGTTACGTTCGGGGTTATGAGGGTCCTTGGGTTCAAGATGGGCATCGATGAATTCAAGCACAAGGTCACTTGAAAACTCTGTTATACCTCCGATATCATTGAACACTTCCTTAAGACCGACATCGAGAAACCACTTGTATGAGTTCTTCTGTACCTCGATCAGATTAGGCATCTCCATGACCTCATTGATCTTAGCGAAGCTCATTCTGGTGTTTTTGCCGAGATTCACAGGTTTCACATTAGGCATTCAATCCAACTCCGTTCTTTGTTACTTATTTTCGGAGAATGTGCTCCCTTGTATTACCCGCATAATATAATATTAAATAGGGCTTACAAAAGGATATTCACATCCATAATAATGCATTTTAGTATACTACACTAAACATTCCGTAATGTCAATACTTAAATTTAATTTTTTTGTATATTTTATTAATAATTGCTTTTAATAATATAAAACAGAGCTTTTCAGGGCAGTTTTTCTGCATTTTTCCTCCCTCACGGTCATATAACTTTAGTGATACAAATTTCAGGGAGGAATCACAGGTGAATACCTTTTCCGAGGAAAGAGCCGTAGAGCTCGGTGAATATATCGTAAAAAACAGGGTCACCGTCCGTGCTGCCGCAGAGATATTCGGCATTTCAAAATCAACCGTACATACGGACGTCACCGGAAGGCTCAGGGAGGTTGATCCGCCGCTTTATCTGAGAGTCCGGGAGGTACTGGACGTCAACAAGGCACAGCGCCACATAAGAGGCGGTCTGGCAACAAAGGAAAAATATCTGAAGCTTCACTCCGCCGGGTCCTCAACGAAATAATTGACAGACGGAAAAAAACAGAGTATAATAGAAAAATCACACAGACGGAGGAAGCATATGCTTTTCGGAAAGAAAAAAGACAAGAAAAAGAAAAAAATCCCCACCGAGCGTTTCCTGTCCCTCAAGGCAAATGACGTTCAGGTGAATGCTATAAATTTCTCACTCACAAAGGACAAGGAAGGCAATCCCCGTCTTGAGGTCAGAACCAAGGACGTCTGCGAGGCCCTTCACTATCAGCATATAGATTTTGAGCTTAAAACCTCCGTAAAGCTGCTGAAGGTGGGTGCCGTCTTCAAGGAGGCAATAAACGAGAAAAATTTCAAGGTTTACGTCTTTGATGTTGACGATTTCAGTCAGTTTTATATCTGATGCACAATAAACCTCATATTATCTGCACCATTTTGCAAAAACTTATTGTGCAATTTCCACAAACTTTTTAAGCAAAATATATCAATAATACCCGAAGGAAGATATTCCCTTCGGGTTTTCTCTTTTAATTTAAGATATTTACTATATTATAATACTTTATCATTATTCAAGCTCAAACGCACCGGTATAAAGCTTGTAATATGTTCCGCCCTGAGCAATAAGGTCGTCGTGGTCGCCCCTTTCAATGATTCTTCCGTGGTCAAGAACCATAATTGCATCGGAGTTTCTGACGGTGGAAAGACGGTGTGCAATAACGAATACCGTTCTGCCCTTCATAAGAGCATCCATACCTCTCTGCACCAGTTGCTCCGTTCTGGTATCAATTGAAGAGGTAGCCTCATCAAGAATCATAACGGGCGGGTCAGCAACAGCGGCACGGGCAATTGAGAGAAGCTGACGCTGTCCCTGGGAAAGGTTTGCACCGTTTCCGGTAAGCTCTGTATTGTAGCCGTCGGGAAGTCTTGTGATAAAATCGTGGGCATTTGCAAGCTTTGCCGCATTTATGCACTCCTCATCCGTAGCATCAAGTCTGCCGTAGCGGATATTGTCAATAACAGTACCTGTAAACAGATTTGTGTCCTGTAAAACAATACCGAGGCTTCGTCTTAAATCAGCCTTTTTAATCTTGTTTATATTGATACCGTCATATCTTATCTTTCCGTCCGCAATATCATAGAAACGGTTTATAAGGTTAGTTATCGTGGTTTTACCGGCACCCGTAGCGCCTACAAAGGCAACCTTCTGACCGGGCTTTGCATAAAGGGAAACGTCATGAAGAACGGGCTTGCCCTCCTCATATTCAAAGTCAACGCTGTCAAGAACAACATCACCCTTAAGCTCTGTATAGGTAATCGTACCGTCAGCCGAGTGGGGATGCTTCCATGCCCAGTGTCCCGTATGCTCCTCACATTCGGTGATAACACCGTTTTCAATTTTAGCATTGACAAGAGTTACATAGCCGTTGTCAACCTCTGTTTCGCTGTCGATAACAGAGAAAATTCTGCCGGCACCGGCAAGTGCCATAGCAATTGAGTTTATCTGCTGGGAGGCGTTATTCACGCTTCCCGTAAACTGCTTCGTCATACCGAGATAGGAAGCCACAACGGAAATTGCAAGAGGTGCGGCAAGGCTTCCCGCAGTAAAGATATTTTCAATGGATATATTGGGTATTTTTCCGTCCGAAACAATAAGAACACCGCCGACAAAAGCCGTAACAACGTAAAGAATATTACCGATATTGTTCATTATGGGGCCGAAAACGTTACCGAAGGTGTTTGCCTTTTCAACGTTTCTGAAAAGCTCCTCGTTTACCTTATCGAAGTCCTCCTTTGAGGCATCCTCGTGACAGAAAACCTTTATAACCTTCTGTCCGTTCATCATTTCCTCTGCAAAGCCCTCCATTTTACCTACAGCCTTCTGCTGCATCATAAAGAATTTTGCGGAGTTTCCGCCGACGAACTTCGTCACCTTGAACATGGCAACAACACCGATAACAACAACAACCATAAGTGACACGCTGAAGTAAATCATAATGCAGACAAGAACAATAAGCGTAAGAAAAGCAGATATAATACTGGGAATACCCTGGGAGATAAGCTGTCTGAGTGTATCGATATCGTTTGTATAATAGCTCATTATATCGCCGTGGTTTGTTGCGTCAAAGAATTTTACGGGAAGATTCTGCATCTTCTCGAACATTCTCTTTCTCATTTTATCAAGGAAGCCCTGGGTGGCGATAGCAATAAGCTGCTGCTGCAGAGCGGAGGCTGCAAGACCGACAACGAAAAGACCTGCCATAACGGCAAGGGATGAAAGCACCTCGGAGGAAACTGCCTCCCAAGCGCCGGCAAAGCCCGATGTCTTTGCAATATCAAGTCCTCTTACAATGATATCCGTGATATTTTCGATATAAACTGCAGGCATAACACCGATGATTGCAGAAACCACAATGCAGACCACCGAAATACTGATATGCACGGGATAATCGTGCAGAAAGAGCTTTACTACCCTTAAAAGGAGCTTAGGGTCAACATTTCTTCCGGGAGGGCCGCCGGGACCGCCCATACCGGGCTTCATTTTATTCTTCTTCACCGTCAGCACCTGCCTTACACTGAATTTCATAAGCTTCTCTGTAAATCGCATTTTTTACGAGCAGCTCCTCGTGAGTACCCATACCGTCAATCATACCGTTATCCATAACAACAATCTTGTCTGCATCCTGAACGGAAGAAATTCTCTGGGCAATAATAATCTTTGTCGTACCGGGGATTTCCTCCCGGAATGCCTTTCTTATAAGGGCATCCGTTCTTGTATCAACCGCCGAGGTGGAGTCGTCAAGAATAAGAATCTTCGGCTTTTTAAGAAGAGCGCGTGCAATACAGAGTCTTTGCTTCTGTCCGCCCGAAACGTTGGCACCGCCCTGCTCAATAAATGTATCGTACTTATCGGGGAAGGATTCAATGAATTCCTTCGCCTGGGCAAGACCGCAGATTCTTTCAATCTCCTCATCCGTGGCATCGGGGTCGCCCCAGCGGAGATTCTCCTTGATTGTGCCCGAGAAAAGCACGTTTTTCTGCAAAACAACGGAAACTTCGTCGCGAAGAGCCTTGATATTATAATCCCTTACGTCAACGCCGCCGACTCTTACGGAGCCCTCGGATACATCATAAAGACGGGAAATAAGCTGAATAAGAGTGGTCTTTGACGAGCCTGTTGAGCCTATAACTCCTACGGTTTCACCGGATTTTATGTGAAGATCAATACCTGAAAGGGCAAATTTTTCTGCCTGGGACGAATAACGGAAGCTTACGTTATCAAAATCAATGCTGCCGTCAGGAACCTCGGTTACGGCATCTGCCTTCTCCCTGATATCGGGCTCCTCCTCAAGCACCTCGGTGATTCTCTTTACGGAGGCTACTGCAATGGTAATCATAACAAAAATCATCGAAACCATCATAAGGGACATAAGCACCTGCATTGAGTATGTAAGCATACTTGAAAGCGTGCCGACGTCAAGATATGTTCCGCCCGTTGAAACAACAAGCTTTGCAGTAAAGAAGGAAATAAGAATCATTGACGTATACATTGTAAACTGCATCAGAGGACCGTTCAGCACAACGATTCGTTCAACACGGGTAAAGTCATTTCTTATATCCTCGCTTGCCGCAGCAAACTTCTTTTTTTCATACTCTTCTCTTACAAAGCTCTTTACAACACGCATACCCTTGATGTTTTCCTGAACGGAGTTGTTGAGCTTATCATACTTCTTGAAAACCGCACGGAAAAGGGGCAGCGCACGAAGACCGATTGCAGCAAGGCCGATTGCAAGCACGGGCGCAATAAACAGGAATATGACGCTGAGCTTTTTGCCGACAATTACAGACATAGAGGTGGCAAAAATAAGCATAAGAGGAGCTCTTACCGCAACTCTTATAATCATCATAAACGCCATCTGTACGTTTGTGATATCAGTTGTAAGCCTTGTTACGAGGGACGACGTGCTGAAGCGGTCGATATTCGAGAATGAAAATTCCTGAATCTTATAGAAAATATCATGGCGGAGATTCTTTGCAAAGCCCGCACCTGCCGTTGCCGCAGTTTTACCTGCAAGCACACCGAAGCCAAGTGACATAAAGGCCATTCCCACCAGCATAAGACCGTACTTTATGATATCATCAAGATCACAGCCGGCATTGATTGAATTAATAAGTTTTGCCGTAATTACGGGGATGATACACTCGCACACAACCTCACCTATCATAAGAATGGGGGTGAGAATCGTATGTATTTTGTATTCCCTTATACAGCCGATAAATCTTTTAAGCATTTCTTTTCCTCCCCGGAAGAACAAATCTACTACTGCAAAGCAGTATTTTATCACAAAAAAAATCTCCGCACAATATGCACGGAAGTTTTTTTTAATAATTATTCCCGTTTCTGTACTCAATAAGAATCCACACGTTGAATTTCTGTCCGCATTTGGGGCATTTTGTCGTATGCTTGCCCTTTATTCTCTTAAGCCTCAGCTTAGAGGAGCACTTGGGGCACTTCTTGTAAATGTAATTTTTATCTTTTACACTCTTTATCCTGTCATCAAAAAGAGGCATAACCCTTGCCCTTAATCTCAGATATTTCTCATTCTCAAGAGTTCTCCCGTACGTATTTCTGGAAAGAATTCTGAAAAACGCAAAAATGTAGAAAAAGGTATTAAAAAATGAGCAGACATAATAAGGAATAAATGTGGGCAGAAAGCGCAGAAAGAAGCAGAGTATTCCGAACAGGAAGCCTGCCCCCATAAGAAAGGCGCCAAGCTGATCAAACCCGTATCTGCCGTACATAAAGCGCATTATTTTTTCTCTGAAGCTGTTCATAACCGATCCTTTCAAAAATTATATTCTGATTATATGCCGTCTGACTTAAATCTGCCTTTAATATTACCATAAAATACCACAGATATGCAATATGCAAAAAAGCCTTGCATTTTTTGTAAAATTAAGTATAATTATACTGTTAAAAAAATAACGGAGGTTCAGAATAATGTTAGTATCAGCAAAAGAAATGCTTAACAAAGCAAAAGCAGGCAAATACGCAGTAGGCCAGTTCAACATCAACAATCTCGAATGGACAAAGGCAGTTCTCCTCACAGCACAGGAATGCAACTCCCCTGTTATCCTCGGTGTTTCCGAAGGTGCAGCAAAGTATATGTGCGGCTTCAACACAATCGTAGGCATGGTAAACGGTATGCTTGAAACCCTGAACATCACAGTTCCCGTTGCTCTTCACCTTGACCACGGCTCATATGACGGTGCATACGCAGCTATGAACGCAGGCTTTTCTTCAGTTATGTTCGACGGCTCACACTATGCTATCGACGAAAACATCGCTAAGACAAAGCAGATCATCGCAGACGCAGAGGCAAAGGGTATTTCCGTTGAAGCTGAGGTAGGCGCTATCGGCGGCGAGGAAGACGGCGTTGTTGGCAGCGGTGAGGTTGCAGATCCCGCAGAATGCAAGATGATTGCAGACCTCGGCGTTACAATGCTCGCAGCAGGCATCGGTAACATCCACGGCAAGTATCCCGCAAACTGGGCAGGTCTTAATTTTGAGGTTCTTGCAAAAATTCAGGAGCAGACAGGCACAATGCCTCTCGTTCTTCACGGCGGCACAGGCATCCCCGAGGCTATGATCAAGGAAGCTATCTCTCTCGGTGTTTCCAAGATCAACGTTAACACAGAGTGCCAGCTCACATTCGCAGCAGCAACAAGAGAATACATCGAAGCAGGCAAGGACCTTCAGGGCAAGGGCTTTGACCCCAGAAAGCTTCTCGCTCCCGGCTTTGAAGCTATCAAGGCTACAGTTAAGGAAAAGATGGAGCTCTTCGGTTCCGTAAACAAGGCATAAGAAATGACTTTTCACGAAGAGGAAGCCGTAAGGCTTTTCAGAGAGGGCTGCAACTGCTCTCAGGCAGTGTTCACGGCATTTTCCGACGTTACGGGAATTGAAAAAAATACCGCTCTCAGAATGTCCTCCTCCTTCGGAGGCGGGATGGGAAGACTTCGTGAGGTCTGCGGCGCATTAAGCGGAGCCTTTCTTGCAGCAGGCTGTCTTTACGGCTACGATAATCTTGAAGACAAATCCCTCAAGACGGAGCATTATAAGCTCATAGCCGGTATGGCACATCAGTTTTCGGACATTTTCGGCTCTTACGTCTGCCGTGAGATTCTGGGTATCCCCGAATATAAATATTCACCCGTACCCGATGACAGAACAGCAGAGTATTACCTTAAGCGTCCCTGCGAAAAATGTATTGCCGCAGCCGCCCGCATCCTCGACGAGGAAATCGGAAAAAGAAAATAATATCATAAGAAGCTGTTCACGGACAGCTTCTTGTTTTTTTATATCCGTTATGGTAAAATAAGCCTATACTGCGCAGAGGAGAGATATTATGCTGATACTGTCACCCGAGGAAATAAGAAATGCGGAAAATAAGGCTAACGAAAACGGGCTTTCCTATGACGATATGATGGAAAGCGCGGGACAGGGCTCGGCAGAGCACATTCTTGTGAATTATCCCGACAAAAAAAATATAGTTATTATCTGCGGCAAGGGCAAAAACGGCGGTGACGGCTTCGTTATTGCAAGATACCTCAAGGAAGCAGATAAAAATGTCAGCGTCATAAAAGCATTCAACTGTCCCTCGGACAGTCTTTCCGAAAAGAACAGGGAATTAATTGACGGTACGGTAAATATATATGACGGCTCGCACGTCACAAAAAGCATAATAAATCTTATAAAGAACGCAGATATTATAGTTGATGCGGTTTTCGGCATCGGCTTCAGGGGGGAGCTTCCCGAAAATATAAGGGAGCTTTTCAAGGTATCCGCCCACTCCCCTGCCGTAAAAATTGCAATTGATATCCCCGGCGGTCTTACCTCAGAAAACGGAAATACAGACGGCTGTTTTTCCGCAGATGAAACCCTTTCCATGCTCTGCTTCAAAAAAGAGCATATATATAAGCCCTACAGCGATAAATGCGGAAAAGTGACCGTAATTCCCATAGGCTTCGGTGTTTTCGGCAATAATTCTGAAGCCTTTTCACGCAAGGAAATAAAATCACTTCTCCCCGGAAGACCCTTTGATTCTAACAAGGGTACATTCGGGAAAGCTATGATAATTGCAGGCTCTTACAGCATGCCCGGTGCGGCAAAAATTGCCGTCAGCGGTGCACTTTCTGCCGGAGCAGGTCTTACAACCCTCTGCTTCCCCGACTGCATTTATCCTGCTGTCACCTCTTCCCTTTCGGAAAACACGTTTTTCCCCGTAAGCTCCTCAGATAAGGGCTGCATTGCCGGGAACTGCATCCCGGAAATCATCGGAAAGGCCGCTTCTTACAATGCCGTTGCAATAGGTCCCGGACTCGGCGTTTCCCCCGAAACGGAAAAGCTCGTCGGTACCCTTGTAAACCACAGCAGAGGAAAAATAATTATTGATGCCGACGGAATAAATATAATTTCCCGTAATATAGATGTACTGAAAGAGTCAGAAGCGGAAATTCTCCTGACGCCCCATCCCGGCGAAATGGCAAGGCTTACGGGCAGAAGTATTGCAGAAATCAATGCTGACCGCGAAAAAACAGCATCGGATTTCGCAAATGAATACGGCGTGACAGTACTTCTTAAGGGTGCAAACACGGTTATTGCAGCTCCCGACGGCAGAATTGTCATAAACCCCACAGGCTCCACGGCACTCTCCCGAGGCGGCAGCGGCGACCTTCTTACGGGTATTGCAGCTTCATTTGCCGCACAGGGACTGTCCCTCTTTGATTCTGCCGTACTCTCCGCATACACTCACGGTCTTGCAGGAGAAATTGCAGAGAAAAAATACACCGCATATTCTGCAACGATAGAGAGAATTGCCGACTGCATACCTGATGCTCTTTCCGAAATAATATCGGGAAAGTGATATTTTTGAAAAAAATCTTTGCATTATCAGCATTAATTCTTATTATATCCGTAATATTTTCATCCTGCGGTGAAAAGCTTTTTACAAAGGAATTTACTCCCGAAAAAAGCTTTACTCTTCACATGAAGGCAGAAAAGGACGGCAAGCAATTTGAAGCCGACATAACCTGCCTTAACAGTGAGGATATTACAATTGCGTTTACCTGCCCTGAGGAGCTTTCGGGCTTTTCCGTAAAAGCAGAAGGAGAGGCTTATAAGATAAACGTGTTCGGTCTTGCGGAAGAAATAACCGACGGGGAGCTGAACAACGCCTCCCTGCTGAGTGTCCTCATAAAAACCGTCAGAACCTCCGTTTTTGCAAACCACGGACTCTTCACGGAGGAGGAAGCGGGATATACCGCAAATCTTACAATTGACTCCGTTCCCGTCGCGGTAAGCTTCTCAGAGGACGGATTTTTGCAGAAAATAACCTGCGAAACCATTAATTTTTCAGCTCAGTTTGAAATTGACCGTTGACAAACGGAACAAAAAACAATATACTCTCTTTTGTAAATAATTAATTGCTACGGTACAGTTAAGAAAAACACGGATTTCTGCAGAGAGAAAACGGTAGGTGCAAGTTTTCGTAATCGGTTTTTCACGCCGCTGTACGGCATCAGAGTGATGAATTCTGCGTAATTTCTGCGTTAAAGGATATCGAGAGGTGCTTGGCACAAATCGGGTGGTACCGCGGTTAATCCGTCCCGATATATGTGGCAGGTGCTTTTTTTGTTTTTTTGTGCAAAATCAAATTATATAGAAAAAGGAATGTGAACAAAATGGAATGGACAGGACTTAACGAGATACGCGAAAAGTATCTTAAATTCTTTGAAACAAAAGAGCACTTAAGACTTCCCAGCTTCTCCCTTATTCCCCAGGGAGATAAGAGCCTGCTTCTTATCAACGCAGGTATGGCACCTATGAAAAAATACTTCACGGGCGAGGTTACACCTCCCTCAAAGAGAGTTACAACCTGCCAGAAGTGTATAAGAACTCCCGATATTGAAAGAGTCGGCAAGACCTCACGCCACGGCACCTTCTTTGAAATGCTCGGCAACTTCTCCTTCGGTGATTATTTCAAGCACGAAGCAACAAAGTGGGCATGGGAATTCTGTACAGAGGTTATGGAAATGCCCGTTGACAGACTCTGGGTAAGTATCTTCCACGAGGATGACGAGGCATTCGACATCTGGACAAAGGAGGTAGGAGTTTCCCCCGACAGAATCGTAAGACTCGGCAGAGAGGACAACTTCTGGGAGCACGGTGCAGGCCCCTGCGGTCCCTGCTCGGAAATTTACTTTGACAGAGGCGAGGAAAACGGCTGCGGCAGCCCCGACTGTAAGGTAGGCTGTGACTGCGACCGCTTTGTAGAATTCTGGAACCTTGTTTTCACTCAGTTTGAAAACGACGGCAACGGCAACTACACCCGTCTTAAGAATCCCAACATCGACACAGGGATGGGTCTTGAAAGACTTGCCTGCATTTCTCAGGGCGTTGCAAACCTTTTCGAGGTTGACACAATCCAGAACATTATGAAGCACATAATGGAAATTGCAGGTGTTAAATATCACGAGAACGAAAAGAGCGACGTATCTCTCCGTGTTATCACCGACCACATCAGAAGCACAACAATGATGATTTCAGACGGTGTTATGCCCTCAAACGAAGGCAGAGGCTACGTTCTCAGACGTCTTCTCAGACGTGCTGCACGTCACGGCAGACTTCTCGGTATTGAAAGACCTTTCCTTTCCGAGGTTTGCGAAACCGTTATCAAGGAAAGCGGCTCCGCTTATCCTCAGCTTACGGAAAAGAGAGATTACATTCTCAAAATTATTGCTATTGAAGAAGAAAACTTCAACAAGACCATCGACTCAGGCCTTCGTCTTCTTGAGGATATGATTGCCTCCTCCGACGGCAAGACCTTAAGCGGTGACGACGCATTCAAGCTCTCCGACACCTTCGGCTTCCCTCTTGACCTGACAAGGGAAATCCTCGAGGAAAAGGGTATGAGCGTTGACGAGGAACGCTTTAACGCACTTATAAAGATTCAGAAGGAAACTGCAAGAAATGCACGTAAGGATGCAGGTGCAGACGCATGGAAGAACTCCACAGCTTCGCTCAAGGGTATTCCCGAAACAGTATTCACAGGCTATGAGGGAACAGAAGGCAGAGGCAAGGTTCTTGCAATTCTTACCTCAGAGGGTGAGCTTACGGAAAACATCGGTGAAGGCGAAGAGGCAATTCTTATTCTTGACACCACATCCTTCTATGCAGAGGGCGGCGGACAGTGCGGCGACAAGGGTACAATCGCTAACGGCAATTTCACCTTTAAGGTATCCGATACAACAAAGAACAACGGCGGAATCTTCTTCCATAAGGGTACTGTTGAAGCAGGTATCGTAACAGCAGGAGCAGAGGCTGATACACTCGTATGCAAGTCCTTCCGTGAGGCTGTAAAGAGAAACCACACCTCAGCACACCTTCTTCAGGCTGCACTCAGAAGCACTCTCGGCTCACACGTCGAGCAGGCAGGTCAGCTTGTAAACGAAAGCGTAATGAGATTTGACTTCACTCATTTCTCCGCTCTCACAACAGAGGAAATCGCAAAAATCGAAAAGGAAGTAAACGAGGTCATCCTCGCTGCTCTTCCCGTTGAAAGTGCCGAGAAAACTCTTGCTGAGGCAAAGGCTATGGGAGCTATGGCTCTCTTCGGAGAGAAGTACGGCGACACCGTAAGAGTTGTAAACGCAGGCGGCTTCTCACTTGAGCTCTGCGGCGGTACTCACGCAGAAAACACCGGCAAAATCGGTATGTTCAAAATCGTTTCCGAGTCCTCCGTGGCTTCCGGTGTCAGAAGAATTGAAGCAGTAACCGGTCTTAACGCTCTTAATTTTGTAAATGAGCTCAACGCTTCCCTTCTTAAGACTGCAGCCGTACTCAAGTGCTCAGCTGCTGCTGTTGCAGACAAGGCTCAGGCTCTTTCAAATGACCTCAAGGCTAAGGAAAAAACCATTGAAAAGCTCAATTCCGAGCTTGCTTCCGCAAAGGCTTCAGAGCTCTTTACCACAGCTGCTGAATTCGGAGGAATCAAGGTTCTCACAGCAGACCTCGGTGAAGCAGACGCAAATGCACTCAGAACAATGCTCGACTCCTCGAAGGCTGACGACAGCATCATCATCGTTGCAGGCAAGAACACCGAAAAGGGTACCTGCTCATTCGCCTGTGCTTGCGGCAAGGCTGCAATTTCAAGGGGCGCACATGCAGGTAACATCGTAAGAGAAACTGCAAAGCTCGCAGGCGGTGCAGGCGGCGGCAAGCCCGATTCAGCTATGGCTGGCGGTAAGGATATCACCAAGATAGGTGAGGCTCTCGCTGCAGCCGCTTCAATCGTTGAAGCAATGATTAAATAAGGAGAATAAATTATGGATTGTATTTTCTGTAAAATAGCAAACGGAGAAATCCCCTCCTCCAAGGTCTATGAGGATGATAAAATTCTTGCATTCAAGGATCTGGCGCCTCAGGCTCCCGTTCATCTTCTCATTATTCCCAAGGCGCATATAAAGTGGGCTTATGACGTAACAGAGGAAAACAGTGCTGTTATCGCTCACATCTTCGCAAAAATTCCCGAAATTGCAGCTTCTCAGGGTCTCAAAAACGGATTCAGAATCATAAACAACTGCGGTGAATCCGCCGGACAGACCGTTCACCACATTCATTTCCACCTTATGGGCGGAAGAGAATTCACCTGGCCCGCAGGCTAAGGAATATACATAGCGCATAATTTACCAAAGGTATCAGCCATCACGGTTGATACCTCTATTTTTTACGATAAATCATAATTTAGAATCAGAGAATCACTTTCCCTTTGACGTAAAATGTTCATATTTTGTCCGTATGTGCCGATTTTCCGCAGAAAAGCGAGTGCAGACGGGGGAAATATGGGCATTTAACGGAAAAAGATGTTGTAAAAGACCTGTGTCGGATAAAACTAACTTGCCAAGGTCTGATGCAAGTTCCTTAAAGGCTCGGGAAAGGGCGCAGAAATCGGCGTATTTGTGTTTTTCGGCTCTGGCAAGCTGTACGGTGGTACCGCGAAGAGCCGAAAAACAAGCACTTATGCAATTCCGACTGTGGCACTCATTCAGTCTTTTATGAAGCTTAATGCAAGGCTGAACGCCTTTTATTTATAACGGTGCGTCAAAGACGTTGATTTGTGAGCAGCTTTCCCTGCTAAATTATGATTTATGCACATCTTTCCCGCTTTTGCGTATTATGCTAGTGGAAGGTGCGAAAGGAGGTCAACCGAATGCTTTTTGGTAACGGATGCAACAGCTACTGGATTCTTTTCATCATCCTTATTCTCGTTCTTACAGGCGACAACGGATGCGGATGCAACCAGAACAACTGTGGTTGCGGCTGCAATCAGAACAACTGCGGATGCGGCTGTAACTGAGTAAAGCAGTAACCCCATAAAAAAGTACCGCAGGAGATTTTCTGCGGTACTGTTTATTTTATTTGAGAGTAGCAAGAATAACCGCCTTTATTGTGTGCATACGGTTTTCTGCTTCCTGAAAAACAACGGAAGCCTCGCTTTCAAAAACATCATTCGTAACCTCGAAGGCTTCAAGGCCGAATCTTTCACCCATTTCCTTGCCGATTTTTGTCTTATGGTCATGAAGAGCGGGAAGACAGTGCATGAAGATGCAGCCTTCACCTGCAATTTTCATAATATCTGCATTTACCTGATAAGGAAGCAGCTCCTTTACTCTTTCATCCCATACCTGGGCGGGCTCACCCATGGAAACCCACACGTCGGTATAGATAACGTCAACATCCTTACAGGCAATTTCGGGCTCTTCAATAAAGTGAAGCTTGGCGCCCGTTTCCTTTGCAATTTCCTGACATTTTTCAATAAGCCATTCCTCGGGGAAATATTTTGCGGGACAGCAGGCTGTAAACTCAAGTCCCATTTTTGCACAGCCTATCATAAGAGAATTACCCATATTATAACGGGCATCTCCCATATAAACAAATTTGATTCCCTGAAGTCTTCCGAATTTTTCCTTTATCGTAAGGAAATCCGCAAGCACCTGAGTGGGGTGGAATTCATTTGTAAGACCGTTCCAGACAGGCACGGAGGAATACTCTGCCAGCTCCTCTACAATTTCCTGGCCAAAGCCGCGGTATTCAATTCCGTCAAAGGTAGCAGAAAGAACTCTTGCAGTATCGGCAATACTCTCTTTCTTGCCTATCTGTGAGCTCTGAGGATCAAGATACGTTGTTCCCATTCCGAGGTCATGTGCCGCAACCTCAAAGCTTGTTCTTGTACGGGTGCTTGTCTTTTCGAATATAAGAGCAATATTCTTACCTCTTAATTCATCGTGCAGTATGCCGTTTTTCTTCTTTGCCTTGAGCTCAGCCGCGAGATCAAGAAGATATGAAATCTCTTCGGGAGTAAAATCCAGAAGCGTTAAAAAATCTCTTCCTTTTAATGTCATAACTTACACCGCCGTTATTATTTATTTTTTCATAAGAAATTCCTTTACCTGAGCAATCTGAGTATTGACGGATTCAATACCCGTACCGCCTGCGGAAATTCTTAAATTAACGCAGTTCTGAAGATCGATTGCATTATAAAGGTCTTCGCTGAAATTACTGTCGAATTCCTTGTATTTACTCAGAGAAATATCCTCAAGTATGGTCTTGTTCTGTACGCAATAGCCAACAATCTGCCCTACCGTCTTATATGCACTTCTGAAGGGAAGCCCCTTACCTACAAGATAGTCTGCAAGATCGGTTGCATTTATAAAGCCGTTCTGTGCAGCCTTCTTCATATTTTCCGGAATGGGCTTCATGGTATCTATCATAGGAATAAATACGGAAAGGCACTTTTTCACGGTTTCAATGCTGTCGAATACCGCTTCCTTATCCTCCTGCATATCCTTGTTATAAGCAAGAGGCAGTCCCTTGAGTGTTGTGAGAAGTGCCATAAGATCGCCGTAAACTCTGCCCGTCTTACCACGCACAAGCTCTGCCATATCGGGATTCTTTTTCTGAGGCATAATGCTTGAGCCCGTGGTGTACGCATCGTCAAGCTCAATGAATTTGAATTCCCAGCTTGACCAGAGAATAACCTCCTCCGAGAAGCGTGACAGATGCATCATAATTGTTGCAAATGCACTCATAAGCTCAATGCAGTAGTCACGGTCTGAAACACCGTCAAGGGAATTGAGCATTATTCCGTCAAAGCCCAGAGCCTTTGCAGTCATCATTCTGTCCGTAGGATAGGTTGTACCAGCAAGCGCACAGCAGCCGAGGGGTGAATAATTCATACGGCTGACGGCATCCGTTACTCTGCCGATATCCCTCATAAGCATCATAGCATAGGCTAAAAGATGCTGACCGAAGGTTATGGGTTGAGCACGCTGAAGATGCGTATAGCCGGGCATTATCACAGCCTTGTTTTCCTCTGCTTTTTTGACTACCGTTTCTATAAGTGAATAAAGAAGCTCAGTCACACCTGCCGCCTCATCTCTCAGATAAAGACGAAGGTCAACGGCAACCTGGTCGTTTCTGCTTCTTGCGGTATGAAGCTTCTTGCCCACATCGCCTATACGGGACGTAAGCACTGCCTCAACAAACATATGAATGTCTTCTGCGTTTTCGTCTATGGGAAGCGCACCGCTTTCAATATCGTCAAGAATAGTCTGCAGACCGTCAATAATCTGCAGACTTTCCTTTTCCGTAATGATATTGCAGGCGGCAAGCATAGCTGCGTGCTCCATAGAGCCCTTTATGTCCTGTCTGAACATTTTGCAGTCGAAATGTATTGACGAATTGAAATCGTCAGCCTCCTTATTGAGAGCCTTTTCGAATCTGCCTGCCCACATTTTTTCCATTGTATTCTCTCCGAAATCTTAGTTGGCGAGTATAATCCGAAACAGTTTTTTGAATGCGGATTTTCGCCAATCTATTATTAAAATACTCGCAAATCTTATTTAATGTTATTCTTTGCCTTCATCTTTGCATAAACCTTGGTGGGAAGACCGTAGAGGTTGATGAAGCCTGCGGAATCTGCCTGGTTGTAAACCTCATCCTCGTCAAAGGTTGCAATTTCGGGGTCATAAAGTGAATAGGGAGATGTAACACCGGCATTTATCATATTGCCCTTGTAGAGCTTGAGTGTTACGTCACCGGTAACTGTCTTCTGGGTTGTCTTTACGAAGGAAAGAATAGCCTCGGTAAGAGGAGTGAACCACTGAGCATTGTAAACGAGCTCTGCAAGCTTCTGTGCAACAAGTGACTTGTAGTGAGCTGTTTCCTTATCAAGAGTGATTGACTCAAGCACCTCGTGTGCCTTGTAGATGATAGCACCGCCGGGAGTTTCATATACGCCGCGGCATTTCATGCCGACAAGTCTGTTTTCAACGATATCAAGAAGACCTATACCGTTTGCACCGCCGAGCTCATTGAGCTTTGCAACGACAGAAACAGCATCCATTTCAACACCGTCAATTGCGGTGGGAACACCCTGCTCAAAGTGAATCTTTACATAAGTGGGCTTATCGGGAGCCATTTCGGGAGAAACGCCCATTTCAAGGAAGCCGGGCTTGTTGTAAAGAGGCTCGTTTGCAGGATCCTCAAGATCAAGACCCTCGTGTGAAAGATGCCAGATGTTCTTATCCTTTGAATAGTTTGTTTCACGGTTGATTTTAAGGGGAACGTTGTGAGCTTCAGCGTAATCGATTTCTTCCTCACGGCTCTTGATGTCCCACTCTCTCCAGGGAGCGATGATGGGCATATCGGGTGCGAATGCCTTTATTGCAAGCTCAAAACGAACCTGGTCATTACCCTTACCCGTACAGCCGTGGCAGATAGCGTCAGCATTCTCCTTAAGAGCAATTTCCGCAATTCTCTTTGCAATGGGAGGACGTGCAAATGCGGTACCTAAGAGATAATCCTCATATTTTGCGCCTGCCTGAACACAGGGGAAAACGTAATCCTCAATGAATTCCTTTGTAAGATCCTCAATGTAAAGCTTTGAAGCACCTGTCTTAAGAGCCTTTTCCTCAAGCCCCTCAAGCTCGTCTGCCTGACCGACGTTTCCGGAAACAGCAATAACCTCGCAATTATTGTAGTTTTCCTTAAGCCAGGGAATGATGATAGAGGTATCAAGACCTCCCGAATATGCAAGTACGACCTTTTTGATTTTTGACTTATCCATTTTATATTCCTCCGGATACGCATTAATATTCATTCGATGTGCATAACTATACATCATTATGGCAGTTTTGTCAATACCTCCCGCAAAACATTTTTATTTAAGGGCATTTGCACAGTTTATATTATAATCATTAAATAAATTAATTAATAACAAAATAAGCAAAATTCATGGAGTCATTATTCATTTTTATGCATATATTCATCATTTTTTTGCATAAATATTCCTGTATATTTTTGTTTTCACCTATAGAAATCCGCGGTTTTTTGTGCTAATATATATGAAGATTATATTAAGGAGACTTTAACCATGTGTGAAAATTGCTGTAACAGCGACCTTACACTTCTTGCCGATATGTTTGCGGATATGCAGAAAAACGGAGATAATCTTATTTCCGTTCTGCAGAAGGCACAGGATATTTACGGATATCTTCCCACAGATGTGCTTTATGAAATAGCCGCAAAAACAGGAAATTCCCCCGCAAAGGTAATGGGCGTTGCTACCTTCTATACTCAGTTCCGCCTTAAGAAGGTCGGAAAATATCTGATTCTTTTATGTAAGGGAACCGCCTGCCACGTAAACGGAGCCGATTCAATTGAAAAGGCGATCTGCGGAGAGCTCGGCATTTCCGACGGTGACACCACAGACGACGGACTGTTCTCTCTCAAAACCGTTGCCTGTCTTGGCTGCTGCAGCCTGTCCCCCGTTATGATGATAAACGAGGAAACCTACGGATCCCTTACTCCCGCAAAAGCCGTTGAAATTCTAAGAGAAATAAAAGGGAGGGAAGCAGAATGAGAATAGTGATAGGCGAAGGCTCCTGCGGTATCGCGGCAGGTGCTGCTAGGGTACACAGCGCTCTCTCGGAGGCTCTTAAGGGCAGCGATATTTCCGTCGGCATTGCAGGCTGTATCGGTATGTGCTTCCTTGAGCCCGTAGTTGACATACATGACGGAAAGACACTTCTCAAAAGACTGGTAAGGGTTACGGAAAATGATGCCGCTGCTATTGCCGAAGCAGTAAAGGGTAATAACCTTGACTCTCTTAAAAATCTCGAAATTAGCGAGGAGGACAGCGTTTTTCTTAAAAAGCAGACAAGAATTGCGCTTCGTCGCTGCGGTCTTATTGACCCGGAAAGCATAGATTCCTATCTTGATGACGGCGGCTACACCGCTCTTAAGAAGGTATTATCGGGTATGTCCCCTGAGGACGTTATTGAGGAAATCAGAATTTCGGGCCTTGCAGGCAGAGGCGGTGCAGGCTTTCCTACCTGGTTCAAGTGGAACGCCGCAAGAAAATCCGAGGGAACGGAAAAATATCTTATATGTAATGCCGACGAGGGTGATCCCGGTGCATTTATGGACCGCGCCGTTATTGAAAGCGACCCGCATGCTCTTATTGAGGGAATGCTTATTGCCGCATATGCAATCGGTGCCTCTGCAGCCTTTGTATACGTGCGTGCAGAATATCCTCTTGCAATTATAAGACTGCAGAAGGCTATAAACGAAGCCACGGAAAAGGGACTTCTCGGTGAAAAAATTCTCGGTACGGACTTTTCCTGCCGTCTTAAAATCAAGGCAGGTGCAGGTGCTTTCGTCTGCGGTGAAGAAACAGCACTTATTGAATCCCTTGAGGGTAAACGCGGAATGCCCCGTCTGAAGCCTCCCTTCCCCGCAGAAAAGGGCTACGAAAACAAGCCTTCTAACATAAATAACGTTGAAACCTTTGCAAACGTTTCCTGGATTATAGAAAACGGCGGTCAGGCATTCTCCGCTATGGGAACTGAAAACAGCAAGGGCACCAAGGTTTTTGCACTAACGGGTAAGATAAAAAGAGGCGGTCTTGTGGAAATTCCCATGGGACTTACTCTGCGTGAGGTAATCTTCGATATAGGCGGAGGTATCCGTGATGACAAGGAATTCAAGGCTGTACAGCTGGGCGGTCCCTCAGGCGGTTGTATTCCGAAGGAGCTTCTCGACACCGTAATTGATTACAAGGCTCTTAATGCAACGGGCGCTATTATGGGCTCAGGCGGTATGGTTGTTATGGATGAAAGCACGTGCATGGTCAATATGGCACGCTTCTTTCTTGATTTCACAACAAAGGAATCCTGCGGCAAGTGCGTGCATTGCAGAATCGGCACAAAGAGAATGTTCGAAATCCTCACCCGCATAACAGAGGGATACGGTCAGGAGGGGGACATAGAGCTTCTCACCGAGCTTTGCGAGGGTATCCGCTCAGGTGCGCTGTGCGGTCTTGGTCAGACAGCGCCCAACCCCGTGCTCACAACGATAAAGTATTTCAGAAACGAATATGAGGCTCACATCAGCGAAAAGAGATGCCCTGCAGGTGAATGTGCGGCATTAAGACAATATTCAATCGATCCCGAAAAATGCAAGGGCTGTACACTTTGCTCAAGAAAGTGTCCCGTAGGCGCAATTTCGGGAAGCGTGAAAGAAGCTCACATAATAGACACCTCAAAATGCATCAAGTGCGGTCAGTGTAAGGAAGTCTGCCGCTTCGGTGCAGTAGAAATAAGATAAGGAGGGAAAGAAATGTCTGATACTGTAAAGCTTATTATTGACGGAAAAGCCATAACGGCTGACAAGGGCGACACAATTCTTATTGCCGCCGAAAAGAACGGCATTGAAATCCCCAACCTTTGCTATCTTAAGGAAATGTCCCCCTACGGCGCCTGCGGAATGTGCGTGGTTGAGGCAGAGGGCTCACCGAAGCTCCTTCGCGCCTGCTCGCAGCAGGTATCCGAGGGTATGATAATAAACACAATGGGGGAAAGAGCACTCAAAGCAAGAAAAATTGCACTTGAGCTTATAATGGGCGACCACAAGGGCGACTGTATAGGTCCCTGCTCTCTCAATTGTCCTGCCCACACCGACTGTCAGAAATACGTAAAGGAAATTGCAGACGGTGATTACACAGCTGCAGTTAAAACAATAAAAGAGGTAATCTCACTTCCTGCTTCTATCGGCAGAGTATGCCCTCACCCCTGCGAGGCTGCCTGCAGAAGACAGCACGTTGAAGAGCCGGTTTCCATTGCTTACCTCAAGGCCTTTGCCGCAGATGAGGTACTGAAAAGGAATGAGCACGTGTTGCCTGAAATCAAGGCAGACTCCGGCAAATCCGTCGGAATCATCGGCGGCGGACCTGCAGGCCTCTCTGCTGCTTTCAGGCTTATTCAGTCGGGACACGCAGTTACAATTTACGATAAAATGCCAAAAATGGGCGGAATGCTCCGCTACGGTATCCCCGAATACCGTCTTCCCAAGAAGGTGCTCGATACCGAAATTGCGGAAATCGCTTCTCTCGGCGTCAAGATGATAAATAACTGCACCGTAGGCAAGGATATCACACTTGATGAAATAAAAGAAAGGCACGATGCCCTGCTTGTTGCAAACGGTGCATGGAAGAGCAGCTCCATACGCTGTGAGGGAGAAAATCTTGACGGTGTCTTCGGCGGGATAGATTTCTTAAGAGCCGCCGCTCTCGGAGAAAAGCCTGCAATCGGCAGAAAAACCGCAATTGTCGGCGGAGGCAACACCGCAATGGATGCCTGTCGTACAGCCGTGCGCCTCGGAGCAGAGGAGGTCAGCATAATTTACCGTCGTACCCGTGACGAAATGCCTGCTGAGGATATTGAAATTGAAGAGGCTATGGAGGAGGGCGTAATTTTCCGCTTCCTCACAAATCCTGCTGAAATTCTCGGCAAAGACGGCAGAGTTACGGGGGTCAGGCTTCAGGTTATGACTCTCGGTGAGCCTGACGAAAAGGGCAGACGCTCTCCCGTCCCCGTTGAGGGTGAATTTATAACACTTGAGCTTGATTCAATCATCATTGCAGCAGGTCAGAAAAATGATCCCGCAGGCTTCGAAATGCTTGAAACCACCCAAAGAGGCACAATTCTTGCCGACGAAAGAACGTTTGCTACGTCAATTCCCGGTGTATTTGCCGCAGGTGACACAACCAATAACGGCGCATCAATCGCAATAAAGGCAATTGCTGAGGCAAATGAAGCCGCAAAATTCATTGACGCTTACCTTGACGGCATTGAGATTCCCTGTAAAAAGCCCGTTATCTCCGAAAGAGAAATAACTGAGGATATGTTTACCGAATACGAAAAGCATCCGAGAATCAGAATGCCTCAGCGCGCTCCCGAGGACAGAAGAAACGATTTCACCGAAATCAATCTCGGCTTTACGGCGGAGGCTGCAAGAGAAGAGGCAAAGCGCTGTCTTTCCTGCGGATGTCACGACTACGGACACTGTAAGCTTATAAAATATGCCGACGAATACTGTACGGACTGCAAAAAATTCAAGGGAGAATACCACAAGAGCTTTAAAGAAGACAGACTTGAGGTTATTCTCCGCGACCAGGGCAAGTGTATTCTCTGCGGACTGTGCGTCCGTGCCTGTGAGGACCTTGCACATCAGGGCATCTTAGGTCTTGTGGGCAGAGGCTTTGATACCGTAATCAGACCCGAATTCAGAAATATTGATATAAGCTCCGTCTGTGCAGACTGCAAAAAGTGTGCTGATATCTGTCCCACAGGCGCTCTTAAAATTATAAAATAAGCAAAAAAAGACAGAGTGCCTTCGCATTTCTGTCTTTTTTATTGAACATAAAATAAAGTTATGCTAAAATGGATTTATCAACTGAAAGGCATAGTATTATGAAGAATTATATAAACAACGTGCTTTCCCCCTTGCTTCAGGGTGACGGAGGCTATATTGAATACCTCGAAGAATCCGGCGGTACTGTTACCGTAATTGCCCGGGGCGAATGCTCAAAATGTCACAAGCTTGACCTTTGCCTTAACTGGTGCGAAGGAAGAATCGAAAAAGATATGGGCAGAAAAGTAAAGCTTACCGCAATAAGAAAAAAGCCCTTTTTCTGGGACAAGTGAGGTAAATTATGGCACATATTAAGGTTGTCAGACGCTCTATGCGTCCTGAGGAATACATAAATCTTCGCTACGGCTGGCTCAGAAACAGCATTTACGGAAAAATGTTTGAGCTATCCCCCGTATATGTACGTGAGGCACATCAGATATCAGAAAATGAATATGAATATTACGATGAGGATTTCCGCATTCTTTCCTGCGGGGATACGTATTTTTCCCCCGACGGAAGCGCTTTTCTCAGATGTGAAGCCGCAATCCCCGGAGAATTAAAGGACAAGGATATTTATTTTTACTTCAAAACCGCAAGTGAAATGATTGTAAAAATAAACGGGAAATTTGCAGGCGGCGTTGATCCCAACCGCGAAAGAATCCCCCTTGCAGACTTTCTTGACGGTGACACTCTTCTGATTGAAGCAGAGGGCTTCAACCGTTCAAAGCCCGACGATGAAAGAAACCCCGAAACTCTGGCACGCCGCGGCTGCAGACAGGAGTTCACCGGGATTTATCTTACCACCGTCAACGAAAGCATCCAGTCCCTGTGCTACGATCTTGAGATTTTTACCGATATAATTTCAAGCGGTCAGTTTCCCGAGGAATACGTAAATATCGTAACTGATAAGCTCGACAAGGCTCTGAATCTTATTGATTACGACAATATAACGGAAGCTGATGCAAAAAAGGCAATCGACTACATAGAAGAAAATATTTATGCCGATAAAACCTTCCGTGCCTCAGGAAGGGTTGCCCTTGTAGGTCACTCACACCTTGATATAGCTTATTACTGGCGCAGAATTCACGCTGTTCAGAAGAATCTCAGAACAGTTCTCATCCAGATGCGCCTTATGGATAAGTATCCCGACTTCCGCTATGCACATACTCAAGGCTATACCTACGAAACCATCGAGAAGTATTATCCAGAGGTTTTCGCGGAGCTTAGGGAAAAAATAAAATCCGGAGCCTTTGAAATCGTCGGTGCTATGTATGTCGAGCCCGACTGTAACGTCCCTTCAGCAGAAAGCCTTATCCGGCAATGCCTTTACGGCCAGCACTATTTCAGAGAAAAATTCGGTATAACCGTTGATTCCTGCTTCCTGCCCGACGTTTTCGGCAACTCCTGGATATTACCGCAGATACTCAGAAAAAGCTGTGTAAATTACTTTATATCCAACAAAATGAGCACCTGGAACGATACAAACCGCTTCCCCCACAATAACTTTATATGGCGCGGAATCGACGGAAGTGACGTTTATGCCTCAGTTCCTCCCACCCATTTCATCACGTGGAACGAGCCCTCGCAGGTAACAGAAAACTGGGAAGCCTTTCAGGACAAGCACACAAACACGGAAACCCTTTCAATGTTCGGCTACGGTGACGGGGGATCCGGTGCAACCGAGGAAATGATTGAGCTTATGCACCGCTTCAATAAGCTCTCGGTTATGCCCGAAACACGCCACGTTACGGTAAAGGAATTCCTTCACGATAATTTTAACTCTGATCATAACTTTGACGTGTGGGACGGAGAGCTGTATCTTGAAATGCACCGAGGTACATTCACCACAAAATCCGACATAAAAAAATTCAACAGATATCTTGAAAACCGCTTCCGCCTTGCAGAAATGCTCTCTCTCTTAAGAGAAAGGAACGGCAAGACCTATCCCAAAAAAGAAATTAAAGAGCTTTACAAGAAATTCCTTGTAAATCAGTTCCACGATATTCTCCCCGGCAGTCATATTACTCCCGTTTTCAGGGACTGTATGAAGGACTACCGAGAGATTGATGAAGCACTGAACAAAATAATCGGCACGGGCAATAATCTCTTTAATTCACTTAACATTGAAAGACACTCGGTTGAATTCCTCCCCGACGAAAACGGTACCTTTACCCGAGAGGGAGTGAAAGGTAACTACTTCCGTACTGACTTTGCTCCCTTATCCCACGGTAAAGCTGAACGCCCCGGAGATAATACGGATTGGTTTACCTTCAGCGGCAATTCTCTGGAAACACCCTTTTATAAGGTTACCCTCAGTCCCGACGGCAGCTTTGCTTCGCTTTACGATAAAGAGCTTTCAAGAGAATTTACGGACGGCGACTTCAACAAACTTAAAATTTACGATGACCGACCCGGCATGTATGATGCATGGGACATTCTCCCTGACTACAAGGACAAGGAGCTTCCTCTCACAACGTCAGTACCTCTTCATTTTGTTTCGGCTGACGGTGAAACCGCAGAATTTTCCGTAACTCACAGCACAGAAAAATGTACGTGGGAAAGAAAAATCCGTTTCTTCCGCTCCTCACGCAAAATTGAGGTTGAAAATATTGCAGACTGGAACGAGTTCCATCGTCTTATGAAGGTTGCATTCAACTGCAATATTCTGACAAGGGAGCTTGTCTGCGATACGGGAGCCGGCTTCATAAAGAGAGAAATGCACCGCAACACCTCCTGGCAGAAGGCACGCTTTGAGTGCTGTCACCATAAGTGGTTTGATATTTCCGAAACCGGCGGCGGTGTAGCGGTTATAAACGACTGCAAATACGGAGTCGGCGTTTCCGACAAGGAAATTACTCTTTCACTTCTGCGTGCCACAGAGCGTCCCGACCCGCTTTCTGACCTCGGCCGTCACAATTTCACCTACGTCATCCTTCCCCACGGTGAAATGTCTTACGGAGAAATCAATAAGGAAGCCCTTATTTTCAACACACCTCTTGCGCTTACCGAAAATTTAAGTGTCCCCGCAGAGTGGTCGGCAGACGGCAGGATTTTACTTCAGAGTGCGAAAAAAGCTGAGCTTTCCGATATGACGGTCCTTCGTTTTGCAGAATGTGCAGGCACGCGAGGAAGACTTACCTTCCCCCATCCTGTTAAGCTTCTGAATCTCCTTGAGGATATTGAAGCAGAAACAGATACTGTAGACTTCAAGCCCTTTGAAATTATCACAATCGGTATTTAAAAAACATAAATGCTCCCGAATAACGGGAGCATTTTTTTTGGTTCTTATCAGAATATATTCTTAATCATCATAAATACCATCTTGAACCATGCAACAAACTTTGTCATATCGTCTGTTGTTCTGGAATAAGCCTGATATCTGTAAAGAGCTTCTTCGTCGTCACCGTAAACATCAAAGTAGCCGAGTGTGTATGTTTCATAATCCTCGGGAGCATTTTCGTCAATAACAAATACTCTTGAGCCTACAGTTTCATCGTTATATGAGCTGAAACCTACACCGGGAGTGTTGATAATATCAACGCCCATATAGGGGACAACAAAGTCATTCTTGTGATCGTGACCTGATACAGTAGCCAGCACGTCACCCTGCTGAACAAAAGCAGCAAACTGACCGTTGTTGTAGTTGGGAGGACAGGGATTCTCATGAAGATGTCCCTCTACACCCTCCGGAAGAGTAAGGAACTTGTCGCCCTGCTGAATTGATTCGGGAGCGCCTGCCTCACATTCTGCAAGTGCATCATAGATTTCGGGAACAATAATATGCTGGAAGTTTAAGGAAGGAACAGGCTCTCCGCCGTTCTGAGCCTTAAGCTCCTCGGATTTCTGCACATACCATGCAATCTGCTCCTTTGTTGTGCAGGCATAACCGCCGAGATCATTTTCAGAGTTATAAGTACCTGAGTCTGTCATCCAGATATTGAAAGCAATTCTTTCTCCGTCAGAGGACATAATGGGAAGATTGTAGGTGCCGACACCGGGAATGATGTCACCCTCGTTGTAGCCGACAAAGCAATCATAGGACTCATATACAGACATCTGGAAATCCTTGTCTGCAAGTGCGCTTTCATCATCGTGGTTTCCGAAAACAGCAGCAGTAGGAATACCTGCTTTTTCAAAGATACTCATAAACTCATTGATAGCTGCACGGGTAATGACCTTTGTAGTTGTGCTGCCGCCGGAAATATTGTCGCCGGTAAGCACAATAAGATCGGGCTGCACCATAGCAATACTGTCCTTGAGGAGCTTCTTGGTAATCATCATCAGAGGATAACCGTCCTGAATATCAGCAAACTGTAAGATTGTGAATTTGCCGTCATCACCGAACTGAAGTGTCTTGTCTGCTTCCTTAGCGCCGGCAAAAAGTGCAAGGCAGGAAACCATCATAAGAACGCTTAACATAACTGCGAGAATTTTTTTCATTTTTCTCTCTTCTTTCTATGGATTATTTTATTAAATTTTATCACATAATCACAATTATTTCAATGCATAATTTAATTTTTGTTTGCTCCCTGCCCCACAAAACATTGCAGAGCCGTATTCAGATGTTGTTCTTGCAAAAACCAATAAGATGAGCATACAATGTAAACAGCATAAAAATAGCAACCATTGCGGGATCTCAGGTTTATGAGCCAGCCTTCACAACGGATGCTACAGGAGAATCAATCTCCAATATCAGAATATCCAATTTATTCAAAATTGTCAAGGAAAATAATTTTTTTTGACATCATATCTATATAAAAAAATGACACCGCTGTTGCATCCGGTAAACACGAAAATCGTGAAGTGCCGGCGCTTCAAACAAACGGTGTCACCAGTAATGTAACACAGCACTACACAGATGTCAAGAATAAATATTAAACAAATATCAGAAATGGATACTGTTACAAATACTGAGTTTAATAATATAAGTAAAAAGAACTTCGAAAAATAAGTATCATGCACACCGGGTGTTGACTTTTACGGATGAAATTTCGTGATTAAAGAAGAAAAAAATAACACGAAACCTACAACCCCTGGTATGACCGCAAAAAATAACGGTGAGGGACCAAGCATCGGTTCCGTGCTTAAAGATAGCTTATCATAGACAGTCGCAGGTGTCAACAAAAAATATTTCCATCAGCTGCTGAATGATACCTGATATAATATCCGTGATAAGATGTATAAAAATGAAGTCCACGAGGATATTATCGGGGAGATTGAGCATACATAAAGAAGCTGACAAAAAAGTGAAGTTTAAAAATATAAGGAGCTCTCACGGCATGAACCTCAGATTGCAGAAGACAATCGTCGTCCTAAGGTGCAAAGCACCCGCGTCGAGTATTCAATATCGTGTTGGATATTGCAAAGGCTCGAGATGGCAGAATAATTCTATATGCTACATCGGGAAAAATAAATGAAGTTGGAAACGTCAACGTGAGCTCTCTTGAAATAAGAGGCTCGAGACCGAATTCCAACTTCCGCAACAGTATAACACAGCGCGACACGGATGTCAATAAAAAATATTCCCGTCAGCGTTTGAATGACACCTGGGATGATATCAGGGATAAGATGTATGAAAATGAGGTCCACGAGGATATTATCGGTGAGATTGAAGCATACATAAAGAAGCTGACAACAAGGAAGCTTGTATTTACAGATAAAAATAAGGCCGATGAACTGCTTGCCCGAGTCGGAATACAACCTTCCGAGCGGTCAAGAATCATCAACCTTGTGAAAGATAATTTATCATAAATTGAAACAGAAGTCAAGCAAAAAGCAAT
This sequence comes from Acutalibacteraceae bacterium, assembly GCA_045533835.1. Classification (GTDB taxonomy): domain Bacteria; phylum Bacillota; class Clostridia; order Oscillospirales; family Acutalibacteraceae; genus RUG806. Next base: position 65,898 of record JAZSIM010000072.1, read on the forward strand.
ATTAAAATAGCAGAAGCTCAAGTTACTATGGCGAGTGAACACTCCCAACGTAGGCAAGAGACTTCTGCTGAAGATAATATAGCACAGCATAAAACAGATGTCAATAAAAATATTCCCGCCAGCTTCTGAATGATACCTGGGATGATATCAGGATACAGGCATAAACATCATCAATAAAAAAACAAAAAACCGTGTACTTAATGTACACGGTATCATAAACTTGTTTTAAGAAACACACCCTCAAAACTGAACAACGATGTGAAGAAGAACCAAGTAAAGAGGTCAAGCCCTCGACCTATTAGTACTGCTTAACTGAATACATCACTGTACTTACATACGCAGCCTATCAACCTCGTAGTCTACAAGGGGTCTTACTAGCTTACGCTATGGGAAATCTAATCTTGGAGATGGCTTCACGCTTAGATGCTTTCAGCGTTTATCCAATCCGCACATAGCTACTCGGCCATGCCACTGGCGTGACAACCGATACACCAGAGGTGCGTCCATCCCGGTCCTCTCGTACTAGGGACAGCGCTCCGCAAATTTCCTGCGCCCACGGCAGATAGGGACCGAACTGTCTCACGACGTTCTGAACCCAGCTCGCGTACCACTTTAATCGGCGAACAGCCGAACCCTTGGGACCAAATTCAGCCCCAGGATGTGATGAGCCGACATCGAGGTGCCAAACCTCCCCGTCGATGTGGACTCTTGGGGGAGATCAGCCTGTTATCCCCAGGGTAGCTTTTATCCGTTAAGCGACGGCATTTCCACGCACATACCGCCGGATCACTAACTCCAACTTTCGTTACTGCTCGACATGTCTGTCTCGCAGTTAGGCTCGTTTTTGCGTTTACACTCACTGCACGATTTCCGTCCGTGCTGAACGAACCTTTGAGCGCCTCCGTTACCTTTTCGGAGGCGACCGCCCCAGTCAAACTGCCCACCTGACAGTGTCCCTCGACCGGATTCACGGCCGCAGGTTAGAATCTCAATATGCCAAGGGTGGTATCCCAAGATTGACTCCACTTAGGCTGGCGCCCAAGCTTCCAAGTCTCCCACCTATCCTGTACATGAAATATCAAAACTCAATATCAAGCTACAGTAAAGCTCCATGGGGTCTTTCCGTCTAGTTGCGGGTAACTGGCATCTTCACCAGTACTACAATTTCGCCGGGCGGGCTGTCGAGACAGTGCCCAAATCGTTACGCCATTCGTGCGGGTCAGAACTTACCTGACAAGGAATTTCGCTACCTTAGGACCGTTATAGTTACGGCCGCCGTTTAC
>JAZSIM010000014.1:0-203252 GCA_045533835.1 Acutalibacteraceae bacterium
CCGTTGCAGTTATGATGCTCGCGGTGCTTGTAAATTATCATTAAATTTCTGAACGCATTACCCTTTGTGCAGCAATGTGACACCTGTCCTGTAGGGGAGGGGTTCCCCCTCCCGTGCGCGGATTCGGTTACTTGGTTAAAAAAACATCCCTGCCCGACGGGCGGGAAGACCCCGCCCCTACCCTATAAAGTGTATAAGATGTTTGACTTTGTGTTAAACTTTTGTTAATATAAACTCATAAATTTAAAGGAGAGAAAATCTATGCCCAAGAAATTCCTTATTATCAATGCCGATGACTTCGGACTCTGCCATTCCGCCAACGAGGCTGTTATGGATCTGTTCCTGTCCGGCTCCATCTTTTCATCCACAATTATGACACCCTGCCCCGGTGCAGACGAAGCAATTCAGTTCTCAATCGACCATCCTGAATTTGCTATCGGTGTGCATCTTACCCACACAAACGAGTGGCAGGAGAATTTCCCCTGGGGTGCTATGACGGGACTTCCTTCTCTTCAGAACGAGCACGGCAGAATGTGGCCCGAGAGTGAGGATTTCGAGGCACACTGTGACTATGACGAGGCTGTAAAGGAAACAATAGCACAGATTGAATACTGCGAAAACAAGGGCATGAAGCCCTCACACATCGACAGCCACATGGGCGCACTTTACGGTATGAACGGCAAACTCCTTATGCTTCCCAAGACCCTCGCTGTCTGCGGAAAGAAGGGCTATCCCTTCCGTATGTTTTCCAAGCCCTACACACCTCAGTGTCCCGAGGGTACTCCCGTATGGCTTTTCTCCGTTGCAAGCGTGCTTTCCGGTATGTTCGGTAAGAAGAACAACGTTCCCATGCCCGACTACCTTATCTTCCCCGAAAACATCGAAACGGGCAAGACCTACGAGGAATTCAAGTATAACTTCATCGAATATCTCATAAAGATTCCCGACGGTATTTCCGAAACCTACGTGCATCCCGCAATGCCTACCGACGAAATGAAGTCAATCACAGGCACCTGGCAGAGAAGATACTGGGAATATCTTGTAATGAAGGATCCCGAAACTCACGCAGCCTTCAGAACACACGGCATAAAGCTTATCAACTACCGTGAGCTTGCCGAAATGAGAAGACAGGGCAAATAAGGAGGAATACTTATGATTCAGTGGCTTGCCGAAGCGCTGAACCTTGCTTTCAGAGAGCAGTGGGCGCTTGAAAATGCAATCAACGGTCTTAAATCTCTTGTAACGGGCGGCGGTGCCAGAGGCTTTATTGCCACCTGTATGATGATTATGGAAATGTTCGGTATGCTTCTGGGCGGTAACGCCGTTTCCGCCTGGGGACAGGAGCTTGACCTTCAGGACTACGAGCTTGTATACGTTGACGAATTCGAGGGTGATGAGCTTAATCTCACCGACTGGCGTGTAAGAGGTCCCGGAAAAACCCGCGGCGGCTTCAACAGCGACAGTCAGATTGCCGTTAAGGACGGTAACCTTTATCTTACGGGCGAATACGTTGAGGACGGCACCTACGGTGACGGTTGGTACGGTGTTTCCGTTGCCCTCAGAGAGCTGTATCTCAGAGGCTATTTTGAAATCCGCTGCAAGTGTGCCGCAAGCGATGCCTTCTGGTCTGCGTTCTGGATTCAGGGAATGAAATCTCCCTATGATGCTGCTATTTCCCAGGGCGGTCTTGAAAGCTGTGAAATTGATATTTTTGAGGCTATGGGCTACGGTGAAAGGGGCAGACAGAATGCCGTTACACAGACCATTCACTGTGCAGGTGTCGGCGGTGAAACCGAAGGCTTCCAGTCAAGAATCCTCGGCTTCTTCAACGGCAAGGATATCTACAGCGAATACAATACCTACGGCCTCGAGTGGACGGAGGATGAATATATCTTCTATGTAAACGGCGTTGAAACAACCCGCTCCTCCTTCGGTGAGGGTGTATGCAGAAATGCGGAAGAGGTTATCATCTCTCTTTGTGTTCCCTCTGCAGAGGAATTTGAGGGCAGAGATAAGTCCGAAAAATGCGAAATGGTTGTAGATTACGTAAAAATCTATCAGAAGGCTGAATAATAAGATAACAAATAAGACCTCAGGCAGAAGCTGTCTGAGGTCTTATTTTTTTCTGAGAAAAAGACAGAAAAATACGGTACGCTTTTATGCGTACCGTTAATTGTGTTATGCTGTTGTAAGTGCCTTCTGCTTCCTTCCTGCAATAATCTGAAGTGCAATTACTGCTGCTACGAGAGCAACACCGATTATATCGGTGATTGTTTCGGGAACAATCAGACACATTCCGCCTGCAAGAATCATAATTCTCTGCCACCAGGGAAGCTTTACCGAGTGGTAACCCTCCATGCCTGAGGCAACCGCATAAATGCCGATAAATGAGGTGATTATGATAGAAACGATATCGAATACGCCTGCATCAATGAAGAGCATTTTGGGGTTATATGCGAACATATAGGGGATGATGAAGGCGGCGATTGCAAGTCGGGTTGCCGTGACGCCCGTCTTCAGCGGATTTGACTTTGCTATAGCAGAGCCTGCGTATGCTGCAAGTGCAACGGGGGGAGTGATATCCGCAACGATACCGAAGTAGAAAACAAACATGTGAGCGGCAAGTGCGGGAATACCCATCTTGATAAGAATGGGAGCCGTGATGGTTGCCATAATAACGTAGTTTGCCGTTGTGGGAACACCCATGCCGAGAACGATACAGCAGAGCATTGTAAGGAAGAGAGCAAGGAACATGCTGTCCTGAGCGATGGGAACAAGTGTGTTGAGAAGAAGCTGACCGAGAGCGGTCATTGTAACAACACCTGCAATAAGACCTGCCATACCGCAGGCTGCAGCAACGCCTATGGTGTTCTTTGCGCCGTTGTGAAGTGAATCAATAACAACCGTGGGGGAGAGGGGTGCATCCTTTTTAGCGATAAAGGAAACCGCAAAGCAGGTAACGATACCTGCAAACACAGCCTTGGTCATCATTGAAGCACCGAAGGGAAGCCATAAGCCGAGTGTGACAGCCACGGGAATAAGGGGAAGGAAGAGCTTGGGTATATCCTTTGAATCAGCCGTTTTGTGAATCAGCTTGTCCACGATGCTCACGGGGAAAAGGCTTACGATAAGTGAAGCCAGAATTGCAAAGCAGGCGGAAACACCTGCGCTGAAGTAGTTCATACAGATAACGAGAACTACTATAGGTAAAAGCAGATAGCCGTTCTTTGCTATAAGCCTGAAGAAGTTGGGAATTGCTTCCTTGGGAAGACCCTTAAGACCGAGCTTCTTTGCCTCAAAGTGAATCATAAGGAAGATTCCCGTGAAGTAAAGGGCTGCGGGAAGAATTGCCGTAATTGCAATCGTTGAATAGGCAACACCCGTGATTTCAGCCATAAGGAAGGCTGCAGCACCCATAATGGGAGGCATTATCTGTCCGCCCGTTGAAGCCGCTGCCTCAACGGCTGCCGCAAAGTGGGGCTGGTATCCCGTCTTTTTCATAAGGGGGATTGTGATTGAGCCTGAGCCTACCGTGTTTGCAACGGAGGAGCCTGAATACATACCCTCAAGTGCGCTTGAAATAACAGCAACCTTTGCAGGTCCGCCGACAGAGCCGCCTGCAATTGAGTTTGCAAGGTCAACGAAGAAGGTTCCGATGCCTGTCTTTTCAAGAAGTGCGCCGAGGATGATAAAGAGAACGATAAAGGTTGTGCATACGTAAACGGGAGTTGAGAAGAGCCCGTTTGCCACGTCATAGAAAAGACCGTATGCAAGGTTTCTCAATGCCTTATCGGGATTTTCCGTGAAAGCCTTTATTGCCGCATAGACTATGAACGCACCCGCAACGAAAATAATGGGAAGACCGACGGCACGCCGTACCAGCTCTACTAAAAGTATTATTGCAAGAAATGCAATAACAATCTGTAATGTGCCGATTCGTCTTGACATCATAACGATTTCTTCCTGGAATATTGTGTAATAAAGGAAGCACGAGGCACCTGCAAGTCCTAAGAAGATATCGTAAACGGGAACGTAGTTAATGCGCTTTGTCTGCTTTTTGTAGGCAGGGAAAATAAGGTAGCCCACAAAAAGGATAAACGCCATAAAGGTTGTCAGCTTTGTGTACTTTGTGGCATTGGGAAAAATCAGCGCCATAGAAATCATATAAACGCTGAATGAACAGAGAAGTCCTGTGATGACGTGCTTTCTCCAGCCTGTGAAAATACGTGTGTTGCTTTCACGGTCGAATTCCTGCATTATCTTGTCCGCATCAACGACTTCTTCGGTTTCGGTGATTTTTGCGGTATTTTCATCCATAAGATTTTTCCCCTTTCTTTATTTTTCAAAACAGAAGTGCCGCAATTTGCGAAAAACTGCGGCACCTTTTATTACCGTTTTTTAAGTGAAATTAAGCAGCAGTTGTGTCCTCTGCAGCAGCCTCAGCTGTTGTATCCTCAACAGCCTCAGTTGTTTCGTCAGCAGCAGCCTCAGTTGTTTCTTCTGCTTCAGCCTCAACGATGCCCTTTTCTACATAGTACTTGAGAGCACCGGGATGAAGGGGAACATCACCGATACCGTTAACGGTTGTGTTGATGTCCATCTGAGCAGCCTTAGCGTGACAAGTAGCTACGTCCTCAACCTCCCAGAGGTTCTTTGTGATTTCGTAAACCTGGTCCTCGCTCATTTCGTTTGTTACAACGTAAGTAGCCATGATAGCAACTGTGTTAACGGGCTCTGTGATGAAGCCGTAGTCAGCGCTTGTCATTTCATACTTGGTGTAGAAGGGGAAGTCGTTCATAAGCTTTGCGATAACGTCTTCACCGAGGTCAACAGCAACAACGTTTGTAGCAGTTGCAAGCTCTGTGATAGCTGTTGTGGGAGTACCTGCTGTGATGAAAGCTGCGTCAATAGCGCCGTCCTTGAGAGCAGTAGCACTGTCACCGAAGGAAGCAAATGTTGCCTTGATGTCTGTTTCGTAGTCGATGCCTGCAGCAGCAAGAATCTGAGTAGCGTTGTAGAATACGCCTGAGCCTGCGTCGCCGATAGCAACGTTCTTGCCCTTAAGGTCAGCAACAGTCTTGATGCCTGAAGCCTCAGTTGCGATAAGCTGGCAAACCTCGGGATAGATGCAAGCGATAGCGGAGAAGCTCTTGATGGGAGCAGCGAAGCCGTTTGTGCCGTTGTAAGCATAGTTCATAACGTCGTTCTGAACAGTAGCCATGTGGTAGTCGCCGTCATCAATGCCTTCGATGTTAGCCTGTGAGCCGCCTGTGGATACTACTTCAAATGTGTATGTGCCTGTAGTAATAGCCTGAGTGGAAGCACCTGCGAATGCGTAGTAGGTACCTGTTGTACCGCCGGTACCAACCCTGATTGTGTCGAATGTCTTGTCGCCGTAAACTACGTCTACGGGAGCAGCTGTTGTCTCTTCACCGGGAGCTGCGGTTGTTTCCTCTGTGGTGTCGCCGCAGGATGCAAAGCATACTACACAGAAGGTGAGTGCGAGAAGAATAGCAATGAGTTTCTTCATTTTGGGTTACCTCTTTCTTTTTTTGTTTTTTTTGCACTAAATTATTAGTCCCGCTTATATTACCACATAAATCTGTATATGTAAAATATAAATATTATATAGTTGATATAAATAAAATTTATAGTTGTCGAAAAAGTATAAATTTTTTTACATATTATTTGCACTTTGTCTGACGATTTTTCTTGTATTTTCCGTTTTTTCAATATATACTGTAATAAAGAATGTATTCTGCGAAGGGGAGTGAAGCAATGCTTGACGGTATGGATTACGTATATGAGGTATACCTTGAAAAAAGCTTTTCGGGAGCGGCAAAAAAGCTCTTCGTTTCTCAGCCGGCTCTTTCAGCCGCTGTAAAAAAGGTTGAAAAGCAGCTGGGTATTACCATTTTTGACAGAAGCACAAATCCCATTTCCCTTACCCAGGCAGGGCGCGTGTGCATAGAATCCATAGAGCAGATGAAGGCATTGCAGCACAACATGCTCAATCAGCTCAATGACCTGTCCGATATGAAAAGCGGCAGCGTTATAGTCAGCGCCGAAAACTTTATTTCCTCCTTCATACTCCCCGATATTATAATTGAATTTATGAATACCTACAGCGGTATCACCGTGGAGCTTGTGGAATCCCACTCCCACGACCTTAAGAATCAGCTTCTTGAGGAAAAGGTTGATATCCTCGTAGCGCACGATTTCGACCCCGAGCTTTTCACGTCCTTCCCTCTTGCGGATGAAACACTTCTTCTTGCTGTGCCCGTGTCATTTCCCGTAAATGAGAAGTTTACCGACAAGAGCCTGACCGATGATGACGTGAAGAACAAGAAATATCTTGATAAGAGCTGTCCCACCGTTGATCTGCAGGAATTTTCCGATGAGGATTTCTTAGTCCTCAAAAAAGGCAATGATATGTTTACCCGTACCATGCAGCTCTGCGAAAACGCAGGCTTCCAGCCCAGGGTGAAAATCTATCCCGACCAGCTTCTCACCGCTTATAATATGGCAAGAGCGGGACTCGGTATCACAATTGTTACCGATAACCTTCTGCGAGCCGAGCGCGGAGCCTCAAAATGCGTCTTCTACAAGCTTTCGGGCGATAACACCAGAAGAAAGCTTGCTATGGGTTATAAAAAGAAGAGATATCCCTCAAGGGCTATGGAAGCCTTTGTGCAGTGCGCAAAACAAGTATATGACAGAAAGTGAGTAATCTTTTATGGAAAAGAAAAGACATTGGCTGAAGGGCGACTGCCACCTGCATACCGTGAATTCCGACGGAAAATGCACTCCTGAGGAGCTTTACGATATGCTTTATGAATACGGCTTTGATTTTGCATTCATCACCGACCACAATGTAAACACCCCCGGAAGAAAGGCATTCACCCGCCGCGGTGTTGCAATTTTCCCCGGTATGGAGATTTCGGGAAATCTCGGCCACGTGAATATCTGGGGTGAAAATCTCCCCTTTGAAAGAATTCAGCGCCCCGACACCCCCGAGGCATACCATACACTTATTGAAAAGGCAAGGGAGGCGGGCTGTCACGTCAGCATAAACCATCCCTTCGACAGAAAGCTTTCCTGGAAAATAGACCTTGATAATTTCAATACGGATTCCGTTGAGGTGTGGAATTCACCTATGCACACCGATGATGTTTACTGTCTTAACTGGTGGGCAGAGAAGCTCCTTGAGGGTAAATTCATTCCTGCCGTAGGCGGCAGCGACTATCACGAGGACTATGTTGTGACCCGTCTTCTCGGTGTTCCTACAACCTACGTCTGTGCAGAGTCCGCTTCAATTGAGGACGTTCTCGCCGCCATTAAAAAGGGACATATCTTTGTTACGAATTCCCCCAAGGCTCCGAAAATATTCCTGAGCTCAGGGGAAGCCATTCCCGGTGACAGAGTGAACTTCACCGATGGCATATCCGTTAACGTGAATGTCGAAATCCTCAAAAAGGGTCAGACAGTACGTATCTACCATAACGAGAAAGTGATTTTTGAATTTACTGCAAAAAAGAACGAAAAGAACTTCTCCGCCTCCGTTTTAGTACCCTCCGAGGGCTTTGTAAGAGCGGACGTGAAGTTTACGTATAATGCTTTCGTAAAGGCAGGCTACGTGAAGCTTGCAGGCAAGGGCTTCGGTATGCATGATAAGGGCGAACCCGTCCCCGATATGATATACTCCTTCACTAATCCCATATTCTTTGTAAACGAGGCATAAATCACCGTCTTTGACGCACAGAAAAAACAAAGGGTATCTGCCACGGAATCAGTGGTCGGTATCCTTTTTTTTGTCTCTGAGGCTGTGCCGTTAATTTTACCTTGTAGGGGTCGGCGTCCCCGACGACCCGAGATAGAGGCAGTTAATAAAGATACAAAAAATAATGCCCCGCAGAGGCACATTATCTGCCCACACGGAAATTAGCACAAATTCTGAAATTCCTGCATTGCGGGAGGTCGAGGACGCCCTCCCCTACAATGGAAAAAGTGCATTACGGGCATAAAAAAATCCGCAGTACAGAGTTTGTACTGCGGTAAATTTTTTATTTTGTTATCAGATTCCGATAAGGTCGAAAAGCATCCGGAAGTAGGATTTAAGCATATCAATGATTGCCTTTGCGAAGTTTGCGGGGTAATTTACTATTGTAGCCATAAGTGACTGGTCAAGGTCGGATTCTTCTGCCTTGCCGCCTTCATCCTTTACGATACCGTAGGTATCAACAAGTCTGATTTCCTTTGTTTCGTCATCAACGAGGTATGCCTTATAAGTGAGCTTGCCGCCGTCAATTTCTGTTACGGTGAAGCATCCGCCTAATTCATCATCCCTTGTGGAGAAGATCTTTGCTGCTACCCTTGTAGCAGGATTGGATGCATCGGCGTTTACACCGTATCTCTTTGTTCCTGCCGTTGAGGGAAGAATGTAAACAGTACCCTCGGGCTTTACGGCAAAGGTAATTTCCTCACCGTTTACTGTTTCTGTCACATATTCAACGTTTTCAACAGTTGCATCGCCGTAAACCTGAGTTGTTCTGAGATACATATGATCGTGGCCTGCGTATACCATATCAATGTCAAGCTCATCAATGAGGGGAAGAAGAATATTTCTCATCATAATCGTGTCGGGCTTGTTGAAGTGCTTGCCTGCGGAATAAAGTGCTCTGTGCATGAATATAAATTTCCAGGTAGCATCGCTTGTCTTCATATCATTGATAAGCCAGTTTCTCTGAGCCTGGGTCATGGGATACATATCATTTGTGTTAAGAACTGCAATGTGAGCGTTGCCGTAGTCAAATGAATAATAAACACCCTCAAGTGACAGATTGTCGCTTTCATCAACAGCAAAGGTGTGCTTGAAAACGTTTGTGTTGAATTTGTTTGTAATGTTGCCGTCGTGATTACCTGCAATGGGAACGTGTGTGTAATGGTTGTTCATAAATGCGAAATTGCTGAAGAACCAATCCCATTCCTCATTTGTGTTGTCGTTTACATAGTCACCGAGAAGAGCAATGAAGCCTGCATCGGGAGCAGTTGCAACAGCACCCTTAAGTGTTGCGGAAGCTTCCCTGAAATTCTCGTCGCTGCTTGCCTGAACGTCAGCAGAAACAATGAAGGAGAAGCTGCTGTCGCCGTCATCTGTTGTAAAGGTACAGGTATCTCCCCAGAGATTCTTTGCCTTGTCGCCTACTCTGTAGGTATAGGAAGTGCCTGCTTCAAGAGTGTTTACGTATACCTTGTGGAAATACTGCTCTCTGAACTTTGCGGTTGAACCGCTGTAATTCATAGCACCCGTGAAGTCGCCGTCAAAGTCCTCTGTTTTCATAATCTGAAGGTCAGATGCGCCGTCTTCATAAGTGTACCAGGAAAAGCCTCTGCCGGACGCGCCGTCTTCAACCATAGTACAGGCAATTCTCTTTACCTCGTCAGCGGATACGCCGAATGCGAAGGTGCCGAAAAGCATCATAACCGCAAGAACAACGGAAAGAGTCTTCTTTAATGTGTTATTCATAGTAATTCCCTCCGGAAAAATTAATCATATAAAGTATATCACCGCAGTTATAAAATGTCAATTTTTAATTTTTTACGGAAATGCAAATTATGTATTTGTGCATATTGTATAAAATTTTAAAAAAACTTGTAACAGGGCTTCTAACAAAATAGTCAAATTTTTGCTTGAAATTAACATCGGATTTTGATAAAATTATATTCGGAGGTGTTTAACTTGAATATCGCAAAAGAAAAAACCTCTGATATTCCCGTTTACCTTTTCAAGCAGGGAAGAAACTGCAGAGCCTACGAGTTCTTCGGCTCGCATATTACGGGGGACAGAACAGTCTTCAGGGTATGGGCGCCAAAGGCAGTTTCCGTAAGCGTTGTCGGTGAATTCAACGGATGGAATGAGGAGAGCCATCCCATGAATAAAATTGCCGACGGTATATGGGAGCTTACCGCAGAGGGCGTAAAACAGTATGACAGCTATAAATACTCTGTCCTCGGAGAAGACGGAGTAAGAAGAATGAAGGCGGACCCCTATGCCTTCCACGGGGAAACAAGACCCGCCAACGCTTCAAAGGTCTACAATCTTGACGGCTTTATATGGACAGATGAGGACTATTTTCAGGACGTCTACAAAAGGGATATCTATTCCTCTCCCGTGAACGTGTACGAGCTTCACGCAGGCTCCTGGAAAACCTATCCCGACGGACAGCCTCTTTCATACAGGGCTTTGGCCGACGAGCTTGTGCCTTATCTTAAGGAGATGTCCTATACCCACGTGGAGCTGCTTCCCGTGCTGGAGCATCCCTTTGACGGAAGCTGGGGCTATCAGGTTACGGGCTATTTTGCCGTTACCTCCCGTTACGGCACACCCCACGATTTTATGTATTTTGTCAATAAGCTCCATAATGCGGGAATCGGTGTTATCCTCGACTGGGTGCCGGCGCATTTCCCCAAGGATGCACACGGACTCTATGAGTTTGACGGCTCCTGCTGCTACGAATACTCCGATCCCCTGAAGCGTGAGCACGCAGACTGGGGAACGAGAATCTTCGATTTCGGCAAAAACGAGGTTATAAGCTTTCTTATCTCAAGCGCCTGCTTCTTCTTTGATAAATACCATATAGACGGACTGAGAGTTGATGCGGTAGCCTCAATGCTCTATCTCGATTACGGCAGACGCGACGGCGGCTGGCGTCCGAATATCTACGGCGGACGCGAAAATCTTGAGGCGGTAGCCTTTATAAGATACCTTAACGAAACCGTCTTCAGGGAATATCACCACGCGCTTATGATTGCGGAGGAAAGCACGGCATGGCCACTTGTCACAAAGCCCGTATCCGTTGACGGTCTGGGCTTCAACTTCAAGTGGAATATGGGCTGGATGAATGATATTCTCAGATATTCCGAGCTTGACGGTCTTTCAAGAAAGTATAATCACGACCTTATAACCTTCTCGATGTTCTACGCATTTTCCGAGAATTTCGTGCTTCCCATCTCCCACGATGAGGTGGTACACGGCAAGAAATCCCTTCTTGATAAGATGCCCGGAACCTATGAGGAGAAATTCAGAGGGCTTAAGGCATTCCTCGGTTATATGTATTCCCATCCCGGCAAAAAACTCCTCTTCATGGGGCAGGAATTCGGTCAGTTCATAGAATGGGACGAGAAAAAGCAGCTTGACTGGTTCCTTCTTGACTATGATGCACACAGAAACCTTCGCGACTTCGTAAAGAAGCTCAACCGGGTATATAAGGAAACCCCCGCTTTGTGGGAAATAGATTATTCCTGGGACGGCTTTACATGGCTTGTAAGCGATGATAATCAGAACTCCGTTGCCGCCTTTGAAAGAAGGGACAGAAACGGTGACAGAGTCATTGCAATATGCAACTTCACTCCCGTTACCCGTGAGAATTACAGAATCGGTGTGGAAAGAAAGGGCTCGCTTACTTACCTTCTTCACTCCGAAAGCACGGATTTCGGCGGTACGGAAGAAACCTCAAAAAAGCGTATATACACGGAAAAGGTACCTATGCACGGCAAGGAGCATTCCTTCCCCGTAACACTTCCGGGACTTTCCTGCATATACCTGAAATATAAACCCTACAAAATAAAATCTAAATAGAATCGGAAAGGACGAACCCCAGATGGCAAGAAAAACAGAATGTATAGCTATGCTGCTCGCAGGCGGACAGGGCAGCAGACTCGGAATTCTTACAAAGAATATCGCAAAGCCCGCAGTACCTTACGGCGGAAAGTACAGGATTATTGACTTCCCCCTTTCAAACTGTGCAAATTCAGGTATCTACACGGTTGGCGTTCTCACACAGTATCAGCCCCTTGAGCTTAATGACTACATCGGTAACGGACAGCCCTGGGACCTTGACCGTGCCGAGGGCGGTGTGCATATCCTTTCTCCCTATCAGCAGATCAAGGGTACGGAGTGGTACAAGGGTACTGCAAATGCTATTTATCAGAACATAAACTTCATCGACCGCTATGACCCCGAATACGTTGCAATTCTTTCGGGTGACCATATCTATAAGATGGACTATGCAAAGATGCTCGATTTCCACAAGGAAAAGGACGCAGCCTGCACAATTGCAATGCTTGAGGTTCCGTGGGAGGAGGCTTCCCGCTTCGGTCTTATGTTCGTAAACGATGACGGTGCTATCACAGCCTTTGAGGAAAAGCCCAAGGTTCCCAAGTCAAACAAGGCTTCAATGGGTGTCTATATCTTCACATGGAAGAAGCTCCGCGAATATCTTATTGCCGACGAGAATACTCCCGGCTCATCCAATGACTTCGGTAAGAACGTTATTCCCGCAATGCACGAGGCAGGCGAGAGAATGTTCGCATATAAGTTCGACGGCTACTGGAAGGACGTAGGTACCATCGACAGCCTCTGGGAGGCAAACCTTGACCTTCTCAATCCCAGAATCAATATTGACCTCAGCGATACTGACTGGCCCATTTACTGCAAGAATTCCGCTCTTGCTCCTCACTTCGCATCCAAGGATTCCGATATCCAGAATTCAATGGTATCCGGCGGCTGCGTAATTGACGGCAGGGTTGACTTCTCCGTTCTTTTCTCAAACGTTACCGTAGAAAAGGGCGCAAGCGTTGAATATTCAATCGTTATGCCCGGTGCGGTTATCAGAAAGGGCGCAAAGGTAAAATACGCAATGATAGCAGAAAATGCCGTGATTGACGAAAACGCATCCGTAGGCGAGGCTCCCGAGGAAATCAAGGACCTTGAAAAGTGGGGCGTTACGGTTATCGGCTCCGATATAACAATCGGCAGAAAGGCAAGCATTTCAGCAAATCTTATGGTTGACGAAAACGTTAAGGAGGGCGAAGTAAGATGAACGGAAAAGATGTACTCGGTTTAATTTTTGCAAATACAGACGATGACGTAATAAGCGAAGTTACGGGCGTGCGTTCAATGGCATCCGTACCCTTCGGCGGTGCTTACCGTCTTGTTGACTTTGTTCTTTCAAATATGGTAAACGCAGGCATCACAAAGGTTGGCGTTGTTACCAACAATAACTATCAGTCCCTTATGGACCACATCGGCACAGGCAAGAACTGGGATCTTTCAAGAAAGAACGACGGAATTTATTTCCTTCCTCCCTTCAATGCAGAGGCTGTGGAAAACTACAATGCTTCAAGAATCGGCGCACTCAAGAACATTCTCCATTTCCTTGAAAAGTCAAACAAGGAATATGTGTTTATGACAGACTGCACCTATGTTGCAAATCTTGACCTTAACGAGATTTTCGATTACCACGAAAAGAACGGCTACGATATGACTCAGCTTTATATGCACGGCAAAACTCCCGCTATCAAGGACAATCCCGTGCTTGATAAGATTGAGGACGGCAGAATTACAAAGATGACCGTCGGCGGCGGCGAAGGAAAGACAACAGACTTTGCCCTCAAGGCAATTATCATCAAGAAGTCCCTTCTTGAAAGCCTTGTTTCCGTATCCTATGCAAAGGGTCTTGTTTCCTTTGAAAAGGATATTCTTATGAAGAATCTCAAGAAGTATAACGTAGGCGCCTACGAGGTAAAGGGCTTCTGTAAGGTAATTGACTCTCTTGCAGGCTACTTCGATGCAAACTTCTCACTTCTTGATTCAAAGAATTACCGTGCACTCTTCAACAGCGAGCGTCCCGTTTACACAAAGGTGTATGACGATATGCCCACTGTTTATGCTCCCGAATGCGATGTTAAGAATTCCCTTATTGCAGACGGCTGTATCATCGGCGGTGAGGTTGAAAACTGCATTATTTTCAGAGACTGCCGTGTAGAAAAGGGAGCAATCGTAAAGAATTCAATTCTTATGCCCCACGGCTTTGTGGCTGAGGACGCATCCGTAAATTACTGCATTGCCGACAAGGCTGTAACTGTAAGAAGCGGAAAGAATCTCTCAGGTGCCGATTCCTACCCCGTTTACATCGGAAAGAATATTCACATCTAAGGAGTAAATTATGAAAGTTTTATATGCTGTAAGCGAAGCCAAGCCCTTTATTGCCTCGGGCGGCCTCGGAGATGTTGCGGGCAGCCTTCCCGCAGCCCTCAGAAAAAGACTTATCGGCTGCAGAGTTGTAATGCCCCTTTATGAGGGTATTCCCGATAAGTTCAAGCAGGAAATGAAGTTTATAACCCACATCACCGTACCTGTTGCATGGCGACGTCAGTACTGCGGTATTTTTGAAGCAAAGTATAACGGTGTTATCTACTATTTCCTTGACAATCAGTACTATTTCAAGCGTCAGGGCATTTACGGACATTATGACGATGCCGAGAGATTTGCATTCTTCTCCCGTGCAGTCCTTGAAATGATTCCCTATATTGATTTCAAGCCCGACGTTATCAACTGTAACGACTGGCAGACGGCTCTTGTCCCCGTTTTTTATTCACTTTATTACGGCAACAAGCCCGGCTTTGAAAACATAAAGACTGCATTTACCATCCATAATATCCAGTATCAGGGTAAATTCGGTGAAGAAATCCTTGAGGATGTTATAGGCATACCCCACGAATATGCTTCTCTTCTCCATAACGACGACTGCATCAATCTTATGAAGGGTGCAATTGAATGTGCAAATGCCGTTACAACGGTCAGCCCCTCTTATGCAAAGGAGATTCTTGATCCCTATTATTCACACGGTCTTGACAATATCCTTGCCGCAAGAAGCTGGAAGATTCACGGTATCTTGAACGGTATCGACACGGTATCCAATGACCCCGGCGGGGATAAGAATCTTATCAGGAATTTCTCGGCTGAAGACGTTTCGGGAAAGGTTCTCTGCAAGGAGGATCTGCAGAAGACTATGGGACTTCCCGTAAGACCCGACACCCCTCTTATCGGTATGGTAACCCGTCTTGTTTCGCATAAGGGACTTGACCTTGTTCAGTGCGTGCTTGAGGAGCTTATCTCCACAAGTGACGTTCAGGTTGTGGTTCTCGGCTCGGGTGACTGGCAGTATGAAAGCTTCTTCAGCGATCTTGCCTGGAAATATCCCGAAAAGCTTGCCGTCAAGATAGGCTTCGTGCCTACCCTTGCAAGCAAAATCTACGGCGGAAGCGATATCTTCCTTATGCCCTCACAGAGTGAGCCCTGCGGTCTTTCGCAGATGTTTGCTCTCCGTTACGGTTCAATCCCCGTTGTACGTGCTACGGGAGGCCTTCGTGACTCCGTTCAGGATTCCGGTGACAACGAGGGTAACGGCTTTGTATTTGAGGACTATAATGCACACGATATGCTTCACACCATAAGACGCGCCCTTGAAGGCTACCGCGACAAGGAAGGCTGGGCAATCCTCAGAAAGCGTGCTATGGAATGCGACTATTCCTGGGGCAGAAGCGCAAACGAATACATCAAGCTTTATAAATCGCTTATCAAAGGAGAATAATTAATGGCAGAATTCATTTTTTCCGCCTTTGCGGATGAAGCGGGCGGCGGTCTTCTTCATCAGATAGAGGCACTCAAGGCCAACGGTATCACCCACATAGAGCCCAGAGGTCTTGACGAGGGTAATATTTCTACTTTTTCTGCCGCTCAGGTAAGGGAAGTTAAGAAGATACTTGACGAGCACGGCATCGGTGTTTCATCCGTCGGCTCCCATTTCGGTAAAATCAACATAAGGGATTCCTTTGATGCACACTTCGATTCCTTTAAGCAGTGCGTTGAGAATGCTGCGATTCTCGGCACCGAAAACATCAGAATGTTCAGCTTCTACATTGACGAAAATGAGGATTACGATTCCTACCGTGACGAGGTTTTTGAGCGTCTTGAAAAGATGGCTGACTACGCAAGAAGCGGTAATATCTGGTGCTGCCACGAAAACGAAAAGGGTATCTTCGGTGACAACGATGTAAGATGTCTTGATATACTTTCTACCTTCGAGGGTAAAATCAAGGGTATCTTTGACCCTGCAAACTTCATTCAGTGTAAGGTTGAAATTCTCCCTGCATTTGAAAAGCTCAGAAATTATATCGAATATATGCACGTGAAGGACTGCCGTATGTCTGACGGCTTCGTTGTTCCCTGCGGTAAGGGTGACGGCAATATCGAGGAGCTTATCCGCCGCTTCAGCAAGGCAGAAGGAAGGCACTTCCTTACCCTCGAGCCCCACCTCAAGGTGTTTGAGGGACTTAAGGACCTGGAGCTTACGGGAGGCGCGGAATCCGTTAAGGAGGAATTCGAATATCCCACAAACCGTGACGCCTTCGATGCTGCCTGCAAGGCATTCCACGAGGTATATGAGAGGGCAATGAACTGAATAATGTAAGAAAAGGAAGGTGCAAGCCTTCCTTTTTTTTGCGTAAAAATTCCCCTGATTTTATATCGTAGGGGCGGGGTTTCCCCGCCCGCATCATAACTTCTGTATCTTTAATTTACAAAAATTCAGAACCCGTTTGAACGGGAGGGGAGACCCCTCCCCTACACTTTAATCTTCTTTTTCAGGGTAGAGGCGGAGTTGCCCTGTCCGTCTGCAAATTATTACACAATATTTGTTAATTTTTACATATGACTTTACACATCTTGTTTTTATTGAAATTCTGTAGTATAATCATTCCGAATTAATTGAAGCAAAAGAGGAAATAAGTATGATACTCGGTTTTTGTATCGGCATAGCTGTCCTTATAGCTGTTGCCGACGTATTCCTTAATCTTAAGGAAAAAAAAGCAGGAAAGGTGATTCACACGCTTTTCCGTGATACGATTCTGGTGCTTCTTTTCCATTTCGGTGTGATGAAGTACATTTTCAGAATCGAAAACGTTTACTCGGGCTCTGCACACGAGGGTGCCTACGTTTTCAATACCATAAGCATCTGCTTCCTTACGGGTGCTGTGTATTTTCTTCTTAATACTCTCTGTCAGAAATATTCCCTCGGTGAGGATGATCCGGTAAAGATGAAGCACGGCAACCGTGCCGTAAAGGTGCTGTCCTCGGTCTTCTTCTCTCTGGGCACAGCTGCTCTTACAGGTACAGTGTGGGGTAAGGATTTCTTCGGAGATCTCACACCCGACCAGATTCTTATTAACCTCAATTCCCCCACAGAGGGTACGGATGCAAGCGTGTATATATCGGGAGTTGAATCCGTTGTGCTTGTAACGGCACTCTTCACCGCAATATTTGTAATTCTTACCTCAACCAACAAAAAGCTTGTCCTCTCCTTAAAGGAAAAGGCAGTAACCGTATTCCCCCGTGTTGCTATGCGTACAGCCTCAATGGTAATTGCTCTTGCAATGCTTGTTGGCGGCTGCGGCTTCGGTATTCAGGAATTTCAGCTTGTTGACCTTTACCACTCATACCTTACCGCTTCAAGCTTTATTGAGGATAATTTTGCCGACCCCGAAACGGTGAAAATCACGTTCCCCGAGAAAAAGAGAAATCTTATACATATTTATCTTGAGAGTATGGAGAATACCTTCCTTTCAAAGGAGCTGGGCGGCTTCTGTGAGGATAATCTCATTCCCCACCTTTATGACCTTCTTAAGGAGGGCGTCAGCTTCTCCCACGATAAAAAATTGCCCGGAGGCTTTCAGGAGTCCACGGGTGCCGGCTGGTCCGTTGCATCAATGGTAAATATGGGTACGGGTCTTCCCATGAAGGTGCCCGACAAGCAGAATCAGTACGGCGATGCCGAAAACTTCCTGCCCGGTGCCACCGCTATCGGTGATATTCTTAAAGAACAGGGCTATGAGCAGACTGTTATGTTCGGCGCAAATGCCGATTTCGGCGGTCTTACGTATTACTTCCAATCCCACGGCGATTATACCATAATTGACCACAAGGAAGTAAAGAAGAGAGGCTATGTTCCTCAGAACTATAAGGTATTCTGGGGCTATGAGGACGACAAGCTCTACGAATACGCAAAGGATGAGCTTACACGTCTTTACGAAACAGGCAAGCCCTTCCACCTTATGATGGAAACTGCGGATACCCACACTCCCGAGGGTTATTTAAGCCCCACGGCTCCCAAGCCTTATGACAGCAAGTACGCAAATGCCGTAAGGTATTCTCAGGAGCAGACGGTGAATTTCATCCGCTGGATTCAGGAGCAGCCCTTCTATGAAAACACAACAATCGTCGTTATCGGCGACCACCTTACAATGGCAAAGAAATTCATTGAAAGCCTTGACGGTATTAAGAAATACCACCGCTCCTGCTATAACCTTATAATTAATCCTGCAAATGACCTCGATGAGCTTCCCGCAGAAAGACGCTTCTCCCGTGACTGGGCGGTATTCGATATGTTCCCCACAATTTTAGCATCAATAGGCTGTGAAATTGAGGGTGACAGACTCGGCATCGGCACAAACCTCTTCTCTGACCGTGATACGGTATTCGAGGAATTCGGTGTGGATTATGTAAACGACGAGCTTGTAAAGCGAAGCAATTTCTATAATTTTAACATTCTCATATAAAACCCCGGTTTTATAAATAAAATTCAGAAGATGATGGAGGAAACTGTTATGACCTACTATGATGATTGCTGGGATGATCCTAACTATTGCGGCAGCTGTAATTATTATTGGGCTGCAAAGGAATTCTGCAGACTGAAAAACACAACGGTTTATCCCAACTCCCTGAGCTGCTCCCGGCGCTGGGATCCGCTGAAGCCGCGTCCGAATGCGTCCTCTTCAAAGAAGTCAACCTGCTTTCTTACCTCTGCCTGTTGTGAGTATATGGGGCTTGCTGACAATTGCTATGAGCTTGAAACATTAAGAAAATTCCGTGATGAGCAATTATGCAAAATAGATAACGGTACGGAAATCAAAGAGGTATATTACCGTGATGCGCCCGGTATTGTTGACGCAATAAATGCTTCGCAGCAGAAGGATGAAATCTACAAATATATCTATGACAATGTACTCAGAATCGTTGAGATGATTGAAAACAGAGAATATGAGAGAGCCGCCAACAATTATTTGTTTATGGTATACAAGCTGTCAGTTGACTTGAAATAATTAATCATTACAGGGCAGGGGATTGCTCCGCCCGTATATTAACACAAACAAAAAAAGATGATGTAAAAAGCGAAGACCGTATAAAACTATATAAATCATGGGGTTCTGCAGGCTAAGTCTGCAGAGCCCCATAAATCTGAGTAAAAAACCGAAAATCAGAGAAATTTTATGCTTTATACTGCGGACAAGCCTCGCCGTCCGACGTGCCTTTGTACGACTTCAGGCAAACAAAAGCAAGTATTACGCCTTGATTTTGCTCAGCTTGTCCGTTCTTTATCCTTTTTTTGCATCCCCGAAAGCTTTCGTTTTACGGCACCGCTTTTTTTGTTAATTATTCCCATTTGCGCTGTATTTGTCCCGTACTATTGAAATTTTTCCGAAACTATTGTATTATAAAGACGGAAAGATTTCTTTATGAAAGGAGAAATTATTATGAAAATACTTTCCGTATTTATGTCAGTTCTTTTGATTTTCAGCCTGTGCTTTACTGCCAATGCCGCAGAAACGGCTGTTGCCGATACGTATCCCCTCGGAGATTCTACCTATGACGGAGTTATCGGCGCTGAAGATGCAAGATTGATTCTTCGCCTGGTTGTAGGGCTTGAAATGGTGCCTGCGTTAAACCTTCTTTACAGCGACTGTGATTTTGACGGTTTTATCACCGCTGCCGATGCCCGTCTGGCTCTCAGAATATCAGTCGGTCTTGAAGAGAAGCAGAGCTACGCCTTCGGTATTACGGAGTCAAAGCCTCCGAAATGCTCCGAGGAAGGACATATTAAGGCCAGATGTGCCGTAACCGGCAAGGAGATCTGCATCATCCGCGATAAGATGCCTCATGTCATACCTCAGGATATAGGCTGTACGGGAAAGGGCAACTGTCCTATCTGCGGTGAAGAGCTGACTGCTAAAATTGCCCATCAGTATATTAAAGATTATGAAAATGATACCAAAAAATGCGAATACTGCGGTCACGAAGCTCCTTTGAACCACGTTCACAGCTTTAACTCCAACCACATGTGTGAGTGCAACAAGGATGCAAGGAGCATTTTCGAGGATGATATTACGGAATATCTCAAAAAGCACGGCGTTAAGGGTGACGGCTATTACTATATAAGTGAATATGTTGAGCCTGTCAACTTTGCCATCTTCTATGAGGAGCGCCTGGGCTTTTCCTATGCATTCTGCGGCTTTGCTGTTGTCGCTGAAGACGGTACTGTTATCTACTACGATTTCAATTACGATTTCGCGGACGGTACCATTGAGGCAGTTCTTTATGCCGAGGACACACAGATCGCCTATGCTTACGGCAGAATAAATCCTTCAAGGGTTGATCCTACGGCAAACGGTGATGCAATAACCATTACCGAATTCGTCGTATCCCCTGAGTTTTACGGTATGGAAAAGGAATTCCGTCAGATGATGGAGGGTGCTGTGCACGATACCGTGCTGTGGCTCAGAGCCTGTGTCGATACCCTTGATATAGAATATGCCGAGCATATCTTTGCAGATTTCGTGAATGTGAAATAAAAAAGCACAATAAAAAAGCGGGAGGATTTTTTCCTCCCGTTTTTCTTCGCTGTAGGGGAGGGGTTTCCCCTCCCGTTTTCTTTGCCGTAGGGGAGGGGTTTCCCCTCCCGCTTTCTTCGCTGTAGGGGAGGGGTTGCCCCTCCCGACTTGCATTTTTATATGAAATAAATAAGCGATGCTAAAAGTATTTCTGCAATAAAGTATGTATACATATTGAAAAGCTTTAATTTGAAATTCTTTTTCTGCTTCTTGTCGAACATGAGAATTGAAATTGAAAAGTCGGACATTACAAAATTCAGCGCACCGAGAACGGCACATACGAGGAAAAGGGGAGTAATGCCTGCCTTCACCGCCTCTATGCCGAGAATCGAAGCCTTGCAGAGCATTGTTAAAATTACAATGCCGTAAATAATGATCGGTATTTTCATAAGGCCTTTCAGGTTCATTTTCGATTTCTCTATAAGGAAAATGAAAAGTCCCACAAGAACGACAATCAGAATCAGCTCGGGTACCGAGTAAAAGAACCTTTCCGGGACGGAAACGGTCAGGGAATTGATACCCGTTACATATGCTGTTATGAAAAAGACGTGTGAACCGAGAAAGCATACAAAGCCCACAGCCGTGCAGGCAAAATGAAACCACAGATGCAAAAACAGGTCGCCCAGCCACGAAAGAAGAAGAGCAAGAAGCATAGCCTTGTCAAATTCCGAGCATTCTCCGGTCATCAGAACACAAAGACCGCCCACAGCCATATATCCCGTAGCTCCCACCATTTTAATAAGCAGGGATTTGGGGCAGGCGCCGTCCTTCTGTGCCTTAACAAAAGGGTATGTAAGGGCAATAACACCTACGGCAATTAAAACTGTCAGAATTTTAAGAAGCATATTTTAGCCCACCTTTTTTCTTCTTTTGAAGAAGTAAATCTGCACAATCACAACAACCGCAACCGCAGCAACGCAAAGGGCAATTCTTACGGGTGTTACGGTAGTGCCTGCGCTTCCGTCCTCAAGTGAGGAAAAATTCTTGTTCACGTCGTTTGCAGCCTTGAAGAGCTCTGCGTGGCATTCCTGCATATCCCTGAGTGAGGAGGAATTATCTCCGAGAAGCCTCTCAGCCTGAGCCACCGCATCGGTATATGCCTTTTTTATGTCCGAGAGAATTTCATCCTTGAAATCGGGAAGAGTGTGATTTGTTACGTATTTGTCGTAAAGCTCCTGAAGCTCGCTTCTTGCCTCAATGCAGCCTTCTTTATACTGTGAAAAACGTTCTGCGTGGTCCGTTATAATTACGGAATAGCCTCTGGAAATCAGGTCATCCCAGTACATCTCACAGTCCTCTCTGTAGCCTGAAATTTCAGGTGTTGTGGGGTCTGCAATGATTCTTAATTTTTCTCCGTAGCTGCCCAGAATGCTTCTGTAATAATTTATGCCGTAACGGTTTCCTGTCTTTAATTCAACAGCGGATGCGGACAAGCCCTCAAGCCCCTTTACATAGGACATAATATTGAAAATAACGTTTCCCTTTATTGAACCTGCAAGCACGGGCTTTTCGGAAGGCTCCGACACGGCTTCGTTTATTTCCTTTATTTTTCCGTCCGTCAGAATCACGCACATACCGAGTGCATCCTTTTCCTTAAGAAGCGCCGTTACCTCGGGAATAAGAGAAGCCCCGCAGCGTATCATCAGGGGAATGTCATTTTCCTTTGCTGTATCAAGGGCTTCACCGAGAGTGGGAATTTTAACGTCCGTCACTTTTTCGTTGCTGCCGCCGCAGGCATTTCTGAGGAAATATTCTGAAAGCACGGAATACTCCGTATCCGCTACGGTGAAAATCTCCTCTGAGTCCAGCATTCTTTCCGTTGTATCGTCGCTGAAAAGAATAAGCTCTCCGTCAGCGGTGCGCTTTACGTCAACAGCCGCAAAATCAATCTCCGTCTGTGCGGCTCTTTCTATTGCAGGAAGAGTGTTTTCGGGAAATTCACCCCATTCACCCTTTGATGAAACACCGATTATTTCACCTGCGGGGTCAATGAAGCTGTCCATGGATGCTTCAATTCCTGATACTCTCTCTGCTGCACCTGCAAGGGGGATAAATGCCGTGAAAAGCACGGTTACCGCTAAAATTAAAGAGAAAATTTTTGTTTTCATAGAAAATTCACTTTCGTTCAATACTTTTTGCTTTATCTTACCATATACTGTATTTATATTAGCATACAAAATTTACATTAACAAGCCCATTTTTTACAATACCGTTGTAAAGCGAAAATCTTTGTATATATTGTAATCTGTGTGAATTTTGATGTTTACAAATAACAGCCCCTGTGGTAGAATTATTCGTCAGAATAAACTTCCTTTTGAATGGAGAAGAGAATATGTCCTTAAAGAAAAAAGCAGTTGTTGCAGGTGCATCCGTTGCTCTTGACGGTGTGCTGAAGTATATTGATAAAAGACCCGAGGACGGCTTTGTCAATATTCTTACATTTGCAGAAAAGCTTATCGGCAATATGTTTCCTCCCGAAAACTTTGTAAAGCTTAAAGAGGGCGCAAAGGATCCCGATAACATATACGTAAAGCTCGGAAAGAGTATTCTGAGTGACATTGACCGCGGTATCATCAAGCATACCCTTCTTTCCCTCGGTGTCGAGGCAGGCTATTTCGGCACCAAGGAGGTACGCGCAAACCGTGAAAAGTATGACTGTAACATACCCTTCCAGATTCTCATTGACCCCACAAGTGCCTGTAATCTCAAGTGCAAGGGCTGCTGGGCTGCGGAATACGGCCACAAGCAGAGCCTGACTTATGATGAAATGGATTCCGTTGTAACTCAGGCAAAGGCACTCGGAACACATTTCTATATGTTCACGGGCGGTGAGCCTCTTATCCGTAAGGACGATATCATCCGTCTTTGCGAGGCACATGCAGACTGTGCATTTATGGCTTACACAAACGGCACACTCATTGACGATAAGTTCTGCGAGGAGGTTAAAAGAGTAGGAAACCTTGCATTTGCTCTGAGCATTGAGGGCACCGAGGAAAGCAACGACTTCCGCCGCGGCGAGGGTGCTTACAAGAGAACCATGGAAGCTATGGCAATGCTCAAGAAGCACAAGTGCCTCTTCGGTATTTCCGTATGCTACACAAGACTTAACGTTGACTACGTTACAAGTGACGAATTTGTTGATCTTATGATTGAAAACGGCGTAAAGTATGCCTGGTATTTCAACTATATGCCCGTAGGCCACGGTGCAGACAAGGAGCTTATCCCCACTCCCGCACAGAGAAAGTATATGTACTTCTGGCTCAGAAAAATGAGAAACTCCAAGACAGGCAAGCCTATGTTCGTTATCGACTTCCAGGATGACGGTGAATTTGTAGGCGGCTGTATCGCAGGCGGCAGAAACTACTTCCACGTAAACTCTGCGGGTGATATCGAGCCCTGCGTATTCATACATTACTCAGACTCAAACATCCGTACTCATACTCTTCTTGAGGCTCTTAAGAATCCTCTCTTTATGGAATACAGAAAGGGACAGCCCTTCAACGATAACCATCTTCGTCCCTGTCCCATGCTTGAAAATCCCGACAAACTCCGTGAGATTATAAAGAAGACGGGCGCAAAGTCCACCAATCTCATCATTGAAGAGGATGTTGAAACTCTCTGCTCACGCTGTGATGAGTTCGCATACGAATGGGCACCCGTTGCAGATGAAATCTGGAAAACAACAAAGCATCCCAAAACGCACACTCAGTATTACAGGGATAACGGCAAGGCTGTAAGACAATAATCTGCCGATTTTTCTTGATTGTGACCTGAATTTGTGGTATAATAGCTGTGATAAGCAATTATCACGGCTATTTTTTTTCGGAGGAAATAAAATGAAAATAAAAAAAGCTATTGCTCTTTTATGTGCTTTTATAATCGTGCTTCTTTCGCTGTCCTCCTGCGGATATGAAATAAGCATCAGGAAAAAAGGTGAGGGAAACGAGCTTACAACCACAATTGTGCTTGATCCCGATACAGGGCTTCCTGTTGACGAAGGAAATTCAGTTCAGCTTCCCGAGGTGACAACGCTTCCGTCTGCCGAAGCTACCACAAGCTCAGGTGCAGGAATTCAGATAGACAACACCTACAGACCTATGGCTATGTCCTCTCAGGATGTGCTTACCTTCTATAAGAGTGCAATGAATGACGTAAAGGTGCGCGCTCCCGGCTACACCCGTACTGAATATCAGGAGATGTCCGACGTATCCGCGGGCGACGGCAATGTTCAGCTTATAAACAGAATCCTCAACCTTGTAGGTACGGAGCTTCTCAAGGATTCGGGCGATGAGCAGAAGACCATACAGATTATGGCACACGATGATATTGCCGTGCGTGAAACCTTCCCCCTGTATAACAAGGATGTGGGCTGTGAGCTTAATGATATGTCAATCATAAAGTCCGCAACCTGCTATACCGACGGACTTACCTACAAAATCATCATCACCTTTGACGATCAGCTGAATCCCGACTCTCATTACAGCTCCTTCTCTCAGATTATGACTCCCATTGACCGCAATGCTCTTTCCGATCCCATTGAGGAATATCTCGTTGTGCTCGATTACAACAACTATAAGTTTGATATCAATTACACCAACTGCGAAATCACCTGCATAATTGACAAGGCAACCAACCGTATGACGTCACTTAAGCATAAAATGATTATGGACGTGGAAATTGTCCTTAATCTTGACCTCATCCTTTTCCAGACAAAGAATGTCAAGGCAAAGGGCAGAATCGTCAATTTCCTGGAATACTACAGCTTTGATTGGACATAAGTCATAATTCACGGAATTATGAAGTGATATTTTTTGCTTGTAGGGGAGGGCGTCCTCGACCTCCCGCATTGTACAGAAAAACAAAAAATATGCAAATTCCCGTGGGGGACAAAAATGTACCTCCACGGGATATTTTTTTTCTTATAATTTTATTGCATTCAGACGGGACATAAGTCATAATTCACGGAATTATGAAGTGATATTTTTTGCTTTGCAAAAAGTGATATTGCTTCGCAGTGATATTCATTCCTTCGGAATGAGTGATATATTTTCCTTCGGAAAATGTTTCGGAAGGCTTTCGCCTTTTCCGCTTACGCTCTATAAAACAATCAGGGTATCAGCCAAAATTTTATATATGGCTGATACCCTTAGTTTTTTCAGAAGTTTGTTGGTTTTTACAGGCTTCTGAGATATTTTATGCTGGATTCAACTGCGCTGAGCTCCGTGTTGCCCTTGTCGGGAGCATCCTGCTCAACGATGAACCATTCTGCGCCCGATTCCTCACCCGCTTTTATGATTGCAGGGATGTCCTGAACACCGCTGCCTACGGGCTTGAAGCTGAAATCCTCCTCGCTTGCGGTTTCCTCGTCATCCTCAATGCCGATAAGCTCATAGAGCTTCTTAGGCTTATCCTTGCCCTTCATAACAAAGTCCTTGAGGTGGATAACGGGAGTTCTTCCCTTGTACTTGAGAATGTAAGGTGCAGGCTCTTCACCGCCGACGTTTACCCAGCAGGTGTCAAGCTCTGTCTGAAGACAGTCAGCAGGTACGGTGCTGTACATAACGTCAAGACCGTATTCACCGTCAATTTTTACGAATTCAAAATCGTGATTGTGGTAAAGAAGTGTAAGCCCCTCTGCAGCAGCCCTTCTTCCGATTTCCTCAATCTTCTTAAGGGTTTCGGGATAGTCGGGTGTGCCGGGACGGTACTTTTCGTCAACGTAAGGAATAGCGATAAACTTACAGCCGATTTCCTTGTAGTCGCAAATAACCTTATCCAGATCCGCAAGCATATCTGCGAGAGGCACGTGTGCGGATACTGCCTTGAGGGAATACTTTGCGAGAAGCTCCCTGACCTCTGCGGGAGTCTTGTCAAAAAGACCTGCAAATTCAACACCCTCATAGCCCATATCGGCTACCTTTTTAAGAGTGCCCTCAAAGTCCTTTGCCATTTCGTTCTTTACTGAATATAACTGAAGACCTATAGGTAACATAGTGATTCTCCTTTGCTTTTATTTCCCTTATTTTACCACAGCAGAATATCTTTTACAATAGGAATTTCACTGAAAAAATCCCGTAAATCTTCTGTTGTCACCGTGTCCCTTTCCCGAATGCCCAGCCTTCCTCCCGTAACATCCCCCGTGTACTCGGTTGCCGTGATAAGTGCCGTTATACACATAATGACAAACACGGACAGAAAAAAGCTCCTTATAATTCCCGCAAGCTCCCTGTCATACCTCTTATTTTTCTTCATAAGCCTTGATAATCTCAGTCAGCACCTTTCCCGTAAGATATCCCGAATACATAGCCTCGTCAAGGGTGTTTGCATCCGTACCCGTTTCAAGCAGCAGAGAGCATACCCCTAAATCCATATTATATTTTCTCTGGCAGAAGTATAAGGGCTTCATAAGCCCCTCGTATTTTTCTTCTGCCGTTTTCTGAAAGAGAAGCGCGAATTTAAGGTTATTCTCCCAATTCGGGAAATCTGTTATGTAACCCTCCTCGGCACCGGTTATTATCATAAGCTGAGCCGCCTTTCTGCCGTCAATTTCCGCCGTAGGCTTGGCGTGCTCCGAGTCCGAATAATAAATTGCATCGCGGTGTACGTCAAGAACAATCTGTATTGTGGGATTCTCTTCAAGGTGCTTTTCCACGCTTAAGCGTGAGCGTGAATATGCCCCCTCGTAAACCTCGTCATAAATATCCGTGTCGTGAATAAAGCCGATTCCGTTTTCCTCAAGCACCCTGCAGATTTCATCGCCCACACGTATCATATTCCTTTTGCTGTCGGTGCTTCTCGTTTTGTAATCCTCATAAAAGACACCGTTGTCGGAAAGAAGATAGCTTTCTGTGGTGTGCGTGTGGTAAATAAGCACCGTAGGGGCGGCTTTGTCCGTTATCTTGATATCGGGTCCCTTTTTCATCAGGGCTTCAAAATCAGGCTTTTTTGTGGCGGTAGTGTTCTTTATGTGAATTCCGTTTGCGCTGTCGGTAGCCCCCGAGGTGCGAAAAAATACCTCTCTTGTGCTGCCGGCAACGGAAGTCCCTCCGTAAGCCGAAAGATACTCCGCCTCAAAAGCCCTTACGTCAGATGGCGTTTCATAGACGGAAGATACCTCATCCTTTTTCTCCGGAGCCGGCTTTTGCTCCTGTGGAACCTTGGTGACGGGTGCCGGAGCCGTACCTTCTCCGCTTTCCCGCATAATAAAAAGCGAGCAGCCCTTATCCGTAAGCTCCGTCACGGGAAGTGCAAATTTTACAGTGAGAAAAAGGGACAGCACAGCAACCGCAATTTTAATAAGCCACGTCCCGTCACTCCTTAAAATAAACTTCACCTGCACCGCCCCTTTCAGGATATTTCTTCTTAAATCTTATGCGCGGGTAAGTGAAATTATTTCTTCGCGGGTTAAATTTTTCTGCAATGCGCAGTTTATTCCGAGAGCTATAAGCTGAGCTCCGCCCGAGGTGATGATGTCGGTATCCTTCGGTGTCACCATCATTCCTGAAAATCTGCTGTCCCCCGGGCTTTTTCCCGTAAGGTCAAAGGAAAGCGTTGCGGCATCCACCACCGTAGGTATGCCTATTGCAATCACGGGTACACCGACGGTATCGCGGTTTATTGCCTTTCGCTTATTACCCACTCCGGAGCCGGGCTCAATCCCCGTATTGCACAGCTGAATTGTAGTGCCGAGCCTCGTTATGCTTCTTGCCGCAAGGGCGTCTATCACAATGACGCAGGCGGGCTTTATTCTGTCTGCAATTCCCGAGATGATTTCCCCTGCTTCAATGCCCGTTTTTCCCGTAACCCCTGCCGAAATCACCGCAACGTCACGAAGACGGGGGAGCTTCAGCTCCTTTTCAGCTTCAGGTGTTATATGTCTTGTTGCAAGGATGCAGTCTGCACACTTGGGACCTATTGCATCGGGCGTGATGTCAGGATTGCCGAGGGCAGCAACCAGCACCGTGCCCTCAGACGGAAGCAGGTCCACAAGGCTTCCCGTCAGAAGCTCAAGTCTTCCGTCGCAAAGTGTTGAAGAATCGGGAAATGAGTCCGTTTCAAGGGTCACGTATTTTCCCCTTGGCTTCCCCAAAGCCCTTTCGCCCTCCTCAGAGGTAATTTCAATCACCGTTGCACGGCAGTCTTCATTCTCTCGGACGCGGACGTCCACACCCTCAAGCTCCCCGTGCGGGAGCATCTCCTGCCGTTCAAGGGCTAAATCTGTCCTTATATTCATAATATCACCGCTATTATCTTTTACAGGTTTGTAAATAATATACAAAGCCTTAAAAATATAAAAAAAACAGTTGATTTTCCTGTTACTTCGTGATATTATATAGCACGTATGAAGAGAAGGAGGTGTAATACTATGCCCAATATCAAGTCCGCAAAGAAGCGTGTCCTTGTTAACAAAACAAAGGCTGCTCGTAACAAATCCGCTAACTCTGCACTTAAGACAGCTATCAAGAAGGCTAACGCCGCTATTGATGCAAATGCTGCAGACAAGGCTGCCGCTGTCAATCTCGCTGTAAAGAAGATCGACCAGGCTGCTGCAAAGGGTCTTATCCACAAGAACAACGCAGCTCGTAAAAAGTCTGCTCTTGTTACAAAACTCAACAAGGCATAAGAGTGCCGAGCTTTTTGCAGGCACTCCGCATTTTACGGAGCTGCTCCGAACTCACGGATAAACGGACCGTGTTAAACCGTTTATCCTAATTATGAAAGGACGGTAATACTAATGAAAAAAGCACTTAAAATCATCGCTATCGTTATAGCAATTGCCGCTGCAATAGCCGGTATTTATGTTGTTGTTACAAAGTTTATCAACAAAAAGCAGAACACAACAGATGAAGAAAATTATGTATCCTGCTCCTGCGAAGAAGAGTTTTCTTCCGAAACAATAGCTTAAAAGGGATATATAATCAAGACGGCGGCATATCAGAATGCCGTCTTTTTTTTGCCGAAAAACAAGCATAAATCACCGTCCCTGACGGATAGAATATAAAGGAGCCGCAAAAAACTTCCGTTTTTTTACAGCCCCTTTTTTGTTTATTCTATTATCAGTTTTTTTACGGTGTATTCCGCAATTCTCAGTCCTGCCTGAGAGGGGATGAAGCTGATGCTTGAGGGGGGAAGTCGCTTTTCGTCCTCATTTTCCGGGATGAATTTCGGGCTTACGGGGGATTCGGGTGAATAAAGCACGGTCACCCTTTTAAGCCCTGCATCACGGTACTTTTTTCTCATAACACGGCACAGGGGACAGTATTCAGTTTTGCCGATATCCGTAATCTTAAAGAATTCTCCCGACATTTTGGCTCCCGTACCCATTGAGGCAATAAGGGGAGTGTCCGTTTCGGCGCATTTTACGGCAATTGCCGTTTTTGCTGCCGTGTCGTCAATGGCATCAACACAGAAATCATATTTTACGGGGAAAAATGAATCGATATTTTCCTTTGTAACAAAGTCTGTGATGATATTTACCCTGCAATCGGGATTGATATCAAGAATTCTGTCACGGGAAACCTCGGTCTTGTATTTTCCCACGGTGGAATGAAGGGCATAAAGCTGACGGTTTATGTTGGAAAGGGAAACCGTATCCCCGTCAACAAGGGTAATACTGCCCACACCTGCACGGGCAAGAGCCTCTGCCGTATAGGAGCCCACACCGCCCAGACCGAAGATTATCACGGACGAATTATTTAATTTTTCCACAGCTGCTTCTCCTAAAAGCATAGCCGTCCTCGAATATTCTTCCTTCATACTATCCTCCGCGGTACAGAACCGGATAAACTTTTATTTTATAATACATCTTTTTTTTAATATATACAAGACTTACTTGCTTTTTAACAGAAATAATAGTAAAATTAATATGATTATGTATACCAAGGGGGATTTTATGAAAACCATTAAGCTTAAAAATTCTCTTGCAAGAGAAATAAAGATTTACGGAAAATATGACTCTGCCGTTCCCAAGGGTGCTTTTTCCGTAAAGAGCGGTGCACCCGATCTGTCGGGTGTGTTATATCCGCTTCCTTCCCGTAAGAAGGATTATACCTGCTTTGCGAAATACGGCAACGTTCTGTGGCTCGGTGCTCCCAACGGACTTACCCGTTATGATGAAAATGCAGAGTATGAGATAGATAAGGTGCAGTATTTCTCCGCATCCCGCGATCTTCCCGATAATGACGTAAAGGCTGTTTACGTCGAAGAGGGTGAAAAGGAAAGCGTATGGGTAAAAACCGCTACGGGTGTGACAAATATCGTGCTCAGCGAAATTACCTGCGAGGAAAAGGCTTTAAGGCTTACCGAGGAAACAGAAAAATACGTTTCCCGCCGCGGTATGTGCACACAGAGAACACTTACGGTCCCCCGTGAGCTTTCCTCCGTTGTGCCTTACGGTCATTCCGACAACTCGGGTACCTTCACCTGCGGCTTTGCTATCGGTGAATTATGCAAATACGCAGTTTATAAGAAGAAGTACGGTGCTGACGACGAAAGAACTCTTGCCGCTAAAAAGAGTGCAATAAGAGCATCAGAGGCATGTCAGCTTCTTATGTATATTCCCGGCCGCGGCGACGGCTTCGTTGCAAGAACCTATATGGTTCCCACAGAGCCCGTACCCGATGACGGTCTTTTCTATAAAAAGATGGGGGACAAGGCAGTTGTTCTGCCCACAACGGGTGCCAAGCAGAGAGGTATTGCAGGCAAGGAGATATATGCAGGTGCGCCCATTCCCGAAAGACTTTCCCATCTTTATACAGACCTCGGTTATTCCCATGAGGGTATAGTTTACAAGGGAGATACAAGCTCCGACGAAATCACTCTTCACTATCTCTTTATGTATTTCTTCCACGAGATTATGGGAGAAGAGGACCCCGAGCTTGACGAAATCGTGAAAACAGCCGCTAAGAACACAATGAAGCATATCATTGACCACGGCTTCGAATTCCACGAAACCTCAACAGGCAAGCCCACAACCTGGGCAAAGTGGAGCAAGGCTTACTTTGAAACTCTTCTCGGCTGGTCCGACGGCTGTCTTAATGCAACCGAGCTTCTTATGTACCTTAAGGTCACAATGCACATCACGGGTGAAAAGGGCTTATGGGAGGAAACCTACAATAAGCTCGTAAAAGAGGACGGCTATGCAAGGCTTACCTCTCTTCACAAGGAGCGCTTCCATATTTCCGCACTTCTTGAGGGCGGTGAGGACGTCGAAGGACTTATGTACGGTGACAATATGCTTGCCACAAGTGCATACTGGCTGCTTATCACCCTTGAGGATGATGCAGAGCTTAAGGAGCTTTATAAAAACGGCTACAGAGGCTGGAACGGTACCTTCCGCCGTGAGCATAATCCTGCTTATGACATTCCCTTTATGCTTTCCTGCCCCGAGGATGAAATAAATACAGATGAGCTTGCCGACTGGTTCAGACGCGTGGGCGTTACAAGACTTGTAACATCTGTAAGCCTTTCATCCCGTTATGATGTTCCCTGCCGTAAGAGAATGGGCGGTGAAAAGGAGGCATCGTGGCGACTCTGCCCCGATGAATTCCCCATTTCAAAATATGACAGAAATCCCTATTCATATAAAGACCACGAGGGCGGAAGAGATTGCTATCAGCTTGAAAGCTGTTACGTCTACACCTTCGCATACTGGCTCGGAAGATATGCAGGGCTTATAGAGGAGGAATAATAATGGCTGATACATCAAGAATACATCTCGTAGGCAACGCTCACCTTGACCCCATCTGGCTCTGGCGCTGGCAGGAGGGCTGCGGTGAGGTGCTTCAGACCTTCAGAAGCGCACTTGACAGACTTAACGAATATAATGACTTTATTTTTACCTGCTCCTCTGCCGCTTACTATAAGTGGGTTGAGGAAATCGACCCTGATATGTTTGCCGAAATCACTCAGCGCGTAAAGGAGGGCAGATGGGTGCCCGTAAACGGCTGGTGGGTACAGCCCGACTGCAATATGCCCTCAGGCGAATCCTTTGCCCGTCAGGCTCTTTATTCTCAGCTTTATTACTATGAAAAGTTCGGCAAAATCTGCACAACGGGCTATAACGTAGACTCCTTCGGTCATAATGCCATGATGCCGCAGCTGCTTTTCAAGGGCGGTATGACTAACTATGTTTTCCAGCGTCCCACCCCCAACGAGAATCCCGATATCCCCGTAACCTTCATCTGGGAGAGCATGGACGGCTCAAGAGTGCTTACCTACCGTCTTCCCCACGGCTATGCCGACCACGGCAAAAATGCAATTGATTCGGGACTTGAATGTGCCGAAAAGTTTATTAATGAAACAGGCCACGGTATGATGCTGTTCTACGGCGTCGGTAACCACGGCGGCGGCCCCACAAGAGGAGATATTGAATACCTCAAGGAAAATATGACCCGTGAGGGCTGGCATAAGCTGCAGTTCTCATCCCCCGATATGTATTTTAAGGCACTGACATTACAGTTCCCCGACCTTCCCTTATGGAAGGATGAATTACAGCACCACGCAAGCGGCTGCTACAGCGCAACAAGCCTTGTAAAGAAGCTCAACCGTCAGGCTGAAAACTCCCTTTTTGCATCCGAGGCCTTCTCAACCGTTGCAAATAAGGAATATAAGATGGAAGCTAAGACCGAGGACTTTAAGACCGCCTGGCGTGAGGTATGCTTCAATCAGTTCCACGATATTCTCTGCGGCTGCTCCATAATGGAAGCTTATGATGACGTAAGAGATTCCATGGGACACGCTATGAATATTTCCTCCAAGATTTACAACGAAGCAGTTCTCAGAATCGCAAGGAAGATTGACACCTGGGTTGACGGTGTTTCGGATCCCGTATGTACTGAGGTCAGAAATCAGTCCTGCGGTAATTTCCCCCGTCCCGTTGTTGTATTCAATCCCCATTCCTTTGATATTGAGGTTTCCGTGCGCGCTTACAACGCTTCAAGCAAGGTAACGGACTGCGAGGGCAAGGATGTTCCCTTCCAGAACGTGCGCTCCTCCCGTTCAAACGACTCTCATATGGATACCTGCTTTATAGCTAAGGTGCCTGCTCTCGGATATAGCACATACTGGCTTACCTGGTGGAGAGAAAATGACGAGGTAAAGAGCGTTTCCTCAGACGTAATGGCTGACGGTCTTACAATTGAAAATAAGTATATAAAGGCAACCTTCTCCGAAAAGACGGGCGCAATCGTAAGTCTTATCAATAAGGAAACAGGCTTCGATTATGCAAGTGCCGAAAAGCCCGTTGCTGTTCCCACGGTAATTGACGACAGTGACACGGACACCTGGGCACATAACGTATTTACCTTCCACAATGTAAAGGGCACAATGGAGCTTGAAAGTATCGAGCTTGTTGAGGCAGGCCCTGCCCGTGCGGTAGTAAGAGTTAAGAGTAAATTCGGTGAATCCCACCTTTCTCAGGACTTCATCCTTGCTGCCGGTGCAAAGGTTCTTCGCGTAAAGTGCAAGGCACTGTGGCAGGAAAGGTTCACTATGCTTAAAATGTCCTTCCCCGTTACAGGCGACAATGCAGAGAACACCTACGAGATTCCTGCAGGCTTCATAAAGCGTCCCGTAAACGGTGAGGAGGAGCCGGCACAGCGTTGGGGTGCAATCTCCTTCGATAACGGTGAAAGAAGAACACTTGCAGTTCTTAATGACAGCAAGTATTCCTACGATTGCAAGGGAAATGACCTTCGCATTACTCTTATGCGAAATGTTATTTTTGCAGACCACTATTCACACCGTCCTGCAGCAGACTTCAACTTCACGGATGAAGGCAAGCAGACCTTCGAGTACGGCATTTTCCTTTGTGACGGAGCTCCCGAATTAAACGGCATCACTAAGGAAGCCGCTCTCTTCAATGTCCGTCCCGTGCTCGTTCCCGAAAGCTATCACAAGGGCTCAGAGCCTCAGCAGAAGAGATTTATTTACTGCGATAAAGACAATGTCATTATGACCGCGTTCAAATTAGCAGAGGACGGCTCAGGCGATACAGTTATCCGTTTTGCAGAAACCTCAGGTAAGGAAACAAGAGCTGCTATCGTGTGCGATATGCTCGACTGCGGCTTCAGGGCTGATTTCCTTCCCTGCGAAATCAAGACCTTCCGCGTAGACGCCGACGGCAGAGTAACCGAAGAAAACTTCCTTGAAGGCAATATAAAGTAATTCGCAATTCGGAATTCGGAGCTTATACTGATTTACAGATGTAATTGTTCTTTTGTGCAATAATGTAAATTTTATATTGTAGGGGATGGCGTCCCCGACATCCCGAAAAACAAAAGTGCAGAAGTTTTTACGCTTCTGCACTTAATTTTTTGTATAATGCCGACCGCAAGGTCCCGAAACATTTGCCGAAAGGCAAATATATCACTCATTCCGCAGGAATGAATATCACTTCCCGAAGGGAAATATCACTTTTTGCGAAGCAAAAAATATCACTTCATAATTTAGCTCGCTAAATTATGATTACTTCGCCCAGGTGCCGTTTTCGAAAATCTTAGTGGCCTTTCCGTCCTTGTAGCCTGTAATTTCCATATCGTCTGCACCTATCATAAAGTCAACGTGAATCATACTGTCGTTGATGCCGAGAGCTCTGCATTCCTCGTTAGTCTTTTCAAGGTGACCGTCGATGGTGTCGTTATAGCCGGCACCGAGTGCTATATGACAGCTTGCGTTTTCATCGAAAAGAGTTTCGTAGAATAAAATTCCGCTTTCGCTTATGGGACTGTTCTTGGGGATGAGTGCAAGCTCTCCGAGCATTGAGGCATTTTCATCCATTGTAATCATCTTTGTAAGAAGTGAATTGCCCTTTTCGGCATTCCATTCAACAGCCTTGCCGTCCTTGAAATTAATCCAGAAGTTCTCTATAAGCTGACCCTCATAGGAAAGAGGCATGGTGGAAACAACCTTGCCCTCTGCCTTACCTGCAATGGGGGAGGTGAATACCTCCTCTGTGGGCATATTTGGATTGAAAACAACTCCCTGCTTTGTCTTCTCGGCTCCTCCGCACCAATGTCCCTGGGGGATAAGCCATGCCTTGAAGTCCGTGCCGTTCCCGCTCTTGTAATGAAGATAGTCGAATTTATAGGAATTGAGCCATTCACACTTCTCTCTGAGGGTCTTGTTGTGCTCCTCCCATTCTGCCACGGGGTCATTATCCTCGGTAACGTGCACGGTCCTGAGAATTGCATCCCATAATTTATTATATGCCTGATATTTTGTAAGAGAGGGGAACACCTTCTTTGCCCATTCGTAGGAGGGTACGGCGGCAATTGTCCACTGATGGCGGTTTTCAATAGCATCTCTGTAGGGCTTAATAATGGGATAGCGTGCAATTCTTGCCTTCTGCATCTTTTCCTGATTAACACCCTTAAGTCCGTCGGGATCCTCGCTGATAATGTAAATACGGCAGGGAAGCTCCTCGGTCATTAATTTAAGCTTTTCCTCCTCCCACTTTTCAACCTTGGAAAGAGATTTTAAGCTTCTGTGGCGGTAGTCAAGCTTTGTTATGGGCTGATGGTCCCACTCAAGCATAACCTTGCTTGCTCCTGCTTTATAGCATTCATCAACAAGAATCGTCACGAATTCATACTGATCAACGCTTGCATAGAGCTTTACGGGCTGTCCCTTCTGAATATTTGCACCCGTTCTTGCAATAAGACGGGCGTATTTTCTCTGTATTGATTTTTTCATAATATCACTCCGTTGATATATATTACGTAAGAAATTCTAACACTTTAATTATGTTTTTTCAATAGCAGCCGTATACAAAAATTACAAAAAGAGTGATAAAAATTACATTACAAAAATATTAACTTTTTATGTGCTATGATATATTTGAAGAATTATAAGGAGGAATGCTATGAATTTCAGTATTATCTATAACCCCATTGCAACACAGTTTTCCCAGGCAGCGCTTGACCATCTTATTTTCAAATTCGTTGAAAAAGGTCTTAAGCTCAACACAGTAGCAAAGAGTGAATATTCGGGTCACGTTATAAAGCTCATTAAGGAGCTTGATCCCGTATCAGACTATCTCATAACCTTCGGCGGTGACGGTACTGTAAATGAAGCAGTCCGTGCCTTTAATGATATAGAACAGCACAGTATATATGCCCATATTTCAGTCGGTACTACAAACGATATGGCAAACAACTTCAACCTTATAAGAAAGGATGCCATAAAGAGTATTGACAAGCTTGCAGAAAAGGGCAAGGTTTGTCTTATGGACTCCCTCATTGTAAACGGTGAGCCTGTATGCTACGTTTCAGCCTTCGGCTATATTGCGGCAGTTCCTTACCTTGTGAATCCCACCCTCAAGAAGAAGCTCGGTCACGCGGCTTACGTTTTTGCAGCTCTGCCTCCTCTTCTTAAGGGTCCTCAGAAAATAAAGGCTACATACACCGCAAACGGTGTTACCAAGGATACCAATATACTTCTGGGGCTTATCACAACCTCGAAGGGAATGGGCGGTATATCTCTTTACGAAAATGTTGATCTTAACGACGGCAAGTTTGAGGTTTGCCTTATCCACGATTTCACCCCCGCAATGATTGCCAAAATCTTCGGTGAATATCTGACAGACAGCGTAGACCTTTCAAAGTATCTTAAATATGCCGATGTTTTTACAACGGATGAGCTTCATATCAAATTTACGGGTGTGCTTCCTTATCACGATGTTGACAATGACGGCAACAAGGCAGATTTTCAGCTTACCCTTCACGAAAACGAGCTTCATTACACAGTAGGCAAGAAGATTAAGATTCTGATGCCCGAGTATTAAAAATATTTTTACGGTCTGCAGGGAAATTTCCTTGCAGGCTGTTTTATTAATTGACAACGAAAGCTTTAATTGATATCATATAATTAATATTTGTATCCGGAGGAGATATTTTATGGCAGCAACCTTAAAAGCTCTTATATCCTTTATGGAGGTCTTTTTGCTTTCAATCGGTCTTATGCCCGTTGATATGGCGGTAAATTACGGCGGTGAAAAGTATGTTGCTCCTGAGGTTACGGAGCCGGTTTATATCGTCGAAAACGGGGAGAGTGATTATTTCATCGTAACCCCCGACAGCCACGGTGAGTGTATTGACACGGCGGCAGAGGAATTTCAGACTTACATCGAAAAAATCAGCGGTGAAAAGCTCCCTGTGATTTCCGAATCTGCGCTTCCCGAGGGTGCTGACGCAGTATACCTTGGTGAAACAGCCCTTTCCGATACTGTGTTCTGCGACTATTCTTCAATTAAAGAGGACGGCTTCCTGCTGTATTCCGACGGTGAAAATTTTATTATCCGCGGTGAGGATGACAGAGGCACACTTTTCGGTGTGTATACCTTCCTTGAGGAGTACCTCGGTGTACGCTGGTTTACCCCCACTCTTGAAAGAGTACCCGAAAATGACGATGTTGTGATAGATAAAGCACTTAACCGTATTGTCGAGCCCTCTTTTTCAGTAAGAAGAAACGACACAATGGGAACGAATGAAGCTTACCGTGCAAGAACAAGAATGAACGTTTCCTTCCATAAGAACGCAACAAAGTACGGCGGAACCCTTACCTATTCCTTGTGGGACGCAACACTTATCACCCTTGTTCCCAAGTCCCTTTTTGCAGAGCATCCCGAATATTTTGCAATGGATGAAAACGGCAACCGCCATACCGATCACGTCTGTATGACAAATCCCGATGTGCTTGACCTTGTTGTGAAAAACTGCCGTGAGATAATGTCCAATGCAACAAACGGTGCAAAGTTCATCCACATAGGTCAGGATGATAACATCAACTACTGTCATTGCGACAGCTGTGAAGCACTTTATGAAAAGTACGGTGCCGTTTCCGCCCCCACCCTTATTTTTACAAATAAGCTTGCGGACATCTTAGGCCCCGAATTTCCCGATTAT
Source organism: Acutalibacteraceae bacterium (assembly GCA_045533835.1). GTDB lineage: Bacteria > Bacillota > Clostridia > Oscillospirales > Acutalibacteraceae > RUG806. Next base: position 38,469 of record JAZSIM010000014.1, read on the forward strand.
ACCTTTACTTTCTATGCCTACAACGAAACAGACCGTCCTCCCACGGACACCTCTCTTCGCTGCAGACCAAACGTTGCTCCCGTGCTCTGCGGTCTTCATAAGGCCTGCCGCAGCCACTCTCTTCTGGAGTGCGGCGCTCAGGACGGAAACGAAACCCTTATGAATCTGTACGGCGACAATCATCCTCAGATTGCAGAGGATTTCAAGGTATGGACCGAGATTGCCGACAGAACCTACATCTATGATTACACAATAAACTTCCTTTTCTCTGCACAGTTCTTCTCAAACTTCGAGTATATGCAGGAAACAATGAAGTATATGCATGACATAGGCATTACGGGTTATATCTACAACTGCGGTGACGGTCACACAGCCGCCTTCAACGAGCTTCGTAACTACCTTCTCTGCAAATTGCAGTGGGACGTTAACGCAGACGTTGAGTATCATATAAACGACTTTATGAAGGAGTATTACGGCGAAGAGGCTGCTCCCTATATCAAGGAAATTCTTGATATACAAACAGCACAGATCCGTGCTACCGCTCACGCATTTGACTTCGACTGGCACTATCAGTCAGGCTATTATCCCATCCACACAATGATTAAGCTCGATCTTCTCTGGGAAAAGGCACTTAAAGCAGAGGGAAGCGAGGCTCAGCACGATAATGTTGAAATTGCAAACTTAAGTTGGGAATTCTTCAAGGCAAATCAGATGCAGGGCGAATACTTCTTCCTGAATCCCCTAAGAATGAAGGAGCAGGAATGGCTCTACGATAAATTTAAGGAGCACGGTATTGACAGAGTATCATCCTTCTCAATTATTCCCGAAAAGGATAAAATAAACTTCATTGAACGTCCTATTGACTGGGAATAAACAATAACGGGCCCCCGTCATTGTTTGAGGTAAAAGGTAATAGGAAATAGTGAAGAAGTGAATTTCACAAAAAGAAGAGCTGCAGAAATTTTCTGCAGCTTTTTTGTATGGTTAAGGGGCTCACTGCTTTTGTCTGCAGAGCCCCTTGCTTTATACTGTTTTATACGGTCTTTGCTTTTTTACATTCCCTGTTTTTTTCTTTTTTGTCAGTATTACTGCAATTCCCGTGACAAGCGAAAGTGTCAGAGCAGCGTAGGCTGCCGCTGTGACGTACCCCGTATAAATAAAGGGCAGCTTTTCATTGCAGAGTACGGAAAGGAGCTTATCTCTGTCCTCGGTGCTGACAACGTATATGCTTCTGTTCTTAGGGTAACAGATCTGGATTTTTCCGTCACTTGTGATGTCAATTCTGTTGCCGTTTTCAAGCTTTACAGATGCTCTTATAAGCGAATTGTTTATATTGTTTTCTATATCAATGGGGTATGCTTCAATTTCATCGCAAAGCGTATAGAATTCCCCGAAGGTGAGCTTCGTGCTGTCGGCATCAACAGCCTGAGGCTCCTCCTTTATCATTCCGAAGACCTCTGAAAGCTTTACTTTGTCACCGCTTATCAGGGCTTCATTTTTTTTGTTAATCCGCTTATTGTCGGCTTCCTTGTATTTCCCCGAATTGATTCTTTCCTGTACCTCTTCCCAAAAGGAGCCTCTTTCAGCCAGATTCAGAGTGTCGGTATCATAGCTGTCGGGGAAAAATATATCAAGCTGCCCTTTATCTCCGAGAGCTCCGGCAAAAATATACGTGTTTCCCGGAATAAGCGGTGAAAGAAGACCTATGTTCTCAATAATAAGTGAGCCGTCTGTGGGAACATCACCCTTGATGACCTTAAGAGGCTTTATAACAACCTGATCAGAGCTGTAATATACCTTTTTGACCTGCCCGAAATAGAGTACGGCTTCGTCATTTTCGGCAATATCCCAGGGGATGGAGCCTGCCGAGGCGGAAAGTGAAGCCCCGAAAAGCATAAGCACAGAAATAAAGGCGCATATAAATTTTTTCATATTCATCCCTCCTGTTTGCATTTTTACATATTATAAGTTCAATGTAAACAGACTTAAGAAAAACTTAAGAATCCGGTAAGTTTATATTAATAAAAAACACAAGGCTGCTTTTTACGGTAGCCTTGTGCAGTTCTTGTTATTCTGCAATTTCTTCAATTTCCTCTGCTGTTGCCGTACCTGTCATACCGATTTTTTTAACGGTGACGGCAGAAGCAAGTCCTGCCAGGGCTGCTGCCTTTTCCATAGGTGCGCCTGCAGTGATGCCGAGAGAAAATGCGGAAAGGGAGGTATCTCCCGCACCGCAGATGTCCAATTCACCCGTAAGTGCCTTGGCTCCCACTCTTACGCCCTTTTTGCCGTCCGTGACAAAAGAGCCCTTGTCACCGAGAGTGCAGAAAACCCTTGCGTTATTTTTTACTGCAAGTGCCCTTGCTGCTTCGAGGAATTCCTCTTCTGACGCATTAATAAAGCCGTCGTTTCCGTAAACTGCTCTCCAGCACTCAACCTCGTTTGGCTTTAAGATACAGTCGGTGTATTTTCCGATATTATAGCGGCTGTCGCAGATAACCGTAAGCCCCTTTTTTGCAAGGGTGATTATTTCATTCCTTACTCTGTCTGTCACAATGCCGCAGCGGAACTGATCAGCAACGCAAAGCACGCTTACCTTCGTTGAAAGCTCTCTTAAGTATTCAATAACTCTGTTTTCCGTTTCCTCAGTTATGGGACAGCGGTTTTCAAAGTCAAGCCTCGGGTCCTCGTAAACGGTAGCCGAAATGCCGTGGCGCATAGGCTTGCAGTAGGCATTTGTAAATCTGCCCTCGGTTTCAATTATATATTCGTCCGAGATTCCGCTCTTTTTAATGAGTGAGCGCAGAAGCATACCGCGCCAGTCATCGCCTATAAGGGAAACGGCATATATCTTTTCGGGGGAGAGCGCCGCAAGATTTGCCGCAACATTACCGCCTGCCCCCATAGAGGTTTTTTCAGCCGTTACGGGTAAGGGATAATGGGGAGTTTCACGGGATAATTCCGAAAGGGTCATATCTGCGTGCCAGTAAATATCAACGCAGAAATCACCGACAATACCGATTTTACAGCCTTTTATTTTTTCTGTAATTTCTCTTACTTCATTTTTATTCAGCATATCAGTAGCTTTCCTTTATTTTGTCATAAAGTGTGGGAATCGTAATCTGATGATCGCCCACGAAGTGCCAGCCCCAGCCGCCGCGGCAGGTGGGTCGGTTAACAATGTTCTTACGGGGTCTGTAGTAGTAATTGGGATCCTCATAGCCAATCTTACAGCGGAAATTGCCGAGATTGATAAGGTCAAAGTTAGCCGTTGTGATATTGAATGTGGGACAGCCCTGATTTCTTGCAATGGAAAGGGTCTTCAGGAACACCTCGGGACCGATAACGGAGGAGCCGAAATTCAGGAAAACACCGCCGTCAAGCTGAGAAACGGAGTATGCCATCTTCTTGAAATCAATCCCTGAGCATCTTCCGATATTTGCCATATCGCAGGTTGGGTGCTGATGGATTATATCCGTGCCCAGAGCAATGTGATAGGTTGCGGGAATGTCAAGCTTATAAGCCTGCCATAAAATACAGTCCTCACGGTTGGGGAATTTTTCGGGATTTTCATCAATATATTTTCCGAGAGCCTCACCGTAGCCGATACCGAGCTCTGCGCCCTGATTGATAGCCTCGTTCATCCAGGCGCCCGTTTCCTCCCACATGCCGAAGGAGCCGTCCTCAATAGCAGTAGGCACGTCCTCGGAGGTTCCGCCGAGATAGCATAATTCAAAATCGTGTATGCTTGTGGCACCGTTTGCCGCTATATGAGTGATAATGCCCATCTTCATAAGCTCAATTATATATCTTGAAAGATGGTTCTTTATAACGTGCGCACCCATACTCCATATAACGGGTCTGCCGTTTCTTCTTGCCCTTATAATTCTTTCAATAAGCTCATTGAAGCCCTCGTGAACGAATTCCTCGTGAGGTGTCACACCGGGAGTCATAAGCCTTTCAATGGTTACAAGATTGATTCTGTCCTTTGCGGAAAATGTTTTAATGCCCGAAAAATCGAGCTGCTGCTGTCTTCTCATAATTCCTTTTCCTTTACATAAAGAGTATCGAGCACGCAATTATAAACTGTGCAATATAATATGTTACGTGATTTGTGATAATGTCAACGGGTCTGTTTTTTCCCTCTCCGAAGTATGTTCCCGAAAGAATGATATCCGAAATAATGAAGAACACACCGCCGACAAAGAATGCGATAAGGTGAAGATTATCCTTGATTCCTGCAAGGAAAGCGCAGTTGAAGGACATTGCTGTCACAAAGAAAAGCAGTCCGCCGTAAAGTGTTGAGATAATCTTATAATTGGCGTGGTATTTAAGCTTCATAACCTTTTCGCCGAAGTAAATTACAAGACCTGCAATAACGCCTACCACAAGTGACAAGGGGATTGAAAGAGCCTTGAATTCGGTAGCGCCTGCGATTATTGCGGCAATATAGAAGAAATGGCCGAAGGAGAAGGAGGAGAAGCCTGCTTTTGTGAGGAAGTCCTCATCCTGACGGTACATAAACTTCATATCGAGCCATATATCGCCTAAGATTCCGCAAACAAGACCTGCAACGATAAGTGCAGAGTAAGCCGAGGGCTTTGCAATGGTAAGAAATACGCCGGTCAGAATAAACATCACGCTTGTAACGGATTTAAGCATCAGGGACTTTACGTCAGTCTTTCTGACTCTTAAGAATAAAAATCCCGTAAGGCTTAAAAGTCCCAGAAGAATGGTACAGGTAATAAGAATAAGTGAAAGGTCCATATATAACTCTCCTTTTGTTTTTGCTGAGTTTATAATAGCACATAATTTTCCTTTTTTCCACACTTTTTATAAAAAACCGATTGAATAAATATTCCCCTTGTGATAAAGTAAAATTAAGATAATAAGGGAGTGTGTATATATGAAGATTATGAGCTTTAACGTGCTTTGTGCAGGTCATGACGGCAGAGAGTGGGAAAACCGTATTCCCCGTGTTGTTGCCGCAATAAAGGCAGCTGACCCCGATTCCCTGGGTGTGCAGGAGGCGCACATCGGCTGGATGAATGCCCTTAAGGAAAATCTCCCCGGCTACGATTTCGTAGGTGTCGGCAGAGATGACGGCAGGGAGGAGGGCGAATTCTCCGCAGTTTTCTATAAAAAGGATAAATTTACACCCGGTGAAAAGGGCAATTTCTGGCTTTCGGAAACTCCCGACGTGCCGGGAAAGGGCTGGGATGCCGCCTGCATCAGAATCTGCTCCTATGTAATGCTTACGGAAAAGGAAACAGGCAGGAAATTCTGCCATTTCAACACACATCTTGACCACAGAGGAGAAATTGCTATGCAGAAGGGGGCAGAGCTTGTAGCAATGAAGGCAAATGAAATCTGCACCGACTGTCCCGCAGTATTTACGGGGGACTTCAATGTAACCCCCGAATCCGCTCCCTGCAAGGCTGTCAAGGACGGAGGCTTCGTTGATTCAAGAGATGCGGCTCCCGTTACCGATAAGGACAATACCTTCCACGCGTGGCTCGGTGAGGAAAAATACCGCTCCGTCATAGATTATGTTTTTGTTAAGGGTGACGTGAAGGTAAAGAGCTTTTATGTTGACAGAAACGAATATCTAGGTGATGTACCCTCGGACCATTATCCCGTTGTTGCAGAAATTGAATTCTGAGATGCAGGGTCATATTTTTAATATTCAGCGTTTTTCAATAAATGACGGGCAGGGTATAAGGACTGCCGTGTTTTTCAAGGGCTGTCCCTTAAGGTGCCTCTGGTGTCACAATCCCGAATCCCAAAAAATTTCCCCCGAGCTTCTTTTTTCGGGGGATAAGTGTATTTATTGCAAAAAATGCGGGTCTGTGTGCGAAAACGGAGTGCATAGCTTCGGAGATACCCATAGTCTTTCCCGTGAAAAATGTATTTCCTGCGGAAAATGCATTGAGATATGTCCCGTAAAATGCCTCAGCACAGCAGGGAAAACCGTGACTGCCGACGAGGTTATAAAGGAAGTCCTGAGGGATAAAATTTTCTTTGATGAATCGGGCGGCGGCATTACCCTTACGGGCGGTGAGCCTTTTATGCAGTATGATTTTATGCTGGAAATTCTCAGAAAAGCAAAGGAAAAGAAACTGAATACGGCAGTTGAAACCTGCGGCTTTACAGACAGAAAAAAAATGCTTTCTGCCGCAGAATATATTGACGTTTTTCTTTTCGATTATAAGCTGACCTCTTCAGCCCTTCACAAGAAATATACGGGTGTCGGGAATGAAAAAATTCTTGAAAACCTGAAGGCTCTGAATGATAACGGCAGTAAAATAGTGCTGCGCTGTCCCGTAATCCCCTCGGTAAACGATACTGAGGAGCATTTCAAGGGAATCGGTGAAACGGCAGAAGCCCTGGAAAATATCACGGGCATTGAAGTTGCTCCCTATCACGAATTAGGGCTTTCAAAATTAATGCGTATGGGGAAGAAAAACGAAAACCCCTTTACCGTACCGTCTGCGGAAGACGCACAAGGATATATTGAGGAAATAAAAAAGTATACGCCAAAAGCAGTTAAACTGATGTAAAGTATAAGGCAGGCGCCGTTCTTCGGTGCCCGCCTTAAATTTTTCTTATCTGAGAAGGTTTATTATATTGCTGAATATTGCAAACAGCTCACAGATTACGTTGATTATAACCGCAAAGGAAAGGGGCATCTTAAAATCAAGCCCGGCTGTACTGATGACGGGCTCAGTTGCTGTGCCGAGTCCCATTTCATAAAGCTTACCGAGAATTACCACGGCAATTTTCTCGTTACCCTTACTTGAGGGATGAATCAGATCGTCTGCAAAGTTTTCCGGGTCGCCGTTCAGAGCCTCGGCTACCTCAACAATAACGATTTCACCGGGATGCTCCGTGTCATATTTTCTCATCATATCGTTAAGACGGATTCCGCCCTCAAGATAAACCACACCTGCGGCACCCTTCTGAGGATTGTAAATTGTCTGTAAAAGCACAACCGCATCGGGATTCAGTTCATTGATTATGTCCATAATGGCACAGAGGTCTTCATAGTAAAGAGCTGCAATTTCATCAAAGCTTGTCATATCCTTGCGAACAAGGCTTTCGAAGGCAAGCCCTATAAGGTTATCTGTAAGGAAGTTATTTCCGCCGATTGAAATGCTGATGATATCGGCTTCGGCAACGCTTGCTCTTACCTCTTCTCTGTCCTCCAGCATAGAAAGCAGCACGCCCGAGGTGATTCCGGGAATTGAATGGTTTTCGTATGTGTAGCCGTTTGTGTCGGCAACAATTCTGCCGTAGCAGGCATCAACAGGATTTACAAGTCCCGAGCCGTAGGCAATCGAGTCACCAAGCACTACGTAGCCCAGAGGCTTTTCCTCTTCGGCAAAGGAAACAACACAGAAGCAGGAGAGTGCCATAACAAGTGCGAGAGCTAAAGAAATAAGTTTTTTCACATAAATCACCCTTTTTATTTATTTTCCGTAAAAAGTATACACCGATTTTTTCCTGATGTAAAGAAAAAAAGTGAATTTTTAATAAAAACAGGCGGGATTTCTCCCGCCGTCAATTTTATTTCTGTAATTTTTCTTTAAGGTATTCTAAAGCCTTAGTGTATCCTTCAAGTCCTTTCCCTGCAATCTGCTTTTCGGCATAAAGGGAAACATAGGAGAATTTTCTGAATTCCTCACGGGAATTGATGTCTGAAATGTGAACCTCAACCGTAGGTATTCCCACAGCCTTTAAAGCGTCAAGAATCGCAACACTCGTATGTGTGTATGCGGCAGGGTTAATTACAATGCCGTCGGTGTCGGGGTAGGCGGACTGAATTTTATCAACAATAGCTCCCTCGTGGTTTGACTGAAAAATCTCGAAATCAATACCTTCACAAGCCTTTTCTATCATACCGCAAAGGGTGTTATAGTCCTGTTTTCCGTAAATATCGGGCTCTCTGAGTCCCAGTAAATTCAGATTCGGTCCGTTTATTATAAGAAGCTTCATTTACATTCTCCTTAATTTCTCAAGAATTATTTCTGCGGTTTCCTCTGCGTTTTCACTTACGTCAACCGAAAAATCAGAGAAATCCTCATAAAGGGGAGCTCTTTTTTTACAAAGCTCTGCCATATTATTTTTTTGTGATATGGGTCTGCCGTCAATGGGCAGAAGGGAAAGATCCCTTTTCAGCCATATTACCGCGGAATTCTGCTTTACTGAGTAGCGGTTTTCTTTTCTTGTAATAATACCGCCGCCCGTAGCAATAACGGCACCCGACATTTTTCCTGCTTCGGTTATCGCTTCTGTTTCAATTTCTCTGAATCTGTCCTCTCCGTAAAGAGAGAATATTCCGGGAATGGGCATACCCGCCTTTTCTGTGATAATGTCATCAGTATCAATAAATTTTCTTCCGAGCTTTTTTGCAAGAATTTTGCCGATTGTGGTTTTTCCTGCACCGGGCATTCCGATAAGCACAATATTTTTCGTTTTATTCTCAATTGCACTTATTATTTTTTCAATTTCACCGTCGGGGATGTGCTCACCCGTAAAAAGCTCAGCCGCTCTTTTTCCCTGAGCCACAAGCATTGAAAGTCCGTTTATGTAAGGTATACCGAGGCTTTTTGCATCGTATAAAAGCCGTGTCTGAGCAGGATTATATATTAAATCAAGCACTCCTGAGAGCTTCGGAAAAGCCTTCAGGTCTACCGGGCTTTTTCCCGTATCGGGGTACATTCCCACGGGGGTTGTATTTACAATAACGTCCGTGTCGGAATGCCTTTCTATGTTATCGTAATTGTCCTCTCCGCTTCTCGAGATAACAACGATTTCCCTTGCCTTCATATCGGCAAGCACCGCTTTTACTGTAACCGATGCCCCTCCCGAGCCGAGAATAAGCACCTTTTTATCCGTAATCTCAATTCCGCTTTTCTTCAGCATATAAGAAAAGCCGTAATAGTCGGTATTGTAGCCGTAAAGACCGTCCGCTTTTTTTATAATCGTGTTGACCGAGCCTATCCTTTTTGCTTCATCGGAAATATATCCGAGATACGGCATTACGGTTTTTTTATAGGGGATTGTTACATTCAGGGCATCAAGAGGACAGCGTTCAAGAAAAGCCGCCACCTCATTTTCTTCCATTTCATAAAGCTTATATTCGTAATCTGCAAGAAAGGAGTGGATTTCAGGTGAGAAGCTGTGCCCGAGTCTGCGTCCTATAAGCCCTGCTCTTAAATTTTCACAATGTATCATATTAGCCGACACTTTCTTCGTCCGTTTCTGCGGACTGATATTTTTTTGAAAGAGCAAGAATTTCCTTGTAAAGCTCCTCGGTATAGCCGGAGAATTCATCCTTTGAAAGCGCCTTTACTCTTCCGAGAAGCTCATTTTCTCTTTCGGGTACGTACACGGGAAGCCCGTTTTCCTTTTTATAGCGTGCAATATCTTCCGATACCGCCATTCTTTCACAGAAAAGACGCACGATTTCCTTGTCTATTGCATCAATTTTCTCTCTTGATGCCTCAAGGGAAACGCTTTTTCCGTCAAGCAGCATATCAAGCACCGCCAGCGCTGCCGATGACTCAATTACGGGTACGGCTCTCGGTACAATACACGGGTCATGTCTTCCTTTTACCGTGTATTTGATGTTTTCCTTTGTTTCAAGGTTTACGGTATCCTGCTCCTTCCCTATGGAGGGAGTGGGCTTCAGGGCACACCTGAAAACCAGGGGCATACCGTTTGTCATTCCGCCGAGAATACCGCCGCAGTTGTTGGTGTATGTTTTTACTGTATCACCGTCAAAATAAAAGCTGTCATTATTTTCAGAACCGAGAAGCTCTGCACACCTGAAGCCGTTTCCGAATTCAATGGCCTTTACCCCGGGTACGGAGAATACAGCGGATGAAATTCTGCCCTCGGCACCTGCAAAAAGATGCTCGCCAAGACCGACGGAAAGCCCCGTTACGACACATTCAATAACACCGCCTACGGAATCAAGCTGTTCCTTAGCCTTTTTTATGACAGCCTTCATTTCTTCCCCTGCTGTTTCGTTAATTACGGGGAAGCCGTCAGCAATCCCTTCGTTGCAGTCCGCGGAGAATGGCTTGTCCTTAACACCGCCGACCGAATATATATGAGCCTTGATTTCAATGCCCTTTTCCCTTAAATACTGAATAGCAAGCGCGCCTGCAACGCAGGTAAGAGCGGTAAGCCTGCCCGAAAAATGTCCTCCGCCTCTCAGGTCAACAGAGCTTCCGTATTTTACAATTGCAGGGAAATCCGCGTGTGAGGGACGGGGAATTATACCTGCATCGCCGTAGTCCCCCGAGTGCTGATTCGTGTTATAAATAACGGCTGTTATCCTGCCGCCCGTGGTAGCTCCGTTTTCAACGCCTGACAAAAAAACGGGCTTGTCCGCTTCCTTTCTTTTGGTGGACCATTCATTCTGTCCCGGGGCGCGTCTTTTCATAAATGCAGAAAGAAGCTCCTCATCAATACGAAGTCCTGCGGGGAAGCCCTCAAGTGTCATTGTCAGCCTTTCGCCGTGGCTTTCGCCGTCAATATAAAGCTTTATGTTGTTTCCGTAGGGAAAGCTCATCTTTTCACCTTATTTCATCCCAGAAAAGGGGATAGGATTTTTTTACAGCCCCGGCACCGCTTATCGTTACCGTACCGCTTGTTGAAAATGCAGCCGCAGCCGCACTCATTGCAATTCTGTGGTCGTTGCAGGAATCAACCTCACCGCCCGTAAGGGGGGAGCCTTCAATAATTATACTGTCATCACGGACGGCAATTTTTCCGCCGAGGTTCTTTATCATATTATAAACCGCTTCAATTCTGTCGCTTTCCTTGAAGCGAAGCCTTCCGCAGTTTATAATTTCCGTCTGACCTTTGGCATTTGCCGCAACAACCGACAAAACGGGTACAAGGTCGGGTATGTCCGCAGCATCAACCGTAATTCCGTGAAGCACGGAGGGGTAAGCAGTTATGCCGTTTTCTGTTATTTCAATATCTGCACCGAAACCGCGAAGCACGGTAAGGATTTTTTTATCCCCCTGAACGGAGTCTGTTTCAAGCCCCGTAAGTGTGATTGCTTTTCTGCCGATAGCACCTGCAGAAAGGAAAAATGCGGCATTTGACCAATCTCCACCGGCTTTTATTTCTCCCGGAGAGATAAGGGGAACAGTTTTTGGCACCGTGATTATGTTTTCCGAAAAGCTGACATAGCAGCCGAATTTTTTCAGTGCATCAATTGTCATTTCAATATAAGGCAGGCTTTCGGTCTTACCGGTTATTTCAATTCTGCCGCCCGTTTTTGTCAGCATAAATATAAGGCCCGAAATAAACTGCGAGGATACGTTGCCTGCTATTGAAAAATCGGTTTTTTTGCATCTGCCCGAAACCTTTATACGGCTGTCCTCTTTTTCTATGGTGACTCCTGCCCCTTCAAGCTCCTCCTTTAAGGGGGAAAGAGGTCTGTCGCCCAGGCGCCCCTCTGTAACAAATACTGCAGATTTGCCGTAAAGAGATGAAAGGGGCAGTAAAAAGCGGAGCGTTGAGCCCGATTCCTTAGGATGCAGCACGGGATTTTCAGGTACGTCCGCGATGGGCTTTACCGTAAAGATACCGTCTGAAAAGGAAATTTCCGCACCGAGGGACTTAAGACAGTTAACCGTTGCTTCAATATCCTCATTTGTTCCGTCGCAGTGTACTTTTGTCATTTTGTCGGAAAGAGCCGCACATATAAGAAGACGGTGCACCTCTGATTTTGAAGCAGGTATTTTTATGATGTCCTCCGTTTTCGGAGAAAAAAGCGTTTTTACCATATCAGAAGCCCTCCGCAAGAAAACCGGCAAGCTCTGCTACGGGAGTCGGCTTAAGTATACAGCTGCCCGCATACCGGGGGATTACAAGAGTGATTTCTTCACCCCGGCGTTTTTTGTCGGAAAGGGCAGCTCGTGCTAGCTCCCCGGGAGTAAAAACGGGTACTGACGGCAGGGAAAACTTATCAAGAAGAGAAAGAAGAGCTCCGAGAGCCGCTTCTTCGCAAAGCCCCTTTTTTATTGCCGCCCTTGTCATAATAACCATACCTATTGCCACCGCGGAGCCGTGGGAAACCGTATATTCCGAAAGCACCTCAATGCCGTGGGCAGGTGTATGTCCGAAATTCAGAAGCTGTCTTATTCCGTTATCTCTTTCGTCAACGGCAACAATATCACGCTTTGCCGTTACGGAGATTTCAATAATTTCATTTATATCATAATCCCCCGAAAGCAGCTCTAAAAGCACGGGGGTGTTTATCATTCCGTATTTTATGATCTCAGCCATACCGTCATTGAAGATTTTTTCAGGCAGCGTAGACAGCGTGTCGGGGTCAATAATCACAAGTGACGGCTGATAAAAGGCTCCTGCAAGATTTTTACCGTTTTTAAGATCAACGGCAGTTTTTCCGCCGACTGAGGAATCTGTCATGGAGAGAAGGGTAGTCGGGATGTTTACATATTTTATTCCTCTTAAAAACGTAGCGGCGGCAAAGCCCGTAAGATCGCCCGTCACACCGCCCCCGAGGGCTATGAGAATATCTGAACGGGTTACGTGCTTTTCTGCAAGGAATTCCCATAAGGACACGAGCGTATCTGTGCATTTTCTGTCTTCGCCTGCTTCAAAAACAAAGGAAATGACGCTGAAGCCCTCCTTTTTCAGCGTAGCTTCAAGCACATTGCCGTAAAGCGGGAATACGTTTGAATCTGAAACGATTACCGCAGTATTTCCCTTTGAAATATCTCTTATGAGCCTTCCCGATTCTCCGAGAAGACCGTTGCCTATCAGGACATCATAACCTGCAGATGCCTCAATGTGTACCTTTTTCATCATTTATCCCTTCTTCTGTGAGCTTCCGTCTATCTGCTCCTTCATAAGCCTTCCGTCCCTGAGAAGCTTACAAAGCGTATCGCTGTCATTATTTTCGAGGGCGCTTTTGTATTCGCCCAGAGAGCTTATTATGAAGTTAAGCTCTCTTATAAGATTATCGGAGTTTTCAGTAAAAAGCTCTGTCCACATATTTTCGTTGAGCCACGCAACTCTTGTCATATCCTTGTATGAGCCTGCCGAGAAGCCTCCGTGATTTTTTGCCGTTTCACTTTTTATATATGCGTTTGAAACGATGTGAGCAAGCTGTGAAGTAAAGGCTATCATTTCATCGTGCTTTTCGGCGGTTGTCACGGAGATACTTCCGAAGCCCATAGGGGAGATTATATTTTTTATATTTTCAAGCAGTCCTATATCATCAAACACCGGGGGAACAATTACCATAGGTGCGCCCCTGAAGAGATCCTTTCTCGAATACTTTATGCCCGAAAACTGCGTGCCTGCCATAGGATGGGCACCCACAAAGTTAAAGCCGTATTCCTCTGCCAGGCTGAAGCCCGTTTTGCAGATTTCTCTTTTTGTACCGCAAAGGTCAAGCACAAAGGCATCCTTTTTTATGAACGGTGCATTTTCCTTCAGATATTCCTCTGCCGCTTTCGGGTACAGGGCAATAAATATCACGTCACAGGAGCTTACGGCTTCTGAAGTCAGCTCCCCGTCAATTATTCCCGACAGCATTGCATATCCGAGCGTGCCCTTATCCGTATCCCTGCCGAGCACCCTGCAGTCGGCAGCCTTATATGCACGGGCAGCCGAGCCGCCTATAAGTCCTAAGCCTACAACACCGACAGTCATTATAATGCCTCCCTTAATGCGCTTCTTACAACGCTTACGGATTTCATCATATCTGAAAACTGCTCGGGTGTCAGTGACTGAGCTCCGTCACACAGAGCGTGTATGGGGTCAGAATGCACCTCTGTCATAAGTCCGTCCGCGCCTGCTGCAACAGCTGCCAATGCCATGCTTTTTACATATTTTGAGGAGCCCGTTGCGTGGGAGGGGTCAATAATAACGGGTAAGTGCGTCAGCTCCTTAAGAACGGGAACGGCAGATAAGTCCAGACAGTTTCTGGTGTATTGGCTGTCAAAGGTCCTTATTCCTCTTTCGCAGAGCATTACGTTTTCATTTCCGCCAGCCATAATGTATTCTGCAGACATAAGCCATTCTTTTATTGTACTCGAAAGTCCGCGTTTTAGCAAGATAGGTTTGTCGGTTTTTCCCAGTTCTTTTAACAGTTCAAAGTTCTGCATATTCCGTGCGCCTACCTGAATCACGTCAACATCCTGGAAAAGGGGAAGGTGGTGTGCATCCATAATTTCCGTAACTATCGGCAGTCCCGTTTCCTTTTTTGCCTTCAGAAGAAGCTCTATACCCTCGGCTTTCAGCCCCTGAAAATCATAAGGAGAGGTTCTGGGCTTGAAGGCTCCGCCTCTGAGCATATTACAGCCCGCCGTTTTTACGGCTCTTGCAATCCCCGTCAGCTGATCCTCGGATTCAACGGAGCAGGGGCCTGCAATAACTGCAAAATTACCGCCGCCCACCATTACACCGCTGCAGTTGATTATACTGTCATCGGGATGAAATTTTCTGTTTGCGCTTTTGAAGGGGTCGGAAACGCGTCTTACCGCCTCAACAATGCTGAGGCTTCCGATAAGGTCTGCATCAAGCCTTGTGGTGTCACCTATAAGACCGACAACCGTCTGGAATTCGCCCTTTGAAATGTGAACGTCAAGTCCGAAGCCTCTGAGCCATTCCGTAAAATTGCCGAGCTGCTCCTGTGTTGTTCCCTGTTTTAATACTGCAATCATTTTTATTACCTCACCTTTAAGATATTCTGCGAAAAAAATTAAATGCACCCGATTTTCACCGGGTGCACTGAAATAACCTTTATACGTTACTTTGATTTGCAGACAGCGAAAATCTTACCTTTTTTCTTCTGAAAAAAAGTAATAATAATATGCTGCTGCAAAAAGCTTGGTCATAAAACTTAATCCTTCCGTTTGCTTGTTGAGGTCAGTTTAACACTTTATATCATTAAAGTCAATACTTTTTTTCAGTTTAAGAAAAAATATCAAAAATGTAATCAATGTTGATATTTTTTTTGCAGATGTTAAAATAAACATACAATAAAGAAAGGCGGTGTTTTTTATGTATGAAATAATAAATACTCTTTTTTGTGCAATACCGATTTTAGTCATTGTAGTATTCGTTGTTCTTCTGTTTGTTTACAGAAAGAGAAAGAAGGAAGCACCGGAAGCGGCTTCCTGTAAGAATTCAGCAGAGCTTAATTCACTGAAAACCGCAATAAAGGTGTTCGGTATACTTTCCGCTGTGTTTGCGGGTGTTGTCGTAATCCTCGGTGTGTTGTTCTGTATGTTTGTGGCATATATGTGAGGGAAAGATAATGAGAGAGAAATATTTCAGATTCCTTCTGATTCTTGTTCTTGTGCTTTGCATTACCGTTACCGTAGTACACGTTGCCTACGACGTATATGCTTACGGCCATTGCTCAATAATACAGTTTATTGCAAAGGAGCTGTGGTAGAATGAAGCTTTTAAAACAGCTGTCGGTGCTTCTCGGTATTATTCTGCTTTTTACTCTGTTCAACGTGGCTGTATACTTTTCGGTTACTGTACGTCTTTCAAATAATTTCAGCGATGCAACTCAGGCGAAAATGATTGACGTCGGTGAATTTCTTCCTTTTAGGGAGGAGTCCGACCTTGCACGTACGGAAACGGACTTTACTCTTGAAGGGGAGCTTCCCGTGCTTGATGGTGCGGCGGCGCTTGTTCCGGTATATGCCTCTGTGATTAATGCGGTTTATCCCGAGTCCTCTGTAACGTATATCGGCGGTGAGTTCTGTGATGATAATTTTTACGGTGAGAATTTTGCTCCGGACAGTAAAATGCAGTATAAGAATACCGTAAGGGGATATACCGCTGTTGTTGACGGAGATACGGATATTCTTTTCTGTGCCGCTCCTTCTGCGGAGCAGAAAAAGTATGCGGAGGATAAGGGTGTTGAACTTGAATATGTCCCCGTAGGACTTGAAGCCTTCGTTTTCTTTGTCAATAAGAATAATCCCGTTGAGAATCTTACTGCAGAGCAGATAAGGGATATTTACGGCGGTACTTATAAAAACTGGAAGGATGTTGGCGGTGCCAACCGTGTAATCAATCCCGTAACACGTATGGAGGGAAGCGGAAGCCAGTCCGCAATGAATTCCTTTATGGGAGACAGAAAAATTGCCCTGAAATCTCCGCTGTCAATAACCGGTGCTTCAATAGGCTTTTCCTTCAGATACTATATGGATGGTATCGTAGATAACGGTGAGGTTAAAATGCTGTCATTGAACGGCGTTTATCCGTCAGCGGAAAATATCAGAAACGGTACTTATCCCGTAATTGCAGAATTTTATGCAATTTACCGTAAGGATAACGAAAACGAAAACATTAAAAAGCTCATAGACTGGATTCTTTCAGATGAGGGACAGTCCCTTATTGAGGAAAGCGGCTATGTGAGAATTAAATAAAAAGATACCGCAGTCTGTGAAAAGAGGCTGCGGTAAAGTTTTATTCGTTATTATTTACTCCTACAATTGAGAGAAGCTCTGTTTTTGTTTTATCCTCATCGTAGGTGTTGCAGCCGACGCGGAGAATATCTCCCTCCTGCAGGTAGCCGCTGTGTCTTACACCGCCCTCGGGGTGGGTAACGGACAGCACGAAAAGCTTGTGAGGCCAGAAGATGTCCTTGAGCTCCTTGCCCTCTGCAAAGGAATCCTTGTTTACCGTAACATTAAATTCAATATATTTACTCTTTTTGCCCTCATGCTCCTTATGTATGCGTCTTTCAAGGGCAAATTCGTTTATTGATTCGGAATGAGAAAGCACGGCAATCATATAGGCTACGCCTGCTGCAATAATAATGGCGGAAAGGTTTGTTGAACAGCCCAGGGCCTCAAGTGCAAAAACAACTGCCGTGAAGGGGATATTCATAATACCCGACATTCCTGCAACAAGTCCCAGTACCACAACAAGGGTGTAATAATATTCGGGAATAAGCCCCGTAAGAATCAGCACGTTTGAAAGCACGGATGCCGTAAGTGCCGATACTGCGAGAGTAGGAAGAAACAGTCCGCCCGTAAGCCCTGCCGAATTTGCGGAAAGTGTAAGAATCGTACGGAGAATTATCGTTACTATAATTATGAGCGTAAGAGAATGGTGGGTAAAAAGCTCCTCCGTCAGGTGGTGTCCCGTTGAAATGAAGGTATAGGAATACATACCTGCGGCAAGCGTCATAATTAGGATTAAAAATATCTTTATCCCGCTGTCCGTCTTTTTAAGTGTTGTGTTGAAGAGCTTGTTTATTCTTCTGAAGGTATGCAGGAAGACAACAGAGAAAATGCCTAATGTGATGCCCGTCAGCAGGGGAATCCACATTTCGCTTACTGAAAGCGGGGGGATTGAAATGTCGTGGAAAATTTCGGGAGAAATACCGAAAAGGGGACAGAGTAGCTGAGTTACAACCCTGCAGGCTGCTACGGATACAATGGTGATGATAATTATTACAGGGGAGAGCCTTCTGTGCATTTCCTCAATTATGAAAATAATGCCCGTCATAGGAGCGCCCGTTGCCGCCGCAAAGCCGGCGGAAGCACCGCCCGTTATGCTGTAACGGCTCCAAACCTCTCCCTTTTTACCGAGTGCTTTTGTTACGGATTCACCAAGAGAAGCGCCCATAAGCACGCAGGGACCTTCATTACCGAGGGGTACGCCGAGAAGAAAATTGAGAAGTGAAAGAGTAAAGGTGCCCACAAGGGAGCGAAGCCACTTGAAGGAGAAAATGCCTCCCACAAGCCCCATTGTGTCGCTGATTCCTCCGCCCTTTACGGAGGGGTATTTTTTATAAATGAAGCGGAGTGCAAGGGCAATAAGCGCCGGCACGGGAACGGCAGCAGCAATAAATACGGGCTTTTCCCTAAGAAAATTATAAATGCTCTCCGAAAAGGAAATGGCATAGAAGGCAAGGAAGCGGTACAGGGTAACGACAGCTCCCGTCAATGCTCCTGTTGAAATACCGATTACAATAACCGGCACCATCAGCCTTAAGGTATGTAATTGTTTCAGTCTGTTCATAAGGATTCCTCCTTTATGCGAGTGAAAAGTGAAGAGTGAATAGGTAATAAGTAAAAAAACGACAGGTATTAAACCTGTCGTTTTTTTGGCGGAGCAGGAGAGACTCGAACTCTCGCGCCGGGGTTTAGCCGACCTACGCCCTTAGCAGGGGCGCCTCGTCACCAACTTGAGTACTGCTCCGTATGGTAAACGTGATTATATTAAAAAAAATGGCGGAGAGAGTGGGATTCGAACCCACGGTACCCGTAAGAGTACGACGGTTTTCAAGACCGTTCCGTTATGACCGCTTCGGTATCTCTCCAATTAGCATTTGATATATTACCACAATCCGTTTTCCTTGTCAAGTCCTTTTCTCAAGTTATTTTTTTAAGTCGCGAAGAAAAAAATATTTGCAATTTCTTAATATTTTATACACAAATGGCTTACGTTGTATTTGACTATGTTTTTCCTTTGTGATAAAATATATGTAATAATTATTACTTCCGGAAGGAGAAATTTATATGAAAAAGCTTATTGCAATAATTCTTTGCATCACGCTTGTATTTGCCGTGACTGCTCCTGCGGTATCAGCAGCAGACGAAGAAAGACTGCCTACGGTTTATATCCGCGGCAACGGAGAGAAGCTTTATAACGCAGACGGCACTCCCCTTAATGCCGATTTTGCCGGCATCAGCCTTGGCGGCGGTGAAGAAGGCGAAGAGGACGATTCCGTCGAAAAAATTGTTGAGGCTGTTGTCAACATTCTCAAGCCCTTTGTTTTAGAGGGAATGCTTTTTGATAATTGGGATAATTACGGCAGGGCTATTTATGATGAGCTTGCTCCCCTGTTCAAGGATTCGGGGCTTGATGAAAACGGCAATGCCAAGAACGGCACCGGTGTTTCAACGGAGGAGCTTGAGGCCTCTACCGCACAGTCCAAGACTTCTGAACACTATATCTACAATCACGACTATAACTTTGTATATGACTGGCGTCTTTCTCCCTATGACCACGTAGACAGACTTCATCAGTTTATTACGGATATTATCAGCGCTACGGGAAAGTCACAGGTGAACATATATGCAAGATGCATCGGCGGCAGTCTGCTTATGGCTTACCTTGAAAAGTACGGTCATCTCGGTCATGTAAAGAACGTAATGTTTGTTGAGGTTCTTTCAAACGGCTCAACTGTTATCTCAAAATCATTCAGCGGCAAGGTTGAGTTTGATGATATACTTCTTGAAAAATATCTCGGTCAGCTGGATTACTGTGGTACAAACGGTGTCGGTGTCGGTTTTGAGTTTCCTGCGCTTCTCAGAGAAATCGTATTCAAAACAATGGATTTCTTTAATCAGGTGAACGCTACAAATATGGTTCTCGGCAGTGTTGAAAAGCTTTATGAAAGACTTTATGAGGCTCTTATTCCTGCTATTCTGCATGCAACAGGACTTGCAACACAGGTAAATTTCTGGACCTGTGTCAAGGAAGAGGATATGAATGATGCACTGAATCTTGTGTTCGGACAGCCCGGTTCAGAGCTTCGCATAAAGTATGCCGGACTCATCGAAAAAATTCTTTATTACAGAGAGCATATTTCCTCTGACCTTAAGGGCTATTATGACAGCCTCAGAGAAAAGGGTATTCACTTCGGCTTTACCGCAAATTACGGCCTCCTCAATGCTCCCTTCACGGAAGATGCCGATCTGCAGTCGGATGCACTTGTAAGTCTTGAGGATGCGACATTCGGCGCAACTGCGGCAAAAATAGGAAAAACACTTTCCGATGAATATATTGCTGCACGTATTGAAAAGGGAAAGGGCAAATATATTTCAGCGGATAAGGTTGTAGACCTTTCAACTGCATACTCTCCCGAAACAACCTGGGTATTCAAGAATGCTCACCACGATATTCTTGCTCCGTGTATGGATGTAATCCGCAGCTTTCTCAACGGCACCGGTGAAACTGTTGACAGTGTAAGCAACGGTGTCTGCTTTATGATTTATAATGAAGAAGCAAAAATTATGGAGCCTATGACGGCAGATAACTGCGGCGACCTTTCATTTATGAAAATCGGCATAGAGGAGCCTACAATCGGCTCTGCATTCAAGGCATTTGTTGATTTCTGTAAAATGTTCTTCAAGCTTATCGGAATGCTTTTCCGCGGTGAGCTTGACCTTGGAAGCCTTTTTTGAATAAGCTCAGCTTGTAGCTTTTTACTCCCGGAAGGAAAATCTCCTTCCGGGAGCTTTTTTTAGGTTTCCTGCAAATACAAAAGGGACTGCACAAGCATACGCTTTTACAGTCCCGAGGGTATCTTTTATTCAATTGATGTTGCGGTAAGATATGCGGCTTTTGTTGCATCTGCAATTTTTCCGACCTTTTTTGCGTCGCCGATGGCTGTTACGTCAAAGCCTGCTGCTGAAAGCTCCTTTGCAAGCTTATTTTCGGATTTTGAACCGAGTGCAAGAACCACTTTTTTCGCAGGGAATTTCTCTTGTCTTCTTTGTCCTTACGTTTTCGGTCACAATAAAGCCGTTATTGACCTCAGTCAGCTTTTCGCCCGTAAAAATTTCTGTAAACAGTCTTCCCGTTACAGCGTAAAATATCAAAAAATAATTGACAAAAAATTGTCACAGTATTTCAAATTACCTTGACATAATAATCTGTTTTTTATATACTATTTAATTGGAAAAAAGAAAGGACGGGTTATTTATGGACAACAAGTATGATGCTTTATTTACCCCCTGGAAGATAGGCAATTGTGAAATCAAAAACAGAATTGTTATGTGTCCCATGGGCGGTACCTCACTTTTCGGCTGGTTTGAGCTTGGCGGCTGCCATTTTGACAAGGAAGCAGCAAAGCTTTTCATTGAAAGAGCCAACAATAACGTAGGTCTTATCATTCCCGGTATTGCACCTCTTCGCGATACCTTCTGGGGCAAGTGGCTCTGGCAGAATCCCAAGATGTTTGAGGACCTCAAGGTATTTATGGATGAAATCCATAAGACAGGCGCAAAGCTTTTCGTTCAGCTTACAGCAGGTATGGGCAGAAGCTGGGCTATCACCGAGCTTATTGCACCTCTTCACAAGAACAAGATTACAAGGGCTATCATTAAGCCTATTATTGATACCTCACACGAGCTTGCTTCTCCCAGTCCCCAGCCCTCACGCTGGGCACACGATATTATCTGCCCCGAAATGACAAAGGAGCAGATTCACGAAATCATTGAAGCATTCGCAAAGACCGCAAAGCTCTGCCGTGATGCAGGCGTTGACGGTGTTGAGGTTCACGCTGTTCACGAGGGCTATCTTCTTGACCAGTTCGCAATTGAATTTTTCAATAAGAGAAGCGACGAATACGGCGGAAGCTTTGAAAACAGATACCGCTTTGCAGCAGAGGTTGTAAAGGCTATCAAGTGTGCCTGCGGTGACGATTATCCCGTATCTCTTCGTTACTCCGTTGAATCCAAGATGAAGGGCTTCTGCGAGGGTGCAATGCCCGGTGAGGACTATGTTGAGGTCGGCAGAAATATGGAGGAATCCGAAAGAGCTGCAAAGTACCTTCAGGACGCAGGTTATGATATGCTCAATGCCGACAACGGCACCTATGACTCCTGGTACTGGGCTCATCCCCCCATGTATATGCCCGAAAACTGCAACCTTGAGGATGTTGCACACATCAAGAAGTTTGTTGACATTCCCGTTGTATGCGCAGGCCGTATGGATGCTGCTACAGCTTCAGAGGCTATCGCTGAGGGCAAGATTGACGGTGTAGGCGTTGCACGTCAGTTCCTTGTTGACCCCGAATGGATCACAAAGATTATTGAGGACAGACTTGAGGACATCAAGCCCTGTATCTGCTGTCACAGCGGCTGCTTCAACTTCTCCTCCTCAAAGGGTCACGCAAATACTCAGGATCTCTTCGATACAATGGGTCTTGCACGCTGTGCTCTTAACCCCAGGACCATGCAGTCCAAAAAGTATAAGATTGAAAAGGCTAAGAAGCAGAAGAACATTGCTGTTATCGGCGGCGGTATCGGCGGTATGGAGGCAGCTATCGTTCTCGCTCAGAGAGGCCATAAGGTTACTCTTTACGAAAAGACCGACAAGCTTGGCGGTGTATTCATTGCTGCTGCCGCTCCCTCCTTCAAGGAGAAGGACCGTGACCTTATTGCATGGTACAGACGCGAAATCACAAGATATCCCATCGAGATCAAGTTCAATACCGAGGTAAAGAACATTGAGGCTCTCGGTGCTGATGAGGTTATCGTGGCAACAGGTGCAGTTGCAAACAAGATTCCTGTTCCCGGTGCAGATAAGGCTATCGAAGCATGCGAATACCTTCTCGGTGAAAAGACCGTAGGTGAAAACGTTGTTATTGTCGGCGGCGGTCTTACAGGCTGTGAAATTGCTTACGACTTATTCCTTCAGGGCAAGAAGCCCGTTATCGTTGAAATGCAGGATGACCTTATCACCACTCCCGGTGTTGCACTTGCAAACACAAGCTTCCTTCGTGACTGCTTCAAGACAAATAAGGTTCCCGTATATCTCGAAACAAAGACAACAGAAATCCGTGACAATGGTGTTACCGTTATGGATAAGAACGGCAAGAAGACAGATATCCCCTGCGATAACGTAATTCTTTCCGTAGGCTACAGACCCGCTCCCGTAGCAGAAAAGAGCAAGAAGGTTCACGTAATCGGTGACGCTTGCAAGGTAGGAAATCTCCGTACCGTTATCTGGCAGGCATGGGACGTTGCAATGAAGCTGTAATTCCATATTAAAAAAACATAATAATCAAAGCACAGAGCTACCGTAAAAAAGCAGCTCTGTGCTTTTTTCTGTTTGCTTCCTTATGACGGATTGAGCGTTTTATTTTTGAAAATTTATAATGAATTCACCTGTATTTTTTTAACCTCTCCCGGAATGCGATAAATAAACCCGATGGGATAAAAATGTCCCATCGGGTATTGTAATATATGGCTGAAAGTGATAAAATGCTTATGAGGTGACCGGTATGTCTTCAAAGCAACCTAAAAAACAGCTTATTCTTAATGTTCTTGATATTCTCAAAAAGTATACGGATGAAGATCACAGACTTTCTCAGAAGGAAATCGTTGATATTCTCAGAATTGAATATGATATGTCGGCAGACAGAAAATCCGTAAGACGAAATATCCTTGATCTTATAGAGCTTGGCTATGAAATTGAATACAGCGAAGCCATCCGGATGGTGCCGAATAAAGCAACGGGAGAATTGGAAGAAAGCTACATCTGGTCTGATTTTTACCTTGTACGGGAATTTGCGGACAGCGAGCTCAGACTTCTTATTGACAGCCTTCTGTTTTCCAAGCATATTCCTTACAGCCAGTGCAAGGAGCTTATCGGAAAGCTTGAAGGACTTTCGAACAGATACTTCAGATCAAAGGTAAAGCATATCAGGACCATGCCCGACAGTTCACTTGACAACCGTCAGCTTTTCTATACAATAGATGTACTTGATGAAGCCATAAGCCGCGGCAGACAAGTGTCTTTCTGCTATAACCGATACGGCACGGACAAAAAGCTTCATGCCGAAAAGGATGCAAACGGTAAGGTCAGGGAGTATATTATCAACCCGTATCAGATAGCCGCCACCAACGGCAGATATTATCTTATCGCAAATTACGATAAATACGAAAATGTGTCACATTACAGACTTGACCGCATTACTGACATAAAAATACTTCAGTCAGCGGTGAAGCCGATAAAGCAGGTAAAAGGACTTGAAAACGGTTTTTCTCTTCCGAAGCATATGGCAGAGCACGTTTATATGTTTTCGGGGGAAAGTATTCCCGTTGTATTCAAAGCAAAAAAATACATCGTCGGAGATGTTCTCGACTGGTTCGGAAAAAATGTTGAGTTTTCCGATGAAACGAAGGATGAAATCACAGTCCGTGTAACGGTCAACGAAAAAGCAATGCGCCGCTGGGCTCTGCAGTATGCTCTCCATACGAAAATCATTTCCCCCGAGAGCCTTATGGAGCAGATAAAGGAAGATTTAAAAAGGGCTACGGAGAATTACGACAATAGCTGACAATTAAATGAAGAAAAGAATAACAAATGGGATGTGTATGCGAATACATGTCCCGTTTTTTGTACATGTCCTGCGTTATATTTGTGTCAGAAAACAAAGGAGAATAACAATGGAAAATAAAAATAAACAGCAAACCGGATATTATAAGTGTAAGATTAAAGATACACACTACAATTCAGATGGTAGTATACGTTATTGTCGTGAAACAGAATATGATAATAACGGAAACGAGATAAAAATTACTTCATTTAACCCCGATGGCAGTATACATTGGTGGAGTGAAAAGCAATATGACGAAAACAACAGGGAAATAAAGTTAATTGATTACAATCATGATGGCATTATAGATGGATGGTATGAAACAGAATATGATAATAACGGAAATGAGATAAACTTTACTTCATTTAACTCCGATGGTAGAAATAATTGGTGGTATGAAAAAGAATATGATGAAAACAACAGGCAGATAAAGCTTATTTATTACAATCCTGATGGCAGCATACGTTGGTGGCGTGAAACAGAATATTATAATAACGGGAATGAGATAAAATGTACTACATTTAACTCCGACGGCAGTATAGATTGGTGGAGCGAAAATGAATATGACGCAAATTACAGGTTGATAAACGAGTCTGATGGCGACATAAACGAGTGGAATGAATATGAATATGATGATAATGGCAATAAGGTAAGGTGTAATTGTTTCGACTCCGCAGGAAAAATAAAAAGAGTTATTGAATATGAATACCGAAAATCTGAAATAACCGGATAATTCACCGTTACGGGATGTGTATGCGAATACATGTCCCGTTTTTTGTACATGTCCTGCGTTATATTTGTGTCAGAAAACAAAGGAGGATAACAATGGAAAATAAAAGCAAACAGCAAACCGGATATTATAAGTGTAATATAAAAGATACACACTACAATTCAGATGGTAGTATACGTTATTATCGTGAAACAGAATATGATAATAACGGAAACGAGATAAAATCTACTTCATTTAAACCCGATGGCAGTATAGATTGGTGGACTGAAAAAGAATATGACGAAAACAACAGGCAGATAAAGCATATTGCTTACAATTCTGATGGCAGCGTAATCAACTGGTATGAAGAAGAATATAACAACAACGGAAACGAGATAAAACAAACTGAATATGATTCTGACGGCAGTATATATTGGTGGAGTGAAACAGAATATGATAATAACGGAAATGTGATAAAACAAACCGGCTATGATTCTGACGGCAGTATAAATTGGTGGAGTAAAAAAGAATATGATAATAACGGAAATGAGATAAAGCTGACTGAATATAATTCTGACGGCAGTATAGATTGGTGGAGTGAAAAGGAATATGACGAAAACAACAGACAGATAAAGCATATTTATTACAAGTCTGATGGCAGCATAAACCGTTGGCATGAAAAAGAATATAACAAAAACGGTAATAAGATGAAATTTTCTTCATTTAGCCCAGACGGCAGTATAGATTGGTGGAGCGAAAATGAATATGACGCAAATAACAGGTTGATAAAGCATACTGTTTACGAGTCTGATGGCGACATAAACGAGTGGAATGAATATGAATATGACGATAATGGCAATAAGGTAAGGTGTAGTTGTTTCGACTCCGCAGGAAAAATAAAAAGAGTTATTGAATATGAATACCGAAAACCTGAAATAACCGGATAATTCACCTTCAGCGGGATGTGTATGCAAATACATATCCCGTTTTTTCTTTTTCAGCTTATTTCTTATTTACAAACTGTGCGGCAGCATATCTTGAATGAACATCCAGCTTGCGATAAATCTTTTTTGTATAGTCGTTTACCGTATGCTCCGAAATAAACAGGGCCTTTGCAATTTCCGAATTGCTGTAGCCGCAGCCTATAAGGTCAAGCACCTCAAGCTCTCTTTTTGTAAGTGTTTTAATCATATCGTTAATACCTTCATTCTCTGCCGCTTCTGTAAACTCTGCTTCGTCGGAACAGACAACAGCCTCCTGTATTTCTGAGCTTTCCTTCACCGTATCAGTATCGGGTATTTTTCTTTTGAATGCATACATAAAGTACGGCTCAATCTGTAAATAGATAATTACAAGAATTACCATTATAATGCCGTAGGTAAGATTCAGCATTGAAGGAATATCGCGGAAGACTTCAACCATTGTGCTCTGGACAAGCACCGCAACAAGTGCAAGACCGATAGTTACCGGAGTGAGGTATTTTGACGGGTATGATTTCATCATCATAACACAGTAAAGGGGAATCATCTGGCATGGAACCATACCGATACCGATAAGAACACAGGATACATAAGAAAGCGCAGGTATATAGGCTGCCGCGTACATCAGGAGAAAGCCTACTCCTCCAAGAGCCATTGAAACGGAAATTGAACGGAAGGGATGCACGTTCAGTTTCTTATAAAGCACATAAATAAGTATTGATACGGCGGCATCCGTAAGATATGTAATAAATACACCGTGAGACACTTCTCCGGAAATTGAAGGACCGGAAACCGCCATAAGCGCAGATATGAAAATAAGAATGTATGTGCCGCAAAGCAGCTTTTTAGGTGCGGTAAAATTATCTTTTTTTCTGACATATTCCGGAAAGCTGTCCTTGGTTGCCGGCATACTGAAATAGAATACAAGAAGAAAAATAAGTGCGAACACGGTAACAATACGGAAAAAGGGGAAGGATATGGGAAGAAAATCGTTCTGCACGGCGGAAATCAGAAGCAGAGATACGCCGTATGCTACCGTAAGGTGTCTTATTGCCGCTTTCTCCGAAAAGAAATTCACCATAAGAAAGGACTCAAAGCCAATCATTGTACAGCAGATGAATATGTGGGCATATATAAGAAGTCTCAGTATAGCTTCTTCAAGAGGAAGGAATAAGCAGAAAATTGTTACAAGGGCGGCTATGGTGCAGATTCTTCCTGCAATAACCACTTTTTTTGGCAGTACGAGCATAAACAGAATTGAAACGACGTATGCTGCTGCTATAAGCGTTGCAATATTATCCATCGATATAGGGAGCGGAGTTCTTCCGTCAATGTTAAGTGCCGGCCCCATAAAGTATATAAATCCCATTTGCCAGAAGCAGAACATAGAAAAACACAGCAGCTGCCACAGCGGCGGGTCAAGTCTTTTCTGTTGATTTCTTAATAATAGTGAATTGCTCATAATTTTTCTCTCTTTTCTTATAAAAAAACTGCAAATTTGGGTAGTAAACCTAAAAACCCCTTGAATAAGGGATAGAAAACTCCCGCTTTTTTTTGATATAATCCGGGTGTAAACAGCATTTTATTGTTTACCTGTTGTCTGTCTTACTTTTTCATTATAACAAAGAAAAAGTAAAAGTTCAATCTCGATTGAGTTTTCCTACCAGTTTGAACAGAAAAACTACCCATATTGACTAAAAAAGGAGTGATGCCGATGAACAGAGTAACTGACGAAAAGACACATTTTTTTGACTATATGGAGCTTTTGAGCCGGGAATTCAAAATACTGAAGGAAAAATATCCGGAGCTTGGTGAATTATCCCACAGAGAGCTGGAAGTATTTCTGCTGCTTATGTCAGATAAAACACAGAAACAGATAGCCGAGGAACTGTTTGTTTCAGCCTCTGCCATTCATTTTCATACAAAAAATATCTATAAAAAGCTGAGTATATCCGGCAGAAAGCAGCTCCTTATTAAGTACAGTAATATTTGAAGGAGGTTTTTATAATGGGATTTCTTGAACGTGCAATAAGGCGCGGTATCAGCGAGGGCATCGGGAAAGCAGTCGGTAATGCAATAAATCAGGCAATTGAACCGAAAGCCTCCGAGCTTATTAACCGTGCAGCTAACCAGCTTGACAATGCGGCAGGGAATACGCAGGCAAGAAATGAGAGTTATTCCGATGTTCAGACTGCATTTTCGGGCTTTGAAAAGGCGGCACAGAGCTTTGTTACCAAACAGGCAGAGAATCTGAAAATATGCTCTCATTGCGGAGAGTCCGCTGCTGCCTCACAGAAATTTTGTCAGAGCTGCGGAAACGCTTTGCCTGAGATGACTGTAGCAGATGCTGCGGTGTGTCCCGCCTGCGGTAAGCAGAATACCATCGGTACAAAATTCTGTACGGATTGCGGAACTAAGCTTCCGTCAGCCGTAATGGAGGAAGAGGCTCACAGGAGAGAGCTTGCAGAGATTTCTGCACAATGGCAGGAAAAATTGCCACAGTATCCCGAGTGGAGTTTCGGCGGAGAAAATCTTTATATAGATGAATATGACGGATATATTGTTTTCGGTGCCGATTTCAGAAATAATGCCGGTGCTGCAAGAAATGCCTTTGAGCAGTACCGCAGTATGGCAAAGCAGAACGGCTTCAGACCTGCAGGTCAGTACCCCACAGATGACCATTTATATAAAATGACAGGCTCCGTTTGTTATCATATTGATTTTGAGCATAGCTTTGAAAGCGGAAGCTGTCAGGTGTCTTTGGGATTTATGACAGGTGAACCCACAGGCGGCTTCAATTACGTAAAGCCTGAGCAAAAAAAGCCCGTAGGGCTTAAAGACATATTTAAATTTTGATTTTATCTGAAGGAGGGAACGACAATGACTTACTGTTCAAAATGTTCAACTACACTTGAAGACGGATTGAAATTCTGCCCGAATTGCGGTGCGGCGGTGGTGGTAAAGGTTAATGAACCTGCCGAAGCTGAAGAGACAAAAAATGCTCAAAACGGCTTTGAAACTGCAGTTTCAGAAAAAATCAGTCACTTAAACGACACAAAGGATGATACGGACAGCTTTGATAAGGCTGATATCGAAAAAAATAAGGTAATGGCAGTTCTTGCATACATTATATTCCTGATTCCTCTTTTTGCGGCAAAGGATTCACCCTTTGCAAGATTCCACACAAATCAGGGATTGCTTCTTGTTATTGCCGTTGTAATTTTATCTGTCATTGCTGCAATTCCCGTCATCGGTTGGATAATTGCTCCCGTTATCGGTATTGCTGTAACCGTGCTTGCAGTTATCGGCATATTGAATGCTCTTAACGGCAAAGCAAAAGAGCTTCCCTTAATAGGAAAATTCAGGATTCTTAAGTGAGGCTCCTCATTAGTTTTAAGAAAGGAAAAAACAGATTATGAAAAAGACTCTATTGGTAATATTTTCCGTTTTAATGCTTATTGCCGTGCTTGCGGTGTCGTCATCGGCTTATACCGTTGACAGTGAAACGAGCTTGCCCATACCCACTGAAGCCCCCGAAATATATTATATCTCGAATGATGCCCGAGATGACGGAGATCGGGTATTTGCATACTATATCAATTCCGAAGAAATTATAAATATGCAAAGGGAAATTGATGTGCTGGGTGAAGAAGCATATCTTAAAAAATACGGCTTCAATATAAGCACTGAGGAAGATTCATGGGATTCTGCAAGCATTAGTTTTTATGTTCAGTTTGCTTATTCCTTTGATAATGTGAACTGGATAAACGACAGCGATTATGCGGATTACGACGATACCAACTGGCTTCCCACCAGTATATATGATTACGACAGCTCAAAGTATACATATTATGGTCTGCCTAATGCAGACGATACATACTATTGGTTTGAATATAAACAGATTTTTAATCTTGCAACATTTTACGAGTGGAATTTCAGCAACCATGCACAGCTTGCTTCAAATATGACTCAGGGAAGAGCCTTCAGAACAAATGTAAATGATGAGGATACAGGCTACAGCGTAAACTTCAACAATGAAACTCTTTATGTTAAAGCCAGGTACCGTCTGTGGTATTATACCCGCGTTGGCGGAGTTGGAAGCTACCACGTATTTTATTCTCCCTGGTCTGAAACTGTTTCCTACAACAATACCTCCAAGGGGCTTACCTATGAAATGCCTGCTGAAGGAAATATCAATGAAGCTCCCGCATTAAAGCATATCAGAACAAGAAAATCAGGTGATTCATCATATTATCTTGTATCAATAGATTATCCCGACACATTAAAAAGAGCCGGTGCAGCCGCTGATGCTGCTTACCATAATTATGATGATGAGTATGATATTTTCCTTGATGATAATTACTACTGGGACAGAAATGTACAGTATGAATTCAGGGTGAATGACGGTCAGTGGTATGAATATACAACCACGTGGCCCGGTAATTCTGATTATGAATTTACTAATTATTTGATATCCGAATTCTTTGAGGATGAAGGAATTGCCTACGAGCAGGGTGACACCGTTTATCTTCGTGCAAGAGTTATTATCGGTGATTTTGATTACGGTGACTACGGTAAGGTGCCGGGTGATGAGTGCTATTGGGTATCGCAGTATTCAGAGCCCATTGTAATTCCTCTTGACGGTTATTACAGAATTAATTATGACCTTAACTACGGCGAATTTGATTACAATGCCGAAATTTTAAGACAGTTTACCGAAGAATCAACCGTAGTTATTGACCTTACAAGTGCCGATTATACTCCCACCCGTTACGGCTATAAATTTGAGGGTTGGTACACAACCGAGGATTTCGCAGAGGGAACCAAGATAACAAGCATTGATACATCTGCTGAAACAAACCACAGAGTTTATGCAAAATGGTCTGCAACGGAATATAACATAACCTATGTTCCCGGTACTAAGAGATATGTATATAATTACAATCCTTCCCTTGTAACAACCTATATGGATAACGAGGTGCTTGAAGACCCCTCCTGCTCGGGACTTACCTTCCTCGGCTGGTATACAACAGCTGATTTTAAGGCAGGAACCGAAATTACGGAAATAAAGTGCTCAGAGCTTACAGGCGACATTACATTATATATGAAGTGGAACATTCCCACATATACCATTACTTATGTATTGAACGGCGGAACGAATGCCCCTGAAAATCCCACAAGCTTTACTGTTGATATTGAGGATGAAGATGATTATATCAACATAAAGGCACCCACAATGAAGGGTATGATTTTTGACGGCTGGTATTATTATGAAGATTTCTCAAGCGCACTTACAAAAACCGAAAACGGCTACAATATGCACCGCTACGGACATAATATCACCCTTTATGCAAAATGGATTAAGGCAAGATATGACATAACATACGTTCAGCCTGCGGCTCAGAAGAATGTATCTAACCCCAATCCCTCACAGTATACATACGGTGATACGGTGAAGCTTCAGGCTTTATCAGACACGGGTTATACCTTCGGCGGATGGTTCACCGATGCCGCATTTACCAAAAAGGCTGCCGATATTACCGCAACGGATGAGGGCGCAAGAACCTTCTATGCAAAGTGGACAGAAAATGTTTACAATATAGTTTATGTTCACGATACAATTGCCGCACTTACTCCTCCTGCAAATAAAATCAATAACAGCAATCCCGCTACAAGAAAATATACTCAGAAGGTAACTCTTACCGCACCCTACACGGGAGACGGCATATTTGAATTCATGGGCTGGTATAATAACGTTAATTTCCAGGGCAATGCCGTAACCGAAATTGCAGCAAACAAGGCTGAGCATACAACCCTTTATGCAAAATGGTTTGTATATCAGTGGGGTGACATTAATCTTGACGGTACAGTTTCCGCTGCTGATGCAAGACTTGCCCTGAGACATTCCGTAGGTCTTGAAAAAATTGAAGGCAAGGGATTCTATTGGGGAGATATCACTTACAGCGATAATGCAATCTCAGCATCCGATGCAAGACTGATTTTAAGAATGTCTGTAGGCTTTGATTCTGCAGAATCCCTGCAGCTTCCCGAAATTCCGCCGGCACTAAAAAAATAAGCTTATAAACCCTTAACTGCAATCAAAACCACCGGTTAAATTAATGAACCGGTGGTTTTGGCTTTATTTCCGGAAATTATCAATCATCAGAAATCAGCAGAATTGCACATATATATTTATCGGACAAAGGTCATATCCCGGGACAAGTGTGCATAGAATGTGACAGAGGGTGAGAAAATGAACAAGCTTTTAAGTGACGTGCTGAAGATTATGCCGTCGGGGCTTAAAACGCCCTTGTCTTTTGCCTTTGAAGATGCGGACGGTATTTATGAGGTAAGGATGATTTGCGGTGAGTCCGTTTATCTCGTGACGGAAAACGGGACAATGTTTCTTGACGAAAACGGAAATCTGTCACGGTTTTTTCCTCTTAATGCTCTTAAGCCCACAGCTTCCGAGCTTAGTGAAATAACCGACAGAAGCATAGGATATTCGGGCTTTTTCCGTGAAAACGAGCTTAAAAACGGCTGCATTACATATTCGGACGGCATCAGAATCGGTCTTTGCGGTGACGCATCTGCAGAAAACGGAGGGATCGGAAAAATCACCTCCCTTAATATCCGTATTCCCTATTTCGGGAAAGCCGATACGGGAACGGATTTCGGGAAGCTTCTCTCCTTTTCCTCGGGCCTTCTCATAGCAGGGGCTCCGTCAAGCGGAAAAACCACGCTTCTCCGCGGAATTGCAGAATGGCTTTCCCGTGGTAAGACGGGAGAATATCAGAAGGTCTGTATAATTGACGAAAGAGGGGAGCTGACGGCAGGGAAAAGCCTTGGTCCCTGTGCGGACGCAATAAGGGGTATGAAAAAGGCGGATGCAATTTTGCACGCTGTAAGGCTTCTTTCTCCCCGTTATATAATCTGCGATGAAATCGGAGGAACCGAGGAAACAAAAAGCATTCTTCAGGGGCTCAATTCCGGTGTGTCCTTTATTGCTTCGATTCATGCAGGTGACGTGTCTTCTCTTGTACGCAGACAGCAGTTCAGAATTCTTTTTTCCGAAAACGTTTTCGATAAGGCGGTATTTCTTTCCTCTTCATCACCGGGAAAAATTACTGCCCATTATTCTTACGGGGAGCTTTTATATGAAATTCGCAGGTCTTATGAGCCTTTGCACGGCAATAACGCTTTCGGGGCTGTATCTTTCACTTCTTCAGAATAAGAGGCTCCGGCTGTTGAGGGAGCTTTGTGCCTTCTTTGGTGATATAGGGGAGCTTGCAGGCTCCGGCAGGTCGGATTTTACTGAAATCTTTTCAAGTCTGTCCGAGGCCCGTAAATACAGATATCTTACCTTTATAGATACGGTGGCATCCCGTTATGAAAGCGGACAAAACCTTAAGGAGGTCTGGAAGAGTGCCGTGCAGTCCTTTTGCCCCTTTTTTATAAATTCCGAAATAAAGACCTTGCTTTTTTCTTTCTCCGACGTTTTCGGCAGATGCACAAGGGAGGGCTTCCTTAAAAGGTGCGGGGAAATTTCTTCACTTGCGGGAAGGCTTCTTTCGGAAGAGGAAAAGAGGTATGAGAAAAACCGCAGTATGACGGTATATTCGGGGGTGCTTGCAGCCGCTGCCATATTCTTTATTTTCATTTAAGGAGTGAACGGTACGGATATAGAAATTATTTTCAAGGTTGCTGCCGTAGGGCTTATTGTTGCGGTGCTCAATCAGGTGCTTACCCGTTCGGGGCGGGATGAGTATACAATGATAACCACCCTGGCAGGCCTTGTTATTGTTATTATGATGGTGCTTCCGTATGTGGGAACAATGTTTTCTTATGTCAGGAGTGTGTTTGACCTTTGATGGTTAAAATTGCGGGAATTGTGCTGACGGAGCTTCTGGTATATGCGCTCTTAAGACAGTATAAGCCCGAGCTTGCCGTGTTTTCGGGGCTCGGTGCAGCTGCGGTGCTGATATTTGCCATAGGGGATGAATTGCGGGATACTCTCGGCTTCTTTGACAGTCTGTTTTCCTCAGGCGGTGCCTCCTCTCTTTACGTGAGTGTGCTTATAAGGGTGCTCGGTATCACTCTTATCACTCAGGTGCTTTCGGATATGTGCCGTGACAGCGGTGATTCAGCTGCCGCAACAAAGCTTGAATTTGCAGGAAAGGTAATAATAACGGCAGTAAGCCTTCCCGTTATAAAGGGCTTCGTGTCGTATGTGGCGGGATTGGTAAACGGTGTATGAAAAGGTTTGCTGTATTTCTTATCTGTATTTTCCTTCTTTTTTGCTTTTCCGTAACGGCTAGCGCCTCCGAGGTGTACGGTGAGATTTTTGATTTCTTTTCCGATGATGCTCTGTCGCTTCTCAGCGAGTTCGGAATTGATACGGACGGGCAGGGGGATTTTTTTGACATTACCCCCGGAAAGGCTCTCGGTACGGTAGCCGGGCTTTTTACAAAGGGCTTTTCCGATATTTTCCGTGCAGGGCTTACGTCCCTTACCCTTATAATTGTAGCAGCTCTCTTTACGGGATTTTTCCCCGAGGGCGGAAATCTTTTCTTTATGGGAAAGAGTGTGGCGGTAATGACGGTTATGTTTTCAGCCGTCAGCTTTACGGGCGAAATTTTCTCGGAATGTGCTTCGGCGCTTCTGATGACAAAAAATTTTATGCTGACACTCATTCCCGTTTTTACGGGTGTTGTTGCCGTATCGGGAAATCCTGCATTGGCTGTCAGCTTCAATTCTGTGGTCTTTGCCTTCGCAGAGGGTATAGCCCTTCTTTTCAGTAACGTTATTCCCGTAATGTCTGCCGTACTTGTTGCCGTATGCTCTGCGGGAGCTGTAAATCCCTATATGAGCCTTCAGGGGATAGGGCGGACGCTGTCACGGGCAATTACTCTGCTTATGGCGTTTGTTGCCGGTATTTTCGTTGCCGTGCTGTCCGTAAGAGGTGTTATTGCAGGTGCCGCTGACTCGGTAACCATAAGGGGCTTCAGATTTCTTATCGGTAACACCGTCCCCGTTGTCGGCTCTGCTATCGGTGAAGCCCTCAACTCCGTGGTTGCAGGCATAGGCCTTATAAAAAGCACCGCAGGTATGCTCGGTATTATGGGTATCACCGTCATAAACCTGCCTGTGCTTGTTAATATAATTCTGTGGAAAGGAGCGCTTTTCGTTATGGGTGTTACGGCGGATATTACGGGTAACAGCGAAATCAAGGGCTTTTCCGAAAGCTTAAGCGGAGTTATTTCCGTTATCACGGGAGCTCTTTGCTTTGTGTCCCTTGTGTTTATTCTCAGTATAGCAATCATCCTTACGGTAAGCAGGTCATAAAATGGAGGAGCTTAAGGACTGGGGGCTTCTGCTTTTATTCTTAAGTGCGGGAAGTCTTATTTATTGCTTTTTGCTTCCCTCGGGCACGGTTTCAAAAACCGCCAAATCTGTTATAAGCGTTGTTCTTATGTCACTTGTATTTATTCCGATGTTTTCATCCTTCGGTAATATAAGCACAGAGGATTTCGGGCTTTCCGGGGAATACGAAACGGAAAACTACGATTACCTTCTTGAAGAAGGGGTCCGTGTATCTGTTGAGGAGGTAATAAAAACAACCGTGAGGAAATTTACCTCAGTACCCTGTAAAACGGAAATTTTTATTAATAAAGCCGAAGACGGCAGCATAAATATTGAATATGTAGGTATTACCTTTGAAGCAAAGCCTCAGGCCGAGGAAAAGCTCAGAGATGCCCTTTGCGAGGCGCTGGGGATAATACCCGATATCAGGGTGGAATTGACTGATGAATAAACTGACGGAAAAAATTACCGAAAGGCTTAAAAAGGACAAAAAGCTTCTTATTATTGTGCTTCTCGGCTTTTCGGGAATGCTGCTCCTTCTTTTTTCCGGAGGAGAAAATAATGAGAAGCAGACACAGGAGATATCCCCGGATATTGCCGCTGTTGAAAAAAGCATAGAGGAAAGACTTGCCTCTCTCATCAAAACCGTTGACGGCGCAGGGAGAGTAAGGGTTATTGTAACCGTCGACTGCCTCGAAGAAAAATCGGTGGCAATCAACAGCGAATCCGAAAACGCAGAAAACAAAGGTGAATACAAAAACGAATACGTTATAATTGAAAGCTCGGGGGACGAAGAAGGGCTTCTTCTGAAAATTACCGCTCCCGTTATAAGAGGTGTGGGAATCACCTGCGAGGGTGCGGCAAGCCCGGGTGTCAGGCAGGAAATCATAAGGCTTGTAAGTGCATCTCTCGGTGTGCCCGTAAACAGAATATGGGTAACGAAAATGGCAAAAAAATAACTAACGGAGGAAATATTATGCACGTTCTTTTAGGTAAAAAACAGATAGTTCTTGCAGCGCTCGTTGTGGCTCTCGGCCTTGCGGTGTTTGTAAACTGGTACTATACGGGGACAGATACCCGCCTTTTCCCCGAGGGTGATGCTCAGAATAATCTTTCTGTTGAAGCACCCGACGGCACCGCACAGCTTGTAAACGGTGAAAATCAGGCTGAACACTTCTCTGAAATCAGGCTTCAGCGAGATACCGCCCATGCCTCAGCCTTGGAGGAATTGCAGGCAGTTCTTGCATCTGCAACGGGCGAAACGGAGGCCTCTGTCACCACCGCCAAGGCAATTGAAAGGCTTCAGAATGAAATTAAAATGGAATCGGACATAGAAAGCCTTGTTACGGGCAGAACGGGCAGCGACTGTATTGCCGTAATTTCAGAAAATGCCGTTGAAATAGTAGTCCCCACCGCCGCTCTTTCGGATACAAACGTGCTTGCCATTTCCGACGTGGTAAACGAGGTCTGCTCGGGAAAATACGAAAACATAAAAATCTCGGGTGCTGCCGGTTGACAAAATTACCGCCTTTCTGTATAGTTAAAGCAGAAGGCGGTGTTTTTATGGATTATATAAATAAGGGTAAAAACGGAGAAATTATTTTATCTGACGGCAAAAACGAGGCTGAGTTTGAATTTCTTGAGATGTATGTCCTTGACGGGCAGGAGTATGCCGTGCTTCTCCAGGCAGGGGATGATATGATAACCATAATGAAATTTACGGAATCCGACGGCAAAAGCCCCGAAATCTACTCCGAAATCGAGGACGACGAAACCTTCAATACGCTTCTTTCAATGTACGAGGAAGACAACGACTGACCGCAGAGAAATCTGCGGTTTTGTTTTTGTGTTGCAAACAGTCTTAAAATATTATATAATAACATCTCAGAGGTGTTTTTATGAAATCTGATGTAATTGTTATAGGCGGCGGGCCTGCAGGGCTTATTGCCGCAGGCAAGGCGGCAGAGAGAGGACTCCGCGTAACCGTCCTCGAGAGGAATCCCCGTCCTGCAAGAAAGCTTATGATAACGGGTAAGGGCAGATGCAATGTGACAAATGCCTGCACCCTTGTAAATGAGCTTATGGAGGCAATTCCCCATAACTCCCGTTTTCTTTACGGCGCATTCTCAAGGTTTATGCCCTATGATACAATGGATTTGTTTGAAGGCATGGGTGTACCCCTTAAAATAGAAAGAGGCAACCGTGTTTTTCCCGAGTCGGACAAGGCTGTTGATATTGTTGACGCAATTGTGGCTTATGCAAAAAACAACGGCGCAAAAATCATAACGGGGGAGAGGGTGACGGCACTTCTCACCGATGAAAACGGTATAACGGGTGTTGCCACGGAAAGCGGTAACAAATATGAGGCTCCCGACGTAATTGTTGCAACCGGCGGCTGCTCTTATCCTCTTACAGGCTCCACGGGTGACGGCTATACCCTTTCGGAGTGTGTGGGACATAACGTAACACCGCCCACCCCCTCTCTTGTACCCCTTGAAACAGAGGAATACTGGGTAAGAAAGCTTCAGGGACTTTCCCTTAAAAATGTTTCAATCACAATAAGAGATACAGACACCTACAAGGAGGTTTATACGGATTTCGGTGAAATGCTCTTTACGCATTTCGGTGTTTCGGGTCCGATGATTTTAAGTGCTTCCGCACATCTCAGGGATATAAAGCCCGGTAAATATGAGCTTTCAATTGACTTGAAGCCTGCACTTACCGAGGAAAAGCTTGATGAGAGAGTAATAAAGGATTTCGGGAAATATTCCAATAAGGCTCTCGGTAACGCCCTTCAGGAGCTTTTACCCCGTAAGCTTATCCCTGTAATCGTTAGTCTGTCGGGCATAGAGCCTGACCTTCGTGCCAACAAAATCACAAGGGATATGCGAAAGGATCTTGTGTGGCTTCTTAAAAATCTTACCTGCACTATTAAATGCACCCGTCCCATTGACGAGGCAATTATTACTGCAGGCGGTATAAAAACAGATGAAATCGACCCCAAAACGATGCAGTCCAGAAAGGTGAGAGGACTTTATTTCGCAGGTGAGGTAATTGATGTTGATGCCTATACGGGCGGATATAATCTGCAGATTGCCTTTTCAACGGGCGCTCTTGCGGGGAACAGCGTAAAAGGAGAGAACAGAAATGATTAATATAGCAATCGACGGTCCTGCAGGCGCAGGAAAAAGCTCCGTTGCAAGGCTTGCGGCAAAGGAGCTCGGTTTTATTTATATTGATACGGGTGCACTTTACCGTGCAGTGGGAATTGCCGTGCTGAGAAAAGGGCTTAAAACAGACTGCCGCGAGGATGTTGTTTCCGTTCTTCCCGGACTTGAGCTTCAGCTTAAGTTTACGGACGGTGAGCAGAGAGTGATGCTTAACGGTGAGGACGTAAGCCGTGATATCCGCCTGCCCGAGGCTTCAATGGCAGCTTCAAACGTTTCCGCAATCCCCGAGGTGCGTGAGTTCCTGCTTGAAATGCAGAAGAAATTCGCAAGAGAAAACAACTGTCTTATGGACGGAAGAGATATCGGTACAGTAATTCTTCCCCACGCAAAACCCAAAATCTTCCTTACCGCTTCACCTGAGGTGAGAGCAGACAGAAGATACAAGGAGCTTATGGAAAAGGGTACCCCCAAGGCTTATGACGAGCTTTTAGAGGAAATAAAGCTCAGGGACTATAATGACTCCCACCGTGCCGTAGCTCCCTTAAAGCCTGCTGACGACGCATATATTCTTGATACCTCTCATATGCCCATAGATGAGGTTGTTGCAAAAATAGTATCACTTACAAAGGAAGCTACGGAATGAAAATAACTCTTGCAGAATCTGCAGGCTTCTGCTTCGGCGTTGCCCGTGCCGTGAAGCAGGCAGAGGATTATATAAAAGAAGGCGTGAATGCCTGTACACTCGGTCCCCTTATTCACAACCCCCTGTTTGTAGGCTCTCTTGAGGCAAAGGGTGTGTACGTGGCAGACGGTATTCCCGAGGTAAAGGACGGCTACACGCTTATCATCCGTACTCACGGAATAACAAAAGAGCTTTTTTCTGAAATAGAGAACAGCGGAATCAGCTTTTTTGATGCCACCTGTCCCTTCGTAAAGAAGATTCACAGAATCGTGGAAAAGGAAAGCGCCGACGGCAGTAAAATTATTATTGCAGGCGACCCGGATCATCCCGAGGTGAAGGGAATCAGAAGCTACTGTAAAACGGAAAGCTATGTGGTATCCTCATCGGAAGAGCTGGAATCCATTAAGAAAAATAATGGTTTTTCGGAAAATGATGCATTTTCTTTGGTATCTCAGACAACTTTTGATGCAAAAGAGTTTAAAAAATGTGAAAAAATTGCAAAAACACTCTTCACAAACCTGAAAATATTTGATACAATATGTAATGCTACCGCTCTGAGGCAGGAAGAGGCTATCGCCCTTGCCAAGGAGAATGATATGATGATTGTGATAGGCGGACGTAACAGCTCGAATACGGAGAAGCTCCGTAAGCTGTGCGCTGAAATCACAGACACTTATCTTATTGAAGAGGCTTCCGAGCTGTCGGGAATTAAATTTGACAAGGCTTCTTCAGTCGGAGTTACTGCCGGAGCGTCCACTCCGGACGGTATAATTAAGGAGGTAATCAGAACAATGTCCGAGTCCAATGTAAACATCGAATCAGCAGTTGAAAACCAGGGACAGGTTGAGGCTGTTGAGAACACCGAGGAAATGTCCTTCGAGCAGGCTCTTGAGGAATCCCTCAACAGCATGAACAATGATCAGAAAGTAACAGGCGTAGTTATGCACGTTGCTCCCAACGAAATCCAGGTTGATATCGGAAGAAAGCAGACAGGCTATATTCCCAGCGACGAATACAGTGCAGATCCTACAGCAGATCCCATGAAAGAGCTCAAGGTAGGCGACGAGCTTACACTCATCATTATGAAGACTAATGATGTTGAAGGCACAATTATGCTTTCAAAGCGCCGTTATGACGCAATTAAGAACTGGGATACAATTGTTGCAGCAAAAGAGGAAGGAACGGTTCTTGAAGGTGTCGTTGTTGAAGTTATCAGCAAGGGACTCATCGTTGTAGTTAACGGTACAAGAATTTTTGTTCCCGCTTCTCTCTCAGGCGTACCCAAGAGCGGCAGACTTGAAGATATGACAGGTAAGACCGTTAACTTCGTTGTTATTGATATAGACAAGCGCCGCAGAAGAGCAGTAGGCTCCATCCGCGAGGCTAACTCAATTGCACGTAAGGCTAACAAGGAAAAGTTCTGGGCAAATGCTGAAGAAGGCCAGAAATACACAGGTGTTGTTAAATCTCTTACTGATTACGGCGCATTCGTTGATTTTGAAGGCGTTACAGGTATGATTCACAGAACAGAGCTCTCATGGAAGAGAATCAAGCACCCCTCAGAGGTTGTAAATCCCGGTGATACAGTTGAAGTATACATCAAGGGTCTTGACAGAGAAAAGGGCAAGATTTCTCTCGGTTTCAAGAGAATTGAAGACAATCCCTGGGAAATCCTCAAGAGAGATTATCCCGAAGGAACAGAAACAGACGTTAAGATCGTAAAGCTTACAACCTTCGGTGCTTTCGCTGAAATCTTCCCCGGTATGGAAGGTCTTATCCACATTTCACAGATCGCTTATGAAAGAATCGAAAAGCCTCAGGATGTTCTTTCAATTGACGAAACCGTTAAGGTTAAGATCATTGAGATCGACTCCGAAAAGAGAAAGATCGCTCTTTCAATCAAGGCTCTTCTTCCCGCACCCGAGAAGAAGGTTGTTGAAGAGGCTCCCAAAAAGGATTCTGCTCCCGTAACAATGTCTATCGATGAGCTCATCGCAAAGGCAAACGAGGAAGCAGCAGCTGCTGCTGAAGAAGCAACTGACGCTGAATAATTCCGCTTAATAAAAACTGACCTTAAGTAACTTTTGTTACCTAAGGTCTTTTTTTGTCTGAAGCTTTGATTTTGCACGATAACTGAGAGATGATGTCGGCACGGGAGTGCCGGACTGAAAGTTTTGTTTGAGCTTTTTCAAAAGCTCACGGTGTCAAGAGGCAGAGCCTCTTGTCGCTGTCCGCAGACAGCGAGCAAAATTCCCAATGCTTCCAAGAGTGCAGGAGGGAAGAAAAACAGTCCGTCGGACTGTTTTTCGTTGGGAACCCACGCCGGGGGTTCCCAAGTGCGAAGCACACGGGAATCAATACCGGAAAGAATCTCCCATTTTCATAGAAGAGGCAAAGGCTCAGCGTAATTTCTGAAGATTTATTATCATTCTTAAAACTTCCATAGCATTTTTCTGCATTTCACCCGTAGTGATACCGCCTTCCTTGCCGATGGAAGCCATAAGCGTGCCGTCAGGCTCACGCTTGCCCGTTCTGTTGCCTCCGGGCATAAGAACATTTACGCCTGCTCTTACACGGTATGCCTGATTTTCCATTACGGGGAATTCGGGAGAAGCGGAGGGCTGCATCCACCAGTCTGTCATAACACAGCCGTCATAACCCCATTCGCCTCTGAGTATACCTGTCACAAGATCATAATTATAATGCCCCCATACACCGTTTATCTTATTGTAAGAGGTCATTATATTAAGAGGCTTTGCGGTCTTAACGCAGATTTCAAAGCCCTTGAGGTAAATTTCGCGGAGCGCACGCTCGGATACCACGGAATTGTTTTTTGTGCGTCTGATCTCCTGATTGTTACAGGCAAAGTGCTTGGGACAGGCGCTGACACCTGAGGACTGAAGGCCCTTTGTAACCGCTGCCGCAAAACAGCCCGCATTAACGGGGTCCTCCGAGAAATATTCAAAGTTTCTTCCGCAAAGGGGATTTCTGTGAATATTCATTCCGGGAGCTAAAAGCACGTCGGAGCCTCTTTCTCTCATTTCTGAGCCGAGCTTTCTGTAAAGCTCCTCCACAAGCTCGGTGTTCCAGGTACAGGCAAGTGCCGTACCGCAGGGGAAAAGAGCACTGTATGCGGCAATTCTGATGCCTGAGGGACCGTCCGTTGTGGTTATGGGGGGAACCCCCTTATCTCTTAAGGAGGGAAGAACGCCGCCGAATACGCCTGCGTTACCCTTTGCTCCGAGAGGAGAGTTCATAACGTAGTCACCGCGGGATATTGCCTCAAGCTCCTCATAGGAAAGAGTAGCAACAAAGCTCTCAAGAGTAATTTTTTCTTCCCTTACGTCGTCAAGGCTGTATTTTCTGCCGACTGTCATATAAAGGGTTTCGGGAAGGTTATTTTCAATAGTTTCTTTAAGGGAAACCGTTCTTACGGGTACGGACTCATAGGTCTTGTATGCATTGCCGTTTCTGTAGGATACGGAAAGACGCTTGAAGACGTTATTTTCTTCTACTGCACTGATTTCGGAAAGCTGCTCTGTAACCTCAGTTTCCTTTCTTTCCATAACACCTGCCGTTACGGTGCTTCTTACATCAAAGCCGACCTCAAAGCGGTATGTGCCGGATGAGAGAATATATGCACTTCTGAAGCCCGAAATGCCTGCGTCATCGTAAGAGGAAAGCTCATAGAAGGATACGGAGAAAAGAACGTTCTGTTCTTCACCGGGAGCTAATTCCTTGGTCTTTGTGAATGCCTTCAGTACAATACACGGCACGGGAAGCACGGCATTTTCCTGCTTGAGATAAAGTCCCACGCTCTTTTTGCCGGGTACTGAGCCCGTATTTCTGATAACCGCACTTACATTTACGCCTTCGTCGCCTACGGAGAAATCTAAGTCCTTTATTTCAAAATCCGTATAGGAAAGACCGTGACCGAAGGGGTACATTACCTTGTCCCTGCAGAAGGTTTCAAAATATCTGTAGCCCACGAAAATATCCTCGGTGTATTTGTTGAGATCCTTTCCGCCGAAATTATCGGAGGAGGGATAGTCCTTATAGGAATATGCAACGGTATCGGTAAGTGCACCCGAGGGGGACACTTTTCCGGTAAGCACGTCGCTGAGGCCGTTTCCGGCCTCCATACCGCCCTGCCAGCAGATTAATGCAGCAGGGATTTTATATTTTTCAATAAAGGAGAAATCGATGATATTGCCGATATTGAGAACAACAGTCCATTTCTTAAAGCACATTCCCACAAGCATCAGCATCTTTTCTTCCTCATCGGTAAGATAGAAGCTGCCCTTCGTGAGGGTGTTTTCACGGTCCTCGCCTGCCGCTCTTCCGATAAATACAATGGCAGTATCGCTTTTTTCCGCGGCTGTGCTTACAATATCATAGGTAAGGGGCTTTTCGTCATAGCACATAGGCCAGTTACCCCAGAAGCCGTCATCGGGCCTGTTCTGCTTTCTCCATTTATCGTAAATCGAAAGGAGTTCCTTGTTGATGCTCACGTCTGCATTGATAAGTCCCTCGCGGAAGCTTACCCTGTAATGGGGCTTGACGTCACCGCCCGAGCCGTAGCCGACAAAGAAGGTATCTCCCTGTACTCTGCCGAAAAGAGAAACGGTTTCTTCAGCCTTCAGGGGCAGAATCCCCTCGTTTTTAAGAAGAACTATGCTTTCTGCCGCCGCCTGACGGGATAGCTCATCAATGCCCTCAGCCATGGAAAAGCTTTTGTCTATATCCTTTCCGGAGGTCTGTGAAACGGAGTTTGCCACAAGTGTCACTATTTTGTTTACAGGCTTTGGTAATTTCATATTTCCCTCTCCTTGACTGTTATTTTTACCTCACCAGTAAGACCCCATCCGGAGTCCTCAGGGAAGTTTGAATACTTTGACGGTACCGTGCTGTAGTGGTTGCAAAGGGTAGAGGATACCGTGATTTTTATATGGTTTTCACCGTTACGGATAAAGTCCGTAATGTCGGCTGTAAAGGGTCTGTAGGTGAAAACAACGGCAGTCTTTCCGTTGATTTCAACGTTTACGGTGGCAGAAGCATCGGAAATATCAAGGTAAAATCTTCTGTCGGTGTAGATTTTACTTAAGGTAACGTCCTTTTCGTAAACTGCCTTGCCCGAGAAATTTTTGAGTGCGCCCGTCCTGCAAAGGTCGCCCGTTGTCATTTTTCCCTTTTCGGAATAAAGCTTTACGGGCTCAGGAATAAGGGATGTATATTCTTTTCCGTCGGTGCTTTTTACGAAGAAGATAACACGGGAAACGTCGGGATTGATGCTTTTTATCTCTGCGGTGTATTTTGCCGAGCCGAAATTGCATGTGCCGTTGGGAGTAAGATCAAGCCTTTCACCGTTGCTGTACGCCTCAACAAGCTCTCCGAAAACGCTGAATTCCAGACCTCTGAGAGCGGGTACACTGTCAAATTCAAAGCGGAAAAGTCCGTTTTCTGCTTCATTGCCCGAAAATCCGTAATAGGAGCTGTTTCCGAAAGACGAAACGGAAAGGGGATAGCCCGTTTTTACGGTATTTTCCTTTGTGACGTAAAGCGACGTTCTTTTAAGATAAGATGAATTCCTGTAATCGGGCTTTTCATTTTCATCATAAATAAATGCTGCGAAAAGAAGGTTTTTGCCCTTATGAAGCCTTATCTTACCCTCTGTGACCTCTTCGGAATTAAGAATTATAAATTCGGGTCTGATTGCTCCCGTTGAGAGCATTGCTTCCGTGTCCTCGGGAGAATAAACGTAGGTAAAGAAGATACAGTCCTCGCTGAAAATAAGGTTATCATCATAAACTCTTCCCTTAAGACCATGGTGTCCCTGCTCGTAAAGCGAGGGGGAGTATTCGCAGGAATGGAAGCCGTAGCGGTCATGAAGAGCAGGTCTTTCAATTTTATATTCTTCACCCTCAAAAACGAGGGAATC
The DNA here is from genome assembly GCA_045533835.1 of Acutalibacteraceae bacterium. Classification (GTDB taxonomy): domain Bacteria; phylum Bacillota; class Clostridia; order Oscillospirales; family Acutalibacteraceae; genus RUG806. The sequence continues at coordinate 83,453 of JAZSIM010000014.1, forward strand.
AGCTGTCAAAAGCCTGCGGTTATCGGTAAGGTATTTTATAAGTGCTCTTTTGTTTCTTCTGACCGTGATTCTGCCGATTGCTCCGGCTGTGCAGAAGGGCATATCCGTAAAATCGGGCTTTTCGGGAGAATCGGCTGTATTCTTTACCGCAGTCACATCAAAGAATCTGCCCTCTGCTCCGATAATGCCGCCTGCAGGAATATAATAATCCCCGAAGGTGTTGTCGAGTGTGGGAATAATATGAAAATCCCAATCGCCGTCAAGGTATATTTCCTCTGCCGTGCTTTCCTTCAGGGGGAAGGCGACGTTAATTTCTCTGTCGCAGGGAATATCCTCTGCAGTAAAGAGAATAAGCGTGTCATCCTCTGCCTCAAGAGGCATTTTTATGTAGGTAAAGCCGTCTTTTTCTACTGTGCCTGAAAGAAGAATCACCTCACCCTTATCAGGGTCAAAAAGATATGTTTTTCCCGTTGCCTCAAAACGGCATACGCTGTCTTTTTTTACATATCGCACGAAAAACAGACTGCTGTCCCCGTGTACTCTTCTGTGAACAAAAGCCTTTGTAACTCCCGAGGCTATATCCGTAATGAAGCTTCTTTTTATGTTCTTGTTTATAACTGTAAGTGCACCCTGCTCGTTTGAGGTAAGGTGGCAGCTCTTAAAGGACAGCATTCTTTCAATCTGCCCTCTGAGTGCGTCGGAGCCTGCACCGTATTTGTCGGAAATATATGGGGTGATTCCCGAGAAAATAACTGTGCCGCCGTTTTTCAGAAATTCCTCTGCCTTGTCCAGAGATGACTGTCTTATCGCATCAACACCTGCAAAAATCAGCACCCTGTACTGCTCGTCCGAAACCTTGAGAAGTCCGTTTTCGCAGACTGAATTTTCAATTGACTGGAAATCTATAAAGTCAAAGTCAATTCCGTTATTGAAGATATGCTCAGCCATACCGAACGTTGCTTCAATGCAGGTTTTGTGGTTTTCTCCGTAGTCGCAGGAGGAAACGGGATAGAATATTGCCGCATCGCACCGGTGCACACCCGTTGTGAGAAGTGCGGACATCCTCTTGTATTTATCAAGCCACGTCTTTTCATCATCCCAATAGGGCATACGGAAGTGGAAATCCGGGGGTGCCCATTCAAAGAAGCCGCCGTTCGTGCCGTAATAAAGTCCGTGAAGATTAAGAAGGTTTGCACCGTAAATAAAGTTATCGCTTGTGGGTGCCGTGATGCTTTCAAGTGTTGTGCCCCAGCCTGAGCTGTGATAGCCCTCAAGCCATACCCTCGGTCTTTTATAAAGATGGGCAATGGAGCTGTTTACCTTTACCTTAATAAGGTCTGCGGCTCTTCCGGGGGTATCGTTGCCGGGGGCTGTGAACCAACGGACAGTTCTGAAGTAATCCGAAAATTCATCGGGCTCCTTACCGCGCGAGGACTGATCACAGCCGTACGTAAGCCCTCTTTCGGCGTGGAAATTATAAACGGGAATGAAGTAGTTTTCTTCAATAAGCCCCGTTTTTACGTCCTGACAGTCAAGCCTTATAACGGGAGTATAATCCGAAAGGCTGAAAAACAGATGGGGGAGGAAGCCCAGAATATCATAGCCTCTTTTTTCCTTTACCGCCTCTCGCAGGGTGTTGTTCCACAGATATCTGGTGTCGGTGCCGAACATCAGCTCATCCTGGAAAAAGTAGTTGAGTGTGCCGGGCTTCAGACCGGGACATCTTCTTTCGAATTCCCTGAAATATAAATCGACCAGAAGCCTTCCGCAAAGGGGATTCAGAGGGTCAATTGAGTTTTCTTTTTTTGTCTGAGTTATAATGTAAGCTCTGCAAAGTCCCTTTACGGGATTGATTACACCCTTGCTCTTTTCAAATATAATAACGGGCTTTTTACACTCAGCATCCTCATAAGTGACGGCTGCAAGTGTGTTTTCGGGAAAAGTATCCTCATCACCTGCAAACAGCATTTTTTCCTCACAGGAAAGAGTTACGGCGTTCATTCCCTCGGTACCTGCCACCTTGTCGGTAAAGTAGCCGTTGCCTATCCATGCAATCGTGTAGTCCCCCATGCCTATGGACATACCGAGGCGCTCGCATTCCCTTGCCGCATGATAAAACAGCTCCCACCAACGGTCGGAAAACTGAGGGGGAGTGCCCTCAACGCTTCTTCCGAAGCCGCCGTAGGGAAGACCCTCTTCACCGCCCTCGTTTATGTGACAGTAATTGACCTGCACGCCTGCAAGTCCCTTTTCTGCAAGGGCTTCAAGCTGTGCAGTCAGCCTTTCCTCCGAAAGCTCACCGCCGTTCCACCAATAAAAAGGCACCTCGCCGTATCGGCGGTCGGGCGAGGTGAGTGCTTTTATAAAATCTGCCGTATATTGCATTATAAATTATTCCTTTTCGGCTGTCTTTTTCTTGCAGGCTCTCTTCTTGGGAGCAGGAGCAGTAATCTCTTCAGCCTTTACTTCTGCTGCCTTTTTTGCTTCAGTCTTTTTCTTTGCTGTCTTCTTTTCGGGAGCTGCTTCTTCCTTGGCTTCCCCGCAGACCGCAGCAGCTTCTTCTGTCTTTTTTCTGCATACTCTTTTCTTGCCCTTGAGTACATCAATAAGCTGAAGTGCGTGGTCAAGGTTACCCCAGGCCTGAAGCTGTCCGTCAAGATATGCCTTTACGGGATCAGCCTTGCCCTTGATGCACTCCTCAAGAAGTGCGGAATTTATAATAATTGCAACTGTGTTATCGTGGTAATCGTAAGGCTCAAAGGAGAAGTTGCCGTCAATATATGCTGCATACATTGTACCGCCGCAGTCCTCGTCGGACATTGTAATCTGTGCGGCAATAAATGCGTCCCTGAATTTTGCGGTATCAGCCTTTGCTGCATATTTTTTCTTGAGATAGTCGTATTTTTCAATGAATGTCATAGTAATTTTCCTTTCTTGTTTAGTTTTTGAGTGAATGTATGGGAGCAGGGATTCTTCCGCCTCGGGAAATGAATTTTTCGGGAGAGTTGTGATTGAGCTTTATGACGGGAGCGTAACCCAGAAGTCCGCCGAATTCTACGGTTTCGCCCTCTTTTTTGCCGTATGCCGGGATTACTCTTACCGCCGTTGTCTTTGTATTTGCAACACCGATTGAGATTTCATCGGCAATAATACCGGAAATAACGGCTTCAGTAGTATCGCCGGGAATTGCAATCATATCAAGACCTACAGAGCATACCGCTGTCATTGCTTCCAGCTTTTCAATTGAAAGTGAGCCGTTTGCAACTGCGGCAATCATGCCTTCATCCTCGGATACGGGAATAAATGCACCTGAAAGGCCTCCGACGTGTGAGGACGCCATAACACCGCCCTTTTTGACTGCGTCATTAAGCATTGCAAGAGCTGCTGTTGTGCCGTGTGCGCCGCAGCACTCAAGTCCCATATTTTCAAGAATTCTTGCAACTGAGTCACCGATTGCAGGTGTTGGCGCAAGAGAAAGGTCAACGATTCCGAAGGGAACTCCCAATCTGTCTGCAGCCTCCGAAGCCACAAGCTGACCGACTCTTGTAATCTTGAAGGCGGTTTTCTTTATGATATCCGCAAGCTGTGAAAGGTCGCAGTCGCCCGCTCTTGAAATAGCGGATGATACAACACCGGGACCCGATACACCTACGTTAATAACACACTCGGGCTCTCCGATACCGTGGAAGGCACCTGCCATAAAGGGGTTATCCTGAGGCACGTTTGCAAAAACAACAAGCTTTGCACAGCCTATGGAATAATTGTCCTTTGTAAGGAATGCCGTTTCCTTTATAGTCTTACCCATAAGTCGTATTGCATCCATATTGATGCCTGCCTTTGTTGAGGCAACATTTACGGATGAGCAGACCTTTCCCGTGATGCTCAGAGCCTCGGGGATAGCGGCAATCAGATTTTCGGAGCTTTTTGTAAAGCCCTTGTCAACGAGTGCGGAAAATCCGCCTATGAAGTTGATGCCGAGAGTATCAGCCGCCCTGTCAAGCGTCTGTGCGATTTTTACGTAGGTATCTCTTCCGTGCTTTCCGCCGATAAGAGCCACGGGTGTTACGGAAACACGCTTGTTGACGATGGGGATTCCGTATTTCTTTTCTATTTCTTCACCCGTCTTAACAAGATTTTCTGCATTTTTTGTTATTTTATCATAAATGTTTGTAAGAAGTCTTCCTTCGTCTTCGCTGCAGCAGTCAAGAAGAGATATGCCCATTGTAATGGTACGTATATCAAGATTCTCCTGCCGTATCATATTTATGGTTTCGAGGATATCTGCTGTATTAATCATTGCCGGTTTCCTCCATTAAATGTGATGCATGGTATTGAAAATATCTTCGTGCATTGTCTGAATCTGAAGATTTTTGCTGTTTCCGTATTCTGCCAGAAGATCAACAAATTCCGAGAAGGGAATCTTGAGTGCCGAAATATCCGCAAGCATAATCATTGCAAAGTATTCGCTTAAAACACTCTGCGTGATGTCAAGGATATTTGCTCCCTTTTCGGCACAGATTGTGCTTACTCCCGCAATGATGCCTACATTGTCTTTACCTGTTACGCTGATAATTGCCTTCATATATTACTTCCTCCAAATTACATATACATAAATACTACTATATATTTATTATTTTTTCAATTGTTTGTGTTTATTTTTATTGAAAATTTGTAAAAAAAACTGTATTATTGTATGCGGTGAAGAAAATGAGTGAATTTATTTTTAACGGTAAGCACCTGCCTCTCGGGGAACGGACATACATAATGGGGATTCTCAACGTCACTCCCGATTCATTTTCGGACGGCGGAAGATACAATTCCCTGAAAGCTGCACTAAGACACACGGAAGAAATGCTTTCGGAGGGAGCCGATATAATAGATGTCGGTGCTGTTTCCACAAGACCATTTTCGGAAAAGGTAACGGAAAATGAGGAGTGGACGAGATTAAAGGACATCCTTCCCGCCATAAAAAGAGAATTTCCCGGGGCTGTGGTTTCGGTTGATACGACAAGTCCCCTTATTGCAGAAAAAAGCATACTTGCAGGCGCTGATATTATAAACGACGTAAGCGGTGTTTTTCTGTCGGATATGGCGGAAATTATAAAAAAGTATGGCTGCGGATGGGTCGTGATGCACGGCGGAATAAGCCTTCGGAAAACCGAGGAAATCACGGCTTTCCCCGATGGAATCGTAAATGACGTGAACACCTTTTTCTCGGATATGCTGAAAAGGGCTGATGACTTCGGTATTCCGCATTCGGGAATCTGTCTTGACCCGGGCTTCGGCTTTTCAAAGACTAATGAGCAGAACCGTGAGCTTTTAGGGAATTTCGGAAAGCTTCAGAAGGCTGATTGTGCCCTTATGTGTGCGCTGTCACGCAAGCGCTTTATAAGAGAAATGGCAGGGGACAGGGAAGAGGATATTATCCGTCTGACTGTCGAAGCAGACCGCTTTGCAATTGAAAACGGAGCGGATATAATAAGAGTGCATGACGTAAAAGAACACATGGAAAGGAGATTTTAATGAAGAATTATTCACTGAATTATACGAAGCAGACCCCTTTAAGGAATGACGATCTGAATCTTCGCGACCACAGGAAGTGTAATATTCCGGAGGACGGCTGGGAGAGATGGTCATTACCCCTCGGCAACGGCTATATGGGAATTAACGTTTTCGGAAGAACTGATGTTGAAAGACTTCTTATAACAGAAAACAGCCTTTCGAATCCCTGCGCTTATCACGAGAAATTTCCCGGCGGTGCCGCAGGTCTTTCAAATTTCTGCAGCTTTTATCTTGATTTTTCTCATAAAAGAGTTAAGAATTACCGCCGTTCGCTGAATCTCAATAAGGCTCTTTGCACAACGGAATATGAATACGGCGGTGTTTCCTATAAAAGAGAGCATTTCGCATCATATCCCGGAAAGGTATTTGTAACGAGAATTACGGGAGATAAGAAAAACAGCGTTTCCTTTAAGCTTTACTCCGAGGTTTCCCTTAACCGTCCCTACCTTTTTGAGGAGGGGGATAAAATGGGCAAAACCGCAGAAATAAAGGCGGAAAATAATGAAATCACCATTTCGGGTGAAATGCTTTACTACGGCATTAAGTTTTACGGAAAAATGAGTGTAGCGCTTAAGGACGGCACCGTAGCGGCAACGGGAAAGGCCCTTGAAATAAAAAATGCAACCGAGGTGCTTCTTGTTTTCTCCTGCGCAACAAACTATGTGCCCGAGGAAAGGGTATTTACGGAAAAGGAGCCTGCAAAGAAGCTTTCCCACTACTGCGTTCCCTGTGACCGCGTGGATGCCGACGTGGAAAATGCCATTGCCGCAGGCTTTGATGAGGCTTTCAGAGAGCATCTTTGTGACTACTCCCGTCTTTTTGACAGTGCGGATATTGATTTCGGCGGTGAAGAGGAATGCATTACTACAGATAAGCTTATAAGCCGTTACAGACGCACAAAATCATCCCGTTATCTTGAGGAGCTCGTTTTCCAGTACGGAAGATATCTTCTTATTGCCTCGTCCCGTAAGGGCGGAAGACCTGCAAATTTACAGGGAATATGGAACAGATACGATTCCTCGCCCTGGTCGGCAGGCTACTGGCACAATATAAACGTGCAGATGAACTACTGGCCGGCGTTCAATACAAATCTTCACGAATGCTTCCTGCCTTATATTGAATACTATAATTCCTATAAGGCACTTGCGGCGGAGAATGCGGATGAATATATAAAGAAATACTTTCCTGAGGAATATTCCGACGATAACGGCATAGCAATTGCCACGGGCGCCTGGCTTTATGACCTCGAAAAGCTTCCCGATCCGAAAACGGGACATTCGGGTGCCGGCACGGGTGCATTCACGGTAAAGCTTTTTGATGATTATTATGAGTTTACAAGGGACATCGGCTTCCTTCGCGAAACAGGCTATCCTGCTCTTCGCAAGGTATCCGTGCTTCTTGCAAAAATTCTCGAAAAGCAGGAGGACGGCACCCTGCTTGCAAAGTATTCCGCATCCCCCGAGCAATGCCACAATGACGAATACTATCATACCAAGGGCTGTGCTTTTGACCAGCAGATGATTTATCAGTGCTGGGCAGACACAATAAAGGCAGCAGAGCAGCTCGGTATAAATGACAGCTTTATCGGATATATAAAAGAAAACCTCGGAAGGCTTTCTCCCGTATTAATCGGAAAATCCGGTCAGATAAAGGAATTCCGTGAGGAAAGCTGTTACGGCGATATCGGAGAAAAGCACCACCGCCATATTTCGCATCTTGTCGGTCTTTATCCCGGTAATATTATCACAAGTGAAAATGAAGCTTACATAAAGGCGGCTGAAGTGACGCTTAACCGCCGCGGAGATAAGTCTACGGGCTGGTCAACAGCACATAAGCTCAATTTATGGGCAAGAACCAAAAACGGAGAAAGAGCCTTTGATCTTGTAAAAACGGCACTTACAAAGTGTATGGCAACAAATCTCTGGGACCTTCACCCTCCCTTCCAGATTGACGGCAACTTCGGCTTTTCGGCAGGTGTTGCCGAGATGCTTCTGCAGAGCCACGAGGGCTTTATCGAGGTGCTTCCTGCGCTTCCCTCGGCATGGAAAAACGGCTCCTTCAAAGGTCTTACCGCAAGAGGAGGCTTTTCTGTGGATGCAGTATGGGAAGACGGAAGAGCTACTAATATTTCCGTAAAATCCCTGAGCGGTGAAAAGCTTCGCATAAAAACAGAAAACGGTATCGTTGAAAAAGATACCGAAAAAGGGAAAGTATATACTTTTTAATGAAAGGAATAAATTAAATGAAAAAATCTGTTTTCACTAAAATCACGGCAATTATCGGTGCAATTCTTATTGTTATGTCCCTTGTATCCTGCGGTGTATCAATACCTGAGGAAATTACAAAAAAAGATGAAATAACAGATGCAGACACTCTTCGCTTTATGTCCTTTAACATCCGCTGGGGAGAATATAACAAGAGAAAAAATATTGTGCCTCTTCTCATAATGGAATATGCTCCCGATTCCGTCGGTATTCAGGAATGTACCCATCAGTGGTATGAGAATCTTACAAAAACTCTTACCGATTATGAATTCATCGGTGTGGGCAGAGATACGGGTGATACATCAGCTGACTGCGGTGAAATGTCTGCAATTCTTTTCAAAAAGGATAAATTCACTCTTGTTGACAGCGGAACCTTCTGGCTTTCCGAAACACCCGATGAGGTTTCTCAGGGCTGGGACGGAGCCTGCAGGAGAATCTGTACCTGGGTAATTCTTGAGGACAAGGTAACGGGAGAGCAGTTCGCACACGTAAACACCCACCTTGACCACGAAGGCCCCGAGGCAAGAGTAAACGGCTCTGAGATGGTAAAGGATTTTGCTCTGGAATTTGATATGCCGACAGTTGTTACGGGTGACTTCAACCTGAAAAAGGACACGGACCTTTATAAGGGTATTGTTGACGGCGGTCTGTGGGATACTCAGGATAAGACAGAGGATACAATGAACGGCAAAACCTATCACGATTATAAGGGCGGCGAAGAAGGTCTTCCCATTGACTTTATTTTCGTAAACGAAAAGGTTTCAGAGGTGTTGAAGTACAGAATTGTACGTGATAAGTACAACGGCAAGCATTCCTCCGACCACTATCCCATTTATGCGGATATGAAATTTTAAGGGATAATAATTTTATGGGCAAGGCTGAAAAAATCGGCTTTGCCTATTTTTTAAAAAATGCTTGATTTTGTACAAAAATACCCTTATATTGGAATTAACAAAATAAAAGGGAGAGAAAAATTATGAATGATGTTTTATCAATGATCAAAAGCTACATTATTATCGTCTTTACGTTTATTTTCGTTATCTTCGGCGGAAATATTTACGACGAAAGCCCCAAGGACGCTATAGCTGAGCCCGATACCGTAAGAATTATGTCCTTCAACATAAGAAGCGGTGAGTACGAGCCCCGCTTCTCCTACGTACCCGAGCTTATAAGAGATTATAAGCCCGACTCTGTAGGTGTTCAGGAGTGTACCTTCAGCTGGATATCCACTCTCGGAGCCTTCCTTACCGAATACTCTGTTGTAGGTGTCGGCCGTGACGAGGGTGCAATCAGCATCAACGGCGGTGAAATATCCGCAATCCTGTTCCTCCACGCAAAGTATAAGCTTATTGACAGCGGTACCTTCTGGATTTCCGAAACACCCGATGAGGTTTCCTTCGGCTGGGATGCTGCCTGCAGAAGAGTATGCACCTGGGCAATTCTTGAAAACAGAGAAACGGGCGAGCGTTATGCTCACGTAAACACCCACCTTGACCACGTCGGCAATATTGCCCGTGAAAAGGGTGCCGAAATGGTAAGCGAATTTGCAATGAGCTTTGATATTCCTACCGTGGTTACCGGTGACTTCAATTTCAGCAAGGGCTGTGACTGGTACAACAGTATGCTTGAAAAGGGTCTTACGGATACTCAGGATGCCGCAAAGGAAACCATGAACGGAAAAACCTACCACGCCTACAAGGGCGGTGAAGAGGGACTTCCCATTGACTTCATTTTTACAAACGATAAAATCGAAACAGTTTATACCTACAAAATCATCCGTGATATGCACGGGGATGAATATATCTCAGACCACTATCCCATCTATGCGGATATGAAGTTTTAATTGAAAAACAGACATAAGAAAACGGCTCAGGGAAATTCCTGAGCCGTAGCTTTTTTTGCAGTGATGTTATACACCGTAAACCAGCCAGATGTAAATGTATGCAGGGATAATAGCAGCAAGGGTAAAGGGAATACCGATTTTGAAGAAGTCCTTATTTCTGACCTCATAGCCCTCTTTTCTGAGAATACCGATACCTGTAATGTTAGCGGAAGCACCGATGGGAGTACAGTTACCGCCGAGTGTTGCACCCGAAAGAAGTCCGAAATAAAGGGGAGTGGGGTCAATGCCGAGCACCTCGGAAAGCCCTGCAATCATAAGAATTACGTTGAAGTCAACGGAGCTTTTAAGATGTCGCCGAAGGGGAGCATTTCCGTGGCTATAAAAATAATGCCCGATGCAAGTGCTATGTAAGGACGGTACTTACTGAACACAAGCATCAGGATGTAGGTTACTGCAAAAAGAATAAGAGCAGGAATCATAGTAAAAATCTCTGTTTAACAGAAAAATAAGTGTAAACTTTACACTGTTTATATTTTATATATATTCCGGCTCTCAGTCAATAATAGTTATTTCTTTGACAAAGAATTGTGCTTCCTTGTCCATTTCTTTATATATCGGATAACATCGATTAATCCGAGAATTGCACCGATATACATAAAGACTCCGACGGATATAAAGAATATGAAGTCTTTTCTCATCATACCCGTAGCCTTTTCAAAGCTTAAAACGGAGTCTGTTTCTGTTGTAAGGCTGAGTACAATATCGCTTCCGGGATGTAAAAGAAGACGTATGCTTTCGCCTTCAGTCAGCTGTGACAGCTTTTCTTTTGCATTATCATCCCTATGCGTATAGCGTATGTCATAGGAGCTTCCGTCGGAGCCAATCACGTAATAACGGTTTTTTATCGTTGTACGGCAGCCTGAAAAATGTGTTTCAACCTCAATGCACTCATCAGGTGTAACAGCGCCGAACCAATGTGCGGTGCCGAAGGTGCAGACGGTACCGAGGAAAAGACCTGCAAGCAAAAGAAACACGGCTTCAGGAAAAGATAAATCTTTTTTAATGTAATTGCTGACTACATAATTTCGCATTTTATTTCTCCGATAATAATTCGTTTAATTTATTCTTTTGCTCTTTATTCAAACTGAGCTGTACGGCAATCTCATCCAGAAGGTCTGTCCCCTTTACGGTGATTTCATTTGCATTGAAAAGGTTTTTTATTTCAAGCATCTTGTCAAGGCTGATATCTTTTGTTTCATCAAGCCGATAATCAAAATCACGGTTTGTGAATAAGAAATCCTTACCGTCATACATACTGATTGAAATTTCGTATCTATAATAATCAGTGCCTTTATGTCCACGATGATGAGCTGCTTCAATTGTCAGATGAGAGAATTCATCTGTTGTGTAAACGGCAGTTACTTTATTGAAAACATTGATGACTTCTACGGAGTTGTCAGCATATAATGCAGTTCTGCCGAAAAAGCTTAACGGAGAGATACTTGCAAGAATCAGAAAAACAATGCACCACAGAAGAAACAGCTTGCGGATCATATTTTTTTGCGAAGGACTTTTTTTGTTGATATATGCTTTTAAAGGAAAAAGAGGAAAACAGTCTTCCCTGAAAGGGAATTTTCCGTATTCGTATTTTTTATTACCAAAAATAGGTTTTTTTGATTTCCAACCCATCAGAAAAATGCATAACACGCTTATTTCGAAATACATAGTAACCGGTAATATGAACAAATAGCATAACCCCGGGCGGTAGGCAACCGTTTCAGGCTTGCCGAATGCTATTATTGTATTGATATCTGAAAACAAAAAAGCAAAAAGACAAGCTGTGATGAAAGATAAAAGAATTCCGAGAACATAAATGCTCTCATCGATAAAGGACAGAGGCGGACGAAGATGCCTTTTGTTATTTTTTCTTTTTATCTTTTTTGCCATAACTGTCCCTCCTTGCTCCTTTTGTGAATATTGTAGCACAGAAGATAATGGGAAACAACGGTTTTTTGTAAGGCTGTTACTCTTTGTTCAGCCGGCAGCAACCGTTGATTTTATAATGACTGCCGTTGTCAAAATGAACATTTGTTGTGTTTATTCCCTGCGACAGCTCGGTTTCAGACTGATGCATTAATTTTTTGCCTTGAAAAACCGCAAATCTTATTTTGCCGTCATCCTCCCACGGTACACTGTCAACCAGGTCGAATACGGGCTCTGTCTGAAGTTTTCTTCCGAAAAGCTCATCAACGGAAATATGAAACACGTCTGCAATAAGAGGAAGCAGCGAGATATCCGGGGAAGAGAGGCCCTGCTCCCATTTTGAAACCGCCTGAGCTGAAATGCCGAGCTGACGGGACAGCTCCTCCTGTGTCATGGAATAAAGTTTTCTGTAATAAGAGATTGTATCTCCGGGAGTAAGTTTGCTGTTCATAGTGTCAGTCCTTTCTGTTTTCTTCAATTACATAATAGCGGAATTTACGGAAAAAGAAAAGATAACAGATTGATTTTTACTATTACGGGCGGTTGAACAAAGGATTTATTTTATAAAAAAAGGCACTTCAAAAGAAGTGCTTTTTCTGTTAACGGCTCATAATTGCAACAATAAGATAAATTAAAATTTATCTTTCCTTTGAACTGAAAGTTTCCCATTTTTGTTTTGTTATAAAGTTAGTATGACCAACTCTAATCTCATTCATCAGCGGCACTTCAACATTCTGACAGGTATGATGATACGTAAAACCTAATTTTTCTTGTACACGTTTTGAGTTGATGTTTCCGTCATAATAACCGCACCAGATAGTTGTCATTCCAAGTGTTTCAAAACCATAGCGTAAAAGCTCCATTGCCGCTTCGGGCATATATCCTCTGCCCCAAAAGGGTTTTCCTAACCAATATCCAAGTTCACACTCATCATCCTTATCGGTCATATCAGTACGACCTTTCAATTTAAGCTCGACAGAGCCGATTGCTTGGTTACTGTTTTTTTCGCATATAGCATAACACTCGGGACCATTTAACACATTTCTGATAATATCCAAACTTTCGGAGATGCTTTTATGAGGTGGCCAGCCTGCAATCGGACCAACAGCAGGGTCTTTAGCATATTCATATAAGCTTTCAGCATCAGTTTCTGCCCAATGACGCAATATTAATCTATCTGTTTCCAATTTCATAAAGTCATTCCTCTGAATTTGAATTAGTCGAAATAATTATATCACACCTGTTTCAAAATTACAATCGGGTGCGGGTGTAGAAAAAAATCAAGGCGGAGCCTTGTATATCATCAATTCCGTGAATTATGAACGGTTATTCTTGGCGGTATTTACAGATGAGACCAACATTGCTCTCATCGATTTTCATTTTGATTCAAGAATACTATACTGCTCAGAAGAAATATAATCTGTTTTGTAAAGAAGCTCTAACCAATAACCTGTTTCATTTGCTTCTTTTAATGCAATCTGCATTTTTGATATAAAATCAGCAGTACCGTGTGCATACTTAGCTTCACGGATATTTGCACCGATTGAAGTTCCGCTTCTACCTATCTGATTAGAAATAACAGATTCGTGTTTGCCTTTTAATTCTTTTACAAGATTTATTATCTGTACAGCAAAATCCATTGACTGCTCCGCAAGCTTATCATTTGACATAACATCACCATCTTTCAAGTTAATTATACCTGTATTTTAAGGTTTGTCAATGAAGCACTCGCCTTCGGCTCGCATGAAGCGTTTGCTTCGCAAACACGAAGCATTGAACTAATGTTCAATATGAAGCAAAGCGTGTGTAACATTTCCGTACACCGAAGGTGTGCTTCATAGCCGAAGGCTGCTTCATTTTTCATGTGCCGTAAGGCACGCTTCGTTGCCAAAAACAAAAGCACTTCCGAAGAAGTGCTTTTATTTTTGGCTGGGGAGGCGGGATTCGAACCCACGAATGCAGCAGTCAAAGTGCTGTGTCTTACCGCTTGACGACTCCCCAGAATATATTTTTTATTAAAAAAATCGCAAAATCCAACGACTTTGCGATTCACAAATGGGGTGGATAATCGGATTCGAACCGATGGCCTCCAGGGCCACAACCTGGCGCTCTAACCAACTGAGCTATACCCACCATACAGACGGAGTGCTTCACACACCGCTTGTGTATTATATAGTAATTAAATGCTTTTGTCAATAGGAAAAAACGAGTTTTTTTCTCATTTTTTTAGCCATGTTGCAGGGGAGAAGCACAGAAGCAGAGGGAATATCTCAAGTCTGCCCAGAAGCATTGCCGCCGTGAGTATCAGCTTTGAGAAAACAGAGTATTCAGAGAAATTGGCTGCAGGGCCTACGGCACCGAGTCCGGGGCCTATGTTGTTGAAGCAGGCTACGGTTGCGCTGAAGTTTGTTTCAATGTCAAAGTTATCTATGCTCAAAAGAAGGAAAATCACAACCACAGAAGCAACATATACCGTAAGATAGGAGTTTGCGCTTGAAAGGGTCTGTTCATCGAGACGCTTGCCCTCAAGCTTCAGAGTTCTTACGCTTCTGGGATGAAGAAGTCTGTGCAGCTCTCTTCTCATTCCCTTGACGAGAATAATTACACGGGATACCTTCAGTCCGCCCGCCGTTGAGCCGGCACACGCACCCATAAACATAAGAACAAGAAGAAGTGTCTTGGAAAAGCCGGGCCACAGATTGAAATCTGCCGTGGCATAGCCCGTTGTAGTCATAATTGATGATACCTGGAAGGCGGAAAGCCTCAGTGCCTCTGAAAGTCCCTCGCAGCTGTTATAGATGTTAAAGGTGATAAGAGCGCAGGAAGCTACCGCAACGCCCACGTAAACCCAAAGCTCCGAGCTTCTGAAGACGGATTTTATACGCTTTAGGGTAATGAGATAAAAAAGGTTGAAATTTATGCCGAAAATGAACATAAATACTGCAATTACCCATTGTATTGCGGGGGAGTATGAGGCTATTGAATCAGCCTTTGCGCCGAAACCGCCCGTTCCTGCAGTGCCGAAGGTGTGAACGATTGCTTCAAATAAGGGCATTTTGCAAAGCACAAGAATTACAATTTCTGCAAGTGTAAGAACGATATAAATAAGGTAAAGAATCTTTGCGGTTTCCTTTGCCTTGGGGACGAGCTTATCAACAATAGGACCGGGCATTTCCGCGCGCATAATGTGAATTGAACGGTCGGGAAGCTCCTGAGAGAGAGCAAGCACGAAAACAAGAACACCCATACCGCCTATCCAATGTGTAAAGCTTCGCCAGAACAGAAGTCCCTCACTCATACCTTCTACATCCGTAAGAATTGAAGCACCCGTTGTGGTAAATCCGCTGACTGTTTCAAACAGCGCATCAAAAAAAGAGGGGATTTCACCTGAAATTACAAAGGGAAGACAGCCGATAACGGACATTATTATCCACGCAAGGGAAACAATAACAAAGCCCTCTTTGGAATAAATACGTTTGTTATCCGTTTTGCAGAGAAATATCAGAGGAAGGGCTATAATTACCGCTACGGCTATTGTTATAAGAAAAGCCGGGATACAGCTGTTGCCGTACATAATACTGACAATAAGCGGCAGAACAAGAAGGGCTGCTTCCGCCCACAGAATTTTTCCGAGAATATTGAGAACAATTTTTTTATTCATAAAACCGTCCCCTTATTTCATTATATCGGACAGGTCCTGAAGCCTCTTCTGACCTGCAATAACGATAACGCGGTCGCCGGACAGAATAACATCGTCACCTGCGGGGATAATAGCTGTTCTGCCTCTGATAATACCTGCAATAAGAATCTGCTCCTTGAAGGAAAGATTTTTAAGAGGTGTCTGGATACCCGTAAAATCAGGGCCTACCTTGAATTCAAGGGCTTCAATATTTGAATCCATCAGCTTATAGAGTGTTTCTATCTGACTGCCCATAGAGTTTTTAAGGGCACGTGCATAACGTGTGAGAATGTTTGCGATTATTTTCCTGGGTGAAACGCTGCAGTCAATTTCCATATCATCGGCAATTTCCTGAAGCTCCTCACGGTTAACCTTTGTGATAACCTTAGGAACGCCCTTTTTCTGTGCGAAGTAGGAAATAAGGATATTTTCCTCGTCAATACCGGTAAGCGCAACGAAGGCATCCGTATTTTCAATGCCTTCCTCAAGAAGCACCTCCTGCTGAGTGCCGTCTGCGTGAATCATTGTGACCTGAGGAAGCAGCTCGCTTATTTCCTCACATCTTTCAAGATTCTGTTCGATTATTTTGACGTTGTTTCCCGATGCGAGAAGTCTTTTTGCAAGGTAGTATGCGATTCTGCTTCCACCGAGAATAATAACGTTTTTCGTCTGCTTCTGAATGAGATTCAGTTCCTTGAGGAATTTAATGATTTCCGTCTGGTTTGCCGTAACGCCGATTCTGTCGCCGCCCTTTAATGTGAAATTACCCGAAGGTATAAACACCTTACCGTCACGCTGTACGGCGCAGATAAGGAAGTTTGCCTTGAATTTTCCTCGCATTTCGCTGAGGGTCATACCGTCAAGACGGCTGTCGGGCTTTAATTTCAGCTCAATCATTTCAAAGTTTCCGCTGGAAAAGTATTCAATTTTTACAACAGAGGGCATTTTGAGAATATTGTAAAGCTCCTGCGCTGCCGCATATTCGGGGTTTATGGGCATGGAAAGGGAAAGCGTCTGCTTCATAAAGCTGAGCGACTTGTCGTTATAGTCGGTTTTCCTTATTCTTGCAACGGTGTGCTGTGCACCCATTTTTTTTGCAAAAAAGCAACTGAGCATATTAAGCTCGTCGGAATCCGTAACGGAAATAAACAGCTCTGCCTTACCGGCGGAAGCCTCTTCAAGGACGTCCGAGTCCGCACCGTTTCCGCATACGCACATAACGTCATACATATTGTTTATTTCCTCAAGCACCTTTCTGTCTGTGTCGATAACCACAATATCGTGCTCCTCGGATGCAAGACTCTCTATCAGGGATGTACCTATTTTGCCGCAACCGACAACTATAATTCTCATAAAATCAACCCCTTTCGGATATTAGGCATTATACACCAATGATTTTGATTTTTCTATAGTTTTTTTTAATTTAATATTAAATTGACAATATTGTTACTTTTGTTATACAATTATGGCAAACAGCACAAGGAGGTTTTTATGGCAGAATATAAGAATCCGTTTATTGAGGAAAGAGCCGATCCGTTTATAACGAGAGGGGCGGACGGTACCTGCTATTTTACCGCCTCATATCCTGCTTCGGGTGACGAGCTTCACGGCTATGACAGAATAATTTTAAGAAAAAGCACAACCGTAAGGGGGCTTGCCTGTGCTCCCGAAAAAACTGTGTGGACGGCACATGAAGCCGGTGTGATGTCCCGTCATATATGGGCGCCCGAGCTTCATAATATAGGCGGAAAATGGTATATTTTCTTTGCAGCCGCCACAAGTGAGGACAAATGGGACATAAAGCCCTACGTACTGAGATGCAACGGTGATGACCCTTATTCCGATTCCTGGGAGGAAATGGGGGTTGTCGGAAAAACCGAGGGCGATGAGCTTTCCTTCAGGTGCTTTTCCCTTGATATGACCTATTTTGAACACAATGGAAAATCTTACCTTATATGGGCGCAGATTGAGGGCGATTCCTCGTTATTTATGGCTGAAACCACAAAAGATGAGCCCTGGAAAATTATCACGCGTCCCATACTCTTAAGCCGTCCCGAATATGACTGGGAAAAGATAGTTTACCGTGTGAATGAGGGCGCTGCCGTGCTTAAAACCGAAGAAAAGATATATGTCTTCTTTTCTGCATCGGGTACGGGTGCGGAATACTGCATAGGAAGGCTTGAGGCTGATTCCGGCGCTGATCTTATGAATCCCGCCGCCTGGAAAAAGCTCCCTTATCCCGTGCTTTCAACGGAAATGCTTGAGGGTGAGGCAGGTCCCGGACATAACTGCTTTGTTGAGGATGAGGAGGGCGAGCAGCTTCTTGTATATCACGCAAGACCCGCTTCACATCTTAAAAAGGAATGCGGCACCTTTTTTGAGGAATCCCTCTATGACCCCTGCCGTCATGCAAGAATCAGAAAAATAAGCTTCAATGAAAACAACGAACCCATTATATAATAAGGAGTAATTTTTATGTTCAAAGAATTATGGAGTACAAATCCCCCCGCACTTTTCGCTGTAATCTGCCTTATCGGCTATTTCTGGGGAATGGCTGTTATGTTTATCGCAAAGCCCCTCAAGAATGCGGAAAGCTTTTCAATCAAGCCCGTTGACAATGCAGGCAAAACCGAAATCCGTGTTTATTACGGCGGCATTTCCTTTGCTCTCGGACTTTTCCTTCTGTACCTTACTCTTACTCTCGGCACAGCGTATTATTCACTTATCGGCGGTGTGATTTTTGCAACAACCGTGCTTACCACAAGAACCGTTTTCCTTTTTGTGGACAAGGGCTGGAAATGTCCCTATACAAAGCTTGCAATCCCTGCAGAGAGTGCTTTTGTGGTTGCTCTCTGGATATGCTTCTTCCTTGCTCAGAAATATATCTGATATGAAAAATCTGTACTTCGTTGCCCATCAGGATGATGAGCTTTGCAATACCGGTGTGCTTCTTGCAGATGAAGCCGGAAAATTTCCGGGGGATACTTATGTTATTCTCTGTACCGACGGCGGAGCCTCGGGTGTGAGGTCTGTGCTAGGTGACAGGGAGGAATGCCCGCTTCACGACGGAAAGCACCTTTATACGCTTTCAAGAGAAGAATTTTCCTCTGCCCGTGACAGAGAATTTCTTGAATCCTGCAGTGTTCTCGGCGTAAGGGATGAAAATGTTATAATTCCCCGAAATAAAGGACTTGACGGATGTCTTTCCGAAGAGAATGCACGGGAAATTATCCTCGGCGTATTGAAGCAGTTCCCCGATGAAAATGACTTCAGAATACGTGCCGTATCTCCTCTTTTTGTCGGAAGACAGAATCCCGACCATAAGGCAATAGGTGTTGTATGCGAGGAGCTTTTTGATGAAGGCTTATTTTCGGAAATGCTTCTTGTAAGGGACAGCTGCTTTGTGGGGGACTGCCGTGAGGAATTCCCTGACGTGCAGTTTGATGAAAAAACTGCAAATGAAAACGCTTTTCGTAAAATAAAAGCCGCGGCTGAAAGCTACGGCAGATGGGAGCCCGGAAAGGGCAGATTTTCTGTAGGCTGGCACTCCGTAAAGGGTGAATTTGAGGAAATTGTCAGAAATCCGCAGGTGCTTTATTACAGAAAGCAAAGAGTATAAAAAATGTGCCGTACAGCAAAGGCTGTACGGCTTGTTCTTTTACTGCTTGTTGAGATATGCGAGGGGACAGGGGAATACCTGCTCGTTGTTTGTCATATATGCTACCGCTCTGTCGGGAATGTCCGTGTTCTTTGCTGTTTCATCGTTTGCAATAACGGAATCTGCACCGTAAACAAAGAAAGGAACGTCAGCACCCGTGTGACTGCCTATCAGCCACTTGTAGTTGCCCTTGGGCATACGTGTAACACCGCCTGTTTCGTGGTCGGCTGTAACAATAACAAGAGTGTTTCCGTCCTTTTCGGCAAAGTCAAGAACTGCACCGATGGTCTTATCGAATTCAAGAACAGCTTTCATTGCGCCCTCGCCGTCCTGATCGTGTGAGCGCTTGTCGATGTGAGCGCCCTCAATCATCATAAAGAAGCCGTCCTCGTCCTTATTGAGAATGTTGATTGCTTCGACAGCAAGCTCGGAAAGAGTGGGGTCATCCGTGCCGTTGTCCTCTCCTGTCCACATAACGTCTGTGTTGAACTGACCGATGGATTTCTGTCCGTAGGTGAGAGCCTGAACCTCGGAAAGGCTGTCAACAAAGGCCTTGCCGTTTTCGTTGACTCTTTCCTCCGTTACGATATCGGGAGCAGCGCCGCCCCAGATAAGGTCTATTTCAGAAACCACCTGCTGATCAAAAATATCCTCTGCAAGGTCACGGTCCCTTACGTGAGCTGAGAAGGAAGAGGGAGTAGCACCCATAATGGAGTCCGAGGTCACGATGCCCGTTGCTTTGCCGTACTTCATCGCAACGTCCGTGATTGAAGCGGGTTCTGCAATTGCTGCAAGGGGATCTGTGGGATAAACACCGACGTAGCCGTTTATTGTTCTGCCGCCTGTTGCAAGAGCCGTACCGCCTGCAGCGGAGTCTGTAACGGGTGAGCTTGAGGAAGCAGTCTGCTGTGAGCCGTAATATTCCATTCTGTTAAGCACCTGAAGCTTTACCCCGTGTGTATATTCCGTGGCATAAAGATGATTGAAGCCCATTCCGTCACCAATCATAATGATAACGTTCTTTACTTCCTGAGCTTCATCCGAGGGGGCAATAAAATTAAGGCCGAATAATGAAGAAAACATAACCACAAAGGACATAATTGAAACAATGATTTTCGTAAACATATTTTGCTCTCCTTGTATATTTTATAACGTTATTTTAACAAAACAGCCGTATTCTGTCAATGTGGATATTGATTTTTATTTCCTCTTTTGCTAAAATAACTGAGTATATGTGAGAGGTATAGTTTATGGGAAAATCACTTGAGAAAAAAGAACAGACCAAGGGCAGGCTTTCAATACTTGCTACGGCTCTTTTGTGGGGGCTTGCAGGGGTCTGCGTAAAATCAATTCCGTGGAATTCCTTTTCTATAATGGCGTCAAGATGCGGAATCGGAATCATAATGTTTGCGCTTTTAAGAAAAAGCGTAAAGGTAAAATTCAACAAGTATACTCTTTTCGGGGCAGTTATGATGAGTATTACGGGTATACTTTATATGGCGTCAATAAAGCTTACCACTGCCGCCACGGCGATAGTGCTTCAGTACACGGCTCCCGTGTTCGTCTTTCTTTATTCCGTAATTTTTCAGAAAAAGAAGCCGAAGCTGTCCGAAACGCTTATTGTTCTTACTGTTTTCGGCGGATGCGTGCTGTCCTTTATTGACGAGCTTGATCCCACGAGGCTTCTCGGAAATATCCTGGGACTTTTATCGGGCATCAGCTTTGCGGCACAGATTATAGGCTTCAGCGACAAGCGTTCGGATTCAAATGACGGAATGTACTTAAGTAACATTATTAGCTTTGTTTTCTGCCTGCCGTTTATGTTCTTTGACAGGAATATGGCATTTTCCGGAGAGATTATTTTCTGGGTGCTTGTTCTCGGTATCTTCCAGTACGGACTTGCCAATATCTTCTATGCCAAGGGCTGTACTAAAATCAACAAGCTTGAAACCTCGCTTATTTTAACGGTTGAACCCGTTTTCAATCCCATTCCCGTGCTTCTGGTTACGGGTGAAATGCCCGGACCTCTTGCAATTGCGGGCTTTGTTGTGGTTATCGGAGGAATTACTCTTTACGGTATTCTTCCCTCAATAGAAGAAAAAAGGCTTAAAAACAAATCAGTATAAACAGCTAAAGGAGAAAAAATATGTTTATTACAAATGATATTAAATATGTAGGTGTCAACGACAGAGAAATCGACCTTTTTGAGGGGCAGTACATTGTTCCCGAGGGAATGGCTTATAATTCTTATGTTGTGCTCGATGAAAAAACTGCCGTTTTTGATACGGTTGACGGTGCATTTACAGAGGAATGGCTCGGAAACATAAATAATGTGCTTGAGGGAAGAAAGCCCGATTATCTTATTGTTCAGCATATGGAGCCCGACCATTCCGCAAATATTACGAATTTTATGAACGCTTATCCCGGGACTGTTATTGTATCCTCCGCTAAGGCTTACAAGATTATGAAAAACTTCTTCGGCGAGGAGTATGAAGACAGAAGAATTGTTGTGGGCGACGGTGACACCCTTTCTCTCGGAAAGCATAACCTTACCTTTGTAACCGCACCTATGGTGCACTGGCCTGAGGTAATCGTGACCTATGACAGCACGGACAAGGTGCTTTTCTCTGCCGACGGCTTCGGAAAATTCGGAGCTCTTGATGCGGACGAGGATTGGGCTTGTGAAGCAAGAAGATATTACTTCGGTATTGTCGGAAAGTACGGTGCACAGGTGCAGGCGCTTCTTAAGAAGGCAGCAGGTCTTGATATTAAAATTATCTGCCCCCTTCACGGTCCCGTTTTAACAGAAAATCTTTCCTATTACATCGGTCTTTACGATACCTGGTCAAGGTATGAGCCTGAGGAGGAGGGTATTCTTATTGCCTATACTTCAATTTACGGCAACACCAAAAAAGCTGTAAACGAGCTTGCCGCTCTTCTTGAAGAAAAGGGTGCAAAGAAGGTAGTTGTAACTGACCTTGCAAGAAGCGATATGGCAGAAAACGTTGAGGATGCCTTCCGATACAGCAAAATCGTCCTTGCAACCACAACCTACAACTCCGATATTTTCCCCTTTATGAAGGAATTCGTAAACCACCTTACGGAGAGAAACTATTCAAACCGTACTGTCGGCTTTATTGAAAACGGCACCTGGGCACCCCTTGCCGCAAAAATTATTAAGAATATGCTTGAAAAGAGCAAGAATCTTACCTTCTGTGAAAATACCGTTTCAATTATGTCTGCTATGAATGATGAAAACAGGAAGCAGCTTGAGGCGTTGGCAGAGGAGCTCTGCCGATAATCTTTAAGGAGAATTTTTTATGCAGGAGTTAAAGCTTGGTGTAGCTTATCACGGTAACAGACTTCTTTCAAATGCCGAAAGGGATATGAAGGATATCCTCCGCCATAATTTCAATACGGTGGTGCATATGTTTTCCCATAATGACTGGGACAGAAGTGCTTCGGTTATGAAGGAAATTTTCAGTATGACCTATTCACTCGGGCTTGATATCTGGGTAGATAACTGGGGGCTTGCAGGCACCCCCGGTGATAAATCCCATTTTCTGTGCTATCATCCCGAGGCTCATCAGATTTATTCCGACGGCACAATGCGCCCCGTAAATGTCTGCTATAATAACCCTGATTTTATTTCCTGGGTAAAGGAATGGATTGATAAGGTTTACGAGTGCGGCGGCAGGAAAATTTTCTGGGACGAGCCCGTGCTTCCCTCCGATAATGAAAAATTTGCCTGCGCCTGCCCCGTGTGCAGAAAGCTTTTTGAAGAGCGCTACGGAAGACCTATGCCGGTGATTCCCGACAAGGACTGCTTTGATTTTCAGGAGTGGTCAATTATCCGCCACCTGAATGAGGTTACGGGATATTCCGCCTCAAAGGGTATGGAAAACATAGTCTGCGTAATGCTTTCTGACGGTATCGGAATAAACCTTTCCAATATAGGCGCTCTCGGTCAGCTTGATACGGTGCATAATATCGGCTGTGACCCTTATTGGGCAGGAAACAAGGAGATTGAGAATTCACCTGTAAAGGTCTACGAGTACGTTTACAGGTCCACGGTAAAGAATCTTGATACCTGCAAAAGCGTGGGAAAGAATCACAATATATGGATTCAGGGCTTTGCTATTCCCAAGGGGCAGGAAAACAACATAATCTATGCCGCAGATGCCGCTTATGATGCAGGTGCAAGAAATATTATGATGTGGGGCTACAGAGGCAGCGAGGGCAATGACTACCGTGCTTCAAACCCCGAGCTTCTCTGGCAGAAGGCAGGGGAAGCAATGGCAAGACTGCAGAATAAGGAGTATGACAGAATAGAAAAGGAAGCCCGTAAAATGCTTGGACTGTAAATATTTTCTTATCTGATTATTTCTGATATTTACCCCTGAAACGAAAAAAATCAGTTGATTTTTTGTTTTTGATGATGTATAATAACTGGGTGTGATATCAGCCGGTGTGATGGAATTGGCAGACGTGACGGACTCAAAATCCGTTGGTAGCGATACCGTGTGGGTTCGAGTCCCACCACCGGCACCAAGAAAAAACCACTTCTTCGGAAGTGGTTTTTTTAATGAAATTCGCCTTCAGCGAGTGAAATATTACGTTGTAATATGAAATAGCTTCGCTGTGAAATATTTGCTTCGCAAATGTTAACTAAAAATAAAAGGAATACCCGTAATACTGATTAAGTAGTACGGGTATATTGTGTTATTCGGTTTTTTCGTTGTATATGTGCAGTTCTATATTTTCCTGAAGTGCAGAATCAATATCTTCCAAGACAAAGTCTTCATTGAATTGTAATTCATATTTTGCCTCTACGTAAGCATCAGGAATATCCACTTTAATTTCAGCTTCGTAATATTTTTCACCGTCAGAATTAGTTTTCTCTGAAACATCAATTTCAGCCTCAGTTTCTTTTCCGTTTATCAATATGGTCACTTTGTTTGATACAGCTTCAAAAACTTCAGAAACAGTTTCAGCAACAGCACCGTCAGTAGCTGCATTTGCAACTAACCCGATAGAGCAAAGAAGTAAAATTACTGCAACTAAAGCAACAAGTGTTTTATTAAAACCTGTGAAATGTTTTTTGTTAGTCATACTCATAATCCTTTCAATTGTTTCATCGGAAGGATGAATGTTTGAAAAGGTATCTGTATATTGTTTTTTACTCATCTATCCACTCATCTCCCAACTGTTCTTTTAGATTAGCTCTTGCACGATTTAACCTGGTTTTAACTGCCGACTCTTTAATTTTAAGCATTTTTGCAATATCTTTTATTGATAAGTCTTCGTAGTAAAACAAATGAATTACCGTGCGCTCTTTTTTTGACAACTTCATAACAGCATTATACAAATCTATTTGAGTTGTACAGTCAAAATTAGTACCTGAAACAAAATCACAATCGTCAATATCCTTGTGATATCTGAATGGTAATTTTATGTAATTTTTACTTTCATTAACACAAACCGTCGTCAACCATTTGTCTAAATGCTCATTATCAGAAAAACTCTTAGGATATTTTAAAAGTTTTACAAAAACGTTTTGAAGAATATCTTCAGCGTCGTAAGTGTTTTTCGTGAAAGATAGAGCGATAAGAAAAAGACGTTGATTGTTGCGATTTACAGCTTGCATAAAATCATCATCTGTCATTGTTTCACCGCCTAATTGAAAGGTCCTTTCACTTTAATAACAATTGAAACTGCAGAAAGGTTACAAAAAATAATTTCATATTTAAGTTTATGTCAAAAAAGCACTTTGTCAATAATCGAAAAACAACAGTTTATCCGTAAAAAGACTTTGTTTTACAAGTTCCGTAAATCAAAACACAAGGAAGCTTGATTACAGAAGAAACGCCATAAATAGCTTTGTAAATTTTGTTTTTTATTCTCTTAAAGCCGATTGAACTTTTTTCAGAAAAATTATATAATATGACCTATATATTCCCCTCGGAGGTTTCTATGACAAAAGCAGAAATTGAGATTATAAAAAGCGTTGAAAATGATATAAGGGAGCTTTTTACGGGTGAGTTTTCGGGGCATGACGTGCTTCATACCTTGCGTGTGGTGAAAAATGCCCGTATGCTGAATGAGGACGGAGAGGGGGATGAATTTATAATAATTCTCGCTTGCCTTCTTCACGATGCGGATGACAGAAAGCTCTTCCCCGAAACCGCTGAGAATAACGGCAATGCACGAAAAATTTCAGAAAAAAACGGTGTTTCGGGTGAAATTACGGAAAGAATAATTGATATTATAAATTCAGTTTCTTTTTCATCGGGAAAAACTCCCGAAAGCCTTGAGGGGAAAATCGTGCAGGATGCGGACAGGCTTGATGCAATAGGTGCCGTAGGTATAGCCAGATGCTTTTCCTTCGGCGGAAGCCGTAACCGCCCTATGTATGAGGAAGGAGATTTTTCGGGGGAATCAACCGGTGAATCCTCAATCGCCCATTTTTATAATAAGCTTCTGAAATTAGAGGGGCTTATGAATACGGCAAAGGGAAGGGAAGAAGCGGAAAAACGCACGGCTATTCTGAAAAGCTTCCTTGAGCGCTTCAGAGGAGAAACGGATATTACAAGTTTACTTGACTTATATATATAAAATGTAGTATTATATTATTTTGGATAAATGTCACATATATGCTAATAAATACCACGGAGGAAAATATGGCAAAAAAAGCAGAATACGGTAACGAGAGTATTGTTACCCTCAAGGGTGCCGACAGAGTAAGAAAAAGACCTGCCGTTATATTCGGTGACGACGGACTTGAAGGCTGTCAGCATTCTGTTTTTGAAATAATTTCCAATTCAATAGACGAAGCAAGAGAGGGCTACGGCAACAGAATTGTTGTAACCCGTTTTCTTGACGGCTCGGTTGAGGTTCAGGACTTCGGCAGAGGTATGCCCGTTGACTTCAACCAGAAGGAAAACCGCTATAACTGGGAGCTGCTTTTCTGCGAGATGTACGCAGGCAGTAAGTACAACAATAATGACGGCGGCAGTTACGAATTCGCCCTCGGTCTTAACGGTCTCGGTCTTTGCTCCACCCAGTATGCATCCGAATATATGGATGCGGAGATTCATACTGACGGCTTCTGCTATACTCTTCACTTTGAAAAGGGTGAGAATATAGGCGGTCTTAAGAAGGAGCCTTACGATAAAAAGGATACGGGCACAAGAATCCGCTGGAAGCCCGACCTTGAGGTTTTTACGGATATAGCAATTCCACTCGACTTCTTCCAGAATATTTTGAAAAAGCAGGCTGTTGTAAACAACGGCGTACGCTTCATTCTTAAGAATCAGCTTACGGAAGCACGCTTCGAAACCTATGAATACCGCTACGATAACGGTATTACGGACTACCTTACGGAAATCGTTGACAATAAGGCTATCACTCCCGTTCAGTTCTGGTCCTGTGAAAGAAGCGGACGCGACCGTGAGGACAAGCCCGAATACAAGGTTAAAATTTTCGTTTCCCTTGCCTTCTCCGATAAAATGTCAATGAAAGAGTATTACCATAACTCAAGCTATCTTGAGCACGGCGGTGCTCCCGATAAGGCTGTAAGAAGCGCCTTTGTTTCTCAGATTGATGCTTATATGAAGAGTAACGGCAAATATAATAAGACAGATCCCAAAATCACATTCCAGGATATTGACGACTGTCTTGTGCTTGTAATGTCCTCCTTCTCAACTCAGACCTCTTACGAGAATCAGACCAAGAAGGCAATTACCAACAAGTTTATTCAGGAGGCAATGACGCAGTTCCTCAAGCATCAGCTTGAAATTTACTTCATTGAAAATAAGCTTGATGCGGACAAAATCTGCGAAAGAATCCTCATAAACATGCGCTCCCGTGTAAGAGCGGAGGCCACCCGTGTAAACGTGCAGAAGGCTCTGTCGGGCGGTAACGATATGCTCAACCGTATTGAAAAATTCGTTGACTGCCGCAGTAAGGATGTAAATGAAAGAGAAATCTTCATAGTAGAGGGTGACTCGGCTCTCGGTGCCTGTAAGCAGGCAAGGGATTCGGCATTCCAGGCTGTTATCCCCGTAAGAGGTAAAATCCTCAACTGTCTTAAGGCAGACCTTGCAAAGGTCTTCAAAAGTGAAATCATAACCGACCTTATAAAAATCCTCGGCTGCGGTGTTGAGGTTTCCGGAAAGGCTGTAAAGGGCGTTCCCGATTTCAATATTGATAATCTCCGCTGGAACAAGGTTATAATCTGTACCGATGCCGACTACGACGGCTTCCAGATAAGAACCCTTATCCTTACTATGATTTACGCACTTATGCCCTCTGTCATAAAGGCGGGTAAGGTGTTTATTGCGGAGTCCCCGCTTTATGAAATCACCTCGGGCAAGCACACATGGTTCTGTTATAACGAAAGCGAAAAAACAGAGGCATTAAAGGAAATCGGCGATGCAAAACACACAATCCAGCGTTCAAAGGGACTTGG
Organism: Acutalibacteraceae bacterium; assembly: GCA_045533835.1. Lineage (GTDB taxonomy): Bacteria > Bacillota > Clostridia > Oscillospirales > Acutalibacteraceae > RUG806. Next base: position 110,912 of record JAZSIM010000014.1, read on the forward strand.
TGAAAATGATGCCGATATGATGTGGATGACAACAATGAACCCGGCAACCAGAAGACTTATAAAGGTTGAGCCCGATTATGATCCCGTTGCAATTGCGGATAAATTTGATCTGCTTTTAGGTGATAATCTTCAGGGCAGAAAAGAATACATTGCCGAGAACGGACATCTCTATATAGATATGGCTGACCTCAGCTGAAAGGAGACACTATGGCAAGAAAAAAGAAAACCGATGAAGAAAATACTGCGAAGCTTCCCGTTGACCCCAATGCCCATATCGCGGGTGCGGGTGAAATTGCCAATCAGTTTATAACGGAAACTCTTGAAGTAAACTATATGCCCTATGCTATGAGTGTCATTATGTCGAGAGCCATTCCCGAAATAGACGGCTTCAAGCCCTCGCACAGAAAGCTTCTTTATACGATGTACAAAATGGGTCTTCTTACGGGAGCGCGTACAAAGTCCGCGAACATAGTAGGACAGACCATGAAATTAAACCCGCACGGTGACGGCCCCATTTACGAAACAATGGTAAGACTCACCAAGGGCAATGAGGCACTTTTACACCCCTACGTTGATTCAAAGGGTAACTTCGGTAAGGCATATTCAAAAAATATGCAGTTTGCGGCGTCCCGTTACACGGAAGCAAAGCTGGCTGCCATAAGCGCAGAGCTTTTTCACGATATAGATAAGGACGCAATAGACTTTGTCCCCAACTACGATAATACAATGCCCGAGCCCGTGCTTTTCCCCGTAACCTTCCCCTCGGTGCTTGTAAATTCAAACTCGGGTATTGCCGTCGGAATGGCAAGCAATATCTGCTCCTTCAATCTTAAGGAGGTCTGCGAAACAACCATTGAGCTTATTAAGAATCCCGACCACGACTGCACGGAAACTCTTAAGGCTCCCGATTTCAGCGGGGGCGGCTCGGTAATATATGACCCCGTAAAAATAAGGGAAATTTATTCTACGGGCAGAGGCTCCGTAAGGGTAAGAGGCAAGTGCTCATACGATAAAAAGAACAACTGCATAGATATTACGGAAATTCCTCCCACAACCACCTGCGAAGCCATTATAGATAAAGTGATTGAGCTTGCAAAGGGCGGAAAATTCCGCGAAATCAGTGATATCCGTGATGAAACGGACCGCTCCGGTCTTAAAATTACAATAGACCTTAAAAGAGGTGCAGACCCCGATAAGGTAATTGCCGCTCTCTATAAGAGAACACCTCTTGAGGAGCCCTTCCCCTGTAACTTCAATGTGCTTATAGGCGGAACTCCCATGACACTCGGTGTGGGCGACCTTCTTCTCGAATGGATAGCCTTCCGCACCGAATGTGTAAAAAGAAGAACCTACTTTGAGCTTAAAAAGGCTCAGGACAGACTGCATCTCTTAAAGGCTCTTCAGAAAATCCTCCTTGATATTGACAAGGCAATAAAAATTATAAGACAGACCGACGAGGAAGCAGAGGTTGTCCCCAACCTTATGATAGGCTTCGGTATTGATGAGATTCAGGCAGAGTACGTAGCTGAAATAAAGCTCCGCCACCTGAACCGCGAATACATCTTAAAGCGTCTCCAGGATATCGAAAAGCTGGAAACGCTCATTGAAGACCTTCAGGACATTCTCGGCAGTAAAACGAGAATCAAAAGGGTTATTATTGATGAACTTAAGAAGGTTGTCGAAAAGTACGGTCAGCCCAGAAAAACCGATATTCTTTATGAATCGGAGCTTCCCGAGGCTGACGACGAGGACGAAATTCCCGATTACTCGGTAATGGTGTTCTTTACAAGAGAGGGATATTTCAAGAAAATTTCCCATCAGTCCTGGAGAATGGGTAATAACCACAAGCTCAAGGACGGGGATGAAATCGTTCTTTCTGCTGAAGCATCAAACAACGCAGAGCTGCTTTTCTTTACAAACAAGCATCAGTGCTATAAGTCGAGAGTTTCCGAATTCGATGAATGTAAGGCAAGCTCTCTCGGTGATTTCGTGGGTGCAAAGCTTCAGATGGATGACGGTGAAACCGCAATCTTCTGTGCAATCGTTTCCGAGTATACGGGCTATATTCTCGTGTTCTTCGAAAACGGCAAGGTCGCAAAGGTTGACGTTACGTCATTTGAAACAAAGACCAACAGAAAGAAGCTTATCAAGGCATATTCCGACAAGTCCGAGCCCTGCGCATTCAGATATATAAAGGAAGACGGCGAATTCGTAATGTCAACCACAGCGGGCAGGTACCTCTTATTCAATTCAGCTTCTGTCGCTTCAAAATCAGCAAAGGATACTCAGGGTGTTCAGGTAATGACGCTCAAGAAGGGGCATAAGGTAATTTCCGTTGAGGATTTCACGGAGGACCGCTTCAGAAAGCCCTCCCGTTACCGCACAAAGACCCTGCCCTCGGCAGGTGCCGTGCTGTCATCGGAAGACACAGGCGAGCAGCTCACCATCGGATAAAAGATATAAGAAAGGAAAAACATTATGAGTCCTTTACTCAAAAAAAATCACTCAAGAACTGATGACAAGTACCTTTTAAGAAAGTACTGTCTTATGTCTGCAGGTCTTGCACTTCTTATAATGTGTATCATTTACATCTGCCATCGCAACACTCTTCTTATCGGCGGCAGAACGGTTCTCAGAATGGACCTTTACCATCAGTACGGCCCTCTCTATGCTGAGGTTTATGACCGTATCACGGGCGGAAACTCCCTTGTGTACTCATGGACCTCGGGACTTGGTGCCTCGTTCCTGGGCAACCTTTTCAACTACTGCAGCAGCCCCTTTGCTCTGTTTATGCTTATATGCGGACATAAGAATATGCCTGAGGCTATAGCTCTTATGATAATGGCAAAGGCTGTGCTTGCCTCAACCACGTTTACCTACTATATAAATAAATCAAATAACTGCGTTAAGAAGGAAAGTGTTGTTTTCGGTCTTTTCTATGCATTTTCGGGTTATTTTGTTGCATTCTCGTGGAATATAATGTGGTTTGATGCCGTTGCCGTATTTCCTCTGGTAATGCTCGGTATTGAGCGCATTATCAATAAGAATAAGCCCGGACTTTACATTGCAATGATGACCTATACCATGATAAGCAATTATTATATGGCTTACATGATATGCATACTCTCCGTAATGTATTTTCTCTATTTCTATTTCGGCAGATACGAGCTTTCCTCAAAGCTTTTCAGAGCAAAGGAAACGGCAGAAGAGCCAGCAGAGAAGGAAATCCTCTCCGAAATTCCCGTTGAGAACGCTGAAGCAGCTGAAGAATCCGCTGAAGAAGCAGTTATGGAAACAGAAGAAGCTCCTGAGGCAGCAGAGGCAGGTCTTGTTATTGAGGCAATCTGCGAAGCTGCTCCCGAAGAGGAGCAGTCCGCTCCTGCCGTGAAGAAGGAGAAAAAACACAAATTCCGTGATAACCGCTTCTGGGTAACGGGCTGGACTTTTGCAATTTCATCCTTCCTGTGCTTCTGCCTTGCTGCATTCGCACTTCTGCCCGTTTATTACTGTCTGCAGACGTCCTCTGCAACAGCAGGCACCTTCCCCGAGGACTTCAAGCAGTATTTTGATATCTTCCGCTTTATTGCAAACCACCTTACGGGCATTGAGCCTACAATCAGAAGCAGCGGCGATAACGTAATCCCCAACGTTTACTGCGGACTTCTTACCGTAATGCTTCTGCCCTTCTATTTCCTTTCCGATAAAATCCCCGGAAAGCAGAAGGTTACATCTGCAATCCTTCTTATTGCCTGTCTTGCAGGCTTTGCCGTAAATCAGTTTAACTTCGTATGGCACGGCTTCCATATGCCCAATGATCTTCCCTACAGATGGTCCTTTGCATATTCCTTCTTTATCCTTCTTATGGCCTTCAAGGCATTCAGACATATAAAGGATTTCTCCAATAAGGCATACATCGGAATGGGCTTTGCGGTTATGTGCTTCCTTGTTCTTGTTGAAAAGATCGGGGTTCCCAATGCCGATACTCTTACCATTATTTTAAGTGCGGTATTCACAATCCTTTATGTTGTTGTTTTCGGTATGATGCGCTCAAGGAAGTACAGGGAAAAGGCAATTGTATTCCTTCTTTTCTTTACTGTGGTTCTTGAAATTGTTGCGGCTGATGTTCCTAAAATCACAATGGCTCAGCCCAAAGAGGCATATACCTCCGATTATTACACCTATAAGGAGCTACAGGAGGAGGTAGAATCAAAGGACGATACTCTCTTCTACCGTACAGAGCTTGCAAAGCTCCGTGCAAGAATGGACCCCTCATGGTACGGCTATAACGGTGTTTCCGTATTCTCCTCAATGGCTTACGAGCACACCGCAAAAATAATGGAGGATTTAGGTCTTTTCGGAAACAATATCAACTCCTACACCTATTATCCCCAGACGCCTGTATTCAATTCTCTTTTCTCAATGAGATATATTTACGACAATATGAATTTCATTCATAATGACGATATGTATACTCTTGTCGGCAGCAACGATAAGTTTGAGGCATTTAAGTATAATTATTACCTTCCCCTTATAAACGCCGTAAGCAAGAACGTTACCGAGTGGGACCACAGCGCCGCCAACCCCTTTGTTGTACAGAATGAGCTTATGCTCTCTGCAACGGGAGTTGAGGACGTGCTTATACCCGTCAATGCAACCGAGTTTGTCGGTGAAAATATGAAGAATGTTGACCCCTCGGCAATCAACAGCGCAACAACCTTCACCGTAAACAAGAATAATAACGGCTCTGAGGGTAAGGCTATCGTAAAGATAAAGCCCGAAACTGACGGCAATTACTATATTTACGTAGGCTCTACAAAGCTTTCCTCTCTTAATATTGAGGCAGGAGAATTAAGCTACTACTATAACAGTACCTCTATCCAGCCCTTCATTCTTGACTGCGGCTATCTTACCGCCGAGGATGAAATTGAAGTAACCTACACAGTCCCCGCATCAAACAATTCCGCAGGTCTTGCATTCTGTGCAGCAAGACTTGACAGCGAAAAGTTCCTTGAGGCTTATAATAAGATTGTTGCAAACGGTACCTTCAATATGACTGCCTTTGATGAAACAAGCCTTGAAGGTACAATCAATGTAGCTAATAATGACAGCTTCCTCTGGACCTCGATTCCCTATGACGAAAGCTGGGAGGTAACCCTTGACGGCAAGGTGCTTTCTTATGCTGTTTACGATAAGGAATCCGGTGAAATTACCACAGACGGTGACGTTGTAAAGGTAGGCGGCGGTCTTATGGGTATAAAGGCAGGTAAGGGTGAGCATACTGTTTCCCTTAAATATAAGGCAAAGGGTCTTTCAACGGGTATTATGCTTACTTGTGTTGGTGTCGGTGTGCTTGCACTTGCCGTGATTTACAAGAAGTGGCTCAGAAAATTCTTCGAAAAGGCAGGCTTTGTTCCCTCCTTTTTCCGTGAGCCCGATTTTGAAATTGAATAAAAAAATAATATGGAATATCAGAAATATGACAGCGGTAACGGTAATGAGCTTCTTCTCTTTACCGGTAAAACCGAAAATGACTATAATGAAATGCTGTCTTCTCTCAGAAATGACGGCTATACCGAGCTTCAGTCCTCTGATATTGACTTTTTCAGAAGCACTACCCTTAAAAAGGGCGGTGCTTCCGTCACGGTCACTTTCGATAAGAGGGCAGGGGAAATAAGAAAGGCCTGCGACAGCTTTTCCGCTGAGCTTAACACTGTATACTCAAAGGCAGGGCAGTGTCCCGTCAGAATGTGGCAGCTTGAGGTTGATCATACTCTTATTGACTGCGGTATGTGCTATGTCTTTCAGCTGACCGACTATTCCTTCTTTGTTATTGACAGCGCACATTTTTATTCGCTGAATGATGACAGAAGGCTTTACGGGCTTCTGAGAAAGGAAACTCCGGAGGGAATGCCCGTGGTAATTTCGGGCTGGTATCTTTCCCACGGCCACGCAGACCATATCTGCAAGTGTCTTGATTTTATTCTCAATTTCACGGATGTTAAAATCAAGGGACTTTACTATAATTTTGTTCCGCATACCCACCCCTCTGCAGAGGACTGGCTCATTGCCGACAGACGCCATACGGAGCTTTTCAATGCGGAGGTTGAAAAAAGAACGGACATCCCTAAGTACAAGCTGCATTCGGGGCAGTATTTCTACGTTGACTGCCTGCGCGTTGATGTGCTTTGTTCCCACGAGGACGTTTTCCCGCAGTCGCTTGAGGATTACAATAATTCATCAATTGCATCAATGATGACTGTTGACGGAGATAAAATAAGCTTCCCGGGTGATGCAAGCGGTAAGGAAAGCGTTATTCTTGAAAGACGCTTCCCGGATTTTCTTAAGTGCGATATTATGCAGGTATCCCATCACGGACACTTCGGTACAAGCACGGAGTTTTACAGAATGTCCGATGCGCACGTTGCCCTCTTCCCCGTAACGGATATAAAATTCCACGAGGAATATCCCCGGATTGAAGCAAACCGTGTTGCCTCGGAAATCGCGGAGCATACCTACATAGCAGGCCACGGCACGGTAATGTTCACGTTCCCGCTCAGTGCTTCAAAAATTCTCATTTACCCCGACGAAACAAACGAAAGCTTCGAAGGTATATTCAATCTCTGGGGCTATGACTATACCGATGAATTCAAGGAAAAGAATGTTGCCGAATTCAGATCCCGCAACAGCTTCCGTGAAGAAAATTATTAAAAACAAGGCTGACAGCCTGAAGAATGTCAGCCTTCAGCTTTTTTAAAAAATCTGAAAAAATATCAAAAAAAGTCTTGACTTTTTAATTATGCGGTGATATACTGTTAAACGTTCCAAGCGGAATGCGAGAGTGGCGGAATCGGCAGACGCGCACGTTTGAGGGGCGTGTGGTAATCCCGTACGGGTTCAAGTCCCGTCTCTCGCACCAAAAATACCTGAGGTCTTACGGCTTCAGGTATTTTTCTTATATTTAGACAGAGTACTTGCAGATACGTGTATCGGTATTTGCTAAAAATTTTACAGGAGATAAGATTGATGAAAAAAGAATTTCTTAAATCGGTATTTACCTGGTTAGGTAAGCTGTGTATTGCAGGAGTAGTTGTTATTGTTGTTTTGTCTGTGATTTCGTTTTTTTACAGCTATACGGGCATACATGTGACAAATGAAAGCGGAGCTACCGATTACAGGTGGCAGAAAAATCAGCTTATGCTGAATATGAAGGAAGGCTTTTCGTTTGTCAGAATGGATGAGAACGGTTTTAATAACGCTATAGTCCCCGAAGGCGGTATTGATATTCTTCTTATGGGCAGCTCGCATATGGAAGCATATCAGGTGAAGCAGGAAGAAAACTGTGCTGCGCTTCTTAATGAATATCTTCCGGATATGGTTACTTATAATATCGGTGTTTCGGGACATACAATTTACCGTCTTGCAGATAATATTGAAGCTGCTCTTAGTGAATATAGGCCCGAAAAATATGTTATTCTTGAAACAAATACAGTTTCTCTTAGTATTAATGAAATGCAGAAGATTCTTGACGGAAGTGCATCTGCAATAAAATCTTACGACAGCGGAGTTCTTTTTTATTTACAGAAGATTCCTGCATTCAAGCCTCTTTATAATCAGCTTGAAATCTGGTTGGATACAAAAAGTGAAGCTGATGAAAAAGACAAAAAAGAAAAAGAGGAAACGGTTATTCCCGAAAATTATAAAAGCGTATTAACGGAATTTATGAAAACTATTTCAGCTTCCGCAAAAGAATACGGTGTTGTTCCCGTTATCTTCTATGGTCCTAATGAATCGCTTACCGGGGACGGAGAGCTTGTTTTTCAGACAGACGAAAAGTATTATGAAATATACAAAGATGTCTGTGAGGATGTCGGTATTGTCTTTATAGATATGTCTCCGTATTTCCTTGATTTGTATGAAAACAGCAATGTGCTTGCACACGGATTTGCGAATACCGCAGTCGGTGTCGGTCATCTTAACAGACATGGTCATAAGATGATAGCAGAAGTTCTTGCTGCGGAAATTTCAGAAACGGAGGTTCGGTAAATGTCGTTTACGGAATATCGCTTTTTTATATTTTTTGCAGTTGTTTACGTGCTTTTGTGGTGTGCAAAACTTATAGTTGGCAGAAAATCCTGTTTTATGACAGTAAACAAGGTTCTGTTGCTTGTTGCGAGTTATGTATTAACGGCAATTGTTGATCTGAAGTTTTGTTTCAGTCTGACGCTTGTAATTGCACTTATATATTTTCTTGCTTTAGGCATAAACCATAGCGAAAAGTACCGCAAGCTATGTTTGTTTGCAGGTGTTTTTGTTATTCTGGTGCAACTGGGTATTTTTAAGTACTACAATTTTTTTGCATCCTCAATCAGTTCGTTGCTCAATATTGATTATATTGCGGTAAAACTGATGGCGCCGTTGGGAATTTCATTTTATTCTTTTTCTGCTATAGGATACCTTGTTGATGTTTACAGAGAAAAATATGAAGCCAATAAGAGCTTTCTTGATGTTGCATTATATATTTCTTTCTTCGCAAAACTGGTGTCAGGTCCTATTGTTAAGCCTGCAAAATTTTTCAGCCAGTTAGATGCTGAGCATACAGTTAATCTGAGAAGACTTGAGAAGGGAATACAAATAGTTGTTCTTGGTATGTTCAAAAAAATGGTGCTCGCAGACAATCTGTCAGTTTTTGTAAATGATGTTTTCGGTGCATCTTCCGCTTTTGACGGACTTACGGTTCTTCTTGCAATGATTTCTTACTCAATGCAGATATATTTTGATTTTTCCGGATATTCTGACATTGCTATCGGCTTTTCTCATATGCTCGGTTTTGACTTTGATAAAAACTTTGATCTGCCCTATGTTTCTCAGAATCCTACCGAATTCTGGAAAAGATGGCATATCAGTCTTTCTCAGTGGCTGCAGGAATATCTCTATATTTCACTCGGAGGAAACAGAAAGGGAAAATTCAGAACTAATCTCAATCTTTTCCTCACTATGCTTATAGGCGGATTATGGCACGGAGCCAGTTTTACATTTGTCGCATGGGGTGCTATGAACGGAGTTGCCCTGATTGTTCACAAGCATTTTGCTAAAATTATCAAGAAGAATTCTGATGTGATTAAAGTCAATCCGACTGTTAAGAAAATGCTTTCCGCTTTCCTTTGCTTTGTATTTGTAACCTGCACGTGGGTGTTTTTCAGGGCTGAATCTTTTGCAAATGCGGCTGAAATGTTTGCCGGTCTGGCAGCAAGTGAAGGTGTCCGTCAATTGTATTCCTGGAGCTTTTTTGCATTGCTTTTCCTTTTGGCTGAAATTATTTATGCTGAAATAAATAAGAAAAGGAATGACGGGAAGGTTACAGCTGAATATATGATTTTTGATTTGACAAAGCTTAAGGGACTTGTTCTGTTTTTTACTTTTGTGTGTATAACAATTCTGTTCGCTTATATGGGAAATACAGCCTTTATTTACGGCAATTTCTGATACAGACGTATCTGTGACGGTAGTGAAATCACGTGTTTCATTGCCGTTTGTTTTTATTTTACACTTGCTTATTTCACCTTAATATACTATACTGTAGATAACAATGTAAAAGAGGGTAGTATTATGTCAAAAAATGCGACACTTGTAGTTATGGCAGCGGGAATGGGCAGCCGTTTTGGCGGTCTTAAGCAGATGGAGCCTATTTCCGATGACGGCAGAGTTCTTCTTGATTTTTCGGTTTATGATGCTAAAAAGGCAGGCTTTAATAAAATTGTATTTGTTATAAAAGAGGCTATTGCCGAGGATTTTGTTAATATCGTCGGCAAGCGTATTGAAAAAATTATTGATGTTGAATATGTTTATCAGGAGCTTTATAAGCTTCCCGACGGCTTCACTTGTCCCGAAACAAGAGAAAAGCCCTGGGGTACAGCCCACGCTATTCTCTGCTGCAAGGACGTTGTAAAGGAGCCTTTTGCAGTTGTGAATGCTGATGATTTCTACGGCAGAAGTGCCTTTAAGACGGTATATGATTACCTTACTTCCACAGAAGATAATTACTGTATGGCAGGCTTCCGTCTTAAAAATACACTTACCGAAAACGGTACCGTTGCAAGAGGTGTGTGTGTAACAGAGGCAGGTATGCTTGCAAGCGTTACGGAAAGAACAAAGATAAACAAGGACTGCCGGTTTACGGAGGATGACGGTGCAAGCTGGGAGCAGCTGTCGCCCGACACTCTTGTTTCGATGAATCTCTGGGGCTTCCGTCCCGACCTTTTCCGATATCTTGAAAGGGGCTTTGCAAATTTCCTCAGGGATAATATAAATGAGCCTAAAAAGGAATATTATCTTCCTTCTATTGTAACTGAGCTTATTGAATCCGATACAAAAAAGGTGGCAGTGCTTCCTGCAGAGGATAAGTGGTACGGTGTTACCTATAAGGAGGATAAGCCCCAGGTAGTTGCCGCTATCGGTGAAATGATAGCAGCAGGTTATTATGATTAAAGTTTCACTAACGGCATACGTCAGCACGGCGTGTGCCGCTTTTTTTTTGGTGTAAAATAATAAACTTATTATTGCAATAAATATTATTATATGATATAATCCGTTTATTAATGCATTCTAATCCAAAATACGGAATGAGGAATAAAAAAATGAAAGAAAAATTAGATGCTTTACTTCTTGAAGGCACCGCAGAAATCAATGCTGCAGCCTCCGAAAACGAGCTTCAGGTTGTCAAGGGCAAGTACCTTGGCAAGGAAGGTCTTGTAACTGTTCTTATGAAGGAAATCCCCAAGCTTGACGTAAGTCTTCGTCCCGAAATGGGAAAGGCTGTAAATCAGGTGAAAAATGCCCTCGGTGAGCTTATCGATGCAAGACGTGAGGAAATCAAGAACAAGGCTTTTGCCATTTCTCCCGATTTTGACTGTACCGTACCCGGCATAGCTCCTCAGATAGGCGGTCTTCATCCCATAACACAGATGTGCTATGACCTTAACGATGCTTTCCGCTCAATGGGCTTTGAGGTTTTCTCAGGTCCTGAAATCACAAGCGAATATTTTGCGTTCGACAACCTTAATTTCCCTCCCAATCATCCTGCACGTGAAAGCATGGATACATACTGGCTGGAGGGTCATGATTCAGGTGAAGCTAACGAAAAGCTCTGCCTTCGTCCCCACCTTACGGGTGACTCTGTCCGCTATATGCAGACACATAAGCCTCCCTACCGTTTCGTTTATCCCGGACGTGTTTACAGAAACGAAACCACGGACGCACGTCATGAGCGTGCATTTTTCCAGTATGAGGCACTTATTGTTGATAAGGACTTTACCTACACAGCAGGTAAGGTTATGATTAAGAGCATTCTTTCCAAGGTATTCGGTCAGGATGTTCCCGTAAGAATGAGAGCAGGCTTCTTCCCCTTCGTTGAGCCCGGCTTTGAAATCGATATGGGCTGTCTTGTGTGCGGCGGAAAGGGCTGCAGCGTTTGTAAGCACGTAGGCTGGATTGAGATTATGCCCGGCGGCACACCTCATCCCAACGTACTCAGAGCTGCAGGCGTCGATCCCGATGAATACACAGGCTTCTACGTAAATATCGGTCTTGACAGACTTGTTATGATGCGTTACGGTGTTGACGACGTCCGTATGTTCCACAGCACCGACTTAAGATTCCTCACGCAGTTCAAATAAGGAGGAGAGAGAGTAATGAAATTATCACTTAACTGGATAAAGGACTATGTAAAGCTTCCCGAAGACCTTACAATGTCACAGCTTGCTTTTGATCTTACAATGTCAACCGTTGAGGTTGAGGGTGTTCACGATCTTAAAAAGCAGTTTGACGGTATTGTTACCGGTGTTATCGAGGAGGTTCTTCCCCATCCCAATGCAGACAAGCTCCGTGTATGCAGGGTAGATATCGGTACTGAAGATATCAAGGAAATCGTATGCGGCGGTTCAAATCTCGAAGCAGGCATGAAGGTTGTTGTTGCCTGTCCCGGTGCAATGGTACGCTGGCACGGAGAAGGGGAGCCCGTTGAAATCAAGAACACAAAGCTCAGAGGAGTAGCCTCCTTCGGTATGATATGTGCCGCTGTCGAGGTAGGACTCGCTGACCTTTTCCCCACAGATGATGACCATGCAATTATGGATATCTCATATCTCGACGTAAAGCCCGGTACTAATCTTGCCGATGCTCTCGGTCTTGATGATATGATTCTTGAAATAGACAACAAGTCTATGACAAACCGTCCCGATCTCTGGGGGCATTACGGTATCGCAAGAGAGCTTGCAGCTCTTTATGATCTTCCCTTGAAGCCCATCGAAAAGTATGCTCCTGAAACGGATACGGCTTATGACGTAAGAATTCTTGATGAGGAAAGATGCCCCCGTTATATCGGTGCAAAGATTGAAAATCTCTCGGTTAAGGCTTCTCCCTTCTATATGCAGAGCCGCTTGTGGAGAGTAGGTCTTCGTCCCATCAATGCACTTGTTGACATTACAAACTACGTAATGCTTGCAGTCGGTCAGCCCACTCACGTTTTTGATTCTGACCATATTATTGACCATATTGAAATAAGACGCGCAAACGATGCAGAAAAGCTTCAGCTTCTCAATGATAAGGACATCGAGCTTTGTAATGATGACCTTGTAATTGCCGATAAGGAAGGCGCAGTTGCTCTTGCAGGTGTTATGGGCGGTGCAAAGGATTCCGTGCTTCCCGATACAGACAGCGTTATTCTTGAGGTTGCAAACTTCAATTCTCACGGTGTAAGAAGAACTGCTCTTCGTTACGACAACAGAACTGAGGCTTCCGCAAGATATGAAAAGGCTATCGACCCCGAAAGATGTGATCAGGCGGTTGCTCTTTCAATGGAGCTTTTCAAGGAGCTTTACCCCGAAATGAAGGTAACAGCTTATTCCGACTGCTATCCCAACAAGCTTGTCAGAAAGGAAATTGATGTTGAATTTGAGTGGCTTGATAAGCGTCTTGGTATGAGAATTCCTCAGGACGTTGTTTCAAAGAAGCTCGGCAGCATGGGCTATGAGGTAAGCTTTACCGAAACAGGTATGCATATTGTTGTTCCCACCTGGCGTTCAACAGGCGATGTTTCCATTAAGGCTGATATTATGGAAGAGGTTGCCCGTATGTACGGCTACGAAAACTTCCAGCCTACCTCAATCACAACTACCTTCGACGGTGCCATAAATCAGCTTGATGTTGATCTCATCAGAAAAATCAAGGAATACCTTGCTTTCCGCTGCAATATGCAGGAAATCTTCACATATCCCTGGATGACAGATACGTTTGTAAATGCACTTCTTCCCGATACAGATAACGTATTCTGCCTTTCAACACCTCCCTCACCCTCGGAAAAATACGTGCGTTCAACTCTTCTTCCAAATATCTGTAAGGCTATTGTAAAGAATGAGCGTAATTTCTCTGAGTTTGCAATTTTTGAAGAGGCAAAAATTTTCAGAAGCTCAGAATTCAATTGCATTTATGATGAAAAGGAAGCACTTCCTTATGAAAGAAGACACCTCGGCTGTGCATTCGTAGGCTCTCCCGACAACGTAACAGAGCTTTTCAGACGTGCCAAGGGAGTTATCGGTATGATGCCCCGTTACACACATATGGAAGAATTTACCTTTAAGAAGGCTGAAAAGCCCTGCTGGGCAGACGAAACCGTATGGCTCAACATTTTCCTCGGTGAAAAGAAAATCGGTGATCTCGGTCTTCTTTCACACAAGGCAAAGACAGACTGCGGTATAAAGGTTGTTTCTGCAATTCTTGTTGAAATTGATACAGAGGAGCTTGTTCCCTTCAAGTCAAGAACAAACCGCTTTGTTCATATCCCCGAGTTCCCCATGAATGAATATGACCTTTCCTTCCTTGTGGATTCAATGACAAAGTGGGAGGATATCTATGGTGCAGTAATGGCAAAGAAGAGTGATGACAGTCTTATCCGTGATGTTCGCTTCGTTGATGAGTATAAGGGTAAGCAGATTCCTCAGGGCAAGAAGTCCGTTACTATCCGTCTTGTAATCGGCTCATCTGAAAAAACTCTTACGGGTGATGAGATTGAGGCAGCTGCGAAGTCTGCTCTCAAGAAGATTACCAAGGCATTCGGCGCAGAAATCAGATCATAATTTTTACAGCCTCCCTTTCGGCGGAGGCTGTTTTTCTTGACTTTTGATATTGTTTATTCTAATATATAATAAGAATCGGAGGAGATATTATGAAAGAGATTATGGAAAAACACGGCTTTATATGCGATATGGACGGTGTTATATACCACGGCAACAGAATTCTCGACGGAGTAAAGGAATTTGTCACCTGGCTTATTGAAAATGATAAAAAATTCGTTTTTTTGACAAACAGCCCCGAAAAAACTCCCCATGAATTAAGTATGAAGCTCGGCAGAATGGGACTTGATGTTTCCCCGGATCATTTCTATACGAGTGCAATGGCTACCGCGGCATTTCTTTCTTCGCAGAAGCCCGGCTGTACCGCTTATGTAATAGGTGAGGGTGCTCTTTCAAAGGCGCTTTATGACCAGAAGATATATATGAATGACGTTAATCCCGATTACGTTGTTGTTGGAGAAACCCGAAGCTATAACTTCGAAAAAATCGAAAAGGCGATTGATCTTGTAAGAAAGGGCGCAAAGCTCATCGGCACGAATCCCGATATTACGGGTCCTACCGAAAGAGGAATTATGCCTGCAACGGGCTCGCTTGTTGCTCCTATTGAAATCTGTACCGGCAAAAAGACCTACTTTATCGGTAAGCCCAATCCTCTTATGCTCCGTCACGGACTTCAGAAGCTCGGCTGTCACAGCGGTGATATTGCCTTTGTCGGTGACAGAATGGATACCGACATTATTGCAGGTATTGAGTCAAATGTTGATACAGTCCTTGTTTTAAGCGGTGTAACCTCAATGGAGGATATCGATAAATTCCCCTACAGACCCAAGTATATACTTAACAACGTAGGCGAAATACTTACCCGAGAATAAAAAAATAACGGATTCGTATTACTTTGATAAAATACGGATCCGTTTTTTTATATGACATTGTCTTTGATGCTATCTTCTGCAGATAGCTTTAATTTTCTGTTCTTTTTATTATGTTTTCCTGCAGAGGTTCGTCAAGAAGAACAAAGTATTCGCTGAAGCCGCCGACACGGACAATGAGATTCTTCCATTCCTCAGGCTTTTCCTGTGCGTTTATAAGGTCTTCACGGCACAGAACGTTTATCTGCAGGGTCTGACCGCCGTTTCTGAAATAAGCCTTTGTAATTGCGGTAAATGCAGCTCTGCCTTCCTTTGTCTCAAACTGCGCCTTCCCGAACTTCATCTGCAGAACGTTTCCGCTTGTTGCAAGGTACTGATTGCCCTTAAGAACGGAGCATAAAAGTGCGGTGGGGCCGTTTACGTCATTTCCGGGTGTAGCGCCAATGCTGTCAGCAAGAAGCTTGCTTTCTTTTTTCTTTCCGTTGGGAAGTGCGCCTAAATGATAGCCGTAATCAGGTGCTCGGTGGAAGGTTGAACAGCCGACACCGAAAACACCGCCTCTGAAGGTCTGTTTTGTCTGTAAATATCTGTAAATATGGTCGGTGATTTCTGCATATATGCCGTCAACGTCGTCAATATCGTTGCCGAATTTATGGTATGTTGAAAAGTCGTGATATAATTCATCGAAGCCTTCGAAATTGTTTTTTAATGCCGAAATCAATTCAGACATACTATATTTCTTTTCATCATATACGTAGTGCTTTATTGCTGCAAGTGAGTCTGCCGTATCGGGAAGCCCCTCAGTCAGTACCTGACCGTGACCGTATACGGGACCTCTGTTTTTGTAATCAAGCCCCTTTTCGATACAGCCCTGAATCATAATTGATTTCCAGGGATTGGGCGCTTCACGGGCAAAAATCTCCTGAGCCTTGTTTGAGGTATCCGTAACGTAGTCTGCAAGATATTCAATCTGCTTTTTGTACGCGTTCATAAAATCATCAAATGAAGAGAAATCCTCGGGATTTCCCGTATCGGGGGCTAATTCCTCGTGAGAGAACTGACAAACGCCTCTGAAAAGAGCAAATTCAAGTGCCTTTGCCACGTTTATTTCTCCATCCTCAAGTCCCATATGGCTTTTGCCGAAAATATCAATCTGATTGCATCCGTTCATACAGTATAAATGGGAGTCAGAGGGCGGTATGCCTATTGCCTCGAGGGCAGTGCATACGCATTTGTCATTGTAAATTGCAGGCATGCCGATGCCGGTGGACAGAGTATCAAGTGCCATCTCCCACAAATCGGCAGGTGTATTTTTGTTTACTCTCATGGTAATATTGGGAGTGTTGTATTTTTTCTCTTTTGCAAGTCTTAGAACTGCATAAGTCAGCTTATTGGTGTGGTCGCGTCCGAATTCATCGCTTCTGCCGACACAAAGATTCCAGGTTCTGGTCTTTCTGAAAAGCTCCCAGAGCTTGCAAAGACACTCGTAATCCTCTTTGCTGTCGGTGTAATATTCGCCTAATGCATAGTCGAAAAGACCGGGGGAGTCTATATCAAAAAGTGAGAATGCTAACCAGAAAAACTGGCAGGCCTCAAAAAAATTACGGGGCTTGTTATAAGGAATATTTGAAAAAGCATCCGCTATTTTTGTAAGAATTACTTTTTCTTCCGGGGAGGCTGCTTCAAGCATTTTTTCTGCTTTTATACGGTATTTTTCTGCAGCGCCTTCAAATGCCTCTGTCGCAAGAATAAGGGCATCATAAAACTCCTCTTTTTCCGTGTGTACCTGACGGAAGAGAGCAATTTTTTCCCGTATTCCCTTTGTTCCGATTCTGAGAAGCATCTCGTAGTCGGGGTTGGAGTGTCCTCCGCCCGAAGCCCAGGCGCACTTGTTTATTTCAAGCTTTTCCTGCAGGGGTGTTCTTACCTTGCTTATTATTCTTTTTGTTTCATAGGGAAAGAAATAATCATAGTAAAAGTCAAGCTCCTCAATATCTGCTTTATCGGAGAGCTCTGACCTGTTTTTGTCCCGCACTTTACCGTTAAGCTCTATTCCGTCTGCTCTCGAATAACTTACGGCAAAGGAGTCAAATGCTTCTGCGGGTGACTGAAACCATTCAGAGGTAATAATTTCAGCATCAAGCATATCCGTGAATGTTTTCATTCCGTTTGCAATGCGGTACTCCTTACTGTTTTTCGGAGAATTGATATAACCCCAGGCAAAGGGTTCAAGCTTTTTTATGTTCATATTTCCCACCCCTTTATCCGTTTGCAAGTGCATCTGCGGGGGCTTCCTCAGGTGAAAAACCGCTGAATCCGAGAAGGGGGAAGGAAATAAGCTCATTCATATCCCGGGCGCTTATTTCAAAATCAAAAACCTCTGCATTTGTTTTCATTCTCAGCTCATTTGTAGATTTCGGCAGGGGAAGAATACCTGCCTGCAAGGCGAATTTTACGCAAAGCTGAGCGGTGTCCTTATTATATTTACGGGCAATTTCGCAAAGTCTTTCGTTCTTGAGCACGGCACCGCTTCCGAGAGGGCTCCATGCTTCAACTAAAATACCGTTATCCTGCATATATTTGACAGTATCATACTGAGTAAAGCCGGGGTGAAATTCAAGCTGATTTACCTGAGGCTTTATTTCAGCAAAATTACAGAGAGATTTTATATGCTTTTCTTCGAAGTTGCTGACTCCGATAGCTCTGATTTTGCCGTCATTGTACATTTTTTCAAAGCCTCTCCAGGTAGAAGCATTGATTTCCTCCCATTCGGCAGAAATCTTTTCGACTGCGGGCCAATGAATAAGATAGAGGTCAAGATAATCCGTACCGAGGTTTTTTAGGGAGGTTTCCACGGCGGCAATTGTTTTTTCATAGCCTCTTTCCGTTACCCAGTGCTTTGTTGTGAGAAAAATATCATCACGTCTGATTCCGGAAGCTCTGATGCCCTGACCGACCTCTTCCTCGTTGCCGTAGGCAAATGCTGTATCGATATGTCGGTAGCCTGAAAGGATTGCTTTCTTTACGCAGTCAGCGGTTGTTCCGTCAGAGGGTGTCTGCCACGTGCCGTAGCCGATACACGGAATTTTTACTCCGTTTGAAAGAATAAAGCTGTCTGTTAAGGATTTCATAGAAATAACCTCCTTGAAATATATTATTATATTAACATATACTCAGACCTGTTTTCAATATTTTTACCATATTATACCGAAATTTGTTTTCAGTTATTATGACTTTAATTGTTGCATAAAAATAAAAAGTGTGTTAAAATATCTTATCATTATTATTATTTAAGCTGGTGAAGAGAAAAATGAAAAAGATTTTGTCATTACTTCTTGCAGCTGTAATGCTGTTTGCGATAGTTATTCCCGTTTTTGCTGCTGAGAAAGGTGATGTGGACGGTGACGGCACTATAACTGCAGCTGACGCAAGAATTGCCCTTCGTATGGCTGTAGGGCTTGATACGGCTACAGATGAACAGAAGCTTCTTGCCGATTATGACGAAAGCGGCACGGTTGATGCAGCCGATGCAAGAATACTTCTTCGTCTTTCCGTCGGTCTTTCTGCTGATGAAAAGCCTGTTGTTCCCGAAAAGCCTGTTGAAAAGCCCGTACATATCCCTTCTGAAAGAGAAAAGCGCTTCTATCAGAATCTTTATGATACCGCGCATCCTCTGCTCGGCTCATATCCGGCAATTTATGATAACTCCAATCCTTTGAGCTTTTTGCTTAAGAATGTGCAGAAATGGTGCTGCTATCATACAATAAACAACGTTTTCCGTCCTGCTCTTGAAAAGTCGGGATATACAAAGGAACAGGTTGATCTTCTTGCCCCCAGAACCTTCTCAAGAGATTCCCTGGCAAAGCTGCTTACAAACGTTGTCGGCTTTGGTTGGTCCGATAAATTTGTTGTTGACTCCATCCCTCTTTATGTCCCCTCGCTTCTTTCTGATTATTACATCAAAACTCCCGAGGCTGCGGACGTTTATTTCCTTCATGATTTCAAGGATGAAATGATCGAAAATAAGGTTTATGAGCATTCAGATACGGATATTGCAATGTACACTCCCCGTATCGGTGATATTCTCTTTATAAGTAATAAAACTAAATCTTATGTGGACGGCTATCCCACCGTTGATCATACAGCACAGATTATAAAGGTCAACAAGGACGGCACCTTTGTCTGCACAGAGGGTAGCCTTATTGATCAGAATGACCCATCAGGTCTTGCAAGGGTACAGGAAAGAAGCTATATGTTCTATGATAAGGTAGGCGCTTACTGCTATGCCGACTTTGATAACAGACTCGTTTATCCCAATATCGTAGTTTTATATGCTGCTCAGCCCAAATTCTGAAAACAAAGAGGATGTAAAAAAGCGAAAGTTTTCTACAGCTCATTTTAAGAGGATGTAAAAAAAGCGAAAACCGTATAAAACTATATAAATCAAGGGGTTCTGCAGACTTAACCTGCAGAACCCCATAAATCTTAGTAAAAACCGATTTTGTTTACAGTCCGAAGCTGACGCTGAGGGCTTTGTTTATCTTATCCATTTCAATATTGTCAAGGGTTCCCATACGCTCCCTGAGTCTTGTCTTGTCAATTGTCCTGACCTGCTCCAACAGTACAATCGAATCCTTCTGCAGTCCGCACCCGCCGCCGTTTACGCTGATGTGAGTGGGTAACTGTGTTTTATACTTCTGGCTCGTAATTGCTGCCGCAATCACCGTTGGGGAATATCTGTTGCCCACGTCATTCTGGACAATAAGTACAGGTCTTACACCGCCTTGCTCACTTCCGACAACGGGACTTAAATCCGCATAATATATGTCTCCCCGTTTTACTGTCATTTCCGATTATCTCTCCTTTATATTTTTTGTCTTTGCAATCGTATTTTTTCCGTGTTGAAGGGGAAATAATCATCAAAATAAAAAATTTTGAAAATTTCAGAAAAAACTATTGACAGATTAGAATTATTCTATTATAATTAGAATTGTTCCAAAAGGAAACAAGCAAATAAACAAAATTAAATACAAAAAGGAGTCATTATTATGTCAAAGAAATGGGTTTGCTCAGTATGCGGTTATGTTCACGAAGGAGATGCAGCTCCCGAACAGTGTCCTGTATGTAAGGTTCCTGCAGAAAAGTTCAAGGAGCAGCAGGGCGATGTAAAGCTTGCTGCTGAGCACGAATACGGTATATATGAAAAGACGGTTGCAAACAACCCCGATATCAGCGCAGAAGATAAGAAGTATATTTTTGATCAGCTTATGGCTAACTTCAACGGTGAATGCTCAGAAGTAGGTATGTATCTTTGCATGGCAAGAATTGCACACCGTGAAGGCTATCCCGAAATCGGTCTTTACTGGGAAAAGGCAGCTTACGAGGAGGCAGAGCACGCTGCAAAGTTTGCTGAGCTTCTCGGCGGCGCATTAGAGCCCAATATGAAGGCTTCAACAAAGGAAAATCTTGCTTGGCGTGTTGACTGCGAATACGGCGCAACAAACGGCAAGTTCGAGCTTGCAGCTCTCGCAAAGAAGCTTAATCTTGATGCTATCCACGATACAGTTCACGAAATGGCTCGGGATGAAGCAAGACACGGCAAGGCATTTGAGGGACTTCTTAACCGTTATTTCAAGGGCTGAAGGAACCCGCAGCAGGACCCCACGGCTCTGTTTAATCTGAGCTATGGTTTATTTATCCTGACTGCGAAAGACGAAGACGGAAGGGACAACGGCTGTATTATAAACACCGCCTTCCAGGTTGCAAACGACCCCACTAAAATTGCAATTTCCTGTCAAGCTGGAAATCTCACACGTGAGATTATTGAAACGACAGGTAAGTTCAATTTAAGCGTTTTAACCGAAGATTTACCCTTTGAAACCGTACAGCACTTCGGTATGCGTTCCGGTCGGGATGTCAATAAGTTTGAGGACTTCGAAGCTACCTCGAGAAGTCACAACGGACTTTATTACATTACCGAAAACACCAATGCATTCTTCAGCTGTGAGGTAAAAGGTTCTATGAACCTCGACTCACATCAGCTCTTTATTTCAGATGTAACAGAAAGTGCAGTGCTTTCAAAAGCTCCCTCCTGCACCTATGCTCATTATCACAAGGCTATTAAGAAAAAGTTCAATTAAACGACTGGTTATTAAAAGGCCACAAAACTACCTTGTGTGCTTATAAATAATTATCCTCCAAATAGAAAAAAGCTATGGATTTTACACCATAGCTTTTTTGTTTTTATGTATTTTTATTTTTTTACGCTTACGGGGAACTGTTCTTCTGTAAATCCGAGGATGCGTGCGATTCTTACGGGGATGTCCATGTTCCTGACAACCTCACCGTTGCTGATAAGTTTATCTGATCCGTAAACAAGAAGAGGAACGTCCGCTGCGCTGTGGCTGCCGCTTGTGAAGATATAGTTACCTTCGGAAAGAGTAATTGCACCTGTTTCGTGATCTGCCGTTACAACAACAAGGGTGTCGCCGCTTTCCATAGCGTAGCTGAGCATAGCCTTTATGGTTTTGTCGAATTCCTCAAGGGACTCTGTCATTTCATCGTCGTCGTTGTTGTGAGAGTGCTTGTCGATATGTGCGCCCTCTATCATAAGGAAGAAGCCCTCGTCCGTATCATCAAGAAGGTCAACAGCCTTGACAGCCATCTGCTCAAGCGTAGGAGTCTTTTTGTTTGACTGCTCTATTGTCCATAATGAGCTTGTAAACTGACCGAAGCTTCTGCTTCCTTCCTCAAGAGCCATCATTTCATCATAGGTTGAAACGTATTGGTATCCGTTTGCTTCAGCGTTACTTACGGTTATCTCAGACGCTGCCTTGCCCCAGATAAGATCAATTCCGGAAACGAGCTGATCAGCAGAAATTTCCGCTGACATTTCACGGCTTGCAGCGTGTGCCGAGAAGGTTGCGGGAGTAGCACCGGTGGTTGAGTCGGTGGTGATAACACCCGTCATCATACCGTTTTCCATGCAAAGCTCTGTGAGATTTTTCGGATAAGAAGCCTCCGAGTAAGGATCGTCATTATAAACACCTATTCTGCCGTTACCTGTCCTGATGCCTGTTGCAAGGGCTGTACCGCCCGCTGCACTGTCGGTTACACTATCGGTAAGCGATGCGGTTTGTGAGCTTCCGCGTATGGAAAACTTATCCATTGTAAGAGCAATATCTTTTTCTGCCTTGGTTTTTTCAAGGTGATTAAAGCCCATTCCGTCGCCGATAAGATAGATAACGTTCTTTATCTCCTGCGGCTCCTCGGTCTGTATATTAAAGCCGAAGAAATTACCAATGACAATAAAGATACTCATAAAAAAAGCCAATATTTTTGTTAATACCGAGCTATCCATTTTTTTCATCCTCCAAAAATAATTTGCAACTTTATATTACAATAAAATCATCATAAAAGCAAGAGAATTAAAAAAAGCTGTATCCGTCCCGTCCGGAGAGGAGATACAGCTGTAGGTTTCTCAGTCTATAATGCTTGCAGTAAAGCAGGCTTTTCTTATTACGCCGTCGGAATCACAGCCTCTGACAATAAAGGTGATTGTGCTGCTGTTGTTGTGAAGAACGGCGGGCACAATGCCCGTATCGGTTGTTCCGGTGTTACCTGCGACGGCATAATCCTTATGATCGCAGGCATAAACTGCTGCCATGGTGCCTGTTTCGTCATATATTTCAAAATCGTTGGGAGTGAAGCAGAATGCGGCTGAGGAGCCGCTGCCGAGAGTCCTGACCTTGAAGCTTATAAGAACGCATTGCTCATTCGTATAACCGCAGTCCTTATTTATAACGTCGTTGTGCAGAGGATGGTTTACTACGGCTTCAATTGAGAGCTCCCAGTTGTCTGCAACAATCCATTTTTCTCCTACGGGAATTTCCTCGCAGAACGAGGGATTATAAGCACCGCAGCTTCTGCAAAGGCCGTTATCGGTGTCATAATCGTGACCGACGGGACTCAGTGTGTCCTTTTTCGCTTTACCGCACATTGTGCATGTGTAAAAATTGTAGCCCTCGGTTGTGCAATCTGCAGGCTTTGAATCATCAAGCTGATAATTGTGATCTGTTTTATCAATATACTCGAATACGGATTCCTGACAGCGCGGACAGGTGAAAACCTTCTTTCCCTTCAGCTTGCAGGTGGGAGCTTCCTCGCCGGTAAGCTGATAATCGTGACCGAGGGGCGCTATATCCTTGCTCATTTCCTTACCGCATTCACAGATAAGTGTCTGAATCCCTTTGTCTGTACAGGAGGGCTCACGGGAGATACCGCTGATTTTATAGCTGTGAACGTGAACTCCTTCAATCTCACCTAAATTCTCAAGTCCTGCGGCTGCACGGAGAATAACCCTTGCATCGGAGGCTGTTATTCCGGGAATATTGTCTGCCTCTGCAGCCTTTAGCTGTGCTTCGCTCAGAGCCTCAAGGCCGACTGCCGCTCTGAGAACAAGTCTTGCATCAGAAGCGGAAACACCTAAGGTGCCGTCCACATCACCTCTGAGAGATGCTGCTGCCGGTGACATGAATGAAAAAATAAGAGTAAGCACGAGTAAAAGAACAGATATTGTTTTCTTCATAGCTTTTCATCTTCCTCTTAAGTATTGGAATGTTGTCGAAAAGTGTATCACAAAACCGCCGTAAAGTCAATCTCAATGTTTTGCGGAATGCGGTAAATCTGCCTATGGATGTTGCTCTTTATTTCAGCGGTGTCATAAGGCGCAAAAAACATTTGTCTGTTGACAAAACCTTCCTCAGAAGGTAAAATATTTTTATATGATAAAAAGGGGAATTGTTATGAAAAAGCTTATTTCAGTATTGCTCTGCCTATCTATGCTTTTAAGTATGACAGCGGTTGCCGCCTCTGCCGATGAAACAGTTGACAGAGATGAGATTATTTTTGTTGAATCCGAGGAAGCCCTCAGAAAGCTCGATCGTGATAACATTCCCGTTGTTGAGGTGCCCGGCTTCGGCGAAACTATTTACAGAAATCTTCATACTGAGGATGAAAGTGACGATACAACGGTTTTCGGACCCTCTATGGACCGTCTGATTCCCGCTCTGTTTAAATATCTTCCCGGCTTTCTTACGGGACTTGTATTCAGAAATCACGAGCTTGTATCAAAAAATCTCGGTCCCTTTGTGCTTGAAGCCTTTGACGGACTTGGCTGTAATCCTGACGGTACTATGAAGGAAGGTACAGACGGAAAGTACGATAACAGACTCGGACTTGACGAAAACCTTGAGCCTCTTCCCCCCGAGGAGCCTGAGGAAATTCCCGAGCCCGGTGTGGTTGATAAGATAACGGATAAGATTTCCTCATTCTTTGATAAGCTTTCAAATCTTGTTTCTCCTCCTGCAGAGCCTGAAGTGCCCGAAGAGGAGGAAGATGCAATTCCCGAGCCGAAGTACGGATACAGACATACCTTCAGCTTCCGCTTTGACTGGCGAAAGGATATGCGCACCTTAGCCGGTGAGCTTCGCGACTTTATTGAAAGAGTAAAGAAGGTAACAGGCAGCGAGCAGGTTGCTGTTACTGCTTTTTCTCAGGGCAACTGTATTGTTATGTCTTATCTTTATGAGTACTATTATACGGAAACAGATCCCGGTGTGCGTGATGACATTTACGCGGTTGTATTTATGTGCGGTGCAATGAACGGTGTTTCTGCCTGTGCAGATCCCGTTTCAGGTAACATAAAGCTTGACGGACTTTCCCTGCTTCGTTTCCTCAAGTCACTTCTCGGTGCCAATTCCGCAACACTCGGTATTTACTATATGCTTGAGATGCTTTATGCTGTGGGCGTATTTGACGGACTTGCAGAAATCGTCAATGAATATATTGAAGCCGAAATGGATGCTGTGATTGATCCTTATCTTCTGGAAACCTTCGGCGGTATTCCCGGCTTCTTTGCAATGATGAGCCCCGAAAGATATCAGGAGGCAGAGGAATTCCTCTTTGCTACACCTGAGCTTCAGGAAAAGTATGCAGGTCTTCTCGAAAAGAACCGCTATTTCCACAACGAGGTTCAGCCCAATATGGGTAACATTATCGATACTCTTATGAGTGAAGGCAGAAACGTGGGAATATTTGCAGAGTACGGCTATCCCATTGCTCCCTTTACTGAGGATAATGACAGAATGACCGACTCCTCAATCTGTACTGCGGATGAATCCTTCGGTGCTACCTGTGCTGAGGTTGACGGTATTTTAGGTCCTGATTACGTTCAGGCAAAGGAATGTGTCTGCGGAAAGAATCATGTTTCCGCTGATCTTCAGATTGACGCATCTACATGTGCGTATCCCGATATCACCTGGTTCGGCAAGAATCTCAAGCACGACGCTGCAATCCGCTTCTGGGCGGATCTTGTTGACCTTATAATCTATTCCGATGAGCAGATTACGGTATGGGATTATGCGGACTATCCTCAGTTTATGCTAAAGTATGAGGACAGCTTCTTAGTTCCTCTTACAGAGGAAAATGCAACCCTCGCAGTACCTTTTGAGGACACACTTGTTTTTGGAAAGAACCGTGCAAACGGTAAATGTATATTTTAATTTTCAGGAGATAAAAACATGGCTTACTTTTACAAAAAAGACGGGGAAATCTTTATTCCCGAGAAAATCAATCCCGACCTTGCAAAATTAGCACTTGCAATTGTCAAGACCTGCAAGCTTTCCTTCAAGCTTCAGATGAAAACCACATCCCTTAACAACACCCTTAAAAATGGTAATAAGGAGCAGATGCTTGAACTTATGCAGAAGTGCTTTGACAAGTACAGAAAGCTTTACAATCAGGATATGTCCCTTACGGGTGTAACCGTTGAAGAGGTTGACGCTTCCTTCTTTGATAACAAGGATGAGGAATTCTTCAAGGCACAGCTTCAGATTCTGCTTGACTTCGCAACAATCAATACCGTTGTTGAATCAAGAATGATGCCCCTTATGAGCGGTGCCTGCGAAAAGACCCTGGGAGTACCCCTTAACAAAATTAAGTTCTTCACCAATCAGGATGTAATCCTTGAGGAGCCCGAAGATGACGGGGAAGAAACCGAGGAATAAAAAATGCCCTGCAATCGTCTGATTGCAGGGATATTTTTTTGTGGTGACTTAATTATAATGAAATTACAGCTTCCTTGTTTTTAAGTAAATCCACGGAGAAAATTTCACCGTTTACCTTTACGGCAACAGTCATATCCTCGGGAGCAGAGAGGGTGATTTCTGTTACCCTGCTGTCCGTAAATTCAGCAGAAACGGTAACGTTTCCTCTTGCCTTAAGTCCTCTGAAGGAACCCGTAAGACCTTCCTTTGCTGCCGGAAGCACGGAAATTAAGCCCTCGTGGGACTGCAGAAGAGATTCTGCGATACCTGCCGCGCCGCCGAAGTTGCCGTCAATCTGGAAGGGCGGATGAATATCGAAGAGGTTTGTGAGAGTGGATTTTGTGAGGAGCTTTCTTAAATGCTTATAGGTGTTTTCTCCGTCCTTTAGTCTTGCAAAAAGATTGATAAGCCATGCTCTTGACCAGCCTGTATGTCCTCCGCCGAAGGAAAGCCTTCTGTGCAGGGTGTTTTTTATTGCCTCAAAGAACTCGGGAGTAGCTTCGGTAATCATATTATCGGGATAGAGTGCAAAGGCGTGGGAAATATGTCTGTGTCCGGGCTCGGGCTCGCCGTAATCGTAAAGCCATTCCTGAAGACAGCCGTTTTTGCCCACCTGTAAGGGGGGAAGCTTTTTGAGAGTTTCCTCGGCCTGCCTTCTGTCTGCCTCATTAATTCCCAGTATCTTTTCCGCATCAATATAATTTCTGAGTGTACCGCTGATAATTTCAATATCCATTGTAGGTGAAAAAGCAATGGTTGCGGTGATTTCCTCATTGCCTTCAATGGGATAATACTCGTTTTCGGGGGACATTGAGGGACCTGAAATCAGATATCCGTTATCATCCTCAAAGAGGAAATCCATAAAGAAAAGAGCGCATTCATGAAGATATTCGTATGCGGTTTCTTTTAAAAATTCAGTATCGTTGGTGTAGAGGAAATGCTCCCACAGATGGAAGCTCAGCCACGCACCGCCCATGGGCCATACGCCCCAGATGCCGTCTGCAGGTGTTGTAAAGCCGTAAATATCACTTAAATGATGAAGCACCGTGCCTCTGCAGCCGTAGTTTTCCTTTGCCGTCTTTTTTCCCGACTCAAGCAGATAATTATTCATATAATCGAAAAGAGGCATGTGGCATTCGGAGATGTTTGCGACCTCGGGAAGCCAGTAATTCATCTGCAGATTTATATTTGTGTGATAGTCGGAATTCCAGGGATTTTCCATCTTTTCAACCCACACGCCCTGCAGGTTTGCAGGAAGCGTATCCTCACGGGAGGAGGAAATGAGAAGATATTTTCCGAAAGCAAAATAAAGGGCGTAAAGACCGTCATCCTCTGCAGCTTCGCTTTCCTTAAGTCTTTCAAGACGTCTGTCCGTGGTCATTCTTTCAACGTCCTTTTTTGACTTCAGCTGAATGTCACTTCTGCCGAAAAGCTCAGAGAAATCCTCAATATGTCCCTCTTTTATCTCTTCGTATTCGGCTTCCGATAAGAGATCAAGGCAGACCTCCTCAAAGCGGCTGCCGAATTTGAATTCGGTTGCTATTGAAATATAAATTGTGGTGTTGTCGGAGCCGGAAACCGTGATTCTGCCGTCCTTTTCCTCAATATCACCCTCTGTTTCGATTTTTATTCCTACAGCAAAACGGTGGTTACCGCAGGCAGTTTTTGCTCTGACGAGAAGAAGATCGTTGAGGAAGGTGGTGCTCTCAATGCATTCTCTTTCGTAGCTTAAGGTAAAATCGGTTTTCTCCTGAGAAGAGAGATTTATTACTGTAAGCTCGTAGGGATAAGAGCAGAATGCAGTCTGTATTACCGCATTGTTGCCCTTTTTATAGGTGATCTCAGAAATACCCTTGTCAAGAATAAGGTTTCTGTGATACTCGGAGGCTTCTGTCTTATCTGCAAAATCAAGGGAAACAACACCTGCATATTCATAGGACTGAATTCTTTCTATTCCTTCTCCCAAATGCTCCTCTGCCCAGGGATCAAGCTCGGTGATTTTTCCGTCAAGATACATCCTGCGAAGAGTTTTTACTCTTTCGGGAAAATCCTTTATTGTTGTATCTCTTTCGGTGCCTGACCAGATTGATTCCTCTGACAGATATATTTTTTCGGTATCGGTGCAGCCGAAGATCATTGCACCGAAGGAGCCGCCGCCGATGGGAGATGCATGCTCCCAGTTCTCGGCCGGAGTTGAAAGTCTTATTACGTGATTATCCATAAATCTTACTCCATTGACTGAATTTTATAAAGCTTGACGGAGCGTCCGCCTACCTGCTGTGAAATTTCACCGGATGCCACAAATGTGGTGTTGTCCCATATATCGCATACGGCATAACGGTCTGACTCGGGAAGATTTACGAAATTAAGCTTCGTAAGCTCCCTGATATCAAAGGAAATATCCTTGGGGGAATTTGTTTTGTTAAGAAGACATACGGCAATTTCCCTGTTTTCGAGGGGTTTTACGAGAACGTCCGTAAGACCGTTTGTCTTTACACGTCTGCACTGAACGCCCAGCTTATCCTGATTTATTGCGATAGCTTTTTTGTTTGAGATGACCTTCAGTACCTTATTATTGAAATCAACCGTGCCGTCCTCCTTGAGGAATTTTCTTATGTCGTTGCCGAGAATAAGAGGAGCGGCAAGCATACACCACAGAGAGAAGTGTGCGATATTTTCATTGTCCGTAAGGTCGCCGTTTCCTACCTCAAGCATATCGGGATCGTTCCAGTTGCCGGGACCTGCGTATTCATAAAGGCGTACAGTTGCTTCGTATATTCCGACAATTGAATGCCACTTAGGGATAATATCGGGAGTTGTTCTCCATAAGTTGCCTGCTGTGTGACCCCACTTCCAGGGTCTGTTCCAGCCCCATTCGCAGATTGAGAAGCAGATGGGCTTTTCAGGCTTACCCGTTTCTTCAGCAACCTTTTTTGTAGCGCGCATTAGCTCCTTGCCCATATTCTGGTACTGTCTTGCGGCAGAGTCCATACGGGAGGCGATGGGATTACGGATAAGAAGTGTGTTCTTTCCCTTCTTAAGACTGACGGTCGTCTGATTTCTGCCGGCACGGGGTGATCCCTTTGCACCGGGAATTCTCAGAGAATATGTATTCTGACCGTTTACGATAACCTCACAGTACTGATCCTTCTTTACCCCCTTGCGAATGCCGAGGGTAAGGGTAAATTCACCGTCTTCGGGACACTCCACGTCATAGAAAATTGCACAGCCGGCACCGTTTGAAAGTCCTGTAATGTGCTTGGAGTGCATAATCTTTTCATCGTGAACGAGCATTGCATCACCGCGAAGCTCTGCATCCTCAGCGAGAAGTGTGATAAACTCCTTTTCGCCCTTGCGTGAAATAAGGACCTTTTCAATTTCGGGCGCATTGGTGGGGATAGGCTCGTTATGACAGAAGTCATACTTGAAGTATTCAACTCCCCATTCGGCAAAGGTCTCGGCATCCGTTCTTTCGTGATAAAGGCTTGAGGGCAGGTCCTCACAGGTAAATGTGCCGTTTGAGGTGTAAATGCCCATCTTAAGACCGTAGGAATTCACGGCTTCAACAAGTGCCTTAATCCCGGATGGGAAGGTGCCGAGATCTCCCTGAAGTCTGCCGTTTTCATCTCTTACGGAGGACATCCAGCAGTCGTCAACGTTTACGTAAACATAGCCTAATTCATCAAGGTGAGCCGCCTTCATGGCAGCAGCCATTTCCTTTATGATATCCTCGTTTATATTATTGCGGAAGGCATTCCAGCTTGCCCAGCCCATAGGGGGAGTAAGAGCCGTTCCGTTGTTGAAGCGATCAGCGCCGTCTACGTGAATTTTTGTCGAAGCCATAGCCTTTTTTAAGTGGCAGACGGGACAGAGATTCTTTTCCTTAAGTACAGTTTTTAAAGACTTATTCATTATAAAGCCTCCTTTATATTCTTAAATTATATATTACACGCGAAAGAAATAAAAATCAACCTTAAATTCACAACGGCATATACTTAAGGGAGGTGATTTTTTTTGCGGAGAAACAGAAGAAACGGAATTGCTTTTATAAAGCTTTTTATTGTTACGGTGCTCTTTATTGCCGTGTATTTTTTTGCGGACACAAGAATGACACCGATTGTGAACACCTTAGCTCTTTCACGCGCTCAGAATCTTGCTACCGTGATAATCAATGATACCGTAGCCGAAATGCTCTCCGACAATAAAAACGATTTTTCGGGGCTTATCGTCGAAGAATATGACGGAAACGGCAGAATTTCCGCGCTTTCCGTCAACAGCGTGGGAATGAACCGTCTTAAATCCCTTATCAGCGTTCACATAACAAAGGCGATAGGTGAGATTGAGGAAAGTAAAATAAATATTGCGCTCGGTACTCTTACGGGCAGCTCTCTTCTTACGGGCAGAGGACCGAAAATCACCCTTAATGTGCATATATCCTGTGCCTGCTCCATTGAGGTCAGAAATTCATTTGAATATACGGGCATAAATCAGACCGTCCATAAGGTTATGCTCGATATAAAAACGGACGTTTACGTGCTTTCGGTGGGCAACACCCTTTCAAGTCAGGTGTTTACGAGTATTCCCGTGTCTGAAACCGTAATTATAGGACAGATTCCCGAAATATATGCCGGTAAGGACGATTCTCTGTGGCAGGATCTTATTAACTGATGCTTTACTTTTGTTCCCGGAAGTAGTAAAATATACATCCACGGGAGATGTGCTATGAAACTTATAATTGCAGAAAAGCCCTCTCTTGCACGTAATATCGTCGCAGGAATAGGGCAGATGAAAAAGAATAACGGATATTTTGAGGGGCTCGGGTATATTGTCACCTGGGCTTTCGGTCATTTGTTTTCCCTTTGTGATATCGAAGACTATACGGGCGAAACAAAAACTGGCAGGTGGAGCATGGAAAATATTCCCTGCTTTCCCGAAACCTTCCGCTTCAAGCTTAAAAGCGGTGAGGACAAAAAGCCCGATGCAGGCGTTATTCGTCAGTTTGAGCTTATAAAGAGGCTTTGCAACCGTGACGACGTTGATGCAATAGTAAACGCAGGGGACGCAGACCGTGAGGGTGAAATCATTGTAAGGCTCTGTGTTATGAATGCTCTGGAAAAGGAAAAGCCCTTTCTGCGTCTGTGGCTTCCCGACCAGACTCCCGAAACCGTAGCACAGGCTCTGACCGAAATGAAAAATGAAGAGGAATATGATCTTCTTGCAAACGAGGGCTTTGCCCGTACATATATTGACTGGCTGTACGGTGTGAATCTTACGAGATATGCTTCCCTTCGCACCGGGGTGCTTCTGCGGGTGGGCAGGGTTATCGTACCCGTTGTAAAGGCGATATATGACAGGGATATGGCTATAAGGAACTTTGTTCCCGATAAGTATTTTGCACTTGTAAGCAGCTGTGAAACCAACGGTGAAATTGTAGAGCTTGTTTCCAAGCATAAATTCCCCAAAGAAAAGGCGGCTTTAGCGGGGCGTGCCTGCGATAAATTAAATGCACAGGAGGCAATTGTCACAGCCAAGAAAACGAAAAAGGACAAGCTGAATCCCGGAAAGCTGTATTCACTTTCAAAGCTTCAGAATTTCCTGGGTAAAAAATATAAAATGCCTATGGATACCTCCCTGAGGATTGTGCAGAAGCTTTACGAGGAAGGCTTTCTTACATACCCCAGAACCAACTCCGAATATCTTGCAACAGCAGAGAAGGACAAAATAAAAAAGATTGTAGGTATTGTAAAAAGCAAGGGATATCCCGTTGAATTCAAGGGCAAGAAAACCATATTTGACGACAGTAAAATAGAATCCCACTCCGCTCTTACCCCCACCTATAAATTTCCTGACGTAAATCAGCTTACGGAAGAGGAGAAAACAGTTTACTCTGCGGTTCTCCGACGCTTTGTTGCCGTTTTCTGCAGCGAGGAATGCGTCGTGTCAAAAACGGAAATCACCGTTTCCGTTGGGGAGTGCGAGGACTATTTCCTTAAGGGTCTTATGATTCTGGAGCCCGGCTGGACCAAGTATGACGATTCGGGCAAGAATAATAAAATCCTTCCGAAGCTCGAAAAGGGCGACAGGGTAAATATTGATTTCAAGCCGAAAGAAAAGGAAACAAGTCCGCCTAAGCACTACACAATAGAAACACTTAACAATTACCTCAAGAATCCCTTCCGTGAGGAAAAGGCAGAGGCCTCCGAGCAGGACGATGCAGAGGATTACCGTGCTATTTTTGAAGGTCTTGAGCTTGGTACCGAGGCTACACGTACGGGTATTATAGACAATGCTGTAAAGAGTAAATATATTGAGCTTAAGAAAGACGTTTATAAAATTCTTCCTGACGGTGAATATCTCATTGAGCAGCTTATAAATATGGGCATTTCAATGGATAAATACAAAACAAGTGAGCTTGGTCAGGCACTCAAAAAGGTTTATCACGGAGATATTACCGTAAACGAAAGCGTTATGCAGGCGGTGAATGAAATAAAGGGTGTTTTCGGTGCTCCCGAGAATTCTCCCGACTCCGATAAGTATTTCGGTTTCGCAGGGGATGAGGTAGGTGTATGTCCTCTTTGCGGAAATACCGTTGCGAGAGGCAAATACGGTTATCGGTGCAGAGGCTATAAGGAAGGCTGTAAGTTCTCAATTCCGGGCATTCTCTGCAAAAGAGTAATCTCTCCCGATAATGCCAAAAAACTCCTTGCACAGGGCAAAACGGACAAAATAGAGGGTTTTGTTTCCAAAGCAGGAAAGCCCTTCTCCGCAAAGCTCGAAATGAAGGAAAATAAAGCCGTTTTTCTCTTTGAAGATTAAAATAGGGGATGTATAAAAGCGCAGACCCCATAAAACAATATAAACAATGTGCTGTAAAAAACTTTTGTTTTTTTACAGCCGTTTTTTTTTGCAACGTTTTTGCTTGTTTGGGTACTTAGTAGTTGAAAGGAGTTGAAAGCTATGAAAAAAATATTTATAATTTTATTGACGTTATGTATGGTTCTTACTTTTTCCTTTACTTCTTTTGCAGCTTTTTCCGTGAATGAATATGAGGTTATATTCCGTACAAAGCAATCTTATGACAGCACGGCATATAAAGAAGTATTCTCTGACCACAGAAATTTTCTGAAGCCTGATGTTCTCGGAATACCCGGTATTTCGCATGTCGGAATTTATTGGGCATCATACGACATAAATCCCCATATAAATCCGCCGTACTATATACTTCGTGCCCAAATCGGCTTCAGCTCCAAAAGGGATGCGGCAGTAATCTGTGCGGAGCTTGTAATGCGCGGTATTGCCGAATGGGCTGTTTTTGCCGATATTGGTGATTTTGATAAGATATTCAGTCCGTTTTCGCCCTTTGAACAGCGT
This sequence comes from Acutalibacteraceae bacterium, assembly GCA_045533835.1. Lineage (GTDB taxonomy): Bacteria > Bacillota > Clostridia > Oscillospirales > Acutalibacteraceae > RUG806. The sequence continues at coordinate 144,383 of JAZSIM010000014.1, forward strand.
TTTGTGAAATTCTCGGCTGATACCTTCGGTGATATTGACTGTAACAAAGCCGTAGCGGCTGAGGATGCACGGATTGCGCTGCGTATTGCTGCAGGACTTGAAAACAAGGGTGATTATCCCTATCTTATGGGGGATATGGATTATGACGGAAAGATTACCGCCACCGATGCAAGACAGATTCTTCGTGTTGCAACGGGGCTTGCCTGATATATGACAGCCGATTAATTTTTTCAGAAAGAGAAATTTATGGATGACGGGAAGATAATAAGGCTTCTGGAAAAAAGAGATGATACTGCCGTTTCTGAAACGGAGAAAAAATACGGTAAGCTGCTTTTCAGCCTTGCCATGGGTATTCTCGGCTCTTCGGAGGATGCAAAGGAGATTGTGAACGATACGCTTCTTGCATTATGGAATACTTCTTCCGGAGCTATGCCCGAAAACCTTAAGTCATATCTCTGTAAAATAACAAGAAATCTGGCACTTAAAAGAGTCCGCCGTGACAAGGCGCAGAAAAGAAGCCGAGATTATACCTTAAGCCTTGAGGAGATCGGAGAGGTATTTTCCTCCTTGGAGCTTACTGAGGATTTGTTTTCGGCAAAGGAGCTCGAAAATGCCGTGTTTGCATTTATATCGGAGCTTTCCCCCTCTGAAAGGTTTATCTTTATGCGAAGATATTGGTTTTTTGATTCAATGAAAAAAATTGCTGAGCTTTCGGGTGAAAGGGAAGGCACTGTCCGCTCAACACTCAGCCGTACCAGAAAAAAGCTCAGAGAATATCTCAGGAAGGAGGGATTTGAGGTATGAGAAATGAAGACTTCCTTGAAATGCTGGGGAATATTGACGACTGTACAATTGATGAATGTACCGCAGTCCCTGTTACCGTGAAAAAGCACCGTTATATAAAAAATATACTTGCTTTTGCCGCAGTCTTTCTGCTGACAGTCTGTGCCGTATCAATAGGACGGCTCCTGCCCGAAGGCTTGCTTACGGGTGAAGAGCACTCCCTTTCGGAGGGCTACACTCAGGAAAGCACGTCGTATACGGAAAATACTACGTATGAAAGTCAGATTACCGAGCCTTTTGTGACAGAGGAAATATCTTCCTCTGAGGCTGTAACGGATAGTGAAACCACAGCGCCTTTTGTTCCGGAAAGCACAACGGCAGAGATTACCTTACCGCCCGAGGAAACAACAGAGGAACAGCCTTCAACGGAAAATAATGAGTCTGTCTTTGTTGAGGTACCTTACAGCAGTCTGATTTTTTCTGAAACAGACGGCAAGCCTTACGATGATTACGAACGCAAAAAGGTAACCTGGGCGGAGCTGCTCAGGATTTACGGAACAGTCATTATTCCATCTGCTATCGGTGAGCTGCTTCCCGAATTGCAGTCGATTTTTAATGATACTCACCTTGTGACTTCAGACGGAAAGAATACGTGGACCGAGAATTTCTTCAGCTTCGGCCTGCCCGACGGCAGCGAGCTTTTTATAAGGGTATCGAATCATTCCCTTGAATTACGTCCTGCAGAGGAAGAAAATATGGCTCTCGCTTCTGAAATCGAGGGGACCTCCGTTTTGCTTCTGAAGGGATATGACAACGGAAATGAAATGGTTTTTAATGCATATTTCAAAAGCAAGGGTGTGTATTTCAGAATAACTCAGCTGGGTAAGAATCTAAGCGAGGAAAAATTTGTAAATATAATTAAAAGCCTCATATAAATAACAAAAGCCTTATACCGCGGTTGGTATAAGGCCGGTTCTTTATTAAAAGGCATTTTTTATGTGGTTTATATCTGCGGTGTAAAGGTCATGAAGAATTACCTCAATAATATCAAAGCGGATTGATGCCCCCGTGTTCTTTGTTGCCCTTAAGAATGCCGCAGCGTTGGTTTTAAGGTTTTCGCTTTTTCTGTAGTCAACAGCCTCTGCGGGTGCTGTCATCTGTCCCGGTGAGCGGGTTTTGACTTCGACGAAGCATATTGTTCCGTCGGAAGACCTTGCAATAATATCCGTTTCACCGAGCTTTGTTGCGTAGTTTGTTGCTATTATGTCATAGCTGTTTTTCCTGAGGTAACGGCAGGCTAACTGCTCACCTCTCAGTCCTGTTTTAAGATGCTCCGGTAATGCCATTACTTTTCACCGAGATTCTTAAGAAATGAAAGCCTGTGAACGGGAGAAATGCCGTGCTCCTTAATCATTTCATAGTGAAGGGCGGTAGGGTAGCCCTTGTGCTTCTTGAACTGATATTCGGGGTATTTTTCGTCAAGCTCAAGAAGATATCTGTCACGGCTTACCTTTGCAAGGATTGATGCCGCAGCAATTGAAATTGACTTTGCATCTCCCTTTACAAGGGTCATTTCCTCAATGCCCGTATCGGGCTTTCTGTTGCCGTCAACAAGTGCTATATCGGGCTTTACGGAAAGTCCCTCAACCGCTCTTTTCATAGCAAGAAAGGTGGCATTAAGTATGTTTATTTCGTCAATTTCCTGTTCACTTGCACTCCCGACAGACCAAGCGACAGCCTTTTCCTTTATAATATCAAAAAGGGCATCTCTTTTCTTTTCGGAAAGCTTTTTTGAATCGTTTATTCCGAGGTCGCCGAGGTCATCGGGAAGAATTACCGCAGCGGCAAAAACGGGACCCGCAAGAGGCCCCCTGCCCGCCTCATCAATTCCGCAGACAGCCTTATATCCCTTTTCTTTAAGAAGATTTTCGTATTCGTAGGTCATACCTCAGGCCTCTCAAATGTAATTTTTCCGAGCTTTCCGGCTCTTAATTCATCAAAAAGAGTAGTTGCTGCACGAAGTGTGTTTACCTCGCCTCCTGAAATCAGCATACCTCTTTTTCTGCCGATCTCTTCTAAAAGCTCATATCCCGTAAGCTCGCTGAAATCCTTTACCTTGTAACGCTCCTCAAGTCTTTCGGGATAATCGTCGCGAAGAATCTCAAGAAGCTTTACGCCCAGCTCCTCAATATCAAGAATATCATCCTTGATTCCGCCCGTGAAGGCAAGCTTATAGCCTACGTCCGGATCCTCGAATTTCGGCCATAATACACCGGGAGTATCAAGCAGCTCAATGTGGTCGCCTATAACGTACCACTGATTGTGTCTTGTAACGCCTGCTCTGTCCTCAACCTTTGCCTTTCCGCCCTTGCAGAAGCGGTTGATAAAGGATGATTTTCCCGTGTTGGGTATTCCCACAACCATAAGACGGAGCGCTCTGCCTGCCATGCCTTTTTCGTTGTTTTTCTGTATGGTATCTGCAAGCACCTCATGGACGGTCTGCTTGAAGACATTCAGTCCCTTTCCGCTTTTGCAATCAACGGGAATAGCGGCAATGCCCTGCTTTTTATAAAATGCAAGCCATCGGGCGGTTGTCTTTTCATCCGCAAGGTCGCATTTGTTGAGAAGTATTATCTTAGGCTTACCCTCAATCAGGTCGTTAAGCTCAGGGTTTACGCTTGAAAGAGGGATTCTGGCATCTCTTAATTCAACAACACCGTCAACAAGAGAAAGACTTTCTTTTATTTTGCGGCGTGTCCTTGCCATATGTCCCGGGAACCAGTTTATTGAGGATCTGTTTGCTTCACCCGTGCTGTTTTCTTTCATTTTTTTCACTTCCCGTTCAGTTTTTTTTAGTAAGAATATTCAGAATCAATTCCTTCTGCTCGGCGCTAATCGGATTTGTTGCGGCAGCATCGTGTCCCTTGCCGTTGAAAAATTCCGCAACCTTCCTTACCGATACGCCGGCTTTTATGCTTCTGTATGATACTACGCCTCTGTCTATGGATATCATCATAACGAAGTCGATATCATACTTGTTTTCTCTTAAATATTCAGCAAGCTCATTTCTGAATTCATAACTGATAAATACGATGCCTGCCTTCATACCCAGTATTTCACGGCGGTGAATGCTTTTTAAATAACCTGCAATCGCATCGTCAATCACTACTTTTTTATTGCTTATCAGGACCTTTTCAAGCTCATTGAAATCAAACACCCTTTCGGTGCTTAATTTTTCATACATAAAATTGATATAGCCCTCTGTGCCGAGAGCATCAAATAATATTGCAAGCTCCCTTGCCTTTTCGTTGTTGTAAATGTTCTTCCATTCCCAGGTGTCGTGAAGTCTTGTCAACTCAACGAATTCATCGGTTGCGGCATTTGCTGACAGAAAGCCGCTCTCTGTCAGATATTCATAGAATAAGCTTGTGGCACAGCATATACCCTTATCGTTTTTGATTCTAACCTTTACAAAGGAATATGCGGTGTATTTTTCGTTATCATAGGTCTTATGATGGTCTGTTATACGGACCTTGTCCTTTAATTCTTCGTTGTTGCTTATGGATTTCAGAATTTCTTCCTCGGGGCATAAATCCGTTACGAATATCCTGTCATATTCATAGATTCTGCCTGAGTCTATGAATTCTCTTATCTTATGATTCAGCTCAAAGGTTTCGCATAAAACATAATCTGCCTCAGGGAAAGCAAGCCGTGCCAGCACAACGTTTCCCATGCCGTCAATATCGTTTTTATGAGAAAATATCAATACCTTCATACTAACCTCAATATAATTCTTAATAATAAGCGGACTGCATAATTCCCGATAAAAGAGCTGTTATAATAGCTCCTGAAGCAGGTCTTGTGCAGTCTGTTTCCGTGTATATCTGTATCAGTTGTCGGTTCCGGGGAAGTTATCGTAGATATTCCAGTCACCCGAAAGGCGAAGCTGAGCCTTTCCTAAAAGTGCATCAACGGGAGCAAAGCCGACGTAGTCATATCTTGAGTCGGCAGAGATGGGGCGGTTGTCACCTAAAAGCATAACACAGCCCTCGGGTACCGTTACGGGGTAAGAAAGATTGCCCTTCATTGAGCTTACTGGCATCGCGTAAGAGCTTTCGTCAAGAATAACACCGTTTACGGATACGTTGCCTGCAGTGTCGATATCAACCACGTCACCTTCAGCTGCGATTACACGCTTTACTATAGGACCCATTGAAGCGAGGCGGTGTGTTGAAATTACGATATCACCGTATTCGGGCTCATCGTAATAGGGAGTGACAATAAGCCATTCTCCGTTGTGAAGTGTATCCACCATAGAGCTGCCGCTGACCCCTACAAGTCTGAAGCCGAAGGTAAAAACGAGAGCAATTATAAAAATTGCGGATATTACAACGGAAAGCGCCTCGTAAATTGTTGACTCAAAGGTTGACTTTTCGCTGTTTTCAGTTGTTTTTTCTGTGAGAATTTCTTTCTCTTCCATAATGTTATCTGATCCTTCCTATGGGATAAAGCTTGAAAAGTGCTTTGCCGTTTATTTCGTCAAGGGCGATAAAGCCGACCTCGGTGTGCCTTGAATCAACAGAGTTATTTCTGTTATCTCCTAAAACAAAAACCGAATTCTCCGGGACGGTTACCGTGTCAGACGGATAATTCATATCGTACGCCTCTTTTATAGGCTCAGTTACTTCATAATCCTCAAAAATAACCTTACCGTTGACGGTAATGATATGGGTTTCAAAGTTTATTGAAACCGTGTCACCGGGAAGCCCGATAACCCTCTTTATCATAGAGCTTTCCTCGGCACTTTCCTTGTTTACGGCTATTATATCACCGTAATCGGGGGAGTACAAGAAATTTGAAATAATTATTTTATCTCCTGTTATAAGTGTCGGGTACATTGAACCTCCCTCAACTGAAACAAGCCTGAAAAAGAAGGTGAACGCAATGAAAATCACGGTCATGCACAAAAGCAAATACGAAAGGACGGAATAGATATATTCCGCCACGCCGTTATATAAGGATTTTCCGTTTCTGTCTGTCTTTTTCATAAAATCAAAAAAAGAGGAACACCGCTAAAGTGTTCCTCAAAAGCACATAGATTAATTACTTGATTAATTCCTTAACCTTAGCAGCTTTACCGACTCTGCCTCTGAGGTAATAAAGCTTAGCTCTGCGTACTTTACCCTTTCTTACGATAGCAACGTTTGCAACGTTGGGGGAGTGAATGGGGAATACTCTTTCAACACCAACACCGTAGGAAAGTCTGCGAACGGTGAATGTTTCTGCAACACCGCTGCCCTTACGAGCGATAACTGTTCCTTCGAATGCCTGAATTCTTTCCTTTTCACCTTCACGAATCTTAACGTCAACACGTACAGTGTCACCGATTTCGATTACGGGGGGCTGCTCTTTAAGCATGCCGTTTGTCATAAGCTTGAGTGCGTCCATTTTTAAGACCTCCATTATTTTTTTCAGATGTTCATTCGCTGCCTGAGGACTTACCGGAAGACAACCAGAGGACCACCCGCTTTAGTTTGCTGTTCACTAATCGCGGTGAGGGGAGTTCCCACACCCATAAGAACGCTCGTGTATTATATCACAATGATATGCACAATGCAAGCATTTTTTTGCAATTTGAAAAAAATTTTTGTTTCCATTGACATTATTGTAAGAAATATAATAATATATATTCTGAGCTGCGGTAAATATAGCAAAAATAACCGATTTTGTCAACGGGTGGCAGGTATGATTTTCGATAATTCTCTGAAAAATGTCATAATCACGGCTTATGAGAATGAAACGGACGTGTTTCTGAGAATGAATCCGCCGCGTCCGCAGGAGCTTGCTTATGATAACACGGGGACTGCGGTGTTTATGCCCGGCGGCTTTCCGTGTAATGAAAGCTCATCCTTTTACGACATAAGGAGGCTCGGTGACGAGGCTTTCAGAAGAGGACTTTCGGAAAATAACGTAAAACGGTTGATTGTGCTTTTTGCGGAATGTGCGGACAAGGCGGAATACGGCTACAGAGAGGCCTTCGGCTGGATTGGTGAAATGCGTGCCGAGGTTACGCATTTTATCCAGGTTGTTGCCTTCTTTTCGCCCGCCTCCGATTCATTCGGAGTGTGCAGAGATCTTTTCGGCTCAGGAGATGTAATCTGTATCGGTGAAAAGGAATTGCCTGAAGCCGATGCCTTCTGCACCGCGTCACCGAAGGCTAAATTTTATCAGACTGCACTTCTTGTTGAAAAATATGCCTTTAAGAAAAGTGCCGTATATTTCAATTCCAGAGAGGAAGCACGAAGCTTTTTGCGTTTTCTTGAAAACAGAGGCACCCGATGTGTGTATGCTGACGGGTCGCTTTCCCACGAAGAGCTTCGGGAAAATGTTAAGAAATTTGCAGAAGGCAATGTGAATATCCTTGTTGCCACAAAGGCCGCAATTCCCGTTTTGTATTTCCGGCCTCCCGAAAAGGCAGTTTTCTGCGGTGTTCCGTTTTCATCATCGCATCTTTCAAGGTGTGCCGCTTTTCTTGAAAACGAAAAGCCCTTTGTTATTTACTGCGAGGAGGATATAAAACGGAATAAAAAAATTATAGCTTCATTTTCCGAGAAGCTTTCCGACGGAGAAATTTCTCAGCTGAGAACAGCCCGTCTTGAAGAAATGGTTAAAATGCTTAACACAAAAGCATAATATAAAGGAGTAAAAACAATGAAAGAAAAAATCAAGGTTGCCGTTATCGGATGCGGAAATATTGCAAACAGCGCTCACATTCCCGCATATATGGACAGCGAAAATGCAGAAATCAAATATTTCTGCGATATCATCCCCGAAAGAGCAGATAAGGCAGTTAAGGAGTACGGCTGCGGTAAAGCGGTTTATGATTATCACGAGATTCTTGATGATCCCGAGCTTGATGCCGTATCAGTTTGTACACATAATGACCACCACAGCATAATTGCAATTGACTTTATGCGTCACGGCAAGGATGTTCTCTGCGAAAAGCCTGCTGCAAGAATCCTTTCCGAGGCTCTTGAAATGGAAAAGGTTTCCTATGAAACCGGCAGAATCCTTTCCATCGGTGTATGTAACAGATATTCAAATTCCGTAAATAAAATCAAGGAAATGATAGCCCGCGGCGACCTCGGAGAGGTTTTCCACGTTTATGCTTCCTTCCGTGCACACCGTTCAATTCCCGGACTCGGCGGTGACTTTACAAATTCCGCTTCCTCAGGCGGCGGTGCTCTTATTGACTGGGGCGTGCATTACATTGACCTTATCCTTTACTGCCTCGGCGACCCCAAGCTTCTCACAGCAAGCGGTGAGGCTTTCTCAAAGCTCGGTAAGGATATGAAGAATTACACCTACATTTCAATGTGGGCAGAGGATACCAAGAATGTTGACGGCGTTTATGACGTTGACGACTCCGTAACGGGTCTTGTAAGAACAGAGGGTGCAACTCTCAGCTTCAACGGTGCCTGGGCACAGAATATCGGTGTGAACGAAACCTATATCGACTTTATGGGCGACAAGGGCGGTGTAAGACTTCAGTACTGCGGAAAGTATACTTACTATACAGCCCGCGACGGTATGCTTATTGAGGAAAAGCCCGACTATAAGCTCAACGGTATGCACCACGACGAGGTTATTGACTTTGTAGAGTGCGTAAGAAGGGGCGAAAGAAACCGCAACGACATCAAGTACGCAGTCGGCACATCAAAGATTCTTCAGGCTATTTACGATTCCTCCGCTTCTCACAGAGAGGTTATAATCGACGGCTGATTATTTATACAGCTTATTAAAAGCAAAAAAGGGTATCGGTTTTTCCGATACCCTTTCTGTTATATGATTATTTTGCAGCCTCGTAGGTGGCATAAGCTAAAATTCTGCCGCTTACAAAGTCAACACCGTAAAGAACGATTTCGTCTTCATAAACCTCAACAAGGTATCCCTCACTCATTGTGGGGTCTGTACCCTCCCAGAGAACCTGATAGTCACCGGTAACACGGGGAGAGGAAACGGAAGAAACGTGAACGAACGTAGCACCGTCTTCACCGTTTTTGGAAATGTTAAGGTCGGGATTGAGTGTCTGCATATGATATGCCCAATGGGAATGGCCGTTGAAGAAGAATACGTTGTCATTTTTTCTCAGAAGCTCTCTGAGTCTTACTTCATCCGATGCGCCCTGTGTATAGAACAGAGGATAGAACCAGCCGAGGTCATTCTGAAGATTGCCTGTGCTCATAAGGGGATTGCCGTTTGCGGAGTTAAGGAAGGTGTGGAAGAAAAGATAAACCGTATCATCCTTGTGTTCCTTAAGCTGAGCTTCAAGCCAGTCAAGCTGAGAGTCTGCAAGAAGAGCGTTCCATAAAAGTCCGTAATTGTTTGTGGTCTGATTAAGGAAAATGAAAATGTTTCCGGATTCCTTTTCTTCATATACAAAGTCCATTCCGTTTTCGGCAACGTTCAGGATTCCTTCAGCCTTTTCCTCACCGTATGCACCGGGATTCATAAGACCGAGCCAGTTTTCCTTTTTGTATTCAGCATAAAGGTCATGGTTGCCTGTTGTTGTGTATACGGGGAAATCGTACTGTGAGGAAATGCGGTTGAATGCTTCAAAGGCCTCTTTTTCGCCGTTTGTTGAAATGTCACCGGGCATTGCAACAAGGGAAACGTCGGCCTTGTCGAAGAAGGTGAGTGCACGTGCAAATGTGGATTCTGCAACATCTTCGCCGCCTTCAAGCTCATAGCGGTTGAAGTGAAGGTCGCTGATTGAGCCGAATGAATAAATTGCTTCTCCTCTGTCTGCTCTCTTTTCCTCGGGAATGTCGAAAATTTCGAGTGTTTCGCCGTCAAGGGTTACAAGGATATTTGCAGCACCGTCGGGGATTGCCGTGTAATCGGGAAGATCATAGCTGCCCGTGCCGAAATAGGTCTTTATTGCCGCAAACTCAGAATATTCAATTTCATTTTCACCGAGTGTGAATGTGAGCTTTTCAAAGTTTTCGTCTGCCCAGTAAAGCTTATATTCTCCGTCGGTTGTGGTTGTGATTGTAACAAGCGCATCTGCAGAGCCTGCATCTTTATTTGCATATTCAATCACAGTTTCAGATGCTGCATTCTCGGAGAAACCGGGAATGTCTGCAGAAATTCCGAGTATTGAGAAAAGGGCTGCAAGAATTGTTGCAAGAAGTTTTACAAAAAGTGAGTACATATTTTTTCCTCCCATGCTTATTTATTTGATTCTATTATATAAAAGTACAGAATGTCAAGATTTTACTGCTTCTTTTTTCAGTTTTTTCATTTCACTTCCGAAAACGAGGATGAAAATAACCGAAGCCGTGATAATTGAGATTGTATCGGAAACGGGCTCTGCAAGGAACACCGCAAAAACCTTGTCGCCGAAGAAATTCGGCAGAATGTAAATAAGGGGAACCAGAAGGATAAGCTTGCGAAGGCAGGCAATAAACAGAGATGCCTTTGCCTTTCCCACAGATACAAGACCCTGCTGAGCCGTAGTCTGGAAGAAGAAAAATCCGGTAGCACCAACATAAATACGGATAAGATTATAGTTTTCCAGAAGCAGAGCATCATCTGTAAAAATACCCATAAGTGCTTTCGGGAAAAGCTGGACCGTCAGCCAGAGGGTAAGGAAATATATACCTGTCAGAAGGAGCATTGTCTTTATTGCCTTTATGCATCTGTCGGGATTTTTAGCACCGTAATTAAAGCTTATAATGGGCTGTGCTCCCATGCCTATACCCTGAGCCGGCATCCACATAACCTGCATTAATGTAGCGGCAACTGTCATAGTTCCCACGGCAATATCACCGCCGTATTTCTGCAGGGAGGAATTGAATGCAATATTTATTACGGCCTCGGTGCTTTGCATAACAAAGGGAGCAAGTCCCAGTCCGAGGCAGGGGAGAAGAAGCCTCATATCGGGCTTCATATCGGAAAGCGTGAGCTTCAGCTTTGTTTTTTTCCCTGAAAGGAAAAGAAGCGTCCATACAGCAGAAACACCCTGTGAGATAACCGTGGCAATTGCAGCACCCTTAACACCCATATCGAAAGCAAAAATAAACAACGGGTCAAGCACAATATTGAGTCCTGCACCGATAAGGACGGTTGCCATACTGAAGAGAGTGAAGCCCTGCGTTGAAATAAAGAGATTAAGCCCCATGGCAATCATAACGAATATGCTGCCGAGGGTGTAGATGTTAGTATAATCAAGTGCATAGCCTATAGTATCATCAGATGCCCCGAACATCCACAGAAGCTTTTCCGAGAATATAAGAAAAACCGCCGTCAGCACAACCGACATAATTATAAGAGCTGAAAAGCAGCTGCCCAGAATTCTTTGCGCGGATTTGTTGTCACCCTTGCCCATGAATATTGCTGCTCTCGGTGCTCCTCCTTGGGCTATCAGCATTGTGAATGCACCGATAAGACATATTATGGGAAAGGACAGGCCCACGCCCGTGAGAGCTGTTGAATCGGCAGAATCCAGATGTCCTATATAGATTCTGTCAACAATGTTGTAAAGAAGGTTTACTATTTGTGCAATAACCGAGGGAATCGCCAGTGAAATAAGAAGCTTCGGTACGGGAGCAGAGGCCAGCTTCCCGGTGATATCGTTTCTGTCTGTCATTTTTTATCTCCGTATAAAATTAATGGTGATATTATAATACAAATTTTTCCTTAAAACAATATATTTAAAACAATTAACATTTATTGACAAGCATTGTTTCTGTATCATATAATAAAGGCATAATTTATCGGAGAGTGACCTATGAAAAAGAATATTGAACTTGATACAGGTAAAAAAATATTTCCCATAGCCGTAATGCTTGCCGGAATCGGTCTTATGCTTGCACTTCTTATCGGCAGACTCAATATAATAGCGGTTGTGTCAGTTGCCTTTATGTGTATTACTTCGGCACTTATTGTGCTGGGCCTTATTATCAAAAACAAGGTTTATGCTCCCTTTGTGTTTGCCTATGCTTTTGCAGGTATCGGTATTGCTGCATATTACACCCTTTTCGGTGCGGATGCAGGCTTCGGTGCTTTTACCTCGGGGCTCGCCGGCTTTTCATCGGCAGAGCATCCTCTTCTGACAGGTGAGGGCAGTTTTTTTACAAGGCTTATCGGTAATATTCTTCTCATTGCTCCCACCGCCGTTGCTTTATGGGGACTTTTCTTCATTGCAAAAAAGAGCTTTAAGAAGGCGGGCATAAAGAAGCTTCTTTCAGCTGTTTTCGGAATTCTTCTTCTGGGTACAAGCGTTGCATACGTACTTACGATGAATATGCGCTCAAAGCCCAACACGGAAAGACTCTGGGACGGACAGAAGGACTATCTTGACGGTGTTGACAGGACTGCAGACAAGGATTCACCCAATGTGCTTTTCATTCTCATGGATGACCTCGGCTGGGGTGACGTTTCACTTAACGGAGCAATATACGAAACTCCCAATATTGATTCCATCGGTGAAAACGGACTGAATCTCACGAATTTCTATTCTGCATATTCCGTATGCTCTCCCGCACGCTTTGCGGCTCTTACGGGCAGATATCCCTACAGAGGCTATGCGGACAACGTAATTTATCCCACGGTTGATACACTTTCTCCCTTTGCACAGACAAGAATTTTCAATTCAATTGAAATGGGCAACAATGCCGACGGAATGCTTGGTGACGAAATAACGGTAGCAGAAACCTTTAAGGCGGCAGGATATTCAACCGGTGCCTTCGGTAAATGGCATCTCGGTGATTACGGCGAATATCTCCCCACAAATCAGGGCTTTGATTATTTCTACGGAAGCCATCATGTAAACGATATGACTCCCTTCTATCACGTTACGGAGGAAAACGGTGAATGGGAAATTGTTCACGGTACTGATGAGCTTAAAGACCAGAGCATGGCAACAAAGTGGATTCACGATGAGATTACGGAGTGGATTTCCGAAAAAGCCGAAAATGATGAGCCGTTTTTTGCTTACTATGCTTCCCCCTGGCCTCACGCACCCGTTTATGCAGGTGACGATTTTGACGGCACTACGGGTATGGGCACTTACGTTGACTGCGTTACGGAATTTGACCACTATCTCGGACTTCTCTTTAATGAAATGGAAAAGCTCGGTGTCCTTGAAAACACCATTATCGTATTCACAAGTGACAACGGCCCTGCACTTGAGGGCTCTGTATCAGATCTCAGAGGCGGAAAATATCTTGCTTACGAGGGAGGACAGAAGGTGCCCTTTATGATCCGCTGGGATAAGGCAGACGGAAGGCTCGGTGAGCCGGGCACCGAAAGAAAATCCTCTGCCGTGCTTACTGACCTTTATCCCACTCTTGTAGAGCTTTGCGGAATTACGGGCGGAGGAAAGGAAAACTATCTGCCCTCAGACCGTGAGATAGACGGTGTTTCAATTGCTCCTCTTCTTCGTGATGATACGGTTATACACACCGCTGAAACTCCCATTCTTCATATGAAGCGTGAGGTTGTAAAGGCTATTCAGTATACCGTTCCCGTAAGTGAGGTCAAAGAAAAGTATCCCGATTATAAATTCGGTGTGCTTGAAAACAACGATTACATTACCTTCAAATATTTTGAAAAAATTCAGAACGATAACTCTGCATTCTGGGATAAGAACCGTAAAAACTGGCTCCATATCTTAACCGATGACTACGGTGAAAATTATAACAGAACCTCGGTTTATCCCGAAATTTCGGCTCAGTTTAAGGAAAAGCTTCACGAAATCACAAAAAATTTCAAGGACAACCGCAGAGGAATAATAACAGACAATGCGAAGTAAAAAAAGAAAGAGCACTTCCTGTGAAGTGCTCATTTTTCGTTTATGAATACTCTGAAAAGGGGCAGGCAGGCGGTGAAGAATTTTTTGTAGGCTTCGCAGTAGTCTTCGCTGAGCTGTGTTCTTTTGCATCCGCCGCCACGGCACATAAAGCCTACCTCACAGACCCTGCAGCGCTCGGGGACAGTAAGGCTTTCCTTTATGAAGCTTTTTGCCGTTTCTGATTTTTCCATTGCGGTGAAATCCGTTTCTGTGATATTGCCGAGAAAATATTCATCCGTGCAGTAGAAATCGCAGGGGTAAATATTTCCGTTTGCCTCCGCTACAAACTGATGTGTACAATGTCCCCCGATTCCGCATTGCTCCGTAGGCTGACGAAGAAATAATCTGACCCAGTTATCAAACTGCCTTATGCTTACGTAATTGTCCCTTACGTAGTCCTTGACGTAAAGATTGAAAACCCTTATGAGAAAATCCGCGTACTGGCCGGGTGTCATATAAAGCTCGCTTTTTTCCTCTGAGCCGAAGGGACGAAGACAGGGGATAAACTGCAGATATCTGAAGCCCTTATCGCGAAAATAACGGTAAATTCTCTCTCCGTTTTCGGCACAGTAGCCCGTAAGCACGGTGAGAATATTAAAATCAACGCTGTGCTTTTTAAGAAGCTCTGCGGCTGACAGAATTTTGTAGAAGGAATTCTGCCCCGAGGGCTTTTTGCGGAATTTGTTTCCCTCCATATCACCGTCAAGGGAAAGCCCTACAAGAAAATGATTTTCGGAAAGAAATTCTGCCCATTCGTCGGTAATTACCGTACCGTTTGTCTGCATGCCGTAGAAAACGGGGCTGTTTTTTGTGTTATATTTTTTGACCGTATCGACAAAAAAGCGGAAAAAATCAAGCCCTGCAAGGGTCGGCTCACCGCCCTGAAAGGCAAAGGCTACCTGATTGCCGTCGGCATATAAAAAAGCTTTTTTTATCAGAATTTCCGCTGCTTCTTTTGTCATAATTCCAAAACCGAGCTGCTCTCTGTGCTCGGTAACGTCCCTGTAAAAGCAGTATTCACAGGAAAGGTTGCAAAGGGAAGACGCAGGTTTTATCATCAGTGATAAGGGCGGCATAATGACCTCCGTGTAGTTTGAGTGTTGAGTACTTAAGTTTTATCTGTGTTCTTGGCAGTATTAATTGAAGCTATAAGCATTTTTTTTATTTCAACGCACATGTCAAGAACTTTTCTGTCCTCGTAATAGCCACTTTCAATAAGCAGTTCAATCCAGTATTCACTTTCACTGCGCTCTTTAAGTGCAATCTGAAGCTTTGCGATAAAATCAGCTCTGCCGTGACCAAAAAATGCTTCACGGATATTCGCTCCGATTGATGTTCCGCTTCTCAGCAGCTGATTACAAAGAACTGTTTCCTTTTTTGTCTGTTTCACAAAATTGCAAACCTTTATTATCTCAAGTGCAAATGCTTTTGATTTATCAATCAAGGGGCTGTTAGTCATATTGTAGTTTCCTACCTTTAATTACTATTGTAATTTTCACTTTTTCACTATTACCTCTTACCTTTTACCTTCCAAAAATCTCTGAATGCGAGTGATTTAGTGAAGAGTGAATAGTGAAGAAGTAAAAAGTAAAAATCCCGAACGCATACGCATTCAGGATTTTTGGTGCCGGTGACCGGACTTGAACCGGTACGCTGTTGCCAGCGAGGGATTTTAAGTCCCTTGCGTCTGCCTATTCCGCCACACCGGCAGGTGCTTGTGCTCTAATATTATATATGTCGCATCTGCATTTGTCAAGGTGTTTTGTGTATCAGGTAAAGAAATATTTTCTACGCCCGTGGTCTTTTTTAACAAAAGTAAAATAAACATTTGTGTAAAGAATCAATTGAAGAAAACCGTCAAAAATGGTATATATATTTAAGATAAGACAGAAGGAGGATATTTTATGTCCGAAAACACAAAGAAAAAGTATATGAAAAAATCCGAAATCATTACCTTCGGTATAGGTCTTTTCGGCATTGCGCTTCTTACGGGCTGGATGCCCGATTATACTGCAACATTTTTTGCTGACTTTGCCTTCAAGGGCAAGGGCTTTGACCCTGATGTGATGTCAAATATGATATCCGTTGTTTTTCTTGTTGCAGGTATCGTCGGTGCGGTGTGTGAGCTTGTTATCGGCTATCTTGTAGATAATACCCGTACGAAATTCGGTAAGGTAAAGCCTTGGGTCGGCTTCGGAGTTATACCTCTCGCTCTTATTTCAATGTTTGTTTTCGTATCTCCCGATACAGACAATCAGACTGTTGCAATTATCTGGATGTTTGTGATTTATTCTGCTTACACAATGATTTGCTGTGCCGTTGAAAGCCCTGCAAACTGCTTCGGTGCATTGTGCTCACCTGATCCCGCGGAGCGTTCAAGTGCAATTTCAATAGCATCCTTCTTAAAGAGTGTGGGGCAGTCGGGCGGTATGGTTGTTATTCTCGTTGTTGGTCTTGTAATGAAAGCCGTTATGGGTCAGCAGCAGTTCAAAAATGCCGAGGGACAGGGACTTGACCTTGTGATTTCAACGGGTATATGCTGTCTTGGTATAATCCTCTTTACAATGATTTTCTTTGTGAACAACAAGGAGAGAGTGCCCTTTACTCAGGAAAAGGTAAGCCTTAAGGATGCCGTAAAGGTCGTGTTCACAAACAAAAACCTTCTTATGGTTTCCCTTACAAAGCTTACGGGCTTCGGCAGAGGTGTTTACGGTACTGTTTCTCTTTACATAGCAATTTATCTTTTAGGCTCCAAGGACTTAAAGCTCGGTCTTCTGCTTCCTATGGGTATCGGTACGGCTGTGGGTACGCTCCTTGTAAACTTCGTGCTTAAGAAGTTCTCCACTAAGCAGACCTTTATTCTTTTCAGCCTTTACGGTGCTTCCTCTCTTGCAATTCTTTTCCTTGTTTCCCGCGGAATCGGCTTCAATGACGGACTTATAATTCCCTTCCTTATTCTCAATTTCTTCTGCGGTCTTCAGCACGGTAATACTAATGTTACCCCCAATATTATGATTGCTGACTGTGTTGATGAAATTGAATACAAAACGGGCAAGCGTCAGGAGGGTCTTGCTTATGCCGGCTACGGTCTGTTTTCAAAGATTGCTTCCGCTTTCACAAAGGCTCTCGGTCCCTGGCTTCTTTATACCTGGTCCGGGTATCTTGTATCAACCGATGTAAACGTAGCATATGCATCACAGACGGACGGAACCCTTAATAAGCTTCTTATGATTTATACAATTATTCCCGCAGTTTTTGTTGTGCTTCAGGCTGTGCCCATTTTCTTCTATGATATGGTGGGAGAGAAGAAGGACAATATTGTAAAGGCTCTTATGGAAAAAAGAGCCGCTGACGCAGAATAAGAGGGAGGAGTGAAAATATGGCTAACAAAGAAAAAGGCTTTAATTTCAAGCTTTACGGTGTAGTATCCTTTATTGCGGTTGCGGCAATTCTCGTTATCGTATGCGTTACCACCTTCGGAGCAAAATATATGGCATTTCATCCCGAGCGTCTTGCCGAGTTTTATGTTGATACAATTGTGCAGACGGGTGACGGGTATAATGCATATAAAAACACTCTTGTCAGCAAAAATATGAAGTACGGTGATTTTATCCGTAAAAACTATATTGACCCTGCAGTAAACCGTGACGGAAACGACTATTCCGACCATTCCTTCAAGGGTGAAAAAACTCTTTCCGATGACGGCACTCTTTCGGGTAAGCTCATAGCTCAGATGTATCCCGTGTATGAAGAGCTTATGAATACATACGGCTGGGATGATTACGACAGTATTTTTACAAAGTACATTGAAAAGCTTCTTACTGTCCGTGAAGAGATTTTCGGTGATAAATTCTTTAATGACGAGGTTTTCTTTACCTCCTTTGAAGCAAATGTTTCCGCTTACGGAAAGTCCCTTACGGGTACAGACGAAGTATATGATGAAAACTCCGGTGTGAAATTAAGCGATAAGACAACGGGCATTTATGCGGAAAAATTCGGTGAGGATTATAAAATCACCTGTGAAACCGTAAGCTTTAAGGAAGGCTATGCGGACGGCTATCTTATGAATGCCGATACCGATGTTCTTTCAGCCTACGGAGTTGATGCAGGTACTGTTGAAAGTGTTGCAACGGCTGTTGTGAATGTAAATGTCAACGGTACGAAGTTTGCAGAATGTGAGGTTACCCTCGTAAAAATCGGTATGTCCTGGTATGTTGATAACCTTAATACCGATACCGAAATGCTGTATAGCTTTTATAAATAAGTTTTTTCAGAAGCGGGGATTTATTCCCCGTTTTTTTGTTAAGAAAAAAATCTCACGAATTGTAGGAAATCGGTGTATGCTCAGGTAACATACATCAGGACAGGGTAGGTTTTGAAGATTTTAGCGGTGTTTTGTTGACTTTATATTCCCTCTGTAGTAATATATTAATATTATAATACAATTATTGTGCCCTTTGCGGGCGGAATAACAGAAATTCCTTTCATTTTACGGGTGAAGGTTAAATAAAAAGGTGCCGGGTATGTCAGAAAAAAGGTATGATTATCTCATAGTCGGAAGCGGGCTTTTCGGCTCGGTTTTCGCTTATGAAGCAGCAAAAAGAGGCAAAAGTTGCCTTGTAATAGAAAAGAGAAATCATAAGGGCGGCAACATTTACTGCGAGAATGTTGAGGGTATTACCGTACATAAATACGGTGCGCACGTCTTCCATACAAACAATAAAAGGGTATGGGATTACGTGAATGCTCTTTGCGGCTTCAATCTCTATACCAATTCGCCCATAGCAAACTACAAGGGTGAAATATATAATATGCCCTTTAATATGAATACCTTTTCAAAGCTCTGGGGAATTGCCACCCCCGACGAAGCAAAGGCTATAATTCATGAACAGAGCAGTAAAATCACGGGAGAGCCGAAAAACCTTGAGGAGCAGGCAATAAGCCTTGTCGGTGAGGATATCTACCGTAAGCTCGTCAAGGGCTACACGGAAAAGCAGTGGGGAAGAGATTGTACCGAGCTTCCGGCATTTATTATAAAAAGACTGCCCGTAAGATATACATATGACAACAACTATTTCAACGACCGTTATCAGGGGATACCCGAGGGCGGATATAATGTAATTATCGATAAGCTTCTTGACGGTATTGAGGTTATAACGGGTGTTGACTATAATGCGGACCGTGAAAAATACAATTCCCTTGCAGACCGTACTGTTTATACGGGCACTATTGATTCATTTTTTGATTACAGACTCGGAAGGCTTGAATACAGAAGCCTTAAGTTTGAAACGGAAATACTTGATACCGATAATTTCCAGGGCGTTGCTGTTGTAAATTACACTGACAGGGAAACTCCCTATACAAGAATTATAGAGTACAAGCATTTTGAATCCGGCACTCAGGAGAAAACCGTTATCACAAGGGAATATCCTGCTGCCTGGAAAAAGGGTATGGATGCCTATTACCCTGTGAATGATGAGAAGAATCAGGAGCTTTTCCTTAAGTATAAGGCGCTTGCCGAAAAGGAAAGGAACGTTATTTTCGGCGGAAGACTTGCCGAATACAAGTATTACGACATGGATAAGGTAATCGAATCTGCTCTTCAGAAGGTTGAGGAAGTATTCGGTTAATGCAGAGAGAAAGATGGCGAACGTAAAAATTTCAGTTATTATGCCCGTTTACGATGTTGAAGATTTTGTGGGAAGAGCAATTGAGAGCATTCAGGCTCAGACTCTCACAGAATGGGAGCTGCTTGCTGTTGATGACGGCTCAAAGGACAGTAGCGGCGAAATATGCGAGGAATATGCAAGCCGTGATCCGAGAATAAGGGTCATTCATAAAAATAACGGCGGTGCACCCTCTGCACGCAATGCTGCAATACCTCAGGCTCAGGGAAAATATATGTATTTTATGGATTCCGATGACTGGGCAGAGCCCGGAATGCTTGAGGATATGTATTCTCTTGCAGAAGAGCACGGTGCACAGTACGTTATTGCAGGCTATTATATTGACACTTATTACAGTGATACAGAATATACTACACAGGAGATATCACAGCCCGATGCCGTATATGACAGGGATGAATTCAGAAAAAATGCATATCTCCTTTTTGACAAGAATCTTCTTTATACGCCGTGGAATAAGCTTTATCTTACCTCTTATATCCGCAAAAACGGACTTTTATTCCCGAATACCTTCTGGGATGATTTCCCCTTTAATTTAAGTGTTATAAAGGGAGTTTCAAGGGTTGCCGTGACCTCGGGGAAATATTATCACTTCCTTCGTGCGAGAGCTGACAGCGAAACTGCAAGATACCGTCCCGGCATGTATAAAAAGCGTGAGGAAGAGCACGGCTGGATGACTGAGCTTTATAAGGGCTGGGGAATCGACGATGAAAATACCCGTGAATTTCTTGCAAGAAGATACATTGAAAGATTCATCGGCTGTGTTGAAAATATAACAAATCCCGGCTGTACGCTTCTTCCGGTTCAGAAGAGAGCGGAAATAAAGAAAATGCTCGGAAATCCCAATGTAAAGCAGGCGCTTTCCGATGCAAAGGCCCATTCCTTATATATGAAAATTATGCTTATTCCCTACAGAATGCGCTCAACGCTTCTGGTTTATCTTGAAAGCATGGTCATTACGTTTGTCAAAAGAAAATTCCCGAAGCAGTTTGCACAGCTCAAGGCAGGCAGATAAAAAAGCAGAGGAAATTTATTTCAGAGGGAGAAATTCTATGAAGGTACCTTTTTTAGTTGAAAAATATATCAAGCAGTTCAAGGCTATGAATCCGAAATATGATATTATTTATACCTTGTCGGAGGCTGATCCCATTGCCTTCAGGGACAGCTCAGGTGTAAGGCTTTCCTTTGCCGCCATTGCCGATACCCATCTTCCCAACCGCGAAAGTGCCGAAAAAAACCTTGAAAATGCATTTCTCGATGTTATGAGCGGAAAGGATAAGTCTGATGCCCTTCTTCTTGCAGGTGATATTGCCGATTACGGCTTGAAGAGCGAGTATGAGAGATTTTTCAGAGTTTTCGATAAGTATAAAAACGAGCTTAAGCTCTTTGTTACCATGGGTAATCACGATGCAAGATTTTTTTATAAAACAGCTTCAAAATTCGTAAATGCGGGCATTGAAAGGCTTCTCGGAATAAAGCTTTTCGGTAAACCCTATTATTCATATGACGTGAACGGATATACCTTTATTGTGCTTTGCACCGAAAAGGCCGTTCTCGAAAAGGCATATATTTCAAAGGCGCAGATTGAGTTTTTCGATAAGGAGCTTTCACGTGCGACGAAGGACGGCAAGCCCTGCTTTGTAATGTGCCATCAGCCCTTTGCCTTTACCCACGGCCTTCCCGAGGTGTGGAAAACAGGTGATATGGGTGAGCAGAATGATGAGGTCAGAGCCGTAATGGAGAAATATAAAAACGTATTTTTCATAAACGGACACCTTCACGGCGGTGTATGTCACTATGTTGAAGAGATTCTCAATAAGGAGAATAACGTCGTTTCAATAAGTATTCCCGGCTACAGAAAGGAAAATAACTTCGGACAGGTTGACGCAGGCGCCGGCTACAGCTGTGAGGTATACGATGATAAGGTGCTTTTCAGAGCGCGTAATTTTCTTACGGGAAAATATATGACAGGTGAATACACGGAATTCTGCTACGAAATTCTGAAATAAGGGGAAAACCGATGAATATACTTGTTATAGACGGTCAGGGCGGACAGCTCGGCTGCAGTATAATAAAGGCTGTTTATGCAAAATACCCCGATGCGGATATTACCGCTGTGGGAACAAATGCAAATGCCACAGCCTCAATGGTAAAGGCAGGGGCAAAAAGGGCAGCTACCGGTGAGAATCCCGTAATTGTCGCAACAAAAAAGGCAGATGTTATAATAGGTCCTGTGGGAATTGTTGTAGCAGATGCAATGCTCGGTGAGATTACCCCGCAAATGGCACTTGCAGCAGGCCGTGCTGATGCCGTAAAAATACTTATCCCCGTAAATAAGTGCGAAACACTTGTGGCAGGAGTACCCTCCGTGCCCGTTTCCGCTCTTATAGAGGATGCCGTAAAAAAGCTTTGCAATATAATCGATAGAAACTAATAAAAAAAGGAAATGCCCCGATTTGTACCTGTTGTACATACCGGGGCATTATTCAGATTTATCAGTTGCTTACCTGATGGTTAGTATATCTCTTATAAATTAAGGGTAGGCAAACAATTATTACCGCTAAAGCAACAAGTGGGAAAAGGTAGCGTATATCAATAAAAGTCCCATCGAAATATGCATACCTCGGATACCCTGTTATATATGAGCCGAAAACCATACTTACAGGCATAATCTCAATAAGCTGAGAAATGTATTGATTGCCGTTATATCCGATAAACTGTGAAAAAAACGGAAGAAGACAAACAAGCGATGATACTGCTATAGATGTAATCTGCTTTTTGCAGAATGCTGATACAGCAAGAGTTATAACGCAAAGAGAAATACACCCGACAAGAATAAACGGGATAACCGATAGAAGTTTTGTCAGGTGACTTTCACCCTGGCCTACATTAATACCTTCTGTTCCAAGAAAAATAAAGCTGATAATAAGTGCCAACAGAACATATACCACAAAACAAATTACTGTATAAATTAGTGATGAAATAATTTTTCCGCTTACAAGGGTACCTCTTCCTTTTTTGCTTGAAAGAAGAAATGCATCAACGGAAAGTGAGTATTCCGCTGTAAAGACATTGCAAATACCGAAAATTATAATAATTGCAAGAAAAATCCCCACATCCTGAGAGAGTATAGAATAGAAATTTTCCCAACCATAGTCATATCCGGAAATAAAACCTTTTTCAAGTAACTCTCTGTGCTGCTTGGCTAAAAAAGCATTATAATCCCTGTAATACTGCGTTTCCTCAGTGCTGTTTGCATAATATTCTTCACGTTCAATGTTTCTTTCAAGATTTTCGTAGTCCTTTACACTCCAACAAAGCTTTATATATTCAGGAATGTACTGCTTTTTTATTGAGACTTTAGGTGCATTTGACATAAGAGAATCAAATTCTGCTTCAGTTATTTCTCCCGTTTCTAATTTGAAAAATAAATCTGAAACATTTATATCATATTTGCCCCAAAAGACCGTACCGCCGTCAACATATTCCTTAAGCTGTTCTTCGTGGCTTTCATAATAAATGTCGTCGCGGCTTTCAAAATCATCAACAGCTTTTCGCAGTTCTTCAATAGTGTCATTTGATACGAAAACCTCAGGAGCCTTTTCTCCCTTCATAAGTGTCATATCAAAATGACCTCTTGTGCCGGCATTATACTGATATACCGCAATTGAAGATATTGCAATCATAGCAGCAAGGCATATGACAAAAGCACCTATAAAAAGCTTGTTCTGAAAAATCTTTTTAAGCTCATACTGTATAATGGTTTTCATTTGTTGACACCTCCCCGAAGAAATTGAGATAAACGTCACTTAAATCAGGTTCACAGGGTTCAGCGTTTTCGCAAGGCTTTTCATCAGAAAGAAGTCTTATTGAGATAAGATTATTACCCTCTGAAAAAACTTCACCTACAACAAACCGCTTTTGAATGGAAGGAAGAGCTTCCCGTTCAGATTTTATGCTCCAAATCTTGCCTTTTACGCTTTCCGTAAGGCTCTGAACAGTTCCGTCAGCAACAATTCTGCCTTCTTTCATAATAAGCACTCTGTCAGCAATAAAAGATATATCCGACACAATGTGTGTAGCATAAATTACAATTCTGTCCTTTGACATTTCCGTCATAAGATTGCGGAAACGGATTCGCTCTTTCGGGTCAAGACCTGCTGTCGGCTCGTCAAGTATGAGAATAGCAGGGTTGTTCAAAAGAGCCTGAGCTATACCTAATCTCTGTCGCATGCCGCCCGAAAATGTTTTAATTTTCTTTTTTCTTTCACCATATAAATCAACATATTTCAGAAGCTCTTCCGTGCGGCTTTTTCTGAAAGAGCCGTTAATACCTTTAAGAGCACAGAAATAATAAAGAAAATCCTCCGCTGTAAAATCTTTATAGTAGCCGAAATTCTGCGGCAGATAACCAATTAGGTTACGATATTCTGCATCCAGCTTTTTTATTGATTCACCATCGAGATGAATTTCACCTTGAGTAGGCTTCAGAACATCAGCTATCATTCTCATAAGCGTTGTTTTTCCTGAGCCATTTGCACCTAAAAGAGCATAAACTCCGTTTGTAAGAGTAAGACTCAGATTATCAACCGCTTTTTTATCACCATACTTTTTGGTAACATTAATAATTTCAAGCTTCATACATTTTCACCAGCCTTTCAAATTTAAAGTTTTTAATTGCAATAAAACCTATAAACAAAGCTGAAAGAATAAGCAAAAATAATACTAAAGCAATACTTATCGGCGGCAATTCAAATATAAAATTTTGCACCCTTGCAGTTATCTCGCTTTGTGAAATTACAAGCCCAAATAAAACAGATACTATTCCTGCGGATATGCCTATAACGGATTTAACATTGAATATACTGCACATTGAAAGTACAAAAGTAGCCGAAAGCAAAAAAGCAATAAGAGAAAAAGTAATGGTATAAAAAACAGTTTCTGATATAAGACTACCTATACATACTACTGCAAGGTCATATATTCCGCACAAAACTAATCTGCCTGCAAAAACAGTTTCAGGCTTATACAGACACGCACTTTCCATTTCAAGAAAACTGTATGAAGATGAAAAGTATATACAACCAACACTGCCTATAGCAAGAAAGGGAGTAATAATACAAACTATGAGAGGAGATACTGCTGATTGTGAATTCAGAGCTATAACAAACACTACAACAAGATATATAACGGAGAGAACAAAAAACCAAGGTGTAAGACCTTTTACTATGCCTGACAAAAAGCCTGATAATGAAAATGCCGGTATATGTCTTGTGTTAATCATTGAAGCCTGTGCTTTCAGATTATCTTTAGCCTCTTT
Source organism: Acutalibacteraceae bacterium (assembly GCA_045533835.1). Lineage (GTDB taxonomy): Bacteria > Bacillota > Clostridia > Oscillospirales > Acutalibacteraceae > RUG806. The sequence continues at coordinate 169,026 of JAZSIM010000014.1, forward strand.
GCTGTGCTGTTCAGTTTCGTATAGTGAAAGAACTTTTGCAATTTCTTTTTTTCTTACCATAATTCACACTCCTTTAAAGCCTTCAGGGCTCTTCTCAGACGGGTTTTTACCGTGGGTATTGGAACCTTCTGTACAGATGCAATTTCTTTGATTTTCAAATCGTGATAAAACCTCAGAATAATTACATCTCTTTGTACATCGGGAAGTGAAAGAACTGCCTGACGCACTATTAAAGCTTCTTCTTTTTGCAAGATTTCATCCTCGGTGACTTCTTCTGTTGTTTCTTCGCTAACATTATCAAGAGAAAGTAAGGAAGTTTCTTGTTTATGTCTGCGAAAGAAATCGTTTGAGGTGTTTATAGCGATAGTAAAAAGAAAACTTTTGAGCTTATTCTTTTCTTTGTAATAAGGAAGGTTTTTAATGAATTTAATAAAAGTGTCCTGAGTAACATCCTCTGCAGCGGCTTTATTACCCATACGGCGATAAAGAAATCTGTAAACGTCATCATAATATCTTTCAATAAGTTCATTTAAGGCCTCTTTGTCTCCGATTTTAGCTCTTTGGACAAGCTCTTTTTCATCCATTTTATCACTTCCTTACACTTATATAACGTATCAGCATATTAAAAGGTTTCACTTGTCGTATAAGTTTTTTCAAAGTAAACAATAACCCCCATTGGTAAATAATAATACCAATGGGGTTGTTCTGAGCCAATATTTTCAATTTCCGTCAGCCTATTCCGTTTTCGTCGAAGTCGAATACTGCCTCAAGGGTGATGTTCAGTACCTTTTCAATGCATTCGGGGATGATGATATCGGGTGTGTCAAGACGGGTGTGATAGTACTGTGCAGGTGCGGGATCCATAGCAACTATTGCTGCTGCGGGAATGCCTGCCTGAGAAGCGGATGCCGCATCGGTTGAGCCTAAGGGGATTGCCGTTACGGGGATTGTAACACCGTGCCTCTCACCTGCACGCTTAAGAAGGTCGCATACTCGATCGTCATTCCTTACCATACCTGTCATATCCTTGTTGTAGATTGACATATATTCCTCATCGCGGATGGTGTCGATGCTTATGAATACGGTTTCAACACCGTCATTCTGATATTCGGGATGAGCCTCGAAGAATGCCTTTGAGCCTCTGATGCCTGCTTCCTCACCGCCTGCCATCATAGCGATAACCTCGGTATTTTCAAAGGAGATATTGTTTTCAGTAAGGTATTTGAGCACAGCACCTGCGATATAACAGCCGGTAAGGTTGTCAATTGCACCCTCAACATATCTCTTGTTGTTTGTGAATTTATATAATGCTCCGTAAGCCGGGAAAAATGCAAGCTGACCGAGAGCCATTTTTTGTGCAGTCTTCTTATTTTTTGAAAGAAGTGTTACTGCAGAGGCTGCTGTCGTGTATGCAAGACCTGCAATAGCGGGGCCTGCCACAATAAATGAGCCATGGGAGCCGAATTTGTAAGTATAGGTCCATTCGGGTGCAGAGTCTGTGTGTCCTGCAAGAATAATTCTTCTTTTTGTTTCGCCCGTTGCCTTCTTTACTGCTATAACGTTGCCCGATTCCTTCTCCTTGAAGAAGGGGTCATATACCTTTTTGTAGAAAAGGAATTCACCGACCAGACCGGCAACACCTGCTCCGATAAGTGCCAGTGAGCCGAGGGCAGCCTTTTTGTTTTTGTGTGATGCAAGCAGGTTTACACCGGCAGCTGCGGCACAGCAGGTGCCTGCAATAGGCACGAATGACATAAAAGCATCGGGATTAACCCTGAAGGTTTCTCTTCTTACCTCATCAGAGAAGGGAATAAGCTCCTCGAGCATAGTTTCCTGTGCTTTTTTTTCGCTTTCCTCGCCGCAGGGACGGGGGCCGTAAAGCCTGCAGATATTCGTTATTCCGTTTACCGCGAAATCAGTACATTCCCTGATTGTTGTTTTTGCATTTGCAAGAGTATCCTGAAAATTCATTGTAATACACCTTTTTTATATTAAAAATATGTTAACATTTTACAATAAAAAGAAGCTGTAATCAATTGACATTTTGTTAAATTTCCGGCAATTTATTGTTTTTTTTTGTGCGGTGTGATAAAATACATCACAAGGAGGCTGATAATATGTTTGATGCAGTAAGGGTAAAGGATGCATGCGTCTTATGGATAAGAGAATTTTTTGAAAAAAACGGCAAGGGCTGTAATGCGGTGCTCGGTATTTCGGGCGGAAAGGACAGTTCCGTTGCCGCCGCTTTATGTGTTGAGGCTCTCGGCAAGGACAGAGTTATAGGTGTGCTTATGCCCTCGGGTGTGCAGCACGATATTGATATGGCTTATCTTCTTGTAAACCATCTCGGAATAAAGCATTATGAAATCAACATCAAAGGTGCTGTTGATGCCATAAAGGAGAGTATCGGAAAGGAGCTTGAGCTTTCCGTGCAGAGCAATACCAATCTTCCTCCGAGAATCAGAATGTCAACGCTTTATGCCGTTTCCCAGAGTCTGAACGGCAGAGTTGTCAACACCTGCAATCTTTCCGAGGACTGGGTCGGCTACTCCACCCGCTACGGCGATGCGGCAGGTGATTTTTCTCCAATGAGCCTTCTGACCGTTCAGGAGGTAAAGGAAATCGGAAGAGTCTTAGGGCTTCCCGACGTGCTTGTCGATAAGGTGCCCATAGACGGGCTTCAGGGTAAAACCGATGAGGACAACCTGGGCTTTACCTATGCCGTGCTTGACAGATACATAAGAACAGGGGAAATTGATGACTCTGCAACAAAGGAAAGAATCGACTACCTTCACAGAATAAATCAATTCAAGCTTCAGCTTATGCCTGTATTTGACCCACAAATAAATTGTTAAAACTTTGTTTATTTTACACATTTTACAAAATAAAACGATGTGCTATAATATCCGTATCATTTATCAGGAGGTACTGTTATGAAAAAGAGTAAAAAAGCATTATCGGTAATTCTTTCTGCAGTTATCGTTATGCTTACAATGGTTCCTATGTTTGCAACGGCAAATGAAAAGAATTACATTATCACTAATCCTTACGAGGAAATTGATTGGGATACCTGGGGTGACTACAAAACTCAGCTGCACTGTCATACAAACGCATCAGACGGCTTCCTTACAATCGACGAATTTGTGCGTATTCACTATGCTGCAAACTTTGATATTGTAGCTCTTACAGACCACGGTACAATAAACCAGGGCTGGAACAACGAGCCCCAGCTTGTGCCTCTTATGCGTCTTATCAAGAAGGAAAGAACCAACATGGCTGATGTTATTCCCATTCCTCAGGATGAGTACGAAGCATATCTTGACGGTACAAATGATAATATCACTTATACAACCAAGGACGGCTATACACTTACAAGAACACACGAAAACGGTATGCTTGATGTTCCCAAGGGAATAGAGCTTAATATGGCAACTCCCATTGCGGACTGCCATCTTACAGGCTACTTCTCTGACTACGGTCAGGGACTTGCAGGTGTTTTCGGTGACTACGAAACTCCTTCAAAGGGCGTTAAGGATGCAGGCGGTATTTCATATCTTTCACACGTAGGTGAATACGTTTATACCGATAAGGATTCCGAGAAGTATGTAGGTCTGCCTGTTGACGATTACTATGCAACCAAGTTTGCAAGACTGTTTCTTGATTATCAGGGCTCTTCCCTCGGTATGGGCATAAACTCCGCAACCGATGCACATACCCGCTGTGACAGAATTCTTTATGACCAGGTTCTTCAGAAGACAATTCCCAACGGTGTAGTGCCCTGGGGCAATACATTCGCTGATTCACACAATGAAAATGCCGTTAATGATGCTTATACAATGTGCTGGATGCCCGAGCTTACCCTTGAAGCCTTCAGAGAGTGCCAGGAAAAGGGTCAGTATTTCTCAATTTCCCATTACTCAAACGGTGTAGAGCTTAACGGTATGGAAGAAATGCCCGGCTTCGTTGAGCAGGATGTTTACGATACAAAGGCTTACTGGCTTGATAATACTCCCGCCGTTACGAGAATAACCGTGGATCAGGAAGCTGATACAATTACCGTTGAGGGTGAAAATGCCAATATCATCACCTGGGTATCTGACGGTAATGTTATCAAGAGAGAGGAGCTCAAGGACGGCAAGGCAACTCTTGATCTTCACAATGACGAGCTGCTTCAGGATCCTTACCTTTACGTAAGATTCTATATTTCCGGTGACAACGGAATCTGCTATGCTCAGCCTATGGTTCTGAATGTAGAGGGTGAGGAGTTTGCTCCCGTAACAGTGCCCGAAACACACGATATCTCTACCTTCCTCAGAAGCCTTGTAACCGTAGTTGATCAGCTCTTCTTCAAGTTCAATCCCATTATCTGGATGTTCAAGTATTTTGCTCTCGGCTACGACCCCATTGAAAGACTTTAATTTATTAATCAGGTATATTAAGGAGCTGTGAAAACGGCTCCTTTTTTCTGTTGTGTATTGACACGGAATCCTGTCGGAAGTATAATTGAAATGAACAGTTAGTATATGCTAACCGATTCTGTGAAGGGAGTGCTTTTATGAAACAGTTTGATGTTACGGGAATGACCTGTGCCGCCTGTTCCGCAAGAGTCGAAAAGGCTGTAAGCGGGGTTGACGGAGTTTCTGTATGTACGGTAAGTCTTCTTACCAATTCTATGACTGTTGAAGGAAATGCTCCCGATGATGCTGTTATAAAAGCCGTTGAAAAAGCAGGCTATAAGGCAAGGGTAAAGGGCGGGGATTTTTCCGAAAAACGGGATAATGCCGAAAAGAAAGAAGAAAAGGGCCTGAAAATAAGGCTTTTCAGCTCTGTTTTATTGCTTCTTGCGCTTATGTATTTTTCAATGGGCTATTCAATGTGGAGCTTACCCCTGCCGTCATTTTTTGACGGAAAAGCCGAGATTGTAGCCCTTGTTCAGGCGGTATTGTCGTTAATTATACTCATAATCAACAACCGTTTTTTTGTAAACGGAATAAAGGGTGTAATACACAAGGCGCCCAATATGGACACACTGGTAGCAATGGGCTCGGGCGTGTCGTTTCTTTATTCTCTTTATGTTCTTCTTGATGCCGCTTTCCTGTCACCTGAGTCCGCCGCTATGGGAAAGGATTTGCTTCACAATCTTTATTTTGAATCCGCTGCAATGATTGTGACGCTTATTACTGTGGGAAAAATGCTTGAAGCCCGTTCAAAGGGCAGGACCACGGATGCTCTCAGACGACTTATAAGGCTTGCGCCCGATAAGGCTGTGATTGAAAAGGACGGAACGGAAATTACCGTAAAGGCATCAGAGCTTTCTGTAGGTGATATCTTTATTGTCCGCTCGGGGGACAGAATCCCTGCTGACGGAATTGTCATAGAGGGTACGGGTGCCGTCGATGAGGCTGCTCTTACGGGAGAAAGCATTCCTGCCGATAAAGCTCCGGGGGATACGCTCCGGGCAGGTACCGTTAATTTTTCGGGAATGCTGAAGTGCCGTGTTACAAAAACGGGTAATGATACAATGCTTTCGGGTATTATAAAAATGGTATCGGATGCTGCCGCAACAAAGGCTCCGGTTGCCAAAACTGCCGATAAGGTAGCAGGTATTTTTGTTCCGGTAGTAATTCTGATTGCAATTATAACATCCGCAGTATGGCTTCTTCTCGGAGAAACGGCAGGAGCGGCGCTTCAGAGAGGTATTGCGGTGCTTGTAGTCAGCTGCCCCTGCGCGCTGGGGCTTGCAACACCTGTTGCGATAATGGCAGGCAGCGGCAAGGGAGCCTCCTCAGGTATACTGTTCAAGAATGCCGCAAGCCTTGAAAATGCGGGTAAAATAAAAATTGTTGCCCTTGATAAAACGGGTACGGTAACTGAAGGAAGACCTGTTGTAACGGATATTATCCCTGCTGACGGTATAACCGAGGATGAGTTTCTCGGGCTTGCATTTTCACTGGAATATGCAAGTGAGCATCCGCTGGGAAGGGCTGTATGTGAAAAAGCAACTGAAAAGGGAGCAGAAAGGAAAGCTGCCGGAAAAATAACCGTTCTTCCGGGAAACGGTATAGAATGTGTGGTTGACGGCAGGAAAATCACGGGCGGCAGTCTTAAATTCATAGAAAAACGGATTTGTTTGTCTGAGAACGTAAAAAATGCGGCAGAAGCTCTTGCGGCAGACGGAAAAACTCCCCTTGTTTTTACAATAGATAACGGATATCTCGGTATTATTGCCGTAGCAGACGTAATAAGAGAGGATTCCCGCAGGGCTATCGAAAAAATGAAAGCAATGGGGCTTTACACGGTAATGCTTACAGGCGATAATGCATTGACAGCCGGGGCAGTAGGGCGTCAGGCAGGTGTTGATAAGGTAATTGCAGGTGTGCTTCCCCATAAGAAGCAGGCTGTTATCTCTTCATTGCAGAAAAACGGAGTTACCGCAATGATCGGCGACGGTATAAACGATGCGCCTGCGCTTACTAAGGCAGATGTCGGCATCGCAATCGGAAACGGCACGGATGTAGCGATTGACTCCGCCGATATAGTGCTTATAAACAGCAATCTTACTGATGCCGTAAGAGCAATAAATCTCGGAAGGGCAGTCCTTAAAACAATATATGAAAATCTTTTATGGGCTTTCGGGTATAATATCATCGGAATTCCCCTTGCTGCAGGAGCATTTGTGTCGGTTCTCGGCTGGCGCATGAATCCGATGTTCGGTGCGGCTGCTATGAGTATTTCCAGCTTTCTTGTGGTGACAAATGCTCTCAGGCTCAATTACCGGAAGCTTGATAAAATTCACAGGCGAAAAAGAATTAAAGATATAGAAATAACGGAGGAAAAAGTAATGACTAAGACTATGAAAATTGAAGGTATGATGTGCATGCACTGCGAAGCAAGGGTAAAGAAGATACTCGAGGCGATTGACGGCGTTGAGGAAGCTGAGGTAAGCCACGAAAAGGGAACCGCAGTTCTTACTCTTTCGGAAAGCGTGGCGGATGAAATTCTGACAGAAGCTGTTGCAGCCCAGGATTACACCGTAATCGGAATTGAATAATAAAGCTTACGGAGATATTGCTTTTTTGCGGTATCTCCGTTTTTTTTATATGATTTCCTTTTTTTTAATAAGACTTTAACAATAATGTGATATAAAACATACAATGTGTTGAAAAAACAGCTGATTATGCATAGGTTTGTATCTGAATATATATTTGTGAACAAATTATTACCGTTTGCCTCTTGCAACGCAAATGCTATTGTGATACAATTTAGAGGTAAAAATATTTCAAAAAGAGGTAATTTTAATGAGTAAATTCTATGATCTCATTCCCTCGCAGGACACAATGTATCTGATGCAGAAGTATACCTTTCACAAGCAGATTGTTCAGATCCCTACCGCCTTCACGTTTGATGCGGATGTTGATTTTAATCTTCTTACAAGGGCGCTGAATGTCGAAATTGAGCGTAACGATTCAATGCGACTTCGCTTCAGAAAGGAAGGTAAGAAGGTTACTCAGTATTTCCTTGACAGTTATAAGATTGATTCTGTCAGAGTGCTTTCATTCAAAAACGAGGATGAACAGGAGAAGTTCTTTACAAAGGATGCACAGACTCCCGTCAGGTTCCTTAAGGATGAATGCTACAGGATTTATTTCTTCAATGCCTTCAACGGATATAAGGGAATATATATCAATGCAAGCCATATGGTAATGGATGCTATCGGTATACTCGTATTCTTCCTTGATCTGCTTGCTGTTTATAAGGCACTCAGGAGCGGTGAATCACTTCCCGAGCCTCTTTTTAAGTACGAGGATTATATCATAAAAGAGCACGAAAGGTGTGCAAATGAATCACGCTTTGAAAAGGGCAGAAAATTCTACGACGAATATTTCAGAAGCTGCGGTGAGCCTACCTACAGCGGTGTTCACGGTCCTGCATTTCTTGAAAAGGAGCGTCAGAAGAAAAAGAATCCTGACCTTAAGGTTCCTTCTGCCTACAGTCCCCTGCTTGACAAGGCGGCTGTTATAGGCAAGAAGCTTGATCCCGTGCTTTCCGAAAAGATTTTTGCATTCTGTAAGGAGCGCTCGGTTGCTCCCGAAAGTCTTATGCTGCTTGCAATGAGAACGCATCTTTCCGCTCTGCATGACAGAGATCCCTTCGGAATGCAGCTTCTTATGTGCAGTAAGAGAATCACCTATAAGGATATGAAGACCGGCGGATGTATGGCACAGCCTCTTCAGGTGCTGACCCGTATTGAAGAGGATATGACGTTCTCAGAGGCTCTTGATGAGTTCCTCCGTACAAGAACTGCGCTTTACAGACATCTTACTTATCCCTACACAACCGCACGCGACCAGTTCAGAGAGATGTATGATTATTCTCTCATTCAGGGACCTGCTTCCCTTATGTTCTCCTGGCTTCCCGTGCCCGTAACCGAATTCAAGGAATTCAGGTTTGATTTCAAGACATATAATCTCGGCAGATATTTCAGCCCCCTTTATGCAATCTGCTATCCGGACCCCCGGACGGGTGCTCTTGCTCTTCATTATATGTACCGCGAAAAGCTCATAACCCCTGCCGATCTCGAAGCATTACATAATAATACTGTCAGGATAATTGAACAGGGAATAGAAAACCCTGCCGTTACTATAGGAGAGCTTCTTGACAGTCTTAAATAAAGAATCATTTCTGAGGTGTATTTATGGATCCCAAAGACAAGAAGTATTTAGATGACCTGCGCCACGAAGTTCATATGATGGGTGAGCTTCTCACTCTCAAGATGCTTTTCGACCGTATGGAGGCTTACGGTGAGAGAGTCTGTATGGTTGATAAGAAAAAGGACGTTGTTACGGAATATACCGTTAAGCGCTTCAGAGAGGACGTGTGTGCACTCGGTACTGCTCTCAAATCTATGGGGCTTATGGGGAAGCATATCGGTATTCTCAGTGAAAACTCATATCAGTGGGTAACCACCTTCTTCGCAACAGTCTGCGGCGGCGGTGTTGCAGTACCTGTTGATAAGGAGCTTACGGATGCAGATATCAGCGGACTTTTCACAAAGGCTGACGTTGATGCAATTTTCTTCTCCCGTGCATACAAGGAAACTGCGAAATATCATCTTGAGCACGATGAAAGATGTGTTGCAGCTGTTTGTACAAATAAAAGCATTGACGGCTTTCTTTTCTTTGATGATCTTATCGAAAAGGGCAAAAAGCTTATTGCTGACGGTGATGACAGCTATATAAAGACTGAAATTGACAAGGATGACCTTGCCGCTATTGTATTTACCTCAGGTACTACCGGTGCAAATAAGGGGGTTATGCTTACCCACGGTAACTTTGCTCAGAATGCGGACGGTGTTCTTGAAACCATTGAAACTCAGTACAGCTCAATTTCACTTCTTCCGATGAATCACGTGTATGAGCTCAGCTGTAATATCCTTACTGCTCTTTATATGAACTGTCCCGTATTCATAAACGATTCGCTCAAGAACTTTATGGATAATGTAAGGTTCTATAAGCCTGATGCAATGGCTATTGTTCCTCTCGTTATTGATACTATTTACAATACTATCTGGAGAACGGCAGAGCAGACGGGCAGAGCAAAAATTCTCAAAAAGCTTCTTAAATTCTCGAATGCTATGAGGAAAATCGGAATTGATCTTCGCCCCGTGCTTTTCAAGACGATTGCGGACAAGTTCGGCGGAAAGTTCCCCACAATGTCCTGCGGCGGTGCTCCTACGAGAGTTGAATATATTACCTGTCTTTCCGATTTCGGTTTTACAATTTATAACGGCTACGGCCTCACGGAATCCTCTCCCACGGTTACTCTTAATCTTGAAGCAGGAAAGTATCCCGACTGTGCAGGTTATGCCTTCCCCAAGGCTAAGTTCATGATTCACGATCCCGACGAAAAGGGTGTCGGTGAAGTATGGATCAAGGGCGAAAACGTTACAAAGGGCTATTATAAGGACGAGGCTGCAACCGCAGCATCCTTTGAGGACGGCTGGTTCAAGACCGGTGACTACGGCAGAACGGACGAGCTCGGACGCCTTTATATTGTCGGAAGAAAGAAGAATCTTATTATTCTTGATAACGGTAAGAATGTATTCCCCGAAGAGGTTGAAAGCTATTATATGGAGGCTGTCAGCTATCTTCATGACGTTGTTGTTTTTGAAACCGAGCAGGAGGTCGGCGGAAGAATGCAGAAGATTATTGCAGGTGCATTCTACGTAAGCCCCGAGGATGTTGACAATAAGTCTGAGGAAGAAATCAAGGCAATGGTTGAAAAGGATATTCTTGAAGCAAATAAGGAGCTTACCTTCTATAAGCGTGTACAGGATACCTATATCACCACCAAGGAATTTGAAATCAATTCCACAAGAAAAGTTATAAGAAGTAAGGTAATTGAACGTTACAATGCTGAAAAAAATAAATAATTACTTCGGAGGAAGATAAAATGCTTGATAAAATAAGAGAAATAATATGCGAATTCGTTGATATGGATCCCAAGGATATCACTCTTGATACAAATATCCGTAAGGATCTCGGCCTTAACTCTCTTGAGCTTGTTAATCTTGCAGTTGACATTGAAGAGGCTTTTGATGTTGAGATCCCCGATAAGGAAGCTATGGGACTTGAAACGGTTGCAGACGCTATCAGAGTTATCGAAAAATATATGGACTGATATGGTATCAGAAGCTGAAATTTATACGTTGGATATAAAGAGAATAAGCCGCACCGATATTGATGCGGCTTATTTTTCTATGTCACCGGAACGAAGAAAAAAATGTGACGGGCTGAGAAATCAGACTGACAAGGACTTATGTATAGTATCCGATATGCTTTTAAGAAGGGTGTTGTCGGAAAAGCTCGGAATTTCTCCCTCTGAATTGGTTTTCGCGGTGACGGATAAGGGGAAGCCCTATCTTGAAAGCGGAGCTTATCATTTCAGCGTCAGTCATTCGGGGGATATTGCCGCTGTGGCAGTAAACAGAGCTTGTCCCGTAGGAATTGACGTTGAAAAAATACGCCCCGTGTCTGCCCGTATTCTTTTGCGTTTTTTTTCGGAAGGCGATGCACGTTTTGTTCTCGGCGGCTCGCGCATTGAAAACGGAATAATTGAAGATCGTGAAATGATGATCCGTTTTTTTAAGGTCTGGACCTACAAGGAGGCTTTTGTCAAAATGACAGGGGAGGGAATAGGTGCTGATCTTAAACGCTTCCCGTATGAGGAGAGTAACTGCGTTTCAAGAACATTTGACGATTACGTGCTGACCGTTATCACAAAATAAAAGCCACTCGCAGGTAAAGCGGGTGGCTTTAATGTTATTCAACTGATTTGAGAGAAAGCACCATATCAACCTTTTTGAGCTTTTTGTGAAGCACCACATTTACCGATATGATGATGAGGCAGGTGATTGCTATTGCCGCAATGAAGCTGTACCATGCAATGCCCTGTCCGTACATAACCGTGTCAATTGCCGTGAAGGATATGAGAAGCTTATGAAGCACTATACCGAGAACAACACCGAGTGCTATACCGAATACGGAAACAAAGATGTTTTCTCTGTAGATGTAGCTGCTTACCTCATTGTCATAGAAGCCAAGCACCTTGAGTGTTGCAATTTCTCTGGTTCTTTCAATAATGTTGATGTTTGACAGATTGTAAAGAACAATGAAGGCAAGAATAAGAGCGGATACAAAGAATACAAGAATAACCACCGAAAGAGCATCTGTTATCTGAGAAATGCTTTCTGTCGTATCACTCGTGAATGCTACAGCGGTAATTCCCGGGGTCTTCATAAGGTCTGTGCTTATAAGCCCCTTTGTATTTGTAAGGGTTTCCTCGTCAACGTTATCAAATGTAGAGGAGAGCTCACCGATGGCATAAGAATATTCGGGAGCCTTGCCCGTTGCTGCTTTGTAGGTTTTTGCAGTCATATAAATATAGTGGAATGTGTAATTCTCAACAATTGCGCTTACTGTTACGGAATACGTTTTGCCGTCACCGTCAGTGAAAAGAATCTGTTCTCCCACATCTGTTTTAGTGTCCCTTGCAAGCTTTTCGGTGATTATTGCGCCGCTGTCATCAAGGACGTAGCTTTCACCGTTTGTTCTGTTTTTCAGCTCGATATATGCACCGAGGCCTGCAGGATTCTCGGGAACAAGGGTATAAACCTCAAGCTCCTTATTGCTTCTTTCGCTGCCTGCGGTCATCGCTTTCATTGACGTAAGCATCAGAGATTCGATTCTGGCATCGGAAAGAGCCTTGTTGTATGCTGCAGAGTGAGCTCTTGTTGACTGTGCTTCCGAGAAAACTATCTGGAAGTCATACTTCGAAATAGCATTTTCACCGTACTGCTTTGTGAGGATTGCGCTTATGGAGTTATACATGCCGAGGCTTGCAATAAGAAGTGCCGTACAGCCTGCAATTCCCATAAGAGTCATTGTAAATCTTTGCTTGTTCCTGAAAAGATTTCTTGCGGTAACCTTTGCCGTGAAGCTTAAGGACTGCCATAAGAATGTGATTTTTTCGAGAAGTATTCGCTTTCCTGCCTTGGGAGTCTTGGGGCGCATAAGCACCGCAGGGTTTGTCTGAAGCTCCTTATAAAGGGCAATTGCCGTAACAACAGCCGTGCAGATGAGTGAAATAAGAAGGCTCAGTGCAGAATGTCCCAGAGGGAATTTGTAGATAAGATCCGGCAGAGCGTACATTACGGAATAAGCAGAGTTTATTGCGTACGGGAACAGGAATACTGCAACCGCAATGCCGATAACCGTACCGAATATACAGGCACTCAATGAATAGATAACGTACTTTGCTACAATTGAAAACTTCGTATAACCGAGAGCCTTGTACGTTCCTATAAGAACTCTGTCCTCGTCAATAAGTCTTGTAAGTGTTGTAAGACATATCATTGATGAGATGAGGAAGAAGAATATGGGGAAAATGTTTGAAAGAATCTGAATGTTCTTTACGGACTGTCCGTAGCTGCTGTAGCCGGGAGTTCCGTTTCTGTCATAAACGCTCCATGAAAGAGTATCAAGCTTTGCAAGAAGTGCTTTTGCATCGTTAACCTTTTTCTGTGCTGTAAGAAGTCCCGAATCGAGCTGTAAGGCGGCCTGCTTACGGGTTTCTTTTGCGGCGGCAAGGTTCTGGGGAGCAGTATTTACCTGATTCTTAAGCTCATTGAGTTTTGCTTCTGCCTGGATTTTTTCTATCTGAAGCTGAAGATTTCCGCTTGAAATGTTATAGCCGGAGGCGGTAAGCTGTGCATTTGCAGTCTGGAGCTCCTTTGCGGCATCATCAAGCTGAGTTTTTGCCGTTGCAAGAGCAAGAGTAGCATCCGTAAGCTCTTTTTTCTTTGCTTCAAGGAAAATACCGAGATCTGTCAGAGCCTGCTCCTTTTCCTTTAATGTTTTTTCCTGAACTGCAAGATTTGCCTTCTGAGTGTCAAGATAAGGCTTAAGGTTTGCGGCAATTTCCGTTGCAAGTCCCTGGGTTGTAAGTGATTTTACCGCATTGTAAAGCTCAGGGTAGGTAATCTGCATCATGTTTATGATAGACTGAATCTGCTCCTGTGAATATGCATCAGACTGTATATCGCCGATTTTGTTTATTGTGGCCTCAGCGGCTGAAATCAGCCCCTTTGTGGTTTCAATTGTCTGCTTTGCGGATTCAATTGCAGTCTGACCGTTAAGATACTGACTGTAAGAAGTATCGTAAAGTTCCTTTGCCTGAGTATGCTTTAGCTGCTGTTCATTGTAGAGCGCAACATTCTGCTGATACAGCTGCTCCTTTTTCGAATATTCCTGCAGAGCCGCATAATATTCTGCCGTATTGTTGCTGAGAGTGCCCTCTGCGGCAGAAAACTTTTCGTCGAATTCCTTCTGTGCATCGGCAAGGTACTGCTGGCCGTTTGCAACAAGGTCCTCAAGCTTTGCTATCGTTTCGTCAAGCTCTGTAAGCTGACCTGATACGTTTGATTCGCTATTCTGTATTTCTGCCTCGCCCGTGACGATTTTGTTCTGTAATTCGGGGCGCAGCTGGGCAACTCTTATTCTTACCTGATTCTTTGAAATTGCCTTTATGTTTTCTACTACGGGAGTCAGGTATTCGAAATATTCGTCGGAGTAGGGCTCAAGGTATTCGGCACCCTGAACGTTTACGTATATCTCGGAATAATAGTCGGCCGTGAAAGCCTCCTCGGGGATAATGATAAACGTACCTACCTTACCGCTTCCGATGTTTGTATTACCTCTTTCAAATGAAAGATAGAAGGGGGAGCGGATAATGCCTACGATAGTGTAGGTTGCTTCGTTAAGCTCTGAGGGAGCTGTTCCGTTTTCTGTTTCAAGGGTAATAGTGTTACCTATTCTGAAGCTGTCGGGTGTTGAAAGCGTGCTTGCATCAACAAGACACTCGTTTACAGCTGAAGGATATTTTCCTTCAATAAGCTGAGGTCTGTTCATAAATGAGCCGTCATTTACCCCGTTAAGAAAATCTGCAATATTTGAGGGTGAGATGGAATAAGCACGGGTGCTTATCTGTGTACCGTCAATATCAGCCTCAATTTCACCGTTGACGCGGACGAGTGCATCGACAAACTTCTGTCCCTCTGCATACTGAACGCCGTCCAGTTTTTTGATTTCCGCAATGTCGCTGTCTGTAAGGCCTGCAACCGATTGTATGCGGATATCCATTAAATTGTAATCTGTAAAATACTTTTCTGCTGTAGAGAACATATCGGGAGCAGTTGCCTTTATGCCTACGAAAAAGGCTGTGCCCAGCGCAATTATCAGCATAATTGATATATATCTGCTCAGATTGCTCTTTATAGTACGCAGAGTATCCTTTATAAGTGCTTTTGACAACGGGTAATCCTCCTTACCACTCTATTCTGTCAACGGAAAGGGGATTGTCGTTGACTGCAATTCTGTTTACTCTGCCGTTTTTCATTGTGATAACTCTGTCCGCCATAGGTGTAAGAGCTGTATTATGAGTAATGATAATAACGGTCATGCCGGTTTCTCTGCTTGTTTCCTGAAGAAGACCGAGAATCTGCTTGCCCGTATTATAGTCAAGTGCGCCCGTGGGCTCGTCGCAGAGAAGAATCTTGGGATTTTTTGCAAGTGCACGTGCAATGGAAACTCTCTGCTGCTCACCGCCTGAAAGCTGTGAGGGGAAGTTGTCCATTCTTTCGCCCAGGCCGACTCTTTCAAGAACTCTTGCAGGATTAAGCGCCTTATTGCTTATCTGGGATGCAAGCTCTACGTTTTCGAGTGCCGTAAGGTTGGGTACAAGGTTGTAAAACTGGAAAACGAAGCCAACATCGTGTCTGCGGTAGGTCGCAAGTCTTTTCTCGTTGAACTGGTTGACAAGGTCGCCGCCTACTCTTATCTTTCCGTCATCGCAGGCATCAATTCCTCCGAGAATGTTGAGAACGGTTGTTTTACCGGCGCCGCTGGGGCCTACAACCATGCAAAGCTCACCCTCCTCGACAGAGAAGGAAACTCCGTCAAGTGCGTTGATGGTGACTTCGCCCATCTGATATTTTTTGTAAACTGATTCAAGTTCAATAAAGCTCATAACTGTCCACCTTAAAAATTATACACAATAAGTATATCTCATATATATTATATAGTCAAGCAGAAAAATTTTCCGTTGCGGTGCGGAAAAAAGAATGTTTACGGCATTTTTAACAGAATATTCATTTTATGATGCATTTTTATTCATAAAAGGCTTTTAATTTCTCTGAAAGAAAAATCCTTACCTTGACATTTGGTTTCTGCTATATTAAAATGAATATTTGTAATTAAACTTAAAATCCGGAGGAGATTCTATAATGTCAGTTGAACGTGTACTTTTCGGTAATATGCCTGACGGCAGAGAGGTTTACGAATATATAATCACAAATTCATCTGAGGTGTCCGCCCGTATAATAACGCTCGGTGCAACTCTCCGTTCCTTTGAAATGAAGGACAAGGACGGTGTTCTGAGGGACGTGCTTCTGTGCTTTGACAGCGTAAAGGACTGCCTTGAGCTTTCCGATTATCAGGGCGTTGTTGTAGGTCCTGTCTGCAACCGTATAGGCGGCGCTTCAATAGAAATAAACGGTGAAAGCTATCCTCTTACCGCAAACGAAAAGGGGATTACCTGTCTTCATTCGGGCGGAGAGCTCGGTCTTTCTCTCTGGAAGGCAATAGTGACGGACTCCGACAGCGTTGAATTCTCCTATGTTCAGGCAGACGGAGCACACGGATTCCCCGGAAAAAAAGAAATTAAGGTTATTTACAGACTCGGTGATGATAATAAGCTTCACATAAAGTATGAGGCAGTATCGGATAAGGATACCTATCTTAATTTCACAAATCACGCATATTTTAATCTTAACGGTTACGATAACGGCAATATTCTCGGTCACACTCTTTCAATAGACGCTGACCGTATAACAGAGGTTGATGAAAACAGTATTCCCACGGGCAGGAATATCCCCGTTGAGGGAACTGCCTTTGATTTCAGAAGCGAAAGAGTTATCGGAAAGGATATTGATGACAGCCATATACAGCTTCAGTATACGGGCGGATACGACCATAATTTCTGCATAAACGGCTATGACGGCACTCTTCGCAGAATTGCATCTGCAAGGGGCGATCTCAGCGGCATAAAAATGAATGTTTATACAACTTTACCCGGTGTACAGTTCTATGCAGGTAATTTCCTTAAGGGTATTGCAGGCAAGAACGGTGTGCCTATGGAGAAGAGAAGCGGCTTCTGCCTTGAAACTCAGTTTTATCCTGACACTCCCCATCATACAGATTTTCCCTCATGTCTTTATAAAGCAGGGGCGAAGTACGTATCGGAAACCGTGTATGAATTTTCTTTGTGAAAAAAAACAGATTTTGCCGTGTAAAATCTTGCTAAATTGCTTGACAAAAATATTTATTTTGTTATAATATCTATGTATTTTAAATCTAAGAGTCGGAGGTGCGGTTGTGTCAAAGAAAAAGCTTCTTTTTAAGATCATCTGTGTTGCTTTGTGTGTGGCTCTTTTGTCAGCAGAGCTCTTTGCGTCTGCAGCAATTCTTCCCTTTGAAACTCAGTATGATTATGACGAGGCAGATATCGCATGGCTTACCGATCTTGTAATCAAAGAGGATATGACAACGGTTGAGGGAATGGCTCAGCGAGTAAATCTTGTGCCCGAGCCCGAATATCCCTATACCGAAACTCCCGAAAGCTTCAAAAAGGACGTTGAATATTTTGTTTCTCTCTATAACCTTGAATTAGGCTCACAGAGAGCGGGATATATTTACTTCTTTGAAATTCTCAATGCAAATTCCACCCTGCTTGCTGCAGACGTAAGCGATGCAGAGGTTAAGGAATACCTTGAGGGAATGGGAATTGAATGTCCCGATAATGCAGACTCAGACGAGCTTGTAATGGCAAGAGCACTTTTTGTTGCTCTCGTAACCGGTGCTTACGGTGCAGATTCGTTTACGGCAGGCGCAGACCTTGAAGAGGCTATTGTTTCCTACCTTGCCTACATCACAGGTATGAATATGAATATTCTCGGAGAATGGATGCCCGGCGGCTCCGTGAGGTCCCTTGACGAATACATTCTTGCCGCCTCCAAGCTTGCTCTCTGGTCAAACGGTTACGACGTAAGCATTGATACCTCGGAGGATGAGGTTTACAGACTTATGGCTGTTATGACAGTCAGGGCTCAGGGAATTTCCGTTGACAGCGATTCGTCCTTTGACTCACTTAAGGCAAAGTACATCGCAGCTCTTCTCGGAAAGAAATATTCGGTTGTTATTGACAGCGCAAAGCTTGAAAAGCATCTTGAAAACGGAACAACGGCATTCTATATGCTTCAGCTTCTCGGTAAACAGGGCGGTCTTTCCGTTCGAGAGGATAATGCTTCTTATGAGGAAGCCTTCAGACTTGTTTCTGAAAATACCCATGCATTTGATGTTTCAAGTGATGATTTCTATGCTGATATCTATGAGTACAGTGCAACACTCAGCGCAAGACGCTCAAGCCTCTGGATTTACCCTACTGCTTATGCGACCGACAGCATCTACAACTGTATCGTAAGTGTAAACGGTACTCCTGTTAAGAATAACTATTATAATGAGATTGCAATAGACCCCATGCTTCCCGAGCAGGACCTTATTATTACTGTTACGGCAACGGGCAGTTCAATTTCTTCAAAATGCACTTATACCGTTCATATTACTCAGGGAACCTATGCCGGCATTGAGGGTGATGAGCCCGTTACAAATCCCGGCCCGAATGAATCCTTCGTTTCGGGTGATTCACTTGTTGCAGGTATTCTTTCCTCAATCGGTGTAAACTCAGTAATATCCGATATTCTTGATAAATCCTATTCCTCTCTTCCTGCAGGTCTTTCAGGTGTTGTTTCCTTTATTGCACCTACCTTTGATGCTGATGAAGAGGCTCCGGCAGAAACGGAAGAATATGCTTCAGCACGTAATGATCAGTTCTTTATTTCTGTTCTTGATGAAATAGGCGCAGTTGCTGATGCTGAAATTGAAGGAATTCCCGGACTCAGTCTTATTGAGAATCTGCAGTACGGTGATGACAGTGTGGTAACATTCGGTTAAATATCAGCCGTTTCCGGCACTTGATGAACGGCTTCACCAAGTGCCTTTTTTGTTTTTTATAAAGTCCGTACAGAACGGATAATTATTTTCCCCGGGGGAGGAAAAATAAATGAATGAAAAGATACTTATTGTTGACGATGATGCTAATATCTGCGAGCTTTTGAGGCTGTATCTTTCAAAAGAGGGTTATACACCCGTAATTGTCAATGACGGTGTAGCCGCTGTTGAAAGCATTGATACCGTAAAGCCTTCACTTGTTCTTCTGGATATTATGCTTCCCAAGCTTGACGGCTGGCAGGTATGCCGTAAAATCAGACAGTCAAGCAACGTGCCGATTATCATGATGTCGGCAAAGGGAGAAACCTTTGATAAGATTCTCGGACTTGAGCTCGGTGCAGACGATTATATCGTAAAGCCCTTTGATTCAAAAGAGGTTGTTGCACGTATAAAGGCAGTTCTCAGAAGAGCCCTTGCTCCGGCAGCTGAAACTCCCAAGGAAGTAAATTTTGATAACCTTTTTGTCAGCATCACAAACTATGAGATGAAGGTAAAGGGTGTCCATGTTGATGCTCCTCCCAAGGAGCTTGAGCTTCTTTTTCATCTTGCAAGCAATCCCAACCGTGTTTTTACAAGGGATCAGCTTCTTGACGAGGTGTGGGGCTTTGATTATTACGGTGACTCAAGAACGGTTGACGTGCATATCAAAAGACTCCGTGAAAAGCTTGAAGGTGTTTCTGACAAGTGGGAGCTTCGCACAGTATGGAGCGTAGGCTATAAGTTTGAAACAAAATAAAGTTTATTTTTACTATTATATCAAGTGAGCTAAAGTGTTATGTCACCTTTAAGAAAACGCCGATCGGGCAGTATGTTTAAATGGTATTTTATACGGACTTCAATTTCTGTTATTCTGTGCCTTACCATTTCAAGCTTTGCCATATTGTTTTTCTTTCTGAATTTCTGGAAAACGGATAAGCTCACAGCTCTTAATGAAGACGCTCTGAGTGTATCTCAGAGCGTTGAATTATTTGCCGAAAAATCGGGTGATGATTTTAAGGCTGATTCGGAAAGCTCATTACAGTATATAAAAAACATTGTTCTGACGGTTGCAGGTGTTTCTGACTCCTCGCTGTTTGTGACGGATTCGGGAGGCAGAGTTATTATCTGCAGTGACTCAGCAATCGGTACAGAGGACGAAATTACGGGTAACGTGTGCAGTCTTCATGATAGCATCAGCTTCCCCCCCGATATGCTTGCAGAAATTTCTTTCTCAGGAAAGAACGGTTATGTTTTCGAGGGAATGCTTGACGGTTTTCCTGAAGAAAACTATCTGCTTGGTGCTGTAACGCTTGAAATCCAGGGTGAAAGGCTGTATCTTATTGCTGTGCAGCCTGAAAGCGTTGCATTTTTACCTTATACGACTGAATTTCTCAGAATACAGATTTTTTCAAGTATTGTGGCTCTCGGGCTCTGCTTTATTCTTTCCGTGATTTTTTCTTACAGAATGGTTCGTCCGCTTAAAAAGATTACTGCCGCTACGAAGCACTATGCAGGCGGTGACTTTACTGCAAGAATAAATACGGCGGACGTTTATAATGAGCTTACACAGCTTGTCGATTCGGTTAATAAAATGGCAGACAATCTTGCTGTGCTGGAGGAATCCCGAAGCAGCTTTGTTGCAAATGTTTCCCATGAGCTGAAAACTCCCATGACCGTTATCAGCGGATTTGTTGACGGTATGCTTGACGGTACAATTTCTCCCGAGGAATCTCAGAAATACCTTGTTATTGTGTCCGACGAGGTAAAGCGTCTTTCCCGCCTTGTAGTTGCGATGCTCAATATGTCAAAGATTGAGGCAGGAAAGCTTACACTTAATACCTCTGTTTTTTCTCTCCGTGAAATTTTCATAAAAACAATTATCGGGTTTGAAAAGTTTATAAATGACAAGAATATTGATGTGGTGGGGCTTGCCGAGCTTGAAAACGTTGTGATTACGGCAGATGAAACCCTGATAACACAGATTATTTATAACCTCATAGACAATGCCGTTAAATTTACAGAGAACGGCGGTGTGATTACCGTTTCTGTTTATGCGGAAAAGAAGGAAGCCGTGTTCTCGGTGCGCAACACCGGCAGAGGTATTACTGAAAATGAAAAGGAGCTTGTTTTTGACCGTTTCTATAAGGTGGATAAGTCAAGAGGCCTTGATGCAAAAAGCTTCGGAATGGGACTTTATATTGTAAAAAGTATTATTGAGCTTCATAAAGGAACAATAAGTCTTGAAACCGAGGAAAATAAGTATACTGAGTTTATCGTAAGACTGCCCCTGCAGTAATCATTTTTAATTTTTTTAATATTTATTTAATGTTTGTTCATTATTATATGCTCATACAGATGAAAGGAAAGATAATCCATGAATGAAAATATCTGGGGGCAGCCCGTAAGCAATCCCCCCGAAGAAACAGAAAAAAATGCTGTGGCTGAAGATACGGCTGCCGAAGCAATTATGACAGAAGAGGTTGAGGCTGTAACGGAAGAGACCGAAGAAGTGCCGGCACATAAGGATCAGCCCGTGTATCAGCCCCCCGTGCAGGAAGGGAACAGTCAGAACATCAATCCCTATTCCTACAGAAGCCGGACTCCCGCAGGTAACGGCAGCTCATACCCCTACGGTCAGCAGCAGGCTCCCTACGGAAATAATCCTCAGGGAAACGGCAGCAGTCAGTATCCTTACGGCAATAACGGTGCATATCCTTACGGAACCGGCAGCTATAACGGCAATCCTATGAACAACGGTTATCCTTACGGAAATTCTCAGAACGGCGGATATGCTTATCCTGCGGGAAACAGCGGAAATAATAACAAAAAGTCAAAGGGCTCAAAGATATTCGCTATTGTTGCGGCTATTCTTGCTGTTTTTCTTGTAATTGCTCTTATAGGTATTGCATTCGGCAATGATGAGCCTGTCAATACGCCTCCCGAGGAAAACACAAGTATTTCCAACAACGTTGAAGAATTTGTGACCAATGCTTCGCCCGTAACGGGAGATAATGTAAATGACGAAGGAGAGCTTACACCTAAGAGTATTTATAAGAAGGTGCTTCCTTCTTCGGCAGGTATCCTTGTTTACGATAAGTCAAAGGCACTTGCATCCGAAGGCTCCGGTGTGCTTTTCCAGGAATCAACGGACGGCAAGTATACCTATATCGTGACCTGCGCACACGTTATAAGTGATTCTTCAGGCTATATCCGTGTTCAGCTTCATGACGGAAATGAATACGATGCTGAAATTGTAGGCTTTGATGCAAGAACCGATATCGGTGTTATCCGTATAGAAAAAACAGGACTTACTCTTGCAGAAATCGGTGACTCCTCAAAAATTGAGGTAGGCGATCCCATATATGCAATAGGCAACCCCGGCGGTGTTGAATTTGCAAACTCTTTCACAAACGGTATGGTTTCTGCTCTTGACAGACCCGTCAGCTCCTCTTCCACGGGCTATACCACAGAATGTATCCAGCATACATCAGCAATCAATCCCGGTAACTCGGGCGGTGCTCTTGTAAATGCTTTCGGTCAGGTTGTCGGTATAAATTCAATGAAAATCGTTGATGACGAATACGAGGGTATGGGCTTTGCAGTACCTTCCTCTGTTTTTGTTGAAATTGTAAACGAAATTATGAAGCACGGCTACGTTTCCAACAGGCCCAAGCTCGGTATCACGTATGTTCCTGCAAGTGAATACAGCACCTACGGTATGTTTGTTGCAATCAAGGGACTTCCCTCAGGCTCCATAGTTATCTATGAAATCGGTGCTGACAGTACTCTTGCCGGTACAAAAGCAGAAGCAGGCGATATGATTGTTGCCGTAAACGGTCAGCCCCTGGAAACTCCCTCCTTCCTTTCCGAATATATAGAGAATTCGGACGTAGGCGATAAGCTTACACTTTCTATTGTAAGAATCAATAATGACTATTCATCCGAGGAATTTGATGTTGTCGTAACTCTTATCGAGGACAGAGGCGATACCTTTGCAGTTGAAGAGGAAACCACTGCTCCCCAGATGCCCGGCGGTAATTATCCCGGCAGCTATGAGGATTACTTCAATCAGTTTTTTGACGAATTCTTCAACGGTATGAGATAATAAGATAAAAATGGGCTGTAAAAAAACGAAAGTTTTTTACAGCCCATTTATTTATTATATAGGAAATTGCTCGCGTTGTGAGCAATTTAGCTTATAATTCGCCTGCGGCGCATTGAATGACGCAAGCTTATTGAACAAGAAACACCTACAGCCCCCAAGATTGGGGGGTAGGGGGTTGATAAATCGTAAGATTTTTTCTTATATTTCCGTATGGGGTGCAAAGCCTCCTGCAACCTTTACTGTGTCACAGACTCTTGCTAATTCATCAAGCATTTTTCTGCCGTTATCGCTGTCGGGCTTGCCGTCAATTTCTATATAAAAATAGTATTGCCAGGAGTGCTTTTTCATGGGCCTGCTTCTCAGCGCAGTCATATTGAAGCCGTACTTAGCAATAATGCTTATCGCTTTTGCAAGAGAGCCTGTTTCGTGCTTTACTGTCAGCATCAGAACTGTACTTGTAAGAGCTGCAGTATCTGCACGGACATTAGAAAGAACCGCAAAACGGGTTGTGTTTTCACCGCTTTTGTTGATGTTGTATTCAATAATCTTGAGGCCGTAAAGCTCAGCTGTTTCTCTGCTTGCTATAGCAGCATAGGATTTGTCACAGGCCTCGGCTACGGATTTTGCGGCAAGAGCGGTGTTATTTGCATCCTCTGTTTCAAAGCTGTGCAGCCTGATGTAGTCGTGACACTGACTGAGCGCCTGCGGGTGGCTTGTTACTTTTTTTATATCATCTATCGTTGCCCCATTAACTCCCAGAAGATTCTGATGAATTTCAAGCTCATATATGCCGTTAATATAAAGTGATCCGGAAAATATAAGATCCAGGGTCTGACCTACCTCCCCCGCATAGCTGTTTTCTATGGGAAGAACCGCAATGTCACATTCAGCGTTGACTACGGCGTTGTAGGCTGCTTTGAAATCACTGTAAGCAACACGGTTGCCCTGAGGGAATATTCTGCCTGCGGCAATGTGGGCAAAGGCTCCTTCAACGCCGCTGTATGCAATTTTAAGCCCGTTCTGTAATCGAAGCTGATATGCACGGGATAAGGACATCAGCTTTTTCATATAATCAATATAATAGCCTTTAAGCACATCATCCTCAATACGGGCGGAATTTGTTTTAATTACCGTATCTTCACGTTCCGGGTCTGCAATCGGCAGTCCGTACTCTTTTTTGTACTCAAAAACCGATTCAACAGCCTTCATCCGTTTTACGAACAGCTCAGCTATCTGCGAATCAGCTTTATTTATTATTTGTCTTGCTTCATCCAGTTTGTTTGCCATTTTTTTCACCTTTGTCTGACGCTTTTACAGCTTGTCTGCAATATCAAGTATGAGCTGTTCTGTCTTTTCCCAGCCGAGGCAAGGATCTGTAATGGATTTTCCGAAAATGTGCTCTCCGACCCCCTGTGCACCGTCCTCGATATAGCTTTCAATCATAAGTCCCTTTACAAGCTTCTTTATATCATTATTCTGATTGCGGCTGTGAACAACATCCTTTGCAATGCGTATCTGTTCAAGATATTTTTTACCGGAATTGTTATGGTTAGTGTCAACTATTACAGACGGATTTGAAAGAGCGGCTTTATCATAAAGCTCTCTTAACCATAAAAGGTCCTCGTAATGATAATTTGAAATGCTTCTGCCGGCATAGTCAACATATCCGCGGAGAATTGCATGGGCGTAGGGGTTGCCTGAGCTTGTTACCTCCCAGCCTCTGTAAAGGAAGGTATGGCTGTTCTGAGCGGCAATAATGGAGTTCATCATAACATTCAGATCGCCCCCGGTGGGATTCTTCATTCCGACAGGAGCGCTGATACCGCTTGCAGTAAGTCTGTGCTGCTGATTTTCGACAGAACGGGCGCCTACGGCAACATACGAAAGAATATCAGACAGATACCTATAGTTTTCGGGATAAAGCATCTCGTCAGCACATGTGAAATCGTAATCACGGAGCGCTGCCAGGTGAAGCTCACGGATTGATACAATTCCCTTATACATATCAGGCTTGGCATCGGGATCGGGCTGATGAAGCATTCCCTTGTAGCCCTGACCGGTGGTTCTCGGTTTATTTGTATATATACGGGGTATAAGGATAATTTTATCTGAAACCTGCTCCTCAATTCTTTTAAGCCTTGAAATGTATTCAAGAACAGATTCTCTGTGATCTGCTGAGCAGGGACCTATTATAAGTATGAATTTGTCGCTTCTTCCGTCAAAAACCGCACGGGTTTCTTCGTCGCGCTGAGCTTTTATCCCGATCATTCTTTTCGTTAAGGGGAATTCTGCTTTTACATCCTGAGGAATGGGAAGCTTTCTGTGGAAATTCATTTGCATGGTTATTTGCCTCTTTTCAAAATAGATTTTTCTGAAAAATAAAAGTCCGCCCTTCGCTGTTAAAAAGCACAACGAATGCGGACTGTCCGTTTATGGAGTCTGAATTTAATTTTCAGAGATCACAGAAGACGGGCAGCCCTTATTAAAAAAATAAAAGAAAAATGTATTATTCATTATTTCAGCTACCTCCTTTGTGATTTGATGTTTATCAGTGTATCACTTTAATGTGATGAAGTCAATAAGTTTTTCTGAAAAATTTTAATTTTTTTAGGGGGGCGGAAAAACCGCCCCCTTTTATGTTTTTTTACTTTGAAACGGGAACGTTGATAACTAAGTCAGTAAGGGGGAATGAGCAGCAGGGATGGATACAGCCGAACTTGAAGTCTGCCAGTCTTCTGTATTCAAGTGCCTTGGGCACGTATACCTTACCTGAAATAAGGTGTGAATGGCAGAATCCGCACTCGCCGCTGCGGCATCTTGCGGGAGCAGCAATACCATTCTTTTCAAGAATCTGAAGCACGGTATCATTTGTGCTGCCTGTAATTGTTGTTGTCATATCCTGAATTGTAACCGTAATTGAAACTGTTTCGGGCACGTCTGAGGGATAATCTGCCTGAGAAGCGGGATTTCTGAATTCACCGAACATTTCGTGGCGTACATATTTCTTTTCGAGACCGAGCTTTGCAATTTCCTTATCAAGGAATTCGTACATAGCCTGAGGTCCGCAGATGAATATAGAATAGGGCTCATTATCGGGTGCATATTTCTTTATAAGCTCTGCTGTGATAAAGCCCTTTTCGAAGCCTTCTGCATCGTCGTCGCTTAAAACGTGAACAACATTTACCTTGCCGTTTTTGTTTATTTCTTCAAGCTCATCATAGAAAAGGATGTTTTCACGGTTTCTGCTGCCGTAAATAAGAGTCATATTGAAATCTTCATCACCGTCAATAACTGCGCCTGCCATTGAAATAAAGGGCGTGATACCGCTGCCGCCTGCAAGACAGATAACATTCTTTGCATCGCGGAGAGGCTGATACTCAAAATGTCCCTCGGGTGCGGAAACCGTAACGGAACGGCCTACTTCCCAGGTGTCAAGAATATAATTTGACATTAAGCCGCCGTCAACACGCTTGATTGTAAGCATATATCTGCCTTCAAGTGAGTCCTTGGGCTTTGATGAAATTGAGTATGCACGGGTGATTTTCATTCCCTCAACTTCTTCAAAAACGGTAAGATATTTACCTGCACCGAAATATGCGAGTGACTTTGTGCCCTTTTCTTCGTCAGGAACAAGCACGAAGCTCTTGCAGTCTTCTGCTCTTTCAATTACCTCTGCAACTTTTAAGAACTGCTTCTTGGGGTGAAGAGCCTTCGCTAAAACGAAAGCCTGGTCAGGCATTTCGGGAAGTCTTGCCATTTCGCCCTCAAATTTTTTCTGACGGCCGGACAGAAGAGGGATAAATTTATTTGTTTTTACAGATTTGATTTTGCTTGCCATAATTATTTGCCCTCCTTTATAGCCTTGATGGTAAGATTTGCTGCCTTTTCACCGCTGTAGTAAGCACAGCCGTAGCCGTCGCCTCTTTCCTGAGAAGCACCGCAGAAAAGGAAGTTATCAAAGGGCTGATCCTGGATATACTGTATTGTTCTGGGAATTATGCTGTCCCATTTTTCGAGCATATAACCGTAGGGTGTTCCGTAGGGAGTATTGAGATATCGGCAGAATGTTGCGGGAACAGCTATTTCAATTTCTTCAATATAAGGCTTGATTGAAATATTAAGAGCCTTTTCGCATACATTTATCATATGCTCGGCAATCTTATTCTTGAATTTTTTGTAATCCTGAGGTCTTACATCCTTCATTACATCACCGAAGCTCATAGTTGTAAGGAACAGCTGGCTTGTACCTTCGGGAGAAGCATTTGAATTGATTTCATTAAGACAGTTTATGATGCAGAAGCTGTTGAAAAGATTCTGGCAATCCTCAAACTGCTTATCTGAATCGGAATCGGGAGCAATGAATACGGAATAGTCCTTGAAGCCGAGCTCTTCCTTTGTTTTGTTCATACCGAGGTAAACGGTAGTAAGAGTGCAGGCAACCTTTCGGGCGTTAAGCATCTTTAACTGCTTCTTGGGAACCTCTTTTTCTTCGAAAAGCTCACTCCAGGTGATGTTGGGGTGAGAGTTACAGATGAAGTGAGATGCATATACCTCTTTTTCACCGTTAACAACAACGCCTGCAGGCTTGCCGTTCTTCATAATTACCTTGGTAACCTCTGAATTGTACCAGATATCTCCGCCGTAATCACGTATTTTTTTATCAACGGCAAGGCTCATTTCATGGCTTCTGAGGGTGGGAATGCCGGTACCTGCCTTTACATAGCTGTGAAGAACAAGTGAATAGTAGAGATAATCGAAAATTGAACCGGGAACACCCATATAGCACCAATATGTATTGAAAATATCCTGTGCCTTTTTAGGCATACCGAGAGCATCGAGAACTTCGTTAATCGTGTGTCCCGTAATTCTCATAAAATCGGGAACATCCTTTAAGATTGAGGGGATTTCAAGAGGCTTTTCAAGCTTATCAAGAGCACTGTACATTCTTGTGGCAAGATCAAATGCAGCCATACAGCTGTCATAAGAGCCGGGAACAAGCTCCTCCAGCTTTTTTGCAAAGGGCTCGAAGCCTGCGGGCATTCTTGCATCAACAGTAACCTCAACACCGTTTTCGCTTATAAATGTATCCTTGTCACCCTCCTTTGCGGGAACAACAAGTCTGAAGGTCGATGCATGTCTTATCCAGTCAACATCTGCACCGAAGCGGCGGAACATCTGGTCAATTGCACCGGGATCCTCGGGGTTGCCGACACCTGCAAGCTCATGAAGAGAGGGCTCAAATTCAAATCTTCCTCTGACAAATGAAGAAGCGGAGCCGCCGGGAAGATTGTGTTTTTCAAGAAGAAGAGTTTTAAGACCTGCCTTTGCACAGGTTACAGCTGCGCCGAGACCGCCGTTACCTGCACCGATAACTATAACATCATATTTGTTACTCATAGTATCTGTTGGTTACCTCCAAACATAAAAATACACTTTATTCTACCACCTTATACCTGTAAAAACAACAAGAAAAAACAACAATAAGTAAACTTTGGGAAAAGTATCAAAATGAAAGACGTTTGCTTAGTCAAAATAACAATAGAAAAATAAATCTTTTTATGATACACTATTAATAAGTATAGGGTGAATTATGCTATACAGTATTTTTGATTATCCTGTAAGGGTATACGGTATTCCGTTATTAGAAAAGATGTAAAAGGAGAATCGCTATGTCAATCTTACTTAAACTCAGAAATCTTATTGTTCTTCCCATTCTTATTCTGACTATTATTACTAGTCCTGTAGCTGTAAGCTCCGATTCGGCAGAGCTTATCTCAAAGGACACCTTCGTGCTTGAGCAGGCTCTTATGATGGGGCAGGGTATTACCACAGACGGAGAATACTATTACACAAGCGGTGCCATAGCAGGTATCGGTCTTACCTTCCTTGCAAAGTTTACCGTAGAAGAAATGGAGCTTGTAACTGTCGCGATGAATCCTCTCCCCGACAAGTGCGAGGGCAGAAGAAATGATCATATAGGCGGAATAAGTTGGTATGACGGCAAAATCTATGCTTCCGTTGAAGGGCCCGATGAGGGATATCCCTGTATTGTCGTATTCGATGCTGAAACCCTCGAATGTACCGGTGAGGTTTATGACCTTCCCTATGAAATTTACGATGACGGTGTACCTTGGTGTGCTGTTGATAAGGAAACAGGCTGCCTTTATGCTTCAAAGTGGAGTGATGCCGAAACGGTTTACTGCTATGATGTAAATAACGATATGGCACTTGTAAGAGAAATCCCCCTTAAGGGACTCGGTATCATTGACCGCATCCAGGGCGGTGAATTTTATGACGGCACTCTTTATCTTTCCGCCGATATACAGGATAACGGAAATTTCAAGAATATATTAAAGCTTGATGTTGAAACGGGAGAGGTCAGCCTCTTTGCCGAGAGGAATGTGGGCGGAAATAACATTGAGGCAGAAGGACTTACCTTCC
Source organism: Acutalibacteraceae bacterium (assembly GCA_045533835.1). Lineage (GTDB taxonomy): Bacteria > Bacillota > Clostridia > Oscillospirales > Acutalibacteraceae > RUG806. Next base: position 198,234 of record JAZSIM010000014.1, read on the forward strand.
TTGAAACAGCTGACGGTGCAGTAATGCACGTGCTTGATTACAATAAGATTGTAGGAGTATTTGTACACCATTATGCTGTTGAATTCTGATATGGAAAATATAAGCTTTGAACAGTTTAACAGGCTCAGCTTCAGTTTTTATAAAAGAAATCCCGTGCTGAAATATTCTCTGCCGAGCCTGGTTGTTGCTGACCCTTCAATTCTCACGCCCGATAAAACACCCGATAAGAAATGGCATCTCTTTGCTCATACCTTTTTCGGCGTTTATCACTATGTTTCCTCTGACGGAATCAGCTTTTCAAAAGGAACGCGTGTAGCAAAGCGTGCGATGCGTCCCGATATAAACATTATTGACGGTGAATATTTCCTTTATTTTGAAAGAACAAGATCCCCGATTCTTAATGCTCTTAATACCGTAGGCGTAAAATGGAAATCGGAAATATATATGTGTAAATCCCGTGATCTTATAAGCTGGACCGAGCCCGAAAGAGTAATAGCGCACACGAGAGATTACGAGGCATGCAGTACGGGAGTTGCAATTTCCAATCCGTTTCTGATAAAAAAGGATGGAAAATTCCGTATGTATTATTCCTGCGGTCAGACCTTTATAAAGGACTGCGGCTTTTCTGAGCCTACGCACATAAGCTTTGCTGAGAGTGATTTTCCCCATAAGGACTTTGTTTCAAGGGAAAAGCCCATTATCAGCCCCGATAAAAGCAGTAAATACCTGAATCTCTGCTCGGGCTGTATTAAGGTATATAAGCTGAAGGACTGTTATATCGGACTTCAGAACGGTATTTTTGAGGAAAACGGCAAGAGCCATTCTGCAATAATGCTTCTTAAATCCGATGACGGGGAAAGCTTTGAGTTTGTAAAGCCCCTTATTGTCCCCGAAAAAAAATACCCCTGGATGGCACAGTTCGTTTATGCCTGCTGTATGACGAATTATGAGGGGAAAATAAGAATCTACTTCAACGCACGAAACGTGGCAAATATGGTCAGGGGCAGAGAAAGCATCGGCTTTGTTGAAGCTGAAATATAACTCAATAGCAGAACGTGTTTCCTTTTAACCGTGCAAGGATGATTTTTAATTATTTTTGCACTTAAAATCAACACTTTTGCAGTCAGGTATTCAAAGATGTTGACAATTTACGAAAACAGTATTAAAATTAATTAAAATATTAAAAAGCAGGTGGACAAAATGACAATGAATCTTAATATCCGAAATCGGAGAGCCGTTTTGTCCGTTTGCGATTGATATAATATCTTTCTGAACTTACAGGCATCTCCGTATATTCTCGGAGGTGCCTTAATTTTTTTTGTCGGAGGTATGGAATATGCAACTTTTAGTTATACGCCACGGAGAATCAGAGGCAGATTTACTCGATGTACACGAAGGCAGAGCAGATTTCGCATTAACTGAACGAGGACATAAACAAGCAGAAGCTATGGCAGAGTATGTTGCCAACAATTATGATATCTCAAAAATATATGCAAGCACCTTAACAAGGGCGAAACAAACAGCCGGGCATTTATCAGAAAAAACAGGTATTCCAATTGTTTTTGATGAGAACCTGATGGAATTTAACAATGGTCTTCTTGCAGGTCTGTCAAGAGCGGTTGTAAGAGAAAAATATCCCGAAGTTCCTGATTTACCGATTGATAAAGCTGTTTACGGTCAGGAATCACAGGTTGAATTCAGGCAAAGAGCTGAAAATGCACTATCAAGAGTTATTAGTGAATCTCAGGCAGATGAAACTATTGCCATTGTCTCTCACGGAGGAATGATAAATCAGTTATATCGTTCACTGTTTGAGATGCCTATTGACTGTAAGTTTTTCTTCAATACCGCTGATACAGGTATTCACATTTGGAGTGTGAGTGAAAGAGAAAGACGAGTTATAAAAGCTAATTTTGACGAACACACAAATGGGATTTAAGGTGAAATTATGATAGATTACACAAAAATAAATTCAGAAACGTGGGATTCGTGGGCTGAAAATGGCTGTGAATATACATTGCCTATAAGCCACGAAGAATACGAAAAAACTAATGCGGACAATTTTGCTGTTGTCCTTACACCTTGCATTACCGTTCCTCACGAGTGGTTTGGTGATTTGAAAGGTAAAAAGGTGTTGGGACTTGCAAGCGGCGGCGGTCAGCAAATGCCTGTACTATCAAAACTCGGTGCGAAATGCACGGTGTTTGATTATTCCGACAAACAGCTTGAAGCAGAAAAAATGGTGTCCGAAAGAGAAGGATACAGTATTAACATTATCAAAGGTGATATGTCAAAGCCTCTTCCCTTTGAAGATGAAAGTTTTGATTTGATTTTTCATCCTGTTTCAAATGTCTATGTGGAAGATGTTTATCTTGTCTGGAACGAATGCTACAGAATACTCAAAAAAGGTGGCAGATTACTTTCAGGTCTTGATAATGGTATTGGTTACTTGTTTGATGAAAGCGACCCGTTAAAAGTGGTTAATCCTTTGCCGTTCAATCCCCTCAAAATGCCTAAAGAAAAACGTGATGCGATGATTGCAAATGGTGATGGCATACAGTTCAGCCATACATTAGATGAACAGATTGGCGGTCAGCTCAAAGCAGGATTTACACTCAAAGCATTATACGAAGACCGTGACGGAGAAGGCGGAAACATAATCGGAAAATATTATCCGCAATATATTGCTACACTTGCTGTGAAATAAGGTAAGATTATGAACAACTACAAAAACAATGCAAACAAACTACTTTATGATTTCGGTCTGCTAGATGAATTGAATAATTATGGTACTCCATACATTGTTGGCAGTTATGGTATGGACTTAATGGCGTGGAATGACGTGGATATTTATGTTTCAAATGAATCTATGTCAACAGAAAAACTGTATAAATTAACCTCTTTTATTCTTAATACCTTTCACCCTACATGGTATGAAGCAAAGAAAGAGGTGTCTGGCAAAAAAATAGCTTGGTTTCACGGCTTTGAAACTGAAATATTAGGTGAGCTTTGTAATGTTGATATTTGGTTCTTTGATAAAGAAACCATAACTAAAGCCTTGGATTTCAGTAAGATCATAAAGCAGAAACTTTTAGCTAATCCTGAGCTTAAAGAAGTCGTTATAAACATCAAACAATCATTGATAGAAAACGAGCAATATGGCTTTGATAAATTTTCAAGTATGGATGTATATAAAGCTGTGTTTGAAAACAATGTCAGAAGTTATAAGGATTTTATAGAAAAATACGGAGATAAATAATATGCCTGAATTTATAAAAGGAATGGATTTATGCGAAGGCTTTTTCAATGAATATGCAAAACCGATTATTGAAGAGCACTTCCCAAAGTTAAAATACTCAGCCGGGTTAATTGGCTACGGCTCTGATGTGTTGGGTTATGATGATGCAGTTTCCACCGACCATATGTGGGGCCCTCGCTTTTATTTGTTTTTGAGCGAGGCTGACATTTCAAAGAAAAGCGATATTATAAACGCATTATCTGAAAATCTACCCTATACATACAAAGGTTACAGTGTTAATTTCACCGAACCCGACCCAAATGATTGCGGTGTTCAGCATCCTGAATTTATAACCGAAGGTAAGGTTAATCCATTGGTGTTTATACACACTTTTGATGAGTATCTGAACGAGCAACTTGGCACAGCAGATTTAGATAATATTTCATCCGTTCAATGGCTCGCTTTTTCGGAACACAGACTATTATCGATGGTAGCAGGGAAGTTCTTTGTTGATGGTCTTAACTGTTCAGAGAAAGTTGCAAAAATCAAATATTATCCCAACGAAGTAAAATTATATATGATTGCTTCTAATTGGGAAATCATTGCATCAGAACAGGCATTTGTAAAGCGTTGCGGTGAATGTGGCGATGAAATAGGCTCACAGCTTGTCTGTGCAAGAATTGCAGAACGCCTGATGAGATTATGTTTCTTGTATAAAGATACCTATGCCCCTTATAGTAAGTGGTTTGGAACGGCTTTCAACCATCTTGATATTGATGAAAGTATAAAACAAACAATTCAAGCGGCACTTTCAGCAAACACTTTATCCGAACGTGAAGATAACATTGTAAAGGCTCAGGCTATGGTCGCTGATATGCACAACTCAAGCGGTTTGACAGATGTTGTTGACTACGAAATTGAAAGCTATTTCGGCAGAGATATTAAAGTCATTTTTGCAGATAAATTTGCTGAAACAACAGCTGAAAAATTAAAAGGTACAGCTTTAGAAAATGTACCTCTTATTGGTACATTAAGTCAGTTCGGCGGTCTTTCATCTTTTGCAGATGAGAAAGAATTTTATCCGCAGATTATGAGATTATACGGAGAATAAAAGAGTGATAGACAGAAGTATTCCATATTACAATTTGATATTGAAATGCAACAAAATATGCACAACGCCTGTTTCGTTACCTAAAGGCTATAGCTTTAAGATGTATGATGTGGGTGATGAAAAATATTGGGCAAAACTTGAATATAAAATTGGTGATTTTTCATCCCTTGAAGAAGCTGAAATGTATTTCAAAACAAATTATTGCAATCAAATTGATGAACTGAAAAAACGTTGTGTTTTTGTTGTTGATGCTTACGGCGATTTTGTAGGTTCGTGTATCGCTTGGCACGATTTTAAAGGCAATGATACTGTCGCTTCACTCCATTGGCTCGTTGTTTCACCTAAACATCAAGGCAAACATATAGGTTTAGCACTTTGCCAAAAGGTGATGAATATATTCAATGAGCGTGGTGAAACTCCCGCATATATTCATACGCAACCGTGGAGTTATAAAGCAATCCTGCTCTATATTAAACTCGGCTTTAAAATTCAGAAAACTGATACTTTTTCACATTATGAGAATCAGTATAAAAAAGCCATAAAAACATTAGAAAATTTACTTTCAGAAAGTCAATTCAATCAAATTATTTTAAGTTCGGAGTAAAACATTCGGAGATACAAGAAAATCTATTAGGGCGACAGTTATGAATACGATTTGCTGTTAAAATTT
>JAZSIM010000049.1:0-24998 GCA_045533835.1 Acutalibacteraceae bacterium
ATGTTACCGAGATTAAGCTCGATAAAATCTGCACCGACACTTTTAATGTCCTCGGCACGGCTGAAGCCGCCTGTAAACCCAAATCGGAAATCTGACATATCAATCACCCTTATTCAGTTTCTTCTTCCTGCCAGCCCTTGCATACGTCAACCCAGCCTGTATAGTTCTGGGCATATTTTTCAAGGTCAGCGGGAGTCATTTCTATTGCACTGTTTGAGCTTCCGACAGCGGGGAAGACGGTCTCAAAACGCTTGAGCGATTCGTCAAGATATGTCTTTACACCGTCCTTGATTCCGAACGGACAAACTCCGCCGATTGCGTGGCCGATAAGCTCAATAACTTCGTCGGGAGTCAGCATTTTAGCTTTTGCCGAGAAAGTTGCCTTATATTTTTTGTTGTCAACCTTAGCGTCACCTGCAGCGAGGATGAGAATCGGCTCTTCGCCGACCTTGAAAGAAAGCGTTTTTGCAATACGCTTTCCCTCAACACCTACAGCCTGAGCGGCAAGCTCAACGGTCGCACTTGAAACGTCGAACTCAAGAACCTTGTCTTCAAGTCCGAACTGTCTGAGATATTCTCTGCCTGCCTGAATGGACATAAAACTACCTCACTCAGAAAATGATTCTTGACTTTGTCTGTTCAACAACGAGGTCGACAAATTCATCAATACCCATAGCACCGATATCGCCTTCACCGCGTTTACGGACAGAAACACTGCCTGCTTCGATGTCCTTGTCACCCATAAGAAGCATATACGGAACTTTTTCAAGCTGAGCTTCACGGATTTTGTAACCGATCTTTTCGCTTCTTGTGTCTACTTCGCAACGGATACCTGCTTTTTCAAGCTTATCCATAACCTCGTAAGCGTAATCGTGGTGTCTGTCAGCAATCGGAAGGAGCTTAACCTGAGTCGGAGCAAGCCATACGGGGAATGCACCTGCATACTTTTCAATAAGAAGAGCAAGTGTTCTTTCGTAGCAGCCGATTGAGGTTCTGTGAATGATATAGGGATTCTTCTTTGTGCCGTCTGCTGCAACGTATTCCATACCGAACTTTTCTGCAAGCATCTGGTCAATCTGAATTGTAATAAGGGTATCTTCCTTACCGTGAACATTCTTTATCTGAATATCAAGCTTGGGACCGTAGAAGGCAGCCTCACCGATACCGATTTTGTAGTTGATGCCGAGATTATCAAGAATCTCCTTCATTATTCCCTGAGCCTCATCCCACTGCTCGGGAGTGCCGATATACTTTTCCTTGTCGTCGGGATCCCACTGTGAGAAGCGGTAGGAAACATCCTCGTAAAGACCGAGAGTTTTAAGCATAAAGGTTGTAAGCTCAAGACAGCGCTTGAATTCATCGCTGAGCTGCTCGGGAGTACACATAAGGTGTCCCTCGGAGATTGTGAACTGACGCACACGGATAAGACCGTGCATTTCGCCTGATGCCTCGTTTCTGAAAAGAGTTGAGGTTTCTGCAAGGCGCATAGGAAGGTCACGGTAGGAGCGTGCACGGTTAAGATATGCCTGATACTGGAAGGGACAGGTCATGGGACGGAGTGCAAATACCTCATCATCCTTATCCTCATCACCCATAACAAACATACCGTCCTTATAGTGATCCCAGTGTCCTGAAATCTTATAAAGGTCGCTCTTTGCCATAAGGGGTGTCTTTGTTCTTACCCAGCCTCTTGCTCTTTCCTCGTCCTCAACGAATCTCTGAAGAGTCTGAATGATATCACAGCCCTTGGGAAGAAGAATGGGAAGTCCCTGACCGATTGTTTCTACTGTTGTGAAAAGCTCAAGGTCACGGCCAAGCTTATTGTGGTCGCGTCTTTTTGCTTCCTCAAGTGCCTCAAGGTAAGCGTCAAGGTCTGCCTGCTTGGTGAATGCAGTACCGTAGATTCTCTGAAGCATCTTGTTCTTTTCGTCACCTCTCCAGTATGCACCCGTGCAGGAGGTAAGCTTGAAGGCCTTTACTCTTGAGGTATCGGGAATATGGGGACCTGCGCAAAGCTCGGTGAACTCACCCTGCTTGTAGAAGCTGATGTTTTCACCCTTGTCTGCATGCTCCTTAATAAGCTCAACCTTATAGATTTCCCCCTGCTCCTCATAGAACTTTATTGCTTCATCGGGAGTCATTTCAAAGTGAGTGAGCTCAAGAGATTCTTTTACAATCTTCTTCATTTCGGCTTCGATTTTTTCCAGCTCCTCAGGGCTGAATGCCTTGGGCACATCAAAATCATAATAGAAGCCCTTGTCTATAGCGGGACCGATAGCAAGCTTTGCCTCGGGATAAAGTCTTTTTACTGCCTGGGCAAGAATGTGGGAGGCTGTGTGGCGGAATGCCTTCTTACCGTCTTCATCATCGAAGGTAAGGAATTCTACCTCGCAGTCCTTTTCGATTTTTGTACGAAGGTCCATAACCACGCCGTCAATTTTACATACGCATACAGCCTTGTAAAGACCTGCACCGATTGACTTTGCAATTTCGGCGGCAGAAATGCCTGCTTCAAACTGCTTAACATCATCTCTGAGTTTTACGTTTACCATATTAATCATCCTTTTTTGGGAAATTTTACAAAAAAAACAGCTTCATCCCTGAAAACTGGGATGAAGCTGTTATGCTCCACGGTTCCACCCGTATTGACAGAAAATCTCTGCCCGCTCTGAAAAGTTTTAACGGTACTTAACCGGCTGACCTTGAATCTTTACGGTCAGCACTCGGGAGCGGTAGCAAATTGAAAACCGACAGGTAAACCGCTTTCAGCTTACGCGGCTCTCTCTGGGAAATGCCTGTTTTCTGCTTCTCCGTCATCGTTTTTACATATTAACAATAGATATTATATATCTTCCGCGGAAAAAGTCAAGTTATTATTTAGAATACGTACTCGAAGAAGCCTACACCCGTATAGCCGTCCTTCTTAAGTCCGAAATATCTGTCGGAATTGCAGTAAATACCGTAGAAGTTGCTGATGTATCCTGCAAGAATACCGCCGAGCTTTCTGAAGAAGCCTATCTTTTCGGGTTCGTAATCGTCATCCTTTGTAAGGGTGAAGCTTACGTACTCCTCATCTGTTTCAAGATTATAGCTTGTTACCTTGATAGACTCGGGAGAGAAATCAAGGATATTGTAGTAGCTGTCTGTAAGCTTATCAAAGCCGATTGCTACCTTGTCGCTGAAAACAACAGCATTTTCACCCTCTTCCTCAGGTCTGCCGATTGAGGTTGAAACAAAATAAACTGTACCCTTTGCATTATTTACGGTACCGCCGTTTTCAATTTCGCCAACCGTTTCTCCGTCATAAATAACATCGGAAACCGAATAGTGGTGTGAATGTCCCATAAGCACAAGGTCAATGTTAAATTCGTCAAATAAGGGAGAGAAAAGAATTCTGAGAAGGTTGCATTCAGTTTCTCTGTGGGGAATTGAGCCGCCGTAAAGGTCGTGGTGCATCATAACGATACGCCATTTTGCATCGGGATGTGTCTTTGCAGCTTCCTTTACTGTTGCTCTGTGAGCCTGTGCAGACGCATTGTTTGTATCAAGACAGATAAAGAGAACTCCGCCCTTTTCGAAATAGTAGTTACCTGACTGGTAGCTGCTCATAGGTCCGTACATTTCATTCGGAAGGTTGCTGAAATATTTATAGTCAAAGCTATGGCGGTCATGGTTGCCCATAATTGTAGCAAAGGTAAGCTTACGGGATGCCTTTGAGAAGGTAAGTCCTTCGTATTCAACTCTCTGTCCCTCTGTTGCCATATCGCCGCCTGCAAGAATGAGATTAAGGGGAGCTTTTGCGGTAGCCTTGCCGAGAAGCTCCGCAAATGCAAGGGATGTATTCTTAAGACTTGTTTCATCCTCGGGGTTGTCGTAAACATGGATATCGGACATATAAAGTGCACTGAAGGTATCGTCGTCTGTTGAGAAGGAATACACCTCACTCTTTTCCTCGCCCGATACGCAGGTGTAGTAATAGGTCTTGTTTTCCTCAAGTCCCGTTACGGTTATCTTTGCAGCCTTATCGCCCTGATATGTTGTGATGATATCACCCGTGAAGGCTTCGGCTTCGGACATATCCTCATTTTCGCTGATTTCAACACGGCACTCGGTTACGTCCGCTGACATATACCAGGAAAAATTTCTTTCACTCTCGGTCTTGCCGGGATTTACCGTGATGCCTCTTTTTGCTTCCTCTCTGTTTTCCCACTCGGAAACAAGTGCCTCGTCATAAACGACTGCATCATCCTCTGCTTCAGGCTCTTCGGCCGTTTCACCGTCTTCAAGGGTTGTTTCTTCTGCTTCAAGGGTTGTTTCCGTTGCCATCAACACGCTTGCGGCACCTGCGGGAATCATTGCAGTAAGAAGCATAAGAAGGGCTAAAAGAATACTGATTGACTTTTTCATCTTAATTTGCTCCTTTTCTTAAAATACCGTTTCAAAGAAACCTACATTAAAGCCGTCCTCCGTAAGATCGGAATATCTTCCGATATTGTTGAATACGGCATAAATCGTACCTATTCCGCTGAGAAGTCTGCCCACAAGCCTTCTGAAATATGTGATTCCGGGTGCCTCGTAATCATCATCCTTTGTAAGTGTGAATGATGCATAAGCCTCGTCCTCGCCTCTTTCATAGGTTGTAACGGTAATTGCCTCTTCGGAAAAATCAATGATATTGTAAAGCCTGTCTTCATAATGATCCATACCGATTGAAACACGGTCGCTGTAAGGAATTTCCTCTCCGTCATTGTCACGGGCACGTGCAACGGAGGCAGATACCATATACACGGTACCGTCTGCATTGTTTATAACGTCACCGCTTTCGATTTCTCTTACGGTATGTCCGTTATAAAGAACATCAGAGATACTGTAATGATGGGAATGCCCCGTAAGCACAAGATCAATTCCGAATTCATCAAAAATATAAGAAAGAATAAGTCTTAAAAGAACATTTTCACTTTCTCTGCTTTCAATTGAACCGCCGTAAAGGTCGTGATGCATCATAACAACACGCCATTTAAGGTCGGGGTTTTCATTTACTGCCTTCTCAATGAAATTGCGGTGGTCGGTTGCACTGGCGTTGTTGGAATCTATAACAAGAAAAAGAACCTCGCCCTTGGTGAAATAGTAATTTCCGCCCTGAGGGGAGCTGATGATGCCCTCATCCTCATTGGGAAGATTCATAAAATACTTATATGCAATTCCTTTTCTGTCGTGATTGCCGATTGCTGTGGCAATTGTAAGAGAGCGGGAAACGGGAGAGAAGGTAAAGCCCTTGTACTCCTCAAGAAGTCCGTCCGTTGCCTGGTCGCCTGCAGAAAGAAGAATATTCACATCGTGCTTTGCGGTAACCTCCGTAAGAAGGTCTGCAAACTCAAGGGCAGTAGCCTTTGTGTCACCGGTTTCCTCGTCGAGAGTTATGTGAATATCGGACATATATAATGCCGAAAAGCTGTCGTCCTCTACGGTTTCAAAGGAATAAACGGCACTCTTTTCTTCACCGGAAACACAGGCATAGTAATAAGTTTCACCTGCTTCAAGGTCGCTTACGGTTACCTTTGCAACGGAATTTCCGTGACGGTCATCAATTGCCTCACCTGCATAAACCTCTGCATCAAGCATAAGAGGATTCGTGCTGAGAAGCAGGGAGCACTCTGTTTCGTCCTCGGCCATATACCAGGAAAAGTTTCTTTCGGCTTCCGTCTTGCCGGGCTGAATTATAATACCTCTCTGTGTTTCCTCGGTATCTGCCCACAGAGCATCAAATTCAGATACCGCACCGACAGCCGTAAGAGATGACAGCACCATAATGATACTGAGAACAACACATAATAAAATTTTGGCCTTTTTCATTGTTTTCTCTCCTTTAGTACGTTATAAGCTCATTAAAAACTTTTATTGCATAATTGTCTGACATACCCGATATGTAGTCAATTATTGCACCCTTATAGATATCCTCGGTTTCAAGGCTGCCGTAAATTTTTCTGTTCCGGCATTTTACGGTCTTTTCGGTCATATTAGAGAACATATCAAGACTTGGTTCACAGAACTTACTTATCCAGTCTGCGAAGGCACCCATAAGTTCGGGATAGATTTCAGCGCGCCTGTAAAGCTCGTTTACTGTGTCCTCACCCTTGTAGGCATCAAGAAGCACAAGAAAAATCTGCTCAATTACAAGACGGGCGTATTTTGTGAAGGTATCAAGCCTCGGATTACGGTAGATGTATTCATAATTGAATTTCTTTATATCCTTTAACTGCTCGTGGAAGGTTTCGCTGAGACAGATTCCCTTTTCGGGGGAGGAATTCGCACACACGTCATATATCATATTATGTATTATAACCGTGGTGTTTATCGCCATTTTATCGTAGGCCTTTGCCATATCGGAAAGGGTATCGATATTCTCCTTGGAAAGAAAACGAAGACGGATTGCATCCTCTATATCACGTCCTACGTAGGCAATTTTATCGGAAAGCTTAACCACACAGCCCTCCCAGGTATAAGGCTGATACTGACCGACGCTCGTAAAATCATTAAGGTCAATATATTCCTTACGGGGCTTGAGCCCGTTATCGTCAACCTCACCGCAATGGGAGATTATTCCGTCACGCACCGCATAGGTAAGATTAAGAGGACGGGATACCTTGTAGTCATCCTCCAGCAGCTCTAAATTATCTACAAAATGAAGACCGTTTTTCTCGTGAAAAAAGCTTCTTCCCAGATATTTTTTTGAAATTGCATCAAGCTCTCTTTCGCCCTGATGCCCGAAGGGAGCGTGACCGAGGTCATGCCCCATTGCAATTGCACGGGTTAAGTCCACATTGAGTCCCAGCTCCTTTGCAATTGTAGTGCTTACGGATTCCACGTGTGAAACGTGCTCCATCCTTGTGCAGATGTGGTCGTTTTCAATATTGAAAAACACCTGGGTTTTATGCTTAAGACGTCTGTATGCAAGGGAATGGAGAATTCTCGTGTAATCTCTTTCAAAGGGATCTCTGCAGTCATTTTCCTTATTATAAATGGGATAAAGACGGGCAATTAGTCTTTCATACCCCTCATTATCGGGAAATGCTCCGTGCTTTCTGAAAACACCGTCCTGCCGTAAAGCCATTGCAACCGCTCCTTATTTCAGTTTTCTCAAAATCCTTGTAATAAGTCCTATGAAATGCTTTGCCTTATCGAGAAGATGTGAGTAGGAGAAAAAGAGAAGTCTGTTCCCTACCATAATATATTCGCCCACATATTCGATTTCGTCGGAGCCGAAGCTCTTCTTAAAGGCTAAAATTCCCTCAAATTCGCTGTTCGGCTTTGCTTTTCCTAAGGTACCGTCCTCGGCTACGGGAGTTTTGTCAAGAAGCACGTAGCCTAAATCGTGGAAGACACTTCCCTTTTCAATACTGTGACAGATTCTCTTGAAATTGAAGAAATGGCTGGCTCTTAAATTATTTCGGAGAAGATTTCTTGAGCCGCCGAAAATACAGGAGGACATTTTTCCGTAGTGAAGGGTCATACCGCCCGAAACACAGATAAGGTCCTTATCGGTATTCTCGGTTTCCCTTCTTCTCTCCTCGTAATGCTCTGTCTGCTTGTCGATTGAATCGATTTCCTCCGTAATGCCCCTCTTTTTCTTTTCGGGAGCAGTTTCAAGGGCATTAAGCAGCTCCTCTTTTCTTTTAAGCCTTTCTGCCTGAAGCTCGTTATCCTTGTTTTTATCATAATATACAAGCATTATATCGAAGCCGTCCTTGCCGAAAACCTTCAGCAGATGCTTACAGTATTCGCCGTCCCTCTCAAGGAAATTGTTTCTCTCGGAGGTGTCACTCATAACGCTTAAAAAGTCCTCAAGAATCTGCGGATCACGTTCAACGTCCTCGATTGTATATATTTTATGCACAAGACCTCTTGCCTCACCTACACGGACAGAGTATCTTACACCCTTTTCAAAGGTCTTGAGAAGCTTTTCGGGAGTATATTTCTCACCCGTTTCACTCTGAAGCCTCGTTATAAGCTGCAGGGGAGATTTATAGAGTGTCTTTGATGCATCCGCATTCAGCTGAAAGCCGTTTTCCGTAAACAGCTTATGTGCCGCCTTGCCCTCCTCAATATCCTCACCGTTTATGCGGTTGGGAATAAGGGGGTCATAGAAAAGCGCGGTTATATGATTGCTTTTAAGCTGATTTTTCATAAAAGCGGAAAAGCCCCTGAAAAGCTCCTCGTTTTTATGGTCACAGCACGCACCCGAGGGAATATACCAGATCCTTCCCGCACCGGGAAAATTCCTTTCAAGCACAAGAGCAGTCAGAACAATATCGCCCTTGTCATCCCTTCCCGAAAAGAAATAAGATTTCCATGCGGTTTTTACCCTTGCCCATTTTTCGGAATGAAGATAATTTCCGCCGTGAGTAAGGACAAAATTCTCAAAAGCGGTTAAATCTGTTTCTTTATCAAATATATAATTCATAACGTTTTCCTTTTTTTGTAAATCATAATTTACAGAAGCAATTTGCCTTTTGTGCCCGTAGGGGCGGGGGCGAATGAGTGTGCCGCTGCCGGGGGCAGATGAAGGCACACGAAAGAGGTGAAGAAACAAGGAGTATTGCGACCGCTCCAAGGGAAGCAAGACGACTATGTTTCTGAGGGATATCCCGCCCGTTTAAAAGGGTTGTTATTTTTTTGCAAACGAAAGATACAAAAGTTATGTAACGGGAGGGGAGACCCCTCCCCTACGATACATCCGGCAAATTATGCCGTTAAATTGTAATTTGTATAAGTGAATTTATTTACTGAAATATGACATTACACTTTCGTGGTCGCTGTAATGTACCTTTTCGCCCTTTATTTTCTGTATTGTTTCGTGACCCTTGCCGAGAATAAGAACAATATCGTCCTTTTCTGCTATACTCAGCGCATAATGCACAGCCTCCCGGCGGTCAACGATAATTTTATATTTTCCTCCCTCTTTTTCCACAAAGGAGGCAATCTCCCTTGCGATCATTTCAGGGTCCTCAAAATTGGGATCATCCGTTGTTATTATACTTAAATCTGCTTTTTTTCCGCAGACAAGTCCCATTTCCTGGCGTCTTAACTGAGCTCTGTCACCCACCGAGCCGTAAACACAGATTATTTTTCCGTGGGGATATGCCTTAACGGTGTCAATTACGGAATTAAAGCTCTGTCCGTTGTGGGCATAGTCAATAATTACCGCAAAATCCGAGGGCACGCTCATAAGCTCGTTTCTGCCCTTTACCCTTGCCTTTTCGAGCGCCGCGGCTATTTTTTCGTTCTCTATGCCGTACTGCTTGCAGACAGAAACGGCTGCGAGAGCATTATATACGCTGTAGAAGCCGGGCATTGCAATTCTGGCTTCAAATTTACCGTCGGGAGCCGTGCAGTCAAAGCCGACCCCGAAAAAGCTTTCGGTTCTGAGATTGTGAATACCGCCTGCTGAAAAATCAGCATCTCCCTCAACAGAGAATTCTTTAACGGGGCAGGAAATTTCCTTAATAATTTCCTCCGAGAACAAATCGTCCTTATTGAATATTGCTGTGTCGCACCTCTTGAAGAGCTGCTTTTTCCAGAAGCTGTATTCCTCAAAGCTGTCATGCTCTGCTCCGCCTATATGGTCGGGAGAGAGATTGGTGAATACAGCCGTGCTGAAATGCACGTCATTAACCCTGTGGGTCTTAAGACCTATGGAGGAAACCTCTATACAGCAGGCTTTACAGCCGGCATCCGCCATAATTCTTAAAATTCTGTGTATTTCATAGGATTCGGGAGTTGTATTTACGGTGGGTATGTGATTTCCGTCATAATATGCGCCGACCGTGCCGATAACACCGCTTTTTATTCCGCACTCATTAAGGCAGGTGGCAAGCATATGGGTTACGGTGGTTTTTCCCTTTGTGCCCGTAACACCTATGACATCAATTTCCCTGTCGGGATGTGAAAAGAAATTTGCACTTATCTGAGAGAGAACCGCTCTGGAATTATTAACGAATATACACACGGCATCAGCAGGTAAATCCACCTTTTTTTCAAGGAGAAATACTCTTGAGCCTGCAAGATATGCGCTGTGTGCATAATCGTGTCCGTCGGAAAAGGCACCCGTAAGGGCAACAAATATTTTTCCCTCGCCTGCATTTCTTGAGGAATAAACGATATCCCCGATTTCACAGTCGGTGAAATTACTGCAGGTGTATTCAACGTTTCTGAAAATTTCAGATAAAAGCATTTTCTTCATTCCTTTATATAAGCTCTGTCAGCATCAGGATTATGCTGTTTGAAACAAGCATCCCTGCGGGAGTAAGGGAAAAGTTACAGTCCCTTATTTCACCGAGGCCCTGACCGGCAAGCCTTTCTGTAAGATTTATAAATTCTTCGGTTTTTCCCTTAAGGGAAATTCCTTTATATGTACGAAGGGAAAGCATCAGCCTTTCCTCCTCATCTCCGCCCTCTCCGTCAAAGACTGCCCTTGCTCCGTTTATGAAGGCGTGTATGTCACGGGGGAAATAAAATCTTTTTCCGCCGTAATAGGAGTGCGCAGAGGGACCGAAGCCGATATAAGGAGTATTCTCCCAGTATTTCATATTATGCCGTGAGAAAAGGCCGTCCTTGCAGAAATTGGAAATTTCGTAATGGAGATAGCCCTTTCCCCTTAAATACTCCGACATAAAAAGATACATATCTGCTGTTTCATCGTCATCGGGAAGCTTTAATTTTTCTGCATTTTTATGATAAAACGTTCCCTCTTCAATTTTAAGCATATAGGCGCTTACGTGAGGTACTCCGAGAGAGGAAGCAAAAGCCAGGCTCGCCTCAAGCGTTTTTATATTACTGTCGGGGACACCGACCATAACGTCAAGAGAAATGTTCTCAATGCCCGCTTCCCTCACAAAGCTTACGGCATTTTCCACGTCGGCTGAGCTGCCCCTTCTTCCGAGCCTTTTTCTCTCATTATCCGAGGAGGACTGCATACCGAGGGAGATTCTGTTGACACCGTTTGCCGCGGCACTCTCAAGAAATTCCCTGAGCCCCGGGGATGAGGGATTGCACTCGGCTGTAATTTCAGCATCCTCTGAAACGCAGAAATTCTCTCTTGCCGCCGAAAGTATTCTCTGAAGCTGTGAAGAGCTTAAAAGAGAGGGTGTTCCGCCTCCGAAATATATTGTATCAACGGGGATTTTATCCTTTTTTACAAATTCCCCTATTCTGTCAAAGGAGAACAGCTCTTCACAGAGAGCGTCAACGTACTTATCCGAAAGCGATTTGTCCGTAAGTGAATAGAAGTCACAGTAGGGACATTTGCTCTGACAGAAGGGCACGTGAAAATAAAGCCCCGCCTTAGTCCTGTCCATCGAGCTTGAGTATTGCCATAAAGGCCTCCTGAGGCACCTCGACGGTACCGAACTGACGCATCCTCTTTTTACCCTCCTTCTGCTTTTCAAGCAGCTTCTTCTTTCGGGTAATGTCACCGCCGTAGCACTTTGCAAGAACGTCCTTTCTCATAGCCTTGATGGTTTCACGGGCTATGACCTTGCCGCCTATTGCAACCTGAACGGGGATTTCAAACATCTGACGCGGAATATTATCCTTGAGCTTTTCCGCAATCTTACGTGCTCTGGGGTATGCCTTTTCGGAATGGATAATATAGGAAAGAGCATCTATCACGTCGCCGTTAAGAAGTACATCAAGCTTTACAAGATTTGACTTTTCGTAGCCGATAAGCTCGTAGTCAAAGGAGGCATAGCCGCGTGTACGGGTTTTGAGGGCATCGAAGAAATCATAAATTATTTCGTTTACGGGAAGCACGTAGTGAATATCCACACGGTCACCCGAAATGTAGTCCATGTTCTTGAAAATGCCTCGTCTGTCCTGACAGAGATCCATAATTGTGCCTACATATTCCGTGGGAGAATAGATGTGTGCATCTGCTATGGGCTCCTCTACAAAATCAATTATTGCAGGGTCGGGATAGTTTGTGGGATTGTCGATATCAACCACGGTTTTATCGGAGAGATGAACCTTATAAATAACACTGGGAACAGTGGAAACAAGGTCAAGGTCATATTCTCTTTCAAGACGCTCCTGAATGATTTCAAGGTGAAGAAGTCCAAGGAAGCCGCAGCGGAAGCCGAAGCCCAGAGCACCCGAGGTTTCGGGCTCAAAGGATAATGCGGCATCGTTCAGCTGTAATTTTTCAAGCGCCTCTCTGAGAGATTCGTAATCGGCACCGTCTGCAGGATAAATACCGCAGAATACCATGGGGTTTACCTTCTTATAGCCGGGAAGAGGCTCAGTGGCGGGAGCATCCGCTCTCGTTACGGTATCACCTACACGTGCATCAACAACACTCTTTATGGATGCGGTTATGTAGCCTACCTCGCCTGCCTTCAATTCACTTGCAGGCTCAAGAGAGGTAGCGCCCATTCTGCCCACCTCAACAACGGTGAACTGTGCGCCCGTTGCCATCATTTTCATTGTGTCACCGGGACGGAGTGTACCGTCCATTACTCTTACGTAAACAATAACACCCTTGTAGTTATCATACACCGAGTCAAAAACAAGAGCCTTGAAGGGAGCTTCGTCATCACCCTCGGGACAGGGGATGTATTCGACAATCTTTTCGAGCACCTCAGCAACGTTTTCACCCGTCTTTGCGGAAACACGGGGTGCGATAGAGCAGTCAAGCCCGATAATATCCTCAACATCTGCACACACTCTGTCGGGGTCTGCTGCAGGAAGGTCGATTTTATTTACCACAGGCACCAATTCAAGGTCATGGTCAAGTGCAAGATAGGTATTTGCAAGGGTCTGTGCTTCAACACCCTGAGTTGCATCAACAATAAGAATTGCACCCTCACAGGCAGCAAGAGAACGGGAAACCTCGTAATTGAAGTCAACGTGACCGGGAGTGTCTATGAGATTGAGCTCATAGGTTTTTCCGTCATTTGCCTTGTAATTGAGAGTTACGGCACGTGCCTTGATGGTAATGCCTCTTTCCTTCTCAATGTCCATATTGTCGAGAATCTGCTGCTGCATATCACGCTTCTGAACAGTTTCCGTAAGCTCAAGAAGACGGTCGGCAAGAGTTGACTTACCGTGGTCTATATGAGCGATGATTGAAAAATTTCTGATGTGTTCCTTTTTAACTTTCATAAACTTTACCTTTTTAATATTTTATAGAGCGAAGCGGAACAAGCCGCATTACGGCTTCCGAACTTCTGCACTATTACTTCTTACTTTTTACTTTCAAATCTCATAATGTGTCATTATGGGATTTGAAGCCCTGTCCCAATACCTCGGATGATTCCGCAACAATAATAAAGGGCTTCTCATCATATTTTGCAACAACCTCACGGACTCTTGCAACCTCATGGGTACGGACAACACACATAAGCATATTTTTATCCTTGCCGGTATATCCGCCCTTGGCAGGTATAACGGAAACGCCTCTTCCGCAGATTGCAATAATATCCCTCGTGACATCCTCGTAATAATCCGTCATTATAAAAAGAAGCTTTGAATGGCTTCTGCCCGCCACAACGTAATCGACGGCAATGGACGAAAGAAAAACGATGATTATTGAATAAAGCACGCTTTCGGCACTCTTATACACGATTCCTGAAAGCAGAACCACAACGAAATCGCACATAAGAATCAGTCTGCCCACGGAGAAATGGGGGAATTTCAGCTTCAGAAGTCTTGCGAGAATGTCAAGACCGCCCGTTGTGGCACCGCCTAAAAATACAACTCCCAGTCCTGCACCTGCTATAATTCCGCCGAAGATTGCACCTACAAGCTTTTCTTCGCCGTCAAAAAACCAGCCGTACCTTGCTCCGAGATAGCTTATAAGGTCAAGGAATCCCGATACAAGCGCCGTTGCAAAAACCGTACGTGCGATAAACCGGAAGCCGAATTTTTTCCAGGCAATAAGGAAAAGCGGTATATTTGCGGCAAATACGAAGGTACCCGTCGAAATAAAGGGAACGAGGTAATTCACAAGTATACCGAGTCCCGTTACACCGCCTGCGGCAAATCTGAGAGGTGTTACGAAAAGCGACACCGCCGCAGAATACATAAAGGAGCCGACAACACATAAAAGAAGCTCCGTTGCAGTTGCGGTTATTCTCTTGATGTTGGTTTTTGAGCGGATTTTTTCACTCATTTGCAAGCACCTCAGAAATAATAAATTCAAGCCGTTCAAAATCTTTTTTCAGGTAAAGATACCCGATAAGCGCCTCAAACCCCGTGGATTTGTGATACTGTGCCTCAGACTTGTTTTTCGGGGTATGACCTGCGTGGGCATTTCTGCCTCTTTTGAAAACAGCTAGCTCGTCTTCGCGAAGCCCGGGCAGAAGCACGTCCGTCATATCCGCCTGAAAATCAGCGTTCACGAGTCTTACGGTATCCTTATGAAGATCCTTGACACGGGCCTCGCCTCTGGAAAGGATATACTTTCTTATAAGCAATTCATACACAGCATCGCCGATAAAGGCAAGGGACAGACCGCTCAAGGTTCTGTAATCAACGTCAGCCGCCAGGCTGTCAAGCTTTTCAATATCAGGGAACATACTGGAACTCCAGATCATAAATAATTACGGTATCGCCTTCCTGTACACCGCGGTTGCGAAGCTCCTCGAAGACACCGCTGTTTTCAAGAACTCTCTGCAGATACTGCAGGGATTCATAGTCATCAATATCGGTTTTGTTGAGAATTTTAAGAAGCCATTCCGCTTCGATATAAAAATCTCCGCCCATTTCGGTAATCTTAAAGCCCTGGTCGCGCTTCTTTTCGAGCATTTCCATGGGAACACCCTCTGTTTCAAAGCGCTTGATGGGGGGCAGCTCGTTAAGCTTTGCGGCAACGGCATTTATAAGCTCCCGGGTTCCCTCCTGAATTGGGGCAATTATCTCAAAATACTGCAGACCCTGATCCTCAATGAATTTTCTGAATGAAGCCAGCTGCTCGTCCGTCGCAAGGTCAATTTTATTTGCCGCAACAATCTGAGGACACTTTGTAAGCTCGGGATTGAATACCTCAAGCTCTTTATTTATAATTTTGAAATCCTCAATGGGATCTCTTCCTTCACTTCCCGAAACATCAACAATGTGAACAAGCATACGGCATCTTTCAACGTGACGAAGGAAGCGGTGTCCGAGGCCTACACCCTCGCCTGCACCCTCTATAAGACCGGGAATATCAGCCATAACAAAGGAGCTTTCGGGGCCCATTCTTACAACACCGAGAACGGGAGTAAGTGTTGTGAAATGATAGTTAGCAATAACGGGCTTTGCTTCGCTGACAACGGAAATAAGCGTAGACTTTCCGACATTGGGGAAGCCCAGAAGTCCTACGTCAGCAAGAAGCTTCAATTCAAGAATTACTTCCCATTCCTCACCGGGATAGCCATCACGTGCGAAACGGGGCGCCTGACGGGTAGGAGTTGCAAAATGCTGATTGCCCCAGCCGCCTCTGCCTCCCTTTGCACAGATAAAGGGCTCGTCACCCGACATATCGGCAAGCACGGCGCCGCTTTCGGCTTCCTTTATAACGGTACCGCGGGGCACACGGATAGTAAGACTCTGACCGTTTTTACCCGTTCTTTTGCCCGTCTGTCCGTTTGCGCCGTTTTCGGCTGTATATTTTCTCTTGTAACGGAAGTCTGCAAGGGTTGCAAGGTGGTCATCGGCAACAAAAATAATATCGCCGCCCTTTCCTCCGTCACCGCCGTCGGGTCCGCCCGAGGCTACGTATTTCTCTCTGTGGAAGGCAACCGCACCGTTACCGCCGTTGCCTGCCTTTATTTTAATTTTCGCTGAATCTACGAACATATACTTAATCTCCTGACATAATTATACATAGTATATACTACCACATAAAATAATAAATATAAATAGTTATTTTTAAAAAAGTATAAAATTTTTCTTCAAAAAAAGGGGCTGTAAAAAAACGAAAGTTTTTTTACAGCTCATTTTAAGGGGATAGAAAAAAAGATGAAGAACGGACAAACTGAGCAAAATCAAGGCGTAAGACTTGGTTTTGTTTGCCCGAAGTCGTACAAAGGTACGTCGAGTGGCGAAGTTTGTTCGTAGTATAAAACATAAAAAATTTCTGATTTTCGATTTTTACTCAGATTTATGGGGTTCTGCAGTCTTAATAACCTGCAGAACCCCTTGATCTATATAGTTTTATACGGTCTTCGCTTTTTTACATCCTCTTTACCCTTATTCTTTATTTTTCAGAAGCTCTTTTATTTCCTTAAGCTCCTTTTCCGTTTTTTCGAGCTGCTTCGCCAGTTTATCAGACCTTACAATTGACGAGAAAGCAAAAACAAGAAAGGCAACGGCAAGACCGATTGCGGCACCTGCGGCAAGGTCCCCCGAAAAAACAAAAGCAAGCCATCCTACAAAAATAAAAATTATTATCAGCGCAAATTCCATAATCTTTCTCCCCTGCTAAATAGTCTTTCCTCTGTTCATCAAAGCTCTTTGTCAGGGCCTTTCAGCTGTAAAAACCAATCATCTGTTTTTTCAAGTCCGACGGCTGCTCTGAGGATATCTCTTGCATCGGAGGAGGTTATCTGATTATTTTCAGGCTCAGAAACGTCCGAGGCAGTTTTTTGCCAGAAATTCAGATCGTCAAGCCCTACTGCCGCACGAAGCGCCGTTCTTGCGTCATTAGCGCTGATTGCTCCGTCACCGTCATTATCACCGGGAACAACAACCGTGCGCTCATCCGCAATTTTTCCGTTCTTGAACTTCAGCGTAATCTTGATTCCGCTTCTGATTACAGAATCCTTGGAAACCTTATTGCCGTCCTTATCGGTAATAACAACCGCCGCACCGAGTGTCGAGGTCAGATCGCTGACCTTTGCACCGGGAAGCACAACAAATATGTCATCACCCAGACCAAAGGATTTCTCCGTTGTCTTTACCCTTAAAACGGGGGCAACACCAAGAGAAACAAAGGTAGCGTTATTAGCATCTGCATATTCTCTTGCACCGGAATTGCTGTAGCCGTGTACAGCCGCAGTTGACTCCCAAGGAAGAAGCGAAAGAAATTCAAGGTTAGGATTCAGAACAGTAACCTTCTGAAGAGAAGAGCAGAAACCAAGAATATTATCGCCCATCTCCTCCAAAGAAGCCGGAAGAGTAAGCTCTTTCAGCTGCGTACAACCGGAAAATGCTCCGCTGCCAAGCTTTTTAAGTCCCTCCGGAAGGGTCACCTCAGCAAGAGAACTGCAACCCTCAAAAGCACTGTAGCCTATCTCACGGACCTTTGACGGAACGGTTACCGAGGACAGAGCACGACATCCCACAAAAGCGCTGTTTCCTATCAATTCAAGCTCTGAGGGAAGAGTTACGCTGCCGAGATAATCGTTTGTTCTGAATGCATCGTCACATATTACCTTTACCGAAGAGGGGAGCTTATAGGAGGTCAGCTTATTTTCGGAGGGGAAGCGAATAAGCTCTGTTTTGTTCTTGTTGAACAATGCACCTGCACTGTCAGAGCAATAGTATTTATTGCCCGAATCAACATTAAAAGCAGTTATTCTTGTGAAATTAAACGCGTTTTGACCGATTTTTTCAACCGATGCGGGAATACTTATGCTGAAGGCGGTAAAGCCGCCGGAAAAAGCGTTTTCTCCGATATATTTAACACCTGAGGGAATTGTCAGCTTCATAAACACTCTGTTCAGACCTTCGCCCGCATTGTTTGCTATAATAACCGTTCCCTTTTTTATGGTGCTTCCGTCAAAGCTTTCATAAAGCTTTATAAGAGCATTGCCGATATAAAGACAGCCGCTCTCCCAATTCATTTGATTTTTATAATATCCCGTGCCGTAAAATGCATTTTTTCCGATTTCCGTAACAGACGCGGGAATAGTAATTTCAGTCATTTTATCGCAGACGGAATATGCACTGTCACCGATGTATGTCACATTATTTGTAACGGGATTGCTTGTAAGCATATTACAGTTTCCGAACGCACTTTTCTCTATTCTTGTGACAGTTGAAGGCAGCACGACCTCCGTCATTCTATCACAGCCGTAAAATGCCGATTCGGGAATTGCGGTAATTCCCTTCGGGATAGTAATTTTTTCAAGATAATTGCAGTCCTTGAAGCATGCCTTTCCTATTTCCTTAACGGAGGACGGAATTTCAAAGCTCCTGAAATTACAGCTTGTAAATGCACCCTCGCCGAAGAAGGTAACACCGGAGGGGATATCAAATTTTTCAATATCACCGCAGCCGTCAAATGCATAAGCACCGATGCTCTTAAGAGTACCGGGCAAATCAACCGATTTGAGCATACCGCAACGAGCAAAAGCATAATCACCGATAGCCACAAGCTTATCCGGCAATTCAATTGATTTAAGGGTAGAGCAGCTGTGGAATACGTAATTTCCGATTTTCTCAAAGCCTGAAGGGATTCTTGCCTTCTGAAGACACGAACAATACTCAAAGGCACGATCACCGAGATAAGTAACGCTGTCGGGAAGCATAGCCTCCAGAAGAGAATTTGCATCACAAAAGGCTTCCTCTTCTATTCTTTCAAGACCGTCGGGGAAGTTTATTTTTTTAAGACCGAAGCAGCGGGCAAATGCCTTCACACCGATATATTCTACGGTTTCGGGCAGAATAACCTCAACAATATTCTGCACGTCAAAAAATGCCTTTGCGCCGATTCCCGTGACCACGGCACCGTCTATTTCGGACGGAATCTCAACAATTGTTACGTCGGCAGCATTTTTAATTCCGGTAATCTCCGCTCTGCCGCCGGATATTGTAAATGTAAGGTCTGCTGCCGGAGCCTCATCAG
The DNA here is from genome assembly GCA_045533835.1 of Acutalibacteraceae bacterium. Taxonomy (GTDB): domain Bacteria; phylum Bacillota; class Clostridia; order Oscillospirales; family Acutalibacteraceae; genus RUG806. The sequence goes on from JAZSIM010000049.1 coordinate 18,824, forward strand.
CCGAAGCAGGAACAAGCATCATTCCGCCTGCGCAAAGCATTGAAATACATAAAATAATACTGAATATCAGCCTTACTGTCTGTTTCATCTGTCATTTTCACCCTTCTTTTAAGAATTTTGCACAACAAAAAAGTGCGCCCCGAAGAACGCACTAAAAAAGCGGGTTCTTCAAGTACTGCGACATACATTCATCTGCAAACACGATGACAAAGAAAGCCACCTTTTTACAAAAAAAGTGAATTCGTGTTTGCGTAAATATTCGGCTGTACGTCGCAAAATTATTATAGCATTTTTCAGCAAAAAAGTCAAAAAAAACAGACAAAAGACTAAAACAAAAGACTAAAGGCCGATTTCCTCAGGAAATCAGCCTCTTTTTCGTTCTTTACCTTTAAGTAAAATTAAACAGCTCTTTCAACCTTACCGGAACGCATGCAGCGAGTGCAAGCATATACTCTGCAAGGAGAACCGTTAACGATAGCCTTAACTCTCTTTACGTTGGGCTTCCAGGTTCTGTTAGATCTTCTGTGAGAGTGAGAAACCTGAATACCGAATTTAACGTCCTTACCGCAAAAATCACATTTTGCCATGGAGCGCACCTCCCTTTTATTTTCCGGGGTAACCCCCAATATCTTAATCAGCATCGTACATAATAACAGATATTATTTAAAATTGCAAGTGTTTTTTAAACTTTTTTTTATTTGCTCTTTATTTAAGGTTATGTATAAAAAGTCCGCTTAAAAGCTTGGGCTCAAACCAGGTGGATTTCGGGGGCATTACACGGCCGCTGTCTGCAATTGCCATAAGCTCGGAAAGTGATGTGGGGAACATTGAAAATGCAACCTCCATATCTTCATTACAGCGTCTTTCAAGCTCACCGAGCCCTCTGATTCCGCCGACGAAATCAATTCTCTTGTCCGTTCTGGGATCGGCGATTCCGAAAATCCCCGAAATAACATACTTCTGCAGAACGGAAACGTCAAGGCTGTCCAGAGGATCGCTTTCATCGCATAAGCCCTCTTTAAGGGTCAGCTTATACCACTTTTTATCACAATAGAAGCCGAAGGTGTGGCGGGCATCGGGATGCACGGTTTCAGCCTTTTCCTCAACAGTAAAAATCTCCGAAAGTCTTCCGAGAAGCTCTTCTGTTGAAAGGCCGTTCTTGTCCTTTATAACACGGTTATAATCCATAATCTTAAGCTCATCCGCCTTGAAGGCAACGGCAAGGAAGAAGTTGAACTCCTCTTCACCCGAAAAACCGGGATTCTCTCCGCATCTTTTAAGAGCTACCTTGACTGCGGAAGCAGCTCTGTGATGACCGTCGGCTATATAGAGATTGGGGACGTCAGCAAAGGCGTTTTTAAGAGCCTCACAGTCATTTTCATCGTTTATAACCCATACGGTGTTTCTCACATCACCCTCGGAAACAAAATCGTATTCAGGCTCTTTTGCCTTATAGCTTTCAATTATTTCATCGATTTTTCCGTTCCCCTTGTAGGCAAGGAAAATAGGACCCGTGTTTGCGTCGCAGGTATCAACATGGCGGATGCGGTCCTCTTCCTTATCCGCACGGGTAAATTCGTGCTTCTTTATGATATCATTGATATAGTCATCAGCAGATGCACAGCCTACAAGTCCCGTCTGGCAGACGTCACCCATAATCTGCCTGTATACATAAAAGCAGGGATAATCCTCCGTAAGACAGATGCCGTCTGCAACCAGCTTCTTAAGATTTTCTGCCGCCTTGTTGTAAACCCCGTCGCTATAGAGGTAAGTGCCGACGGGCAGGTCAACCTCTGCCTTGTCAACGTGGATGAAGGAATAGGGCTTTCCCTTTACCTTCTCTCTTGCCTCCTCAGAATTCATAACGTCATAGGGAAGGGCTGCAACCTCAGCTGCATATTCCTTTTCGGGTCTTACAGCTCTGAAAGGTCTGAACACTGACATAAAAATCACCTTTTCTTACTTTACATTTGTTGCTTTGTGGAAATACAATTTGTCATTTCCCGAGAAATATATAACACCACGCACGTTTTCCGTGCACACGAAATATGTATTTTCATTACATACGGGGATGATGAGAGAGGCTGAATAAAGCTTGCTCTCAATTGAAGAATAAACGGAAAGGAAGCTCTTTTCATCAGAAGCGTAAAGTTTTCCTATAAGCTCCTCCATACCAAAACCGTCATACTTCGTTACGTTCCGGGGAGAGCCTGCCGTGAAGCATCCGAAATATTCGTATGCTTCATCGGTTTCACATCTGAGATTGTAAAGCGCTACCTGATAATTTCCTGCCTCAACAGCCTGCACAAGCTTGTCCGCTTCGACAGTTCTGACACTGAAATTCACGCTGATGCCGAGTATTCTCTGCCATTCCTGCATAACGCGTCTTACGGTTTCCTCATCCTTCCTTTCACAAAGGACCGCGATATCGATCTTTGCCGTTTCAAGCTTATCGAGCCCGTTTTTAAGATAAACCTGAGCCTTTTCCTCGCTGTATGCTACAGGGTGGGTAACCGCCGTTTCGTCAACAACAGGGGGGATAATACCCTTTGCCTGCTTTTTATTCATATTTTTTGCAACCGCACCGGTATCCGTTGCCGCAAGAAGTGCTTTTCTGATATTTTCTTCACCCATTACGGTATCAGAAAGATTCATAATAAAGCCCTTTACTGTGTTTGCGTTTTCGGTTACGGTCATTTTTTTTGTGACTCTCAGCTTCTCGTAGGTGTCGGCTTTTATAATACCGCCCGAATAATCGTCGGTTTCAAGCACCTCCAGAAGCTTTTCTTCGGTGTCAACAACATAAAGCCACACGTAATCAGGCACAGCCTCGGATTCTCCGCAGTAATCGGCAGCCTTATTTATTCTGTAAGAGGTTTCGTCAAATCTTGAGAGATAGAAGGGTCCGTTTGAAAGGGAAAAAGCAATGAGTGTACCGTATCTGCCCGTGCAGCCCTTGAAAAAGGTTTCATTACAGGGCATACAGACAGGCTCTGTCAGCACCTCGGGAAAATTGCTCTGAGGCTGAGAAAGGGTTATCTCGAGTGTATATTTGTCAATTACCTTAACACCTAATTCCTCGGGAGCCTTTCTGCCGTCAAGAATTTCAGAGGCATTTTCTATATTATATAACATATAAGAAAGGTGCGCACCCGTTTCCGGAGCAACAGCCCTTCTGAGAGCGAACTGAAAATCGTAGGCAGTAACGGAAAGATCAAAATTCTCGGGAAGTCTTTCTCCGAGCTGCTCCTTTGCGTTTGAGGTAAGATGCCACACGGCATCCTCACGGAGCTTAAAGGTGTATTTCAGTCCGTCATCCGATACGGACCAGCTCTCGGCAACACCGTTTACAATCTCTCCGTTTTCGTCACGGCGCAGAAGTCCCTCAAAACAGTTTCTTACAACAATTGAGGCCGTGGCATCGGACACAATCTGAGGGTCAAAGGAGCCTGCAGAATTTTCCACCGCAAAGAAAAGCACAACGGGCTCAGAGGAATTACAGGAAGACAAAAGCCCCGTTATAACGGCAAGACACAATAAAAAAGCTGTTATTCTTTTCATATTCCTCTCCTTTCTCTGCAGATTTACACACTGTTTTTATTGTAGCAGATTCTTCTTCTTTTTGCTATATCTTTTAAAAAGATTTTTTATATTATTTATCTTTTCTTTTTTATTACATTATGTTAGAATAGTTTCAAAAAGGAGATTGATATGGATACTGCAATTCTGATACTTTTGTCGGTTACGGTTGCACTTCTTCTTGCAATTGCCGTAAAGCTTTTTACCGCAAAAAAAGAAGGCTCTGCCGTAACGGATGAAAAAATAGACAATTTAAGAACACTTACACTGGAAAATTTTGCATCTATGAGAAGTGAAAGCGTAAGCTCCGATAACGCTATGCGTGCGCTGCTTTCATCCTCACTTGAAGCAGTCGGAAGTAAAATGGACGTGCTTTCAGAAAAAACAGCGGACGGACAGCTTAATACGGTACGTGCACTTTCGGATATGAGAGAAAAGCTTGATACTACGGGCAGACAGCAGACACATGCCGTAACAGAGGCAGTATCAAGGCTTCAACAGTCAAACGAGCAGAAGCTTGAGCAGATGCGCCTTACCGTTGACGAAAAGCTTACCCAGACTCTTTCTTCCCGTCTTGACACCTCATTCAAGTCAGTTTCCGAGCAGCTTTCAAACGTATACAAGTCCCTCGGCGAGATGAAGGAGCTGTCCTCGGGCATCACCTCTCTTAACAGAGTTTTCTCTAACGTCAAAATAAGAGGCAACTGGGCAGAATGCCAGCTTGAAGGCATTCTTGACAAAATCATTCCCGGGATGTACGTTAAGAATTACCGCTCGGATGCAAGCCGTGAGGTGGTTGAATTTGCCGTTATGATTCCCGATACGGATTCAGACAAAATGACTTATCTCCCCATAGACTCAAAATTCCCTATGGAGGACTATCTGAGGCTCTGCGATGCGGCTGACGTCGGCGATGCAGAAGGCGTCAGGCTTGCCAAAAAGGCTCTTGAAGCAAAGGTTATATCAGAGGCTAAGGAAATTTCAAAATACATAAACACCCCCGCTACAACACCCTTTGCGGTAATGTACCTTGCAACAGATTCTCTTTATGCAGAGGTTATTTCCTCAAAGGAAAACATTGCAGACCGCCTTCATAATGACTTCAATGTTATGGTGGCAGGCCCCTCAACCATTACCGCACTTCTGTCCTCCCTGGCGCTGGGCTTCCGCACGGTTGCTCTGAACAGAAAGGCCGGCGAGGTTATGGATCTGCTTGCTGCAGCAAAAATGCAGTATGACAAATTCGGAATTGCTCTTGAAAAGGCAAAGAAAAAAATCGACGAGGCTTCCGTCAGCATTGACGATGCACAGAAGCGCAATACCATTATTGTTAAAAAATTAAAAGGCGTTGAGGCTATCAGCAGCGAAACGGCTGACCTGATGCTCGGCACCGATGAATAAAGGAGAATTGCTATGATCAAACTCGGACTTGCAGGTACATGGCACGTACATTTCGGCGGCTATGTAAGAGAATTTTTATCCCGCGGCGACGTTGAAATTACAGCCTTATGGGATCCCGATGAGGCTGTTGCAAAGGCAAAGAGCGAGGAGCTCGGTTGCAGATACACAACAGACCTTGACGAATTTTATTCCTGGGATTTCGATGCTGTTCAGGTCTGTGCCGCAACAAATATCCACAAGGAAGTTCTTATAAAGGCCGCAAATGCGGGCAAGCATATCTTCACGGAAAAGGTTCTTACCGCCGCTTACTGCGATGCACTTGAGGTAAAGAAGGCTGTAGAAGAGGCAGGAATCAGCTTCTGTATCTCCTTCCCCTGGCGAACACGTGCAGACTTCTTATGGATAAAGGAGGCTCTCGGCAAGGAACTTATCGGTCAGGTAACATATATGAGAATGAGAAACGCTCACGACGGTGTAAGCCGCGGCTGGCTTCCTCCCTCATTCCTTGATCCCGTTCCCACCTGCGGCGGTGCAATGATGGACCTTGGCGCACACGGAATGTACCTTCTCAACTGGCTTATGGGTGATCCCGTGAAGTGCACAAGCGTTTTCACAAATTGCCTCTGCAATTCCGTTGAGGATAACTGCGTAAGCGTATTCAGCTATGAAAACGGCGCTATCGGTGTCAGCGAAACAGGTTTTGTTACGGGCAGAAATCCATTCGAGCTTGAAATTGCAGGCACAAAGGGCACAATCCTTGCAGGCGGTGTTTTCGATAAGCTCTGCTACAATAACGGTGATGGCTGGATGTACCCCGCACTCGGAAAGGGCAGCAAGTCCGCAATAAACTCCTTCTGCGATGCAATAAACGGTGAAGGTGAGCCTCTCTTCGGCATTGACGATGCAGTAGCTCTTACCAAGACTATGGAAATGGCATATAAAAACATAATCTAACGGATTAATCATTATTACCGGATATTATCCCGATAAAGCAACCGCGGAGCAGGGCATCAAAACGTCCTGCTCCGCTTAACTTTTGCACGTCCAGTATAGCAAATGATTTGTCAAACTAAGTGCAACACTTTTTAAGCGAATCCTCAAATAAATCCAATGGTTTTTGGTAATTTAAAACTTTCTTGGGCCTGGCGTTAATTAACGCCAGGTTCTTTTTTAATGTAGCTGGACTGACTCTTGA
>JAZSIM010000063.1:0-14042 GCA_045533835.1 Acutalibacteraceae bacterium
TAGCATTATTTCTTGAGGAAACATGCACAAAGCCGACGGATTATGACCTTATTCTCACGGGAGATCTCGGAAAAGTGGGAAGTGAACTGCTTAAGGATTATCTTTATACAAGAAAAAGCATTGATATATCGCAGGTGCACAATGACTGCGGACTTATGATTTATGATTTATCCTCTCAGGATGTTGATTCAGGCGGCTCGGGCTGCGGATGCTCCGCTGTAGTTGCTGCTTCATATATTATGCGATTAATGCGCGAAAGAGAGCTTTCCAGGGTGCTTTTTGCGGGCACGGGGGCGCTTATGTCGCCGCTTATTTCCCTTCAGGGGGAAACCATACCTGCAATTGCCCACATAGTTGAATTCAATACGGTGAGGTGACAGAATGGATAACGAAAAGCTGCTTGATATGGCGGTAAAGGGAAGTGCAATCCTCAATTCCGTCAGGAAAATAAATAAGACAATGAACACCTGCCGTATTTTTACTTTGGTTGCTTTTGGGATTGTTGTTGCATTAAATGTTGTCGGTGTAATAAACACAATAAAGCAATAAAAACCGGGACTGTAAAAAAACAAAAGAATCTTTACAGTCCCGTCGCCGGATTTATTTATCAGAGAGAGCTTTATTTACCGTATTGCTTATTAACTCTGCAGCATAGGATTCAATGGTTTTTATGCTTTGTGGCTTTGCTTCGAATTCAGTTTCAATTTTTGGGAGTGAGTTTGCGGTAATATCGCAAAGCGCGGAGAAATTTTTATTTTCACCTGTTGCGCGGTAAATATATTTTTTCATTGCAAGGGAAAAGAAGCTGTTGAAGTTCTTTTCTGCTTCGCCCCCCTCTTCCTCCGCTTTATTCATAAGCGAAACAAAGGCACGAAGCACCGTTGTTGTTTCAGTCTGTGCATCGGATGGAATGTCCGCATCGTCAAAAACGTCGCGGTTGCCGTGTTTGGTGTCCGAAAGACCGAGAAGGTAGTCGGTTGTGACATTGTAATAAACTGCTGCCTTTTTCACAAATTCAAGGTTGCATTCCCGGATTCCCTTCTCATAGTGTGATAAAAGTGCCTGAGAAATGCCGAGCTCTGCTGCTGCATCCTTCTGCGTTATATTCATTTCACGGCGAAGCGAAGAAATTTTCAAAGCAAAACCGATACTCATTTATTACACCTCTTGATTTTTCGGATAATCTCTATATAATATAGATATATTATAGCATTTAAATTCAATTTGTAAATAACAAGTAGGTGAAAGCTTTATGCGAGGATACAAAATACATCTTATACGCCACGGACTTTCCGAGGGGGCAGAGGAAGGAAAGTACATAGGAAGCTCCGATGTTTCTCTTACGGAATACGGCAAAAAGCAGCTTCGTGATATGATGGCTGAATATGAATATCCTGATGCGGAGATCGTTATTTCAAGCCCCCTTAATCGTTGTCTGGAAACAGCAAAGCTTCTTTATCCAAATAAGAATCCCGTGATTTTCGATGATCTTTCCGAGTATGATTTCGGTGAATTTGAGGGGATGACGGCAGAGGAGCTCAGCTCTGACCCCGCATTCACAGAGTGGATTAAGGGCGGGGAGGATGCAAAGGCTCCCTTCGGTGAATCCAACGGTGAATTCAGAGATCGTGTATGTAAGAGCTTTTTTAATATTGTTGAGGGGATTCTCAAAACGGAGCCCCGCTCGGTTGCCATAATCAGCCACGGCGGCGTAATTATGACGCTTATGCAGTATTTTGCTTTTCCCGAAAGACCTATGCACGAGTGGGTGATGCCCAACGGATGCGGCTACACTCTTAATGTTGACCGCCGTGTATGGGAGAATTTCAACAGAGCAGAGGCTTTTGCAGAGATTCCCTTCAAGCCCTTTGATTATAATGAGGATGAGCCTTATAACGAGGACTGGGACGGGGAGATTGATCCCGAGGAATTCAAGGGCTTTTATACACCTCAGGAGGATAAATAATGATTACACAGGAAAAAATTGACAGAATAAATTTTCTTGCAAGAAAGTCCAAGACAGAGGGGCTCACAGATACTGAAAAGGCGGAGCAGGAAAAGCTCAGACGAGAATATATTGATGCATATAAGGCAAACTTAAGAGCACAGCTTGATAACACGGTGGTTGTCCGTCCCGACGGGTCAAAGGAAAGGCTTGCCGATAAAAAGAAAAAGTAAAATACATAATACAAAATGAGAACGAGGTCAGCTTATGACCTCGTTTATTTGTATTTGTCGGGCTTTAATTTCGGAATAAAGTCATAAACATCATTGGATGCAGGCGGAGCGAACTGAATGTCTTCAACGGGCTTCGGCACAAACTCCTCGCTGTTTGCTGTGGGAAGCGGTCCTGCAAGCCCTGTGTCGGGCTTGTCCGATACTCTGCCGTACTTTAATGCCTTTTTGTCTTTGTTTTCCCTTTTCATAATATCACCTGTTAATATTATGAGCGGGATACGTTGTTTTATTCCGTTATTCCGAAAATATTTTTGGCGTTTTCGTGAGTTTTGTCAAGCAGCTCCTGCGTGGTGATACCCTTTAATTCAGCGATAAAGTCGGCTGTAATTGAAATTAAAGAGGAGTCATTTCTTTTGCCCCGGAAGGGAACGGGTGTCATATAAGGACAGTCAGTTTCAAGAACAAGACGTTCAAGCGGCACGTATTTTGCCACCTCGACGGGCTTTTTTGCATTCTTGAATGTTACTGCACCGCCAAGACCTATATGCATCCCCAGCTTTACTATATCCTTTGCCATTTCTGCGCTTCCCGAGAAGCAATGAACAATACCCTTGGGAGTGTACTTTTTCAGAAGATTTAACGTATCCTCATGTGCTTCACGGTCGTGAATAATAACGGGAAGGCCGAGCTCCTTTGCAAGAATCAGCTGTTTTTCAAAAATGTCCTTCTGAATATCTCTCGGGGAAAGATCATAGTGGTAATCAAGACCGATTTCTCCGATTGCGACACATTTACGATTTTTGGAGAATGTTCTTAAGTCCTCGATAAAGCCCTCTTCTGCATCCTCTGCCTCGTGAGGGTGAACGCCTGCGGCAAAATAGATATAGCCGTATTTTTCGGAGATTTCAGCTAGTTTTCTGCAGGAATTTATGTCTGTACCGCAGTTGATAACGTGACTTATACCTTTTGACGGAAGACCTTCAAGAAGCTTAGATAAATCCTCTGAAAATCTGTCGTCATCATAGTGTGCATGGGAGTCAAAAATATTATTATACATATTTATCTGACCTTTGAGCCTGCAGGAATACCGTCAACGAAAATTACCTTAACGTCATCCTCGCTGCAGTCAGCCGCAAGAATCATTCCCTGACTTTCAATACCGCAAAGGGTTGCGGGCTTTAAGTTGGAAACAAGAATAATCTTCTTGCCGATAAGATCCTCGGGCTTGTACCATTTAGCGATACCGGAAGCAACCGTTCTCTTGCCTGCACCGTCAAATACGGTGAGCTTGAGAAGCTTTTTAGCCTTCTTTACAGGCTCACAGTCAACAATTTCGGCAACTCTGAGATCAACCTTTGCAAAATCCTCTATGCCGATTTTTGCAACGCCTTCAATTTCAGCAGCATTCTGAGCGGCTGCCATCTTTTCTTTCATTTCCTTTTCGATTTCTGCAAGCATTACTGCTGCATCAATTCTGTTGAAAAGGGGAGTGGGAGCAGCTACCTTTACGCCTGTCTTTGCAGCACCGAATGAAAGGATGCTTTCATAGGAAGCTTCTTCGCAGTTTATCTGCGAAAGAATAGCTTTCCCGGTGTCGGGCATAAAGGGAGAAAGCTCAACTGCAATAATTCTTATAGCCTCAAGAAGATTGTAAAGAACAGTGGAAAGTCTTTCCTTGTTTGCCTCGTCCTTAGCGAGTGCCCAGGGGGCGGTTTCGTCAATGTACTTGTTGCTTCTCTTTGCGGAATTGATAACAGCCTCAACTGCATCTGCAATTCTGAAATCATCAAATGCCTTTTCCATTACGGGAAGAGCAGAGAGTATGTCTGCTCTGAATTCATCGTCAAGGGCTTCTGCCTTGTCATTGCAGGGAAGTACACCGTCAAAATACTTGTTAATCATTGCAACTGTTCTGTTGACAAGATTGCCGAGAGTATTTGCAAGGTCGGAGTTGAATCTTTCAATTATTGTTTCGTAAGAGATTGAGCCGTCTGTTGCGTGGGGCATTTCGGAAAGAAGGTAATATCTTACCGCATCAACGCCGAAACGGGCAGTAAGCTCATCGGCATAAATAACGTTGCCCTTTGATTTTGACATCTTGTCCGTGCCGAAAAGAAGCCAGGGGTGGCCGTAAACCTGCTTGGGAAGAGGCTCACCCAGAGCCATAAGCATAATGGGCCAGTAGATTGTGTGGAAACGGATGATATCCTTACCTACAATGTGTACGTCAGCAGGCCAGTATTTTGCATACTTTTCACTGCTGCCGTCGGGGTCGTAGCCGAGAGCGGTGATATAGTTTGAAAGTGCATCAATCCACACGTAAATTACGTGATTGTCGTCAAAGGTTACGGGAATACCCCACTTGAAGGATGTTCTGGAAACGCAGAGATCGTGAACAACGCGGTTGATTAAATTATTGAGCATTTCCTTTTTACGGCTTTCGGGATAGATAAAGTCGGGGTTATTCTCAATATGCTCCTCAAGCTGCTTCTGATACTTTGAAAGCTTAAGGAAATATGCTTCTTCCTTTGCAAGCTTTACTTCTCTGCCGCAGTCGGGGCATTTGCCGTCCTTAAGCTGGCTTTCGGTGAAAAAGCTTTCGCAGGGAACACAGTAATGTCCTTCATAAGAGCTCTTATAGATATCACCCTGATCATAAAGCTTCTTGAAAATCTTCTGAACAGCCTTTTCGTGATAATCGTCCGTAGTTCTTATAAAGTGGTCGTAGGTGGTGTTGAGGTTATCGCAGATTTCCTTAATCTGACCTGCAATCTTGTCAACGTGCTGCTTGGGTGTGATGCCCTCGCTCTTTGCCTGCTCTTCAATTTTCTGTCCGTGCTCGTGCGAGCCCGTGCAGAACAATACGTCGTAGCCCTGAAGTCTTTTGAAACGGGCAATTGCGTCCGTAAGAACAATTTCATAAGAATTGCCGATGTGGGGCTTTCTTGAGGTATATGCTATAGCTGTTGTAATATAATATTTACCCTTATTCATAAACATTCCTCCGGTAAATTAATTGTTATCCTTATATTATACTCAATTTTTTTATATTTTCAAGTATTTATATTAAATAAGACAGCTGATGAATATTTGCATATAAAAGTTAATATTAAGTTGATTCTATTGCTTGCCGTTATTGAAGAAATATGATATAATTAAATCGCAAATAATAGTTTTTTTTCAAGTCAGGGGATGTTTTGTTAAAAATCGTCAATCACAGAACTGTTCTCTGTCCTATTTATAAAGGGGTATCGTATGGTTTTCAGAAAAAATTCTTTGTTGTTTTACCAAGGCCAAATTTTTTATATTATTATGGCAATATTATGTATAGTCTGTGGCTTTTTTTTAGATGTTTGGATATCACTTTTGTGTGCTTTCCCATTTGTATTTTTGATCACAATAAACCCTAAAATGCACAGCGAAATTATTATTATTGATGAAACTGGCATATTATGTCAAAAATCAAAAAATCAACTTTGGAAATATGAATGGGAGGATATTGCGGAATTAAAAAAGACCTCGCGTTATTTATTGCCTTCAATTGAAATTATAGCGTATAACAAACGTGGCAAATCAGAACAATTTGCAAAACCTGGTCACTATTTTCAATTATGTAAAGTAGCAAAGAAAGCAATTGCACGATTTTCCAAGCAATAAGGGGAAAAGAAAAGGCAGGGGACGGTTCTCTGTCCTCGCAGTCCCCTGTCCTAGTGTTGGAAGTGTAAATAAGCAATTGTTTTTTGTTCCCTACAATTAAGCATATGAGAAACGGAGAACCTTATGTTAAAAACAATTTATTGTTATTTCAATGATAATGATTTGAAATATCTTTTAGAAACATTATACGCAAAAGGAATATTTCTACACGATAATAATCACAAACAATTAGATTCTTTGCCTCATATTACTTACGAAAATCTTATCGAAATCGAATTATATAATGAGGATAAAGGGCAAGTGTGTTTTTCTCCGTGTATCGTTGTTAATGGATATCTTCAATGCGGAATGTTTTGGCTAAAACAAAGTAATGATACGACTTCGTGTAAACTTTATTCTCTCATAAAAAAGCACATCAAAAGTTGCTTTACATATTCAAAAGAAAATGCCTGTTATTATGGAAATGGTATTTTTAGAGATTGGTGTGACAAAAAATATCGATTTCCACTTCTATTGAAATATGAAAAATATGAACTGGAGAATAGTAAGATTGAATCCTTGTTTGCAGAACTAAAAAAACTGAATATGGGCGTCAAAGCTAATCAGGTTCGAATAAGGGATGCTGATAGAATTGATTTTAATACACCAAATTTTATTATTTACTGCTGTGAAAATCAATTATTGAGAACAATTGTAAATAATAAGTCTATCATCCGTTACGAATATGATTCTGTGTGTATTTTTGCTTACAAAAACGAAACAAAGAGTGTTTATACATTGATGTTGGACAGTCGTTTGATAAACGACTATCCAGATATTAAAAATTTGTTTGAACAAATAAAAACTATGCAAGAGAAAGAATAAGACAGAGGGCGGTTCTGTGTCTTATGTAAATAGTTGAGTGAAACAAGGAATAAGACATAGAACCGTCCCTGTCCTAAATTCGAAGTGTGAATTTGGATAATAATGATGCTGACTGGAGTGCAATTAAATGGGTATTAAATCAATTAAATTAATTAGAAATATTCTACTTGTATTTTTTCTTGTAGGTGAATTTCTGTGTGTTGCTTATTTTTTCCTTTTTAAAGGAACAACAGACTTTCCATGTAATATGATTATGTTTACAATAGGAATGATGGGAAACCTAACTGAAAGCTCCTTTGAACAAAAAATGCTTTTATTGGCAATGATTGCATTTGTAGTTGTTCTTATTGTATTACCGATTATATGTTGTTTTATAAACTACAGATTTGTTGTAGCAGTTAATGTTGTTTTTATGATAGATATTTTTATTGCTTTTGCGGTTTTTATTGCAAGTCCGGAAGTTACTGCTGTTATATTGTTAGATATATTTTTCTTGGTTGTCATCAATGTAGCGGCACATTTGACTAAAAGAATTAATAGTCAATCAGGGTAAAGACTCATCAATCAGGGGACGGGGACAAAAGACAGAGAGCGGTTCTGTGTCTTTTTTGTTTGATTTATATTTTTAGTGTTTTAATGGAGTGATTATAATGGAAAAAAAAGAGTTCAAAGATTTTATTAAGCAAAAATTCAATAGTATGGGATTTAAACAAAAAAATAGTGGTTGGTATAAGTTTATAGAAGATGATTATGTTATTGGTTTTGATATTGACCCCTCTTACGGCAAGTCATATCAGTGTACTTGCGGTTGTATATATTTAACTGAAGCACAAAGAAATAATTTTCAGTTTAATGCATGCTACGATTGGAGATATGTTTTTAAGTTTCCTCGCAATCCTCAATGTGAACTTGATATTCATTTTTATGAGCAGGCGAACGAAAATATATATAACAACATAAAAGAAGCAACCGCGGCTCGTGAAGCAATGGGAATTTATTTTGAATATGAAAAATTTTCATTGGAACAATTAGAAGAATATTTTAATGCTAATTATGAGTTTTATTTTACACCTTTGTTTGATAAAAATCATGCGTTGAATAAGCTTAAGAATGATATAAGGCTTTTAGGTCTTTATAAGCATGATAAGTTTGTTATGTTTTGTGAACTTTTTGGATATGATGAAGAAAAATTAATATTAGAGATTAATGAGAAAAGAAGAATCTCACAAAAAAAGTTCCTTGAAGATCAAGTAACCAAAAATGGATTAACGAACAATCAGAGGACGGTTCTGTGATTATGGTAACTAATCACATTTGACTTTCCAGTTTAGGCGTAAGGCAGGGGACGGTTCTCTGTCCTCACAGTCCCCTGTAATGCTTCGGAGGTAATTGATTATGAGATTAACCCATAAAAGTGAATCAAATCTAATTAGCTTTCTTGCAGATTCAGAATTATTAATAATGGGAATATCCTTATGGATATCCATAATTGTCCTTAGTGGTATAACAATAATTGTTTGTTTAAATGATTTAGATATTATATCGGCTTTTATAGTTTTTTCAATGGATATGTTAATTAGTTGCAGTTTTTTATTTTTATTGCCTAAATGGAGAATAGTAGTAGAATTAAACAACGAAGGTATCTGCTATAAACCGACATTCAAGAAAAAGGTTGTTAAAAAGTATTCTGATTTCGGGTATTTTTATTGTGCGTCATACACTTATTACACGCAGAAAAAATATATAGTCTTTTCACAAAGGCGATTAAGCGATTACGAATTAACACATATAAATAATGTGCCTGTATCAGACAAGCTTATTAAAATCAAAGTGCGAAAAGGCTTGAAAGAAGTTTTATCTCCTATACTTCCGCCAAAATATCTTTTCAGAATTCCTAAAGATTTTTGGTAAAGGAAAAGACAGAGGACGGTTCTATGTCTTATGTAAATAGTTGAGTGGAACAAGGAATAAGACATAGAACCGTCCCCTGTCCTGAAATCTCTGTCCATGTATTTATTTTCGATAATTAAATGAGGTATAGTATGACTATAGTTGAAAATCTCCCTAATTATGATGGTGATGGTATAGACATTTTCTGGGATAGGGGCTCAGAATATTCAATAAACATCACCAAAAATGCGGTTGTGTTATCTGCAAATAAAACTGCTTTGATTTCTATGGCAAAACAAATGCTTTATATGGCATATAATGATTTACCGGAAGGTTCCCACATACATTATGACAGTTTTTTTACAGAAGTTGAAGATAATGAGTATGAATTGATAATAGAAAAAAAGACAGGGGACGGTTCTCTGTCCTCGCAGTCCCCTGTCCTATAATGGGGGACATATATGATAAATAAGCTGTTGATTTTAAAAATATCTAAGTATGCTATAGTAATTATAGGGCTTATTTTAGGCATATTAGGCTTTACTCAAATATTGCCGATGCCTTTTGTAATTCCGGTTACAATAGTTTTATTTCTTGCATGTATTGTTATTGATGCATTAGAAATGCATTGCAAGAAAGTAAAAAATCATATTGAAAATTTTTCATATTTTCTTAGAGTAGGATTTGTTGTTATCCCCTTAATTATAATAATCCTTGTAATCATCAGGAATTATATTTAAGTAGAAAACCAATCAGGATACAGGATACAAGACATAGAACCGTCCCCTGTCCTGTTTTAAGGAGATGTATCCCATCATGGTAAATATAGAAATGGTTCGCTTTCGGATTCATCCTTATGCGGTAGAAACTGCATTACAGATAGTAATTGATATAATTGTTATACTACTTGTTGCAATAACTTTTGCTTTTGTTCGGTTGCCAATAATTGCAAATATTACTGTTTGTGCATTGTATTTTGTTATTGCGTTATTTTTTCATTATCGCATCATTATATTAGCATTTATTGATAGTATGAAGCAGGATTATTTAACAGATACAGTAAGCATACAATCTTTTGACGAGGAATATTCGTTTTCAGGCAATTATTTGGGCAAAAGTCACATTCATCTCTTTTGGCCTAAAGATATGAATGTGCAAAGATATAAAATATCCGTTTTAGATAACAGGGACAATAAAAAAAATATAAGAGCTGTAATGTCATCTTATAGAAAGGGAAAATTTTCTGAGCTGTATTTACAAAATATAGATTGTTTAGAACTAACATATTTGAGAAGATCAAAAATATTAGTAAATGTTGATTTGCCCAATGAAATAGTTGTTAATAATCGAAAAAGAAAAGAAAAAATTGATAAGACAATTCGAGCTATTAATAAGACTGTATAAAGAAACCAATCAAGCAGGAACCGTCCCCTGTCCTGTGTCTTTTAGCATAAGGTGAATTATATGTTTGTATTTATAAGATTAGCTATTAGTTGTTTATTTTTTCTGTGCTCATTTATAGCAATAAAAAAAGTAAGAAAGATAAATAAACGAAAACTGTATACGTTTTTTATAACCATAGCGATAGCATTATATTTTTTGTTAAGCTTTATACCTTTTGAAAATTTATTTTTAACTTTCGACTCACCGGAATCTGCCTACAGATATTTTATTCCCGGAAAATCTGATATCGAACTTGTTGTTGATGGAAATAATTGTGATTTGGTTGTTGATTGTAAAAATGATACAAACACACTATTAATTATACCAAAAACTGAAAACGGTTGGAAAATAGGGACAGGCTCAAATATGGTAAGAGTAACCCAGAAGCTTTCTGATGGAATTTCTGTAAATGTTTATCAATATAAAAATTCAAATGATTATTTCATTACGGTTCTTAATGTCAATGGCGGAAAATTAAAAATTTCAGATGATTATAATACAGTATTTTATTCTACAGAAAAAAGTAATACTCATCTTGAAAAAAGTTATGTTACTTATTATGCACATCTTGCTGATTTTTCTGCAAGATATTGCTTAGAAGTAAATGGTGAACTGATAACATTCAACTAACATCCCTCAGGGGACGGTTAGAAAAACCAATCAGGGGACGGTTCTCTGTCCTCGCAGTCCCCTGTCTTATTATTCCAGGATATGGGCATTATCATGACCCTAAACATGCATTTCATATTTGGTTTGGCGATAAAATAACATAAAAGGGATATTATTATGAAAATCATGATTAAATATTTTATTGATGAATGTCTATGCTATCCGTTTGAGCAGAGTTGTAGATATTTTTGCATTAATAATCAAAAATTTTACCGTGATGTAAAGCTTGCAGAGAAAAACGGAAAGCACCATAAAATAAAATATCTTCTTCCCATAGTCAGAATTAATATCATTGAATTAATGGAAAACTATTTAAAATCTCTGAATATTGAAAAGGATGAAGTTATACGTTCGGCAAAAATGCAGGAGCCCAATAATGTCAATTGGAATGAGAATGAAGCAATCGCTTTCGATGTTGCCTTCCGCATTTTCATTGACGGCAGATATTATGTAAAAGACGGCAAAGAAATTGATATGGTTAGTGATTGGTATAACTACAGAAACTCCGTGTGTTTGCCTATTATAAAAAATTGGTGTATGGAAAACGGTATAAAATGGTATGATGATAAATTTTCTCATTTTTTTCACAGATGGCATAATCCTTTCGTTTACGAAGCAGACAAAAACGATTTTTTCGAGGTAATTGATTATCCCGGTTGCTATAGTTTTGTTGAAATTCCAAACCAATCAGCGGACGGGGTTCTGTGATTGAGCTGTAATTTTCTCAATTTAATTTCAAGGACAGATTTGCGATGTGAATTTTTTCAGTCGCGGATTTGTCTTTTTTTTCTTTTTTGAAAAAGCCTTTGAGCTCTTTACTTTTCCTCTTTAATGTGTTAAAATGTTTTCATTACCGAAAAGGCAGGGATATGCTATGAACAGCAGAATCAAGGATGAAAATACCGATTTTTTATTTGAATGTATTCTGAAGCTCGAAACACTTGAGGAGTGCTATGCATTTTTCGAGGATCTTTGTACCGTACCCGAAATGAAGGCTATGGCACAGAGAGCTGCTGTTGCAAAGCTTCTCAGCGAAAAGACCGTTTATAACAGCATCGTTGAAAAAACCGGTGCCTCAACCGCTACAATCAGCCGTGTAAACCGTTCCCTTGCTTACGGCTGCGGCGGATATGATATAGTATTCAACAAGAAATAATATGGCATACGAAAACGGCTTTGCATCGGTTTACGATGTTTTTACGGGTGAAGTAAATTACGAGGACAGAGCAGAATATATTCTCTCTCTGCTAAAGGATAACGGTATTACCGAAGGTGCGATTCTTGACGTTGCCTGCGGTACGGGAAGTCTGTCGGAGCAGTTCCTGAAAAAGGGCTTCGAGGTTGTGGCAAACGACATTTCCTGTGAAATGCTGAATATTGCAAGAGAAAAGCTTTCCGTTTACGGCGATAAGGTGCTTCTTCTCTGTCAGGATATGTGTGAGCTTGATTTGTTCGGCACAGTTGATGCCGCAGTATGCTCGCTTGATTCAATAAATCACCTTATATATGAAGAGGATGTAGATGATGCCTTTTACAGTATCGGTATGTTTATCCGTCCCGGAGGGCTTTTTGTTTTTGACGTAAATTCCGTTTACAAGCACAAGCACGTCCTTTCCGATAAAACCTTCGTTTATGAGGACAGCGAGGATACGTTTCTTTGCTGGCAGAATTCCGAATGTGACGAAGAAAACGTTGTGGAAATGTATATTGACATTTTTTCAAAAAATGAAAACGGTACTTATTCACGGCAGACGGATTTTATCACAGAAAGGGCATATTCCGTTGATTTTCTTAAGAAAGCTCTCGAAAATAACGGCTTTAAGGTGCTCGGTGTTTACGGGGATATGACAAAGCTTGCCCCCAAAGAAAATGAAGAAAGGTTATATTTCTTAGCTCAGAAGAAATAAAGGTATATAAATATGTCACACGTTGTAAGATGTATTACCGATGACGGCTGTGTATTCGTGCTTGCTGCCGATACAACCGATATCAGCGAAACCTCAAGACAGATTCACAATACTTCAAAGGTATGTACTGCGGCTCTCGGCAGAGCCCTTACGGGCGCATCCTTTATGGGTATTCTTCTTAAGGGTCAGGACAGCTCCGTAACACTTCGTTTTAATGGCGGCGGTCCTGCAGGCTCAGTTATTGCCGTTGCAGATTCCGACGGTAATGTAAGAGGTTATGTAATGAATCCCGATGTTAATCTTCCCCTTAACGAAAAGGGCAAGCTTGACGTTGGCGGTGCTGTTGGTACGGACGGCTTCCTTACGGTTATCAAGGACATCGGTATGAAGGAGCCCTTTGTGGGACAGATTCCTCTTGTGTCCGGTGAAATTGCAGAGGACCTTACATCCTATTACGCAATAAGCGAGCAGGTGCCTTCAGTCTGTGCTCTCGGTGTGCTTGTGAATCCCGACCTTACAGTAGCAGTTTCCGGCGGCTTTCTTATTCAGCTTCTGCCCACAGCTGATGATACAATTATAGATAAGGTTGAAAGAGGACTTCAAGGACTGCCTTCCGTTACAACTATGCTTGCAGAGGGGCTTACCCCCGAGGAAATCTGCAAAAAGGTTCTTCCCGAATTCAATGTTGAAGTTCTTGATACGGCAGAATGTGAATATAAATGCAACTGCTCAAGAGAGCGTGTCGAGCAGGCTCTTATAAGCGTTGGCAGGGAAGAGTTGCTCGATATGGCAAATGATGAAGTAACGGAAGTAAAGTGCCATTTCTGCCCCGAGGTTTATAAGTTTACTTCGGAAGATATTAAGGAATTAGCAAAGAATATATGACGGATTCAGGGGTCAAAAACTTTTTTGAAAAAAATTGAAAAAAGTTAAAAAAAGGTATTGACTTTTATAATCAGTTGTAGTATATTAATGGAGCCGTAAGGAAAGCAAGTCAACCGCAACAGCGGTTGCAACAAAGTGGGAGTATAGCTCAGCTGGGAGAGCACCTGCCTTACAAGCAGGGGGTCACAGGTTCGAGCCCTGTTGTTCCCACCACTTTGGCCCAGTAGCTCAGTTGGTTAGAGCGCTAGCCTGTCACGCTAGAGGTCGACGGTTCGAGCCCGTTCTGGGTCGCCACCTTACGGTTTGCCTTTGTAGCTCAGTTGGTAGAGCAGCGGACTGAAAATCCGCGTGTCGTTGGTTCGATTCCGACCGAAGGCACCACTTTTTGCGGATGTAGCTCATCTGGTAGAGCGCCACCTTGCCAAGGTGGAGGTAGCGAGTTCGAGCCTCGTCATCCGCTCCATTTTTTTATGCGGCGTCATAGCCAAGTGGTAAGGCAGAGGTCTGCAAAACCTTTATTCCCCAGTTCAAATCTGGGTGACGCCTCCA